>CAYXQJ010000006.1:0-373 GCA_964467455.1 uncultured Hyphomicrobiales bacterium | reverse complement strand
GAAGTCCGCGACGACGAATTCTGCTACATCAAAGTCCGCGACGACGAAGTCAGCGACATCGAAGCCCGCGACGACGAAGTCTGTGACATCGAAGTCCGCGACGACGAAGTCTGTGACATCGAAGCCCGCGACATCGAAGTCTGCGACGACGAAGTCTGTGACATCAAAGTCCGCGACATCGAAGCCAACGACATCGAAGTCCGCGACGACGAAGTCAGACAACGAAGTTCGACAACGAAGTTCGACAACGAAGTTCGACAACGAAGTTCGACAGCGAAGCTAGACAACGAAGTTTGACAGCGAAGCTAGACAACGCAGTTGAACAACGCAGTTCGACAGCGAAGCTAGACAACGCAGTTGAACAACGCAGTTC
>CAYXQJ010000005.1:153290-168896 GCA_964467455.1 uncultured Hyphomicrobiales bacterium | reverse complement strand
ACGATCCCGAACCGTAACGGTGTACAGCGCAACATCTATCCGTTCTCAACGGATCCGGGTGAAGCCATCTATCGTGCACGTTTCCAAGCTGGTGGTGAAACCGGTCAAAGCTCGGCCTACTATCCAGTCAAGGTTTCGTGGTGCCGCGCCGATCTTCCTGAAAAGGATGCATCAAATCCGGGTTCGTATTACATCCGTGACGATATTTCGAACGGTGCCAACTTCGCCTACAACATGAAGACTGGCGAAGGTAGCTCGGCAGCTGACATCGAACACAAGACCGACGGCTCATGTGACACGCTTATCATCAAGCGTGATGCTCTCAAGGGCTTCATCATTGTGTACGATTACACAACAAGTGTTGAAGATGGTGACATGACATTGTCCAATGTTCTTGCCATCACCAAGACAGCTCCGAATCCGTTCTCTTCGAACACAACGATCAGCTTCAATGTCCCGACAACCTCGCAAGTGGCTGTGGAGATCTATGATGCCGTTGGTTCGAAGGTCGCTACGATCGCCAACGACATGTTCTCAGCAGGTATGCACAACATTGAATGGAACGGCACTTCAAATGGTGTTGCTCTTGCCAATGGTATGTACACGGTTCGCGTCTCTGACGGCGTCAATGCCGCGACGCAACAGCTGATCATCGTCCGCTAATTGCGCTATAAACCGGGGCCGGTGAAAGCCGGCCCCATTCCTCCCCCTCGAACGAAAACAACATGCAAGTAATCGTGGAGTTATGTATGAAGAAACAGGTAATCGTTGCTGGTGCAATGGTGCTCTGTTCGATCGCGTTCGGCGCAGTGGAGGGCGTGGCGCAACAGATCTTTAATCAGTTCCGCCAGCCTGAACTCGTCGTCGGCCGTCCGTATCGTGATCTCGATGCGTGCGACTCATCGCGGTTGAAGAAGAACATCCTTCCGCCGTCAGCATTTGTGTTGCCGCCGACCAATGCCAACGACCTTGATGATGGTTATGCCTACATCGCCTTCCCGGCCGGTGTACGCTTCAACTTCAACGGTCGCACCTTTAACGGCATCTATGTCAGCGTGAACGGCTTTGCAACATTCGACGGTACGAAGCTCGTGCCGGCGAAGCAGCCGCAAGGTCTTTTTATCAATTCGTCGTCGTATCCGGACAACGTGATCGCTCCGTTCTGGGGTGACCACCGCATCCGTACGAATACGAACATTGCTGCTGGTTATATGCCGTCTGAGATCTCTTGGGCATATGACACAGATCGAGATGAACAATGCCAACCGATCAACAATGGTCGTCCGTGCATCATCATTCAGTGGAAGAACCTCAACATCAATGATCAAACGATCAATTCAAGTGTTGGCAACTTCCAAGCCCGTTTGTATGTAGGTGATCAAACCACGAACTACCAAGGCGACATTGAATTCGCATATGGTCAAGTTGGTGGTAATCCGTACACATCCAACACGGTAGTTGTTACGCGCGGTGCAACTGTTGGTATCAAAGGCACTGGCGGTTTCCCTGGCTTTATCAGTGACTTCTGGAACGGCCTCATTTGGGCACCGCAACCTGGAGCAAACCGTCGTACGGATTCAACCTCCGCTTGGCAGCCATCAAATGGCCGCAGCGACGCTGTGATTCGTTTTGGTTCGATCGTGTATCTCACATTTGACATGTGGGGCTATGGCGATGCTGATACGTCTGCAGCTCAAGGTCAGCGTCACGAAAACATGGACCAAAATCGTCGCGTAACGTCTAACGACGCCCGCGTGATCATGCGCTCCATTGTTATGAACAAGCCACTTGACTCCGTTTGGAAGCGTCAAGCCTATCAGGGCGACGTGAACCACTCCGGTCGTTACTACTTCTCGAAGTTGAAGAGAGACTTCTCGGGCGACTCGATCGTAGATGGTCAGGTCGTGATCTGGCGTCGTACGATCGACGTTGATCAGTTCACTGGCAAGCAAGTCCTCCGCGTCATGTATGAAGGCGAAGGCCTCTATGGTGTGGGTGGTCGTGCTCCGGACGTGAGCTCGCTCAATCAGATCTACTACGAAGTGACAGAGTATGACGCAGGTTTGATCATGCGATATCTGTCCGGTCGTTTGCCGTACCTCCCTTGGATCTACGACAACGACACAACGGGTCCTGACTTCGGCAAGATCACGGATGTAGAATACGCTGACAATGTACGCTTCGGCGCTCCGAGCTCGATCGGTAACGGCCTTGTTCGTGTTCCTGTGTATCTCAACGGTGTGATCGATGGTGTCTTTGGTGTTCGTTTCAACACGAACGCTGACATCACTGAAGTAACTGTTGTGAATTCAGAAAGCGCTAACGCCGGTGTCGATCACTCCGATCGCATCGCTGTGGTTGTTGGTAATGGTTCGTTCGGTCCGAATTCTCCGGTTGCTTTCATCACGATGAAGGAACAGGAATCGTACTTGATCAACAACATCCGTTTCAACGAAGCTGAAAAGAACAACGTGAAGCTAGCCGGTCTTGAGCAGGAAGCTGCTCAGTCGGTAATGGCATTCCCGAATCCGATGACAAGCGAAACATCATTTGCTGTCACCGTCCCCACAGCTTCGAATGTCACGGTCACGATCCACGACGTTTTCGGCAAGATCGTAAACACGCTGTTCAATGGTGATGCCGCTGCCGGTACGATGTCCCTCGCTTGGGATGGTTCGGACATGAGCGGTGCACGCGTTGCAGCTGGCACGTATGTTGTTCGTGTTGCAGGTGACAACTTCTCAACGACCACTAAGTTGACGGTTGCTCGCTAAGAAATTGAAAGCAATGGTTATGCTGGCCGTCCTCGTGGCGGCCAGCACCACTGCCTTCTCTCAGGACACGCTAAGGGTTCGCTCTTACAGAGTGATCAACACGTGTTCAAATGAGCGGCGCTTCTTGATCGACGCCTACATGGGCGAGATCTTCTCAAGCGATAGTTTGCAGTCCTTTGACATAACGATCGGTTACGACACTTCATTGATACGTCCAACAGACGGGTTGACGGTGGGTACACTCTCATCACAGATGACATTCGGTGATGTTAGCCCCTTCTTCAACTTCAGAATTCCGGGCGAAATGCGGGTCGGAGCCTTTACGATCGATAGAAATGTTCGTGGAGACCAGCCATTCTTTGCTATCGCAGGAAACTTCGCTGGGGAGTGCCAAGACAAAACGTTCTTCACGTTTCCTTGGGAATCAACCTTCAACGAGGAATTTAGAAGAACGATAGCGATGGAATGGACCGACACCGTTCTTGCCGTCGCAACACCGACCGAAAACCCCGCACTCGGGTTGTATGCAGCTCAACCGCCTGACACAATCCGTGGATATGACAGCACAACCGTGCTCACACTCCATAGAATATTGTCTGATGATCTGCGAGGTGAACAAATTGTTAGTACACTGTCTATTCTCGGTTCTACTGCAGTTGTCATTGAACGAGTAGACATTTCCAATCCTGACTCTATCGTATTCGCAACGGACAGTTTGTCGGTTTCGATCTTTGATAAGGGGCTCATAGAAAACGACACGTTCTATGTTACTGTTCGATCAAGATCAACGGCTCAGACGGTTAGTGTACAGGCCTTGACACAGGTATCCACAACCTCTCAATGTGCATGTACCAACCCGGCAGGTAAAGACACTATCGTCGTCACTGCGACTCACGAACCCAATGTATCGATCAAAATGGATTCCCATGAAAGAGCTGGAATCTCTATCAGGAGGCACACTCCTGGTATCTCGATCCAGCTCCTCCATGGGCAGCCAACAAACATTCAGATCCACTCTATGTATGGAGCGCTTCTGAAGAACTTTACCAGTACAGGTGAAGATGTCTGGATCGCCAATGAACAACTTCCAAATGGACCGTTTCTGATAACTGTACATTCTGGAAGTAGTGTCGAGAGAAGATTGTTATTGAAATGAAATCACGTGATCATCTCATTAGAGGAGTTCGTATGAATCGTCGATTCACTCTTAGAGGGGGAAGTGCCATGCTTGGCGTAGCCTTCCTTCTTGCGGCGTTGATCGGGATCAGCACTGAGGCGTTCGCACAGTCGAACAAGCCTGAGTTGCCTACCTTGTCTCTGACAGGGGCTGCAGCAGGTTGGAATACAACCTACTATCCTGACGGCCGTATTTGGACACCACGTCGTGGTCCGAATGGAGAACGCACATTGCTTGTGCCGGTCTTCATTAAGAACTGCTGGCGTTCAACCGCAGACTATGAAGCTTTCCCGATCTATAGCTTCAAGTTCAAGGTTCAATTCGATAGCACTGCTGTTGAATTTATGGGCATTGAAAAGAATGGCCCGAACCGCGGCACGCAAAACATGCCCTTGGGATGTTTGGCAAAGGACTTTGAATTCTCGTCACATGTGTCGCGAGACACGACGTATCAAAGTGTTATTGACGCACCGATCCAAAACCGCCTTCGTGGTAAGCGCGTCATGATCACGGCCGTTTCGCCGAAGTCGCTACCGCAAACAGGTGATATTACAACACCTTGCGATCAGCGCCCATTCGTCGAACTCGTGTACCTCAAGTTCCGCGTCATCGCCAATCCGGCTGGTGATCCGGTGAGCGCACGTACGCCGCTTATCATCACCAATGACACGTTGTTCTACAACGATTTCCAAGTTGGCTTCGAGATCCCATTCCCGAACGATCCGCAGCCTTCGGAGTTTGCTGGCCTTGGTGGTGTAGACAACTACTATTTCGATGCAAACCAAGTTGAACAGATCCGTGATCCGCTTCGCCCGTCGAAGCCGGGTATGATCTGGTTGGAAGTGACGGACCTTATCCCGCAACTTTCGTTCACGAACGTTGCTGACCCGCAGTTCCGTCTTGTTGACTCCGTGCAGAATTCCAATGGTTCGTCGTGGTTCATCGTTGATCCGATCACGATCGACTCTGGTTCGAACTATGACGACAATGTGAACGGCATCGGTACACGCGACATCGACGTCATCAACGCCGTACTCGGTACGCGTGCATATGACATCACCGTCCAGTCCGACAGCAAGTGGCTCAAGTTCAAGTCGTTCCTCAAGGGCGGCGCCGGCGAGATCAATCCATTCCCGAACCCGGTTCGTGAAGGATACATCCCGATGATGGACAAGGGTATTCTTGGTACAACCAATGGTACAACGCCGAACGGCGACCCGACCGTTGGTATGCGCGACCTCAACATGCGCGTGATCTGCGATCCGAATGAACTGCCTCTCGATGGTGGTGGTGAAGTTGCCGGTACCTACGTCGGTTATCTCACATTTGAGTCAAATTCGATCAATGTGACCCCGGTTCGTATCAAGGTTACCTTTATCTACTTCCGCAATCCGTTCGAACCGAGCGTCTTTGATGATCAGAACAACTGGCAACAAGCACCGTCCGGTCCGACCACAGGTATTCGTCTTGAAGTCCGCAACTCAGATGATCCGATCGAGCGTACTTACCTCGTAATGGGTGTTGGTGCACGTGCTCGCAACGAAGTTGACACCCTCTTCGGTGAGACCGTCTACATCAATCCGCTGTCAGGCTTTGGTGCTCGTTGGTACCCACGTAATAGCGAAGGTGAGAACCTCTACGAAAACGGTCTTGGTGATCTGTGGGCTGCTACGCCGACACGTCCGAAGGCTGCTTCACGTGACATCCGTGACATCTACTCTGACACGACGATCCTGTACTATTGCCGCTTCGACGCAGGTAATGCACTGAACTATCCGATCGTTGTTTCGTGGGACACAGATGACTTCACGCCTGGTTCGGAACTCTTTATTCGCGACACTCTGAACGGTTCACGCTTCAATGTGAACATGCGTAATGCCACGAACATCGGTGGTTCACGCTACTCGTTCACGATTCGTGATGCCGACATCAATGCGTTTGTGATCGAGTACACGCTGCCGAAGGTTGCTCAGTTCCCGGTCATCAACAAGGGCTGGAATCTTCTCTCTGTACCGGTGAATCCGTCTTCTTCCTACTGGAAAGACGTCTTCAAGAATGCACTGAACATTCCGATCCGTTTTGCTCAGAACAGCTATCAGACCAACGAAACAAACCTCGCTCCTGGCGTTGGCTACTTCGTGAAGTATTCTGATGAAGTTGACAAGACTGTTGCCGGTTCACGTTTGACCCGCATCGACGATCAAACATATCCGACACGTCTGTATGAAGGCTGGAACACCATCGGTTCGCTCTCGACACCGATCAGCACCGAACGTGTTTCGCTGTTGCCGTATGGCTCGGGTGCATTCCCGCAGATCGAAGGCGACTTCTTCCGCTACGTCACGGATCGTGGCTATCAGGCAGTCACTGAGATCGCTCCTGGTCTCGGCTACTGGGTCAAGATCTCTGGTCAAGCATATCTTCAGATGGTCGCTGGTACCGGCAACAAGGCCGGCGTGAACTTCGCTTCGGTCCGCCAAGCTGTCATGAACAGCAGCGCCGTCGTGACGATCAATGACGCAGCTAACAAGTCGGCAGATCTCTACATCTCCGAAAACGGCACCGTTGATGCGATGAACGTCTTCGAACTCCCGCCGCTCCCGCCGAATGGCCTGTTCGATGTTCGCTTCAGCAACAACGCCTACGTTGAAGAAGCTGCTAGCCCGATCATCCGCATGCAAGGTGTTGACTTCCCGGCAACAGTGACGGTCGCTAACGCTACCCGCAACTACACCGCAGTCAATCCGATCACGGGCGAAGTGCTCGGCACCATCTACGCTGGTCGTACAAACACGATCAAGATCGAAGGTGCTACACCGAGCATCCGCCTCATGGGCGAAGAAATGACCACCGGTGCTTTGAACGCGACCGTTACGCCGAATCCGGTTGCTAACACGGCTACAGTCAACGTGGCAGTTCCGAATGCCGGACACGTGACCGTTGAGCTCTTCAACCTCGTTGGTGAGCGCATCGCAACACTTCTTGATGAAGTGAAGGCAGCAGGTGTGTACAGTGTTGACCTCAACGCTGCTGCATACGGCGCTGGCCGCTACATCATCAAGGTGACGAATGGCAGCGACGTTGTGACCACTCCGGTTACCGTCGTTCGCTAATCCCCGATCGACTAGAAAAAGAGGGCAGCAGGGATCCTGCTGCCCTTTTTTGTTCTACCACAATGGTGTGAGACCATGAGCATGCAACGAATGTCAACCGCATTGGTTGGGATCCTGTTCGCAGTGTCACTATCTGCACAGCGTACTGAGTTCCGATTGACAGTCAAGAACGTCACTCCGGTGAGTTCTAAGTCGTTCAACTTCACTGTTGCCGCCCATCCAGACGCTACCGACTCGTTGGATAAAGACCTTGGTGAGGTCGAGATCCCAAACATCCCGCTACCGGGCGATATCTTCTACGTCTGGACCATTGCGCCAACAACCGACGCTCTGTGGTTGAGCCCCATCGAGATCAGAAAGTTTGTGATCGGCGCTCCGTCTTTCGCAGATCATGACATGCGTGTCAATTGGACCGGAGGTAAACTGGAGATCACGTGGAGTGGTGCTCTGCCCCCTTCCATCGACTCCATGTACATAACGGACGGGTACACGCAGTTCCCCGATAATGTCGTCAAAACCAAGGTCGAACCGGGGGCTAAATTCCAGACCGATAATCCGGCACTTGACCGTTTTCGTGTGCTTGTCTGGTACAACGGTATCGCCACCTCTGTGCACGAAGAAGTAACAAGCACGGCCGATGTGCAATTCTATCCTCATCCTGTGCAAGAAACATTGCATCTTGCAGGACTGGGATCCGGCACACAGATCAAGATCATGGATGTTAGGGGGCAGGTGGTTCTCGCAACAATGTCGGAAGGGGAAGCCCTTCAACTCTCCATGGTCGATCTTCAACCCGGAGCGTATGTGTTGATGGCGGTCGATCCACATGGTTCGATACGATCAACAACGTTCATCCATCTCTAACCTCGTCGATCGACGTATGAGCGAAGGAACACAAGGACAACCGGAACGCAGGCAGGGCAACCGTAGTGGAGGACGGCGCAATTGGCGGCGTCCGTCACGCGATGAACGCCGTCCACAAGGTGGTTCTTCCCGGATCGATGGATCGATCACGGTCGTCATTCCATTGCTCAATGAGGTAGAATCCCTCGGCGAGCTGTCACAACGTTTGCGAGAAGTGCTGGACCGTGTTTCGCCGAACAAGTGGACCGTTCTCTTCATCGACGATGGATCCACTGACGGTTCGTTTGATGAGATCGCACGTATCAACGCATCTAATCCCCGCTTTACGGCCATTCGCTTTCGTCGGAATCATGGTAAGTCAGCTGCTCTGGCAGTTGGTTTTGCCGAGGCAGACGGCGACATTGTGATCACAATGGATGCGGATCTGCAAGATGATCCGAACGAGATCCCCGCACTGATCGCAAAACTTGATGAAGGCTACGACCTCGTGTCGGGATGGAAGCGCAAACGCTACGATCCGTGGCATAAGACCGTTCCGTCAAAGCTCTTCAACCGCACGACGTCGATGATGAGCGGCATCCGCCTGCATGACTTCAACTGCGGCCTCAAGGCCTATCGTCGTGATGTGGTAAAGACCGTCCAGGTGTATGGTGAAATGCACCGCTACATCCCTGCGTTAGCGCATTGGGAGGGTTTTCGAGTAACAGAGATCCCCGTTCAGCATCATCCACGAAAGTTCGGCGTTTCGAAGTTTGGAATGAGTCGGTTCCTCAAGGGATTCCTCGATCTCTTGACCGTGATGTTCACAACTCGCTACGTCAAACGTCCACTGCATTTCTTCGGTGCCGTGGGTTCGTTGTTCGTCTTGATCGGATTGGTGACCGATACATGGCTGGCGATCGAATGGTTCTTGAATATGACGTCACTAAGCCAACGTCCACTAGCCCTCTTCGGCATCGCCATGATCATCGTCGGCGTCCAGTTGATCTCGATCGGACTGATCGGCGAACTGATCGTGAAGAACAACTTGCAAGCCGAGCGTTATAGTATCCGAGAACGTTTGCCATGATCATGATTCAACGCCTCTTCGTCCTAACATTCTTCCTTCTGCTTGTTGCCGGAAGCGCATCAGCACAGCTGCGCTTTCGTGTGGCCGGTGGACTCTCCACGAGCTGGATCACAAACGACAACCCGGCAACATATCGGATCACCGGAACCGGTGATGGAACAGATACGTCGGCCGGCTTTGGCGGTGGTCTCGACGGTATGCAAATGGGCTGGGGCATCAAGGGATTTGCCGACCTCGACAAGCAAAAGATGTTTCGTATTCCGTTTGGGATCGACCTTTGGCAAATGTCCGGTGCACAATCACTAACAGGTACGAATACGAAGGTGCTCGTCCGTCACGATGTCGACGTCTATTCCGGTAGTGTTGGCTTTGAATGGTCCTTTGTAGAGTTTCCCTTGGCCTATGCACGTGCCTACATCGGTGTTGAAGCTCGCGTCACCCATGTTGCACCAAACTCGATCTACTTCTTCACGCAGACGATCAACAGTCAAGGCGAGTTACTCAGCCAAGACACTACGTTCAATGGTAAAGAAGCAGCAACTCGAATGGGCGCCATGGCCCGTATCGGTATTGAAGGGGAGATCTATTACCCGGTCTTCCTCAACACAAGCGTTGGCTGGGGAGCGATGAACCTGATCGGACGCGACATGCGGCCAACTACAGCTGAGAATCCGGAAGATCGAGGTAGAGGTGAGCTCTTAACGCCAACGCCCCTTAACGAAGCGTATGAAAGCGTTGTGATGAACCTCAACTTTACGTTCATGATCCAGGTTCGGATATGAGTCGGTTCACGAGCGTGTCGCTCAAGACCGATTGCCTTCACGCGCGCGGCGACATTCCCTGCAAACCACATAAACTTCACGGCGTACGCTGTGACGATTGTTCGTACTACCAACAGCGTAGCGGACGTATCCTGATCATCAAGCTGGGCGCCACCGGCGATGTGATCCGCACGTCGGTCCTTCTGGCACCACTGCGCGAGAAATATCCCAACCACGAGATCTGGTGGCTCACACAAACCCCTGAGGTCGTTCCATCATCGGTGGAGAAACGCCTGCACTACACGGCAGACAATGTCCTCACCGTACAGCATGTTCCGTTCGACGTTGCCATCAACCTCGACAAAGACCTGCACGCTTGTGCGCTGATGTCTTCGATCAACGCAACAGAGCACTTCGGCTTCACACTTGTTGATGGACTCCCGGGTCCGGTCAACGAACTTGCCCAACACAAGTTCATCACCGGTGTGTTTGACGACGTCAACAAAGCGAACACCGTCTCCTATCCCCAAGAGATCATCGAGCTCTGCGGCCTAACGTACCAACGTCAAGAGTATGTGATGGATGCACCGGGCCCCTCGCCCCTTACCATCCCTGAAGGACGTGGATCGGTGGTTGGCCTCAACACCGGCTGCGGTGAACGGTGGATCGCCCGTGAATGGCCGATCGAATCATGGATATCGTTGATCGAAATGTTGAAGGGGGCTGGGCATCGTGTACTCCTTCTCGGTGGGCCGGCAGAACACGAGCGCAACGTGATGCTGAAAGAACGAACCGGTGCCCTCTATGAAGGAACGTTTCCGCTAGCAGTCTTCCCGTCTATCGTGAACACGTGCGATGTAGTGGTCACGGCGGTCACGATGGCCTTGCACGTAGCCATTGCGCTGAAGAAGCGCGTAGTGTTGATGAACAACATCTTCAACAAGCACGAGTTCGAACTGTACGGACGCGGAGTGCTGATCGAACCGGAGAAGACGTGTACGTGTTTCTTTCAACACGACTGTACGAATCCGGAATATCGGTGCATGAACTACCTGCGGCCGGAGACGATCTTCAATGCCGTTGTTCAGCACGAGAACGTTCAGGAATAGAACGTCTTCTCGAATGCGTGCTGCTCGGGCTTGTTGAGGATCATACGCCAAATGATGCCGCGGACGAAGCCCGTGCCATAGCCAACGAGCTGCACAAGACTGGCCACAACACTTAACATGCCGATCCAAAGCGATCGACCGCGGATCGATGCATCAAGCATGATGGCCGTGAAGTAGGCAGCCAACGGCAGCAACGTGACCCAGCCGAGTGGCACGAAGGCCGTATAGAACACGGCAATGACGATGTAGGCCGTGACAGAGGCAGGGAAGAAGTGCGTGAGCTTCAGCGAGCCGGGATGACGCAACGAGAGGTTGATGCGGGCGATGCCGGAGTTGTGCACTTGCTTGAAGAACTTCTTGAAGTCGGTACGACGCTTGTGATAGACCCATGCTTCGTGGATCAACCCGGTACGAAAACCCGCTGCGATGATGCGCAAGCTGAAGTCGACGTCTTCACCGAAGCGCAGGGTGGAGAACCCACCGGTTGCTTGGTATACGGCCCGCGAAATGCCCATGTTGAACGAGCGGGGATGGAAGGCACCGCCTACGCGACGTTTGCTGCCACGGATACCACCGGTGGTGAGCACCGACGTCATGGAGTAGCTGATGGCCTTCTGAATCGGGCTGAACGAGGCGTGTTCGCGATCGGGCCCGCCAAAGGCCTCCAGGAGATCACGCTTACGTCCGGCATCGACGGCAGCGAGGTACGTTGGCGATACGGTGACGTCGGAATCAAGGAAGATGAAGACATCGCCGCGGGCACGTTCACAGCCGTAGTTGCGGCTGGTGCCGGGACCGCTGTTGGGCTTGGCGAAGTACTGCAACCGGAGGCGATCCGCATAGCGGTCGCAGACGTCCTTGGCGGGTACGGATGAGCCATCTTCCACGATCACGACCTCGAAATCGGTCATGGTCTGCTTGGTAAGACTCTCAAGCAACTCTTCAAGTTCGTCCGGCCGGTTGTAGACGGCCACAATGATGGAGTACGTCATTCGGCGCAAAGATACGGGCGCAGGCAGTGGTATCTTTGAGGCGTTATGGACCTAGCAGATCGCATCGAACAACAGTCGCAGTGGATCCCGCGCACCAAGCGGAATTTCCGCATGCAGTACCGTCTTGCCGTACACACACTCATCCCGTGGCTCGAACAGCTCAAGGTCCTTCCCGCACATCCTGCCGTGTGTGAGATCGGTTGTGCGGAAGGGGGCGTGTTGGATGCCTTCGTCGAGCGCGGAACGAGCTATGCGCTCGGCACCGACATCCTTGGTCCGCTGCTCGACCAGATCTCAGCGCCGATCGCTAAAGACTTCGGCTTCGATGTGACCTTTGCACATCATGACGTGATCATGGACGAGATCCCCGAGGTCTGGCGCGAACGTTTTGACGTTGTGTTATTGCGCGATGTGATCGAACACCTCGATGATCCGCGCATTGCGTTGAAGAACATCGCCCGCATCATGAAGCCCGGCGGTGTGATCCTGATCACCTTCCCACCGTACACGTCGCCGTATGGCGGACATCAGCAGCTGCTCGATACCACGCTGGGTAATCTGCCCTTCGTGCATCTGTTGCCGAAGCGGTTGTTCTTTTCGATGATCGACAACGGCGATCCCGTCAACCAAGAAGAACTGCGTCGGCTCCACCGCATCCGCTGTTCATCCGACGGTATCAAGCAGGCAGCGCTCTCCGCCGGCATGACGATCGTTGATGAACGCTACTTCGGCTTGCGTCCGGTCTTCCGTTGGAAGTATCAGCGCAACATCCCCACGCTCGAACTCACGCCGCTCAAAGGCCTGGCTCCACTGCGGGCCTTGGCCATGGAAACGGCCTTCGTCTTCCGAAAGCCGCAATGAAGCGCGTCCTCGTTGTTGCCTATCACTTTCCTCCGGGTGGTGGCCCGGGAGTGCAACGTGTGCTCAAACACGTCACGTACTTACGCGACTTCGGCTGGCAACCCATCGTCCTCACCGTCGAGAACGGGGATTTTCCCGCACGTGATGAGTCTCTGTTGGCAAAGATCCCATCCGACGTGACCGTGATCCGCGTACCCATCCTTGAACCCTACGATATCTACCGACGCTTCATGGGTCGGAAGGGGGCTGCTGTTGACGTCAACGTCAACAAATCCTCCGACCAACGCCGCGGCTGGAAGGAACAACTCTCCGAATTCATCCGTGCCACCTTCTTCATCCCCGATGCCCGCATCGGCTGGCTGCGTTCTGCTACCAACCAAGGACTACAGACCATAGACCAGTTGAAGGTCGACGCCATCTACACCTCCTCTCCTCCCTACACCTGTGCTTTGATCGGCCGTGCGCTCAAGCGCAAGACGTCGCTGCCGTGGGTGGCGGGATTTCGAGATCCGTGGACGGGATTTCTCACTACGCCGGATCGTTGGTTCTTGCCGGCGATGATCGATCGTGCATTGGAACGATCGGTGTTCACGGAAGCCGATGCCGTTGAATGTGCTTGGCAGGGTATCATTGACGATGCCCATGGGAAGGTACCCAACCTGCCCCTTACCAAATTCCATCACGTACCAAACGGCTATGATTCGGCCGATCTGCCGAACGTCGAGTATCAACGCAATGAACGGTTCACGATCACCTATACGGGTTCGATGTACGGACGTCGGACGCCGAAGGCACTGCTTGCAGCATTGGAGATGCTTGAACAACGCGGACAGTTGAGTCCGTCGCAGATCGTGTTGCGATGTGTAGGACGGTTTGGCACCGAAGTGCAGGAGATGCTGGAGAAGACGACGTTCGCTTCGAGTGTGCAAACGATCGACTACGTACCGCACAGTGAGAGCATTGCCCATCTGATGCGATCGGAGATGTCGTTGTTGATCGTAGATGATGCCAAGGAGAGCGCCGAGATCGTTCCCGGCAAGGTCTATGAATACCTTGGTGTGGGACGTCCTATTCTAGCGTTGGCGCCATCGAACAGTGCGATCGAGCATCTCATTCACGAGACGCGGGCGGGCTTCTCCCGTCAACAGGCCGATGTAGAAGGCATTGCCGAAGATCTACTAACGGCATATCGTCGGTGGGAGCGCAACGAACCCATCGCCACCGTAGACGCAGAGGCCGTGAAGAAGTACGAGCGTCGTGAATCTGCCAAACAATTGGCACACATCTTGGATACCCTTGTCGAGAAAGGTCGCTCATGAACATCAAAAAGATCCTTGCCATCGCTCTTGCTCTTGTAGGGGGCTATATCCTTCTCAAGGTGTTGTGGTGGATATTGGGGATGGCGTTCACCATTGCCTTCACGCTCATCCAGATCGTTGTGGTGTTGGCGATCGCCGTGCCGTTGTATCTGATCATCAGTCGGAAGCTGCTGAAATGATGTGTAATGCAGTTGGGTCACGCCGTGGCGTGACCGTACTGGTCTGCGCGGTTCTTGTAAGCTTCGGCGCGCAAGCGCAGGAGCTTTGGGATCCGCTGGCCGTAGATCTTACGCGGGCGATCTCCAAGGATCTCTTTCAGAGCAATGCGGTGCCGTATGTGCAGCCGATGGTGACGGCCATCAACGCAACGTCGAATGCGCGGTTCTATGATCATGCCTATGTGCCGAAAGAGGTCGAGACACCGTACATCAAGGTGAGTGTGAACGGCATGCACGGTGTGATCAACGATGACATGCGCACGTTCACGCCATCACTCGATTTTGGACCGCATGTAAGTGTGGCGAATGAGTTACCGAAGTACGGCAGCATCAGCATTGGTCCGGACGGACCGAAGTACACGATCAACCCGAACTATGAAGACACGTTGGGTCTGGTCACGATGGTGATGTACGAGCTGTTCCGCGATGCGTTGGATTCGGGATACTTCAACATTCCCGGCACGGCGGCGACGTTGTTTGGAAACATACCGAACAACGAGCTTGGGCTGCCAAGTAATGAAGACCTGCAGAACATTTTGGAGAACCGTCCTGAGTATCGACTGTTGGATACGGCAACCCAGAATGTCCTCGACTCTTTGCTTGGTGCGCTGGCACTACCGCCGTATCTCACCCTGCCGCCGGGCGTCGACATGTCGTTCTTGATCGCAGCGGTGCCACAGTTCGAGATCGGCTCGTTGTGGGGCACGGAGGCGTTGATCCGTTTTGTACCGCCGGTGGAGTTCGACAAGAACGTTGGCAAGTTCTCCTTCTGGGGTTTCGGACTAAAACACTCGATCTCTCAGTACTTCCCGGAACGTTGGTTTGATGCCGCAATACAAGCTGTGTATCAGGGAACGAACCTCACCAACACCGTCGGCTTTACCGAATCAAAGCTCGAAGCATCAGCCACGATCTGGTCAGGCAACATTCACCTCAGCAAGGAGCTGTGGGAGCGTGTGGCCATCTATACGGGCTTCAACTACGAATACATCGACGTCACCTCCACCTACACCTATGTTCTTCCGCAGGAAGTGCAGATCGCGTTGGGACTGCTTCCTACGCCGCCACCGGGTGAGCCGGCAGTGCCGACGGAAGAACAGCCGGGAGATCAGAACCCGCAGACCAGCGTTGTAACAGTAGACAACACCAACTTCAAGTGGACCATCGGTGCGTCGGTGTTCTTCGGCCCGATGCGCTTGGCGGTGGACTATAGCGTGAGCCGGTTCAACATCTTCTCGGCAGGGTTGTCATATACGTTCTAGTCGGTTAGTCTGCTAGTCGGTTAGTCTGCTAGTCGGTTAATCGTTCCTCACTTCCCCCTCGCTTCGCTCGGGGCTTCGGTTCGGAAT
>CAYXQJ010000005.1:0-153190 GCA_964467455.1 uncultured Hyphomicrobiales bacterium | reverse complement strand
CACTTCCCCCTCGCTTCGCTCGGGGCTTCGGTTCGGAATGACATTCGGTTATTCGTTCCTCACTTCCCCCCTTGCTTCGCTCGGGGCTTCGGTTCGGAATGACATTCGGTTATTCGGTTATTCGGTTAATCGTTCCTCACTTCCCCCTCGCTTCGCTCGGGGCTTCGGTTCGGAATGACATTCGGTTATTCGGTTATTCGGTTAATCGGTTATTCGGTTAATCGGTTATTCTCTCCGTGTCTCGTGAGGATGTTGTCGCGTTGAAGTGCGTTGAGCATTTGGTCGATGGCCTGTTGCTCTTCTGACGTGACGGGACCGAAGACGATGTCTAAGAGGTTGGTGGTGGATAGTTGATGGTGATCGCGCAGTGCTTGCACGATGCGTCCTCGCCACAGGCGGCGTGGTTCGCCGCGGAACATGGGTTCGCGTTGTTGTTTGCGAGATCGCGGCGACGGTACGTCGTCGTTAGAGCGCAGACCTGTTGATGGGCACATCGAACTCAGGGGGCAGGCGGCACAATTCACGGTGCGCGCTTTGCAGATCGTCGCGCCCAGATCCATGACGGCGTGATGCCACTCGGCCGAGCTGCGGCGCGGGATCAACGAAGCGCCAAACTGCTGCAGTTCAGCGTCGGATAAGATGACCGATGTGTCGGGTTGTTTTGTTGCGAGACGAGAGTAGACACGCCGCACATTCACGTCGAGAACGACGGTATAGGTGTTGAAGGCGAAGGTGGAGATCGCCGCCGACGCATAGGGTCCGATGCCGGGCAGCGTGCGTAACGTGTCGACGTCGCGCGGGAGGATGCCATCGTATTCATGCACGATCATCCGTGCGGCATCTCGCAGACGGAGGGCGCGGTTGTTATAGCCCAGCCCCTTCCATGCCATGATCATCGAGGCATTTGTTGCCGATGCCAGTGCTGAGAAGGTGGGGAACTGTGCCAAGAATGCCGGTAGCAGTTCAGCTACGCGCGGTGCTTGCGTCTGCTGAAGCATGATCTCCGAGACGAAGACCACGTAGGGATCTACATCGGCAACACGCCAGGGAAACGAGCGTGCGGTCTTACGATACCATCGCAGCAAGAGGGTGCGGATCCGTGTGGTATCTTTGAGCACAGGCATGCATGCAAGGTAGCAAGCACAGCACATACATGGACGAAGAACTCTTGAACCAGGCCATCCACGCAGCGCGTATGGTACGAGAACGTGCCTATGCGCCGTACTCCGGATTTCTGGTTGGTGCTGCGCTTATCGATGAGGACGGTGGGCTGCACGTTGGGTGTAATATGGAGAATGCCTCCTATGGGCTTACTCAATGCGCCGAACGTGCAGCACTCACTGCAGCCACGGCGTCGGGGAACCGACGCATCACGACCTGTGTGGTCGTCACGGATGCCGCCCATCCAACGGCTCCCTGCGGTGCCTGCCGCCAGGTGTTGGCCGAATGCAACCCGCAGATGCGCATCGTCTCCGTCACGCTGACGGACGACCGCGCCGAGTGGGTGCTTGACAGCCTCCTGCCGTCAATGTTTGGTCCACAAGATCTGCTGGATCGTCCCGAATGACCGCTCGCCCCCTTTCAAGAGATGGATCAACAACACCGGCCAATGTCTGGTTGACGGTGGTTGTCTGCGGTCTGGGCTACTTCGTTGATATCTACGATCTGATCCTCTTCTCCATTGTCCGTCCCGACTCCCTTGCCGCCATCGGCGTCTATGGAGAGGCCATGCAATCGGCATCGGAGCTTATCCTCAACGCCCAGATGATCGGGATGTTGATAGGGGGCATGTTGTTCGGTGTCTTGGCCGATAAGCGCGGGCGGCTGTCGGTGCTGCTTGGATCGATCCTGTTGTATTCGATCATGAACATCGCCAACGCCTTTGTTGGCAGCGTAGAGGTCTATGCCATCTTCCGGTTCCTGTCCGGGATCGGCTTGGCCGGAGAATTGGGCGTGGCGATCACGCTGGTGGCCGAGATCATGCCGAAGCACAGTCGGGGCTATGGGACCACGCTGGTGGCCTCTATGGGCATTCTGGGGGCGGTGGCGGCCTACTTCGTCCACAGTCTGTTTGACTGGCGTGCGGCCTTCATTGCCGGCGGCGTGATGGGCCTGGCCCTGCTGGTGATGCGGGTGCGGGTGCACGAGTCGGGCATGTTCGAGCGCATGGGCTCCAAAGCCGTCAAGCGTGGCAATTTGATGATGGTCTTCCATCCCAAGCGGCTATTGATCTATCTCAGCGCTGTGGCGATCGGCGTGCCGGTATGGTATGTGATCGGCATTCTGGTGACCTTCTCGCCGGAGTTCACCAAGGCCTCGGGTTCGATGGCGAATGTCGTGGCCGGCAAGGCCGTCATGTTCGCCTATGTCGGGTTGGCCGCCGGAGACCTGGTCAGCGGTCTGATCTCGCAGTGGCTGAAGAGTCGGAAGCGGACGGTCTTGATCTTCCTGGCGCTGACCACGGTGATGATCACGTGGTATCTGCTTGCCCCCTCCAAGTCGGCAGAGCTGACGTATCTGCAAACGGGCCTGTTAGGATTTGCGGTTGGCTATTGGGCCGTCTTCGTCACCACGGCCGCTGAACAATTTGGGACGAATCTTCGTGCTACGGTTGCCACTACAGTACCGAACTTTGTACGTGGTGCGCTGGCGCCGGCATTGTTGATCTTTGGTTGGCTCCGCAAGGACGGAGTACCGATGATCGAGAGTGCCGTCTATATCGGCATCGCCACCATGGTGTTAGCGTTGTTAGGATGGTTCTTCCTGCGCGAGACGTACGGGAAGGACCTTGAATATGTTGAAGAGTGATCCATCCATCCATTCAATGTTGAGGAGAGCGTGATGAAGAGAGTTCTCGTACTACTTTCGGTGGTCGCCGTGATGACCACGACGATGTTCGCACAGAACATCTATCTCGGACCATCGGTCGTGTTCAAGGGCGGCACCAATGCCGGTAACATCCCTGAAGGCACAAAGACGGGTTTCAACTTTAACGGCATTCCGGACATCGGACTGACGTTCAAGTGGATGTTCGACAAGGAGTCGTCGCTGGGTCTGTTGTTCGATGCCGAGTACGCCACGTATTCGTTCCGCATGCGTCCGGAAGATGAGGATGTTGCGAACGACGATAACACGATCGTCTACAAGCCCCAATACATCTCCCTCTCGCCGGGTCTGTTCTTCAGCGGCTTCACCCTCAACTTCGCCTTCGGCTTCCCAAGCGGATATACGGCGCAAACGGTCTCGGGTAATGACATTCCGTTCTTCGAAGTCACGCCGCAGGACCTCAACGGTCCTTCCGTGGAGATCCGTTTGGGCGGCATGATCCGCGCAATGAGAAGCGACGCCGGCGAACTCAACATCGTTCTCCGCGCCGGCTACATGCTTACCGGTATGTACCAGCCGGACTACTTCACAAACAACGAGCTCGATTCTGACTACAACCCCAATGTTGTCTCAGGCGGCATCGGTATCAACTATCTGTTCAACCTATCGAATCTATAACTGCGTTGATCAACTTCGTTGTCTAGCTACGCTGTCGAACTTCGTTGTCCAATTTCATTGTCGAACTGCGTTGTCCAATTTCATTGTTAAACTTCGTTGTCCAATTTCATTGTTAAACTTCGTTGTCTATCTACGATGTAACAATGAAGTTAAACAACGTAGTTGAACAACGCAGTTCGACAGCGTAGCTAGACAATGAAATTGGACAACGCAGTTCGACAACGAAGTTGAACAACGAAGTTCGACAGCGTAGCTAGACAATGGAATTCGACAACGAAGTTGAACAACGCAGTTCGACAACACAGTTCATGACCCACACCTCTCGCCTCATCATCCTCGACTTTGGTTCGCAGTTCACGCAGCTCATTGCCCGCAAGGTGCGTGAGATCGGCGTGTATGCGGAGATCCATCCGTTCAACATCTCGCGAGAGACGCTGGAAGGTTTACAACCGCAGGGGATCATCCTCTCGGGTGGACCACAGAGTGTCTATGCCGATGGTGCGCCACATCCGTCGTTCAATGTGTTCGAGATGGGTGTGCCGGTGTTGGGGATCTGTTATGGACTTCAGCTCATCGCCTATCAACTCGGCGGTGCGGTAGATAAAGCCGCCCGCCGAGAATATGGTCGCGCCATCCTACAGATCGATGATGAGACCGACATCTTCAAGAATGTTGGCCCCACCACGCAGGTCTGGATGAGTCATGGCGACCATCTCACGGCCGTCCCGCCGGGCTTTGAACGCATTGGACACACAGAGAACGCCGAGATCTGCGCCATCCGCGATCCCGAGCGCAAGATCTGGGGCGTGCAGTTCCATCCCGAAGTGCATCACTCCACCAACGGCAAAGAATTGCTCAAGAACTTTGCCATCAATATCTGCGGTTGCACCGCTGATTGGAATGCCGGATCGTTCATCGAAGCGGCCATCCAGGACATCCGCAACACCGTTGGTGACGGCGGCGTGATCTGTGCCCTCAGCGGCGGCGTCGACTCTACCGTCGCTGCCGTGCTGCTACACAAAGCCATCGGCAACCAGGTCCACTGCATCCACGTCGACAGCGGCCTCATGCGCGCCGGTGAAAGCGAACAGATCGTGCGGTTGTTCAAGGAACACTTCGACATGACCGTTGACCTTGTTGACGGCTCCGAGATGTTCCTTGGCCGACTCGACGGCGTCGAAGATCCCGAGAAGAAACGCAAGATCATCGGCAACGCCTTCATAGAGCTCTTCGAGGTCGAAGCCAAAAATTTCAAGGACGCAAAGTTCCTTGCCCAAGGCACACTCTATCCCGACGTCATCGAATCCGTCAGCGTGAAAGGTCCATCCGTTACGATCAAGACCCATCACAATGTAGGGGGCTTACCAGAGCGCATGAACTTGAAGCTCATCGAGCCCTTCCGTGAGTTGTTCAAGGACGAGGTGCGCGCCGTTGGACGTCAGCTCGGTATCCCCGATTGGTTCGTTGATCGTCATCCCTTCCCCGGCCCCGGCCTTGCGATCCGCATCCCCGGTGCCATCACCAAAGAGCGCGCCGACATCTTGCGTCAAGCCGACGAGATCTATCTCGAAGAGATTCGCAACGCCGGTCTGTACAACGAGATCTGGCAGGCCTTCGCCGTCCTGCTTCCCGTTCGCACCGTTGGCGTCATGGGCGACGAACGCACCTACGAACACGTCTGCGCCTTGCGCGCCGTGACCAGCACCGACGGCATGACGGCGGATTGGTATCCGATGCCGTATGATGTGCTCGCTCGCATGAGCAATCGTATCATCAACGAAGTACGCGGCATCAATCGTGTTGTGTACGACATCTCCTCCAAGCCCCCTGCCACCATTGAATGGGAATGATGATGGACCCCGTACTTGGACATCTCGTGATCAATCACGTGCCGATCATCGGCACCATCCTTGCCGTAGGCATCGTCCTCGTGGCGTTGGTTCTTAAGAACGACACCGTCAAACGAACCGGCTTGATCTTGTTCGTCGCAGCGGGCATCACGGTGTTCCCGGCTAACTTTTCAGGTGAACAAGCTGAAGAGCGCGTGGAGCACATGGCCGGCGTCTCGCACGACCAGATCCACGAGCATGAAGAAGCAGCAGAAACAACGATGACGTTGATGTCGATCGCTCTTCTTCTTGCACTCGTGCATCTGTTTGGCAAACCTGCGACCCCAAACGTTCAACGTCTCGTCTTCACCGCCTTCCTCATTACGTCCATCATCGCCTGCATCTATGCCGGCATCGCCGGACATGAAGGGGGCAAGATCATGAGACCAGAACTTTCGAATAACCGAATAACCGAATACTAGCATACTAGCACACTAGCACACTAGCCGTTTAACATGCCTGTATTAGTACCCATCGCCAACGGCACCGAAGAAATGGAAGCCGTGATCCTCATCGACATGCTCCGCCGTGCGGGGCTGGATGTTGTTGTTGCCGGAGACGGCGACATGGTCACGTGTTCGCGCGGTATCCGTATCATTCCCGACATCGCACTTGATGACATTGCAGACGATGACGAGTTCTCAGCCGTGATCCTACCCGGTGGTGCGCAAGGTGTCGAGAACTTCATTGCCAATTCAGCGCTTGCCACCATTATCGCTCGACTCAAGAAGAAGAAAGCCGTGATCGGTGCTATCTGTGCAGCTCCGCGTGTTCTGCACGAGTTCGGCATGTTGAAGGCAGGCCAACAAGTCACGTCGCATCCATCCATCGAAGCTGATCTCAAACATTACGCGTATTCGTTGGAGCGCGTTGTCTCCGATGCCGGCGTGGTTACCAGCCGCGGAGCAGGAACGGCCTTCGAGTTTGCCTTGGCGCTCATCCGTTTGCTGGTCGATGATAAGACCGCAACTCGTGTAGCTACGGACATCGTCCTGTATGAATAAACGATATCTCATTACATCTGCCTTACCCTATGCCAGCGGCATTACCCACTTGGGCAATGTTGTTGGCTCCACCTTGCCTGCCGATATCTATGCGCGGTATTGCCGTCTTGCCGGACGCGAGACGCTCTACGTCTGCGGTTCCGATGAACACGGCGTTGCCATCACCATCGCTGCAGAGAAGGAAGGTATCTCGCCCCGTGAGCTTGTAGATCGCTATCATGCTGCTAACGAATCGGCGTTGCGTGGTGCCGCCATCGACTTTGATGTCTACGGACGTACGACCGATCCGATCCACTACCAGACAGCACAAGAGTTCTTCAAGGTGTGGAACGAGAAGGGTCTTCTGAACGAACGTGAAGAAGATCAGTTCTTTGATGAGAAGGCCAACATCTTCCTGCCCGATCGATATGTTGAAGGCACCTGCCCTAACTGCGGATACGACAGGGCGCGCGGTGATCAGTGTGATAACTGTGGCGCGTACTACAATCAGCTCGACCTGAAAAACCCGAAGTCGATCGTCAGCGGACACGCACCGGTCGTGCGAAAGACCAAACACTGGTACTTCCGCCTCGATGCGTTTCAGGACTGGATCGAGCAGTATGTTGAAACACATGCGAACGAGTGGAAGGACAACGTTGTCCAGCAAAGCCGTTCGTGGATCAAACAAGGACTGGCTGAACGTGCCGCCACACGCGACATGCAGTGGGGCATTCCCGTCCCCGCACCGGATGCCGACGGCAAGGTGCTCTACGTCTGGTTTGAAGCCGTCTTAGGATACATCTCCGCAACGAAGCAGTGGGCCGCGTCACAAGGTCAGCCGGATGCATGGCAAAAGTGGTGGAAGGATCCCGACACGTGGTACACCGCCTTCTTAGGCAAAGACAACATCGTCTTCCACACCATCATCTTCCCGATCCTGCTCAATACCCGTGCGGAAGAAGGCTACATCCTTCCCGCAGAGGTGCCGGCCAATGAGTTCCTCAACTTGGAAGGACAAAAGTTCTCCAAGTCGCGCAACTGGGCGATCGACCTTGTTCAATACCTCAAGGCATTCCCTGAGGCGCAACACGTCGACGTCCTCCGCTACGTGCTCACGATGAACATGCCCGAGACCAAGGACAGTGACTTCACTTGGCGTGACTATCAGGCTCGCACCAATAACGAACTCGCTGCCATCCTCGGCAACTATGTGAACCGCGTAGTACAGTTCACGCACAAGAATTTTGGTGCATGCGTGCCAAGTGCCACGTTCCAGGTGCCAAGTGCGACGTTCCAGGTGCCAAGTGCCACGTCTTCAGTTCCCAGTTCCCAGTTCCCAGTTCCCTCCAACGACGACGAACACGCCCTCTTCTCCGCCATCTCCGGCGGCGTTGAAGCCGTTGCAAAGAGTCTTGATGCCTTCCGATTCCGCGATGCAGCAACGGAGGCGATGAACATTGCCCGTGCTGCGAATAAATATTTCAACGACCGTGCGCCGTGGAAGAGTATCAAGACCGATGCTGACGATTGTGCGCGCACCATCAACATCTGTCTGCAGACCATTCGGACATTATCGGTCGTGTTCGCCCCCTTCATTCCACATGCATCTGCATCGATGCAGCGGATGGTCGGCGAGCCGGTGAATGTTGGCGCACCGGGCCAGAATGTTGTTGGATCTGATACGTGGTCATCCGCGGCATCGTTTATCCTTCCGGCCGGTCGTGCGATCGGCGAACCCGTCATCTTGTTCACAAAGTTTGAAGACGAAACAGTGCAGGAACAACAATCACAACTTGGCATGAATGCGGCCGTGCCGGCGACCTTGCAGGCGACCTTTCCGGCGACCTTGCAGGCGACCGTACAGGCGACCGTGCCGGCGACCTTTCCGGCGACCTTGCAGGCTACTTCCTCGAAGACTAACTCAGAGACTAACTCAGAGACTAACTCGAAGACTAACTCAGAGACTAACTCAACGATCTCAATCGACGACTTCATGAAAGTCCAACTCCGCACTGCCCGGGTGTTGGAGGCCGAAGCTGTGCCGAAGTCTTCGAAGTTGTTGAAGTTGAAGGTAGACGTTGGTACGGAGCAGCGGCAGATCCTGGCCGGCATTGCAAAACATTATGCGCCGGAAGATCTTGTTGGCAAGATGGTCGTGATCGTCTTCAATCTGCAGCCGGCGAAGTTGATGGGATTAGAGTCGCAAGGCATGGTACTTGCCGCATCGAATGAAGATGGCACGCTGGCATTGGTCACGCCGTCAAGTGATGCTATCCAACCCGGCGCTGAGGTACGATAAGAAGGCGTGGTGCAACCCGACCCGAATATCGAACCCGCTCCGGTACCGGAACCAAAGCAGATCGCCACGCAACGTCGGCTGCTCAATCGTTGGAGTCTGTTCGCTCTGTTCGCCATCAGCGCTGCATTCACGGTGCTCTATGTGAGCAACGTGATCACCGTGAACAAGCTCTCGGCAGAGTGTGAAGCATTGCGTCAGGATGCCGATTCGTTGAATGTGCTGAATCAAAGCTTGCGGACGGAATCGTATCGACTGCAATCGGCGGAACGCATCACGCGTATTGCCGGCGATAAACTAGGCATGATCGCACCGGAAGAAGCACCGGTGGTCCTTACGGAACACGAGTAACGATGGACGAACAACGTACACCGCCCATCGTCTACGATCCGATCCGATGGAAGGCCGGATTGCTCATCGCCGTCTTCTTCTTCCTGTTGTCGATCGTGATCGGCCGACTCTTCTGGGTGCAGGTGGTAGAAGGCGCCCGCTATCGTGAACTCGCCAAGAAGCAGTATGAATCACGCGTGCAGCTTCGCGCTGATCGCGGACGGTTCTTTGATCGCAAAGGACGCGATGTTGCCGGGATGATGCGGACCACGTCGTTCGCTGCCGATCCGGTGATGCTCAAACAACCCGAACTCTTGGCTCAGTTGCTGGCCTCCGCAACCAAGGATAGTGCTCAAACCTATCTGCGGAAGATCCGCTCCACGAAGGGACGATTTGTCTGGTTGGCGCGCGGTGTGAACAGCGTCTTGTATCCCGACCTTGACACTCTTCTTGATCCCGGTCTGATCCGTGTATCAGAACCGAAGCGAAATTTCTACTACGGACCGATCGCTGCCCAGGTGCTGGGTACGACCGATGTTGACAACAACGGTCTCTCCGGACTTGAACTGCAGTACGACAACATCCTGCGCGGTGAAAGTGGATTTGTTGTGATGCAACGTGATGGTCGTGGCCGCCTACGCCCGGGTGTCAATCCTGAACGCAAGTCACCACGCAACGGTAATGGGCTGGAACTCACGCTCGACATCGAGTTTCAACGCGTTGTGGAACAAGAACTGCGTCAGGGTATTCGAGCCAGTGGCGCCGAGTCGGGCACCGTTGTTGCCATCGAACCATCAACGGGCGACATTCTCGCCATCGCGACCTATCCGTCGTTCGATCCGAACCGCCTCGATAAAGCCGACCCTTCCTCCATTCGTATCCGTGCCGTCACCGATCAATACGAACCCGGTTCGACGATGAAGGCCATCACCGCCGCGGCATTGTTGGAAGAAGAGAAGATCGCACCCAACGATCGTGTAGATGGAAGGGGCGGGTTGATGCAGATCCCCGGCCATGTGATCCGCGATGATCATCCCATGGGCGTCAGCACCTTCCAGATCGCCATGGAGCAATCAAGCAACGTGGTATTCGCCACGGCTTCTCGACTGCTTGATGATCGTACCTACTACAAATACGTCCGCGACTTCGGCTTTGGGATCCCCACGGGCGTCGACCTTCCCGGTGAGATCCGCGGCATCCTTAAAAAACCAAATGAGTTTGGTGAGAACACGAAGCTGTTCATGTCGTATGGCTACGAACTAAGTGCGACGGCCCTTCAAGTCCTCGTGGCCTATGCCGCCATCGCCAACGGCGGTGTGATGATGCAGCCGCGATGTGTGCGCAGCATCCGCACGCCAGATGGTACGGTGGTCTCGGAGATCAAGCCCCAGGTCGTCCGCCGCGTGATCAGCGAGCGGACATCACAACTGCTCACCGACATGCTCACCGGCGTCGTAGAACGTGGCACCGGCACCGGCGCACGTATCCCCGGCGTCAAGATCGCCGGCAAGACCGGTACTGCCCAACAGTTGGTAGGGGGCTTGTATTCCCAACAGGCCTATACCGCCAGCTTTGTGGGCTACTATCCCGCCAATTCGCCGCGGGTGGCCATGATCGTGATGCTCAATAAGCCCACCACCAGCATCTACGGCGGAACGACGGCAGCGCCGATCTTCCGGAGGATCGTGCAAAAGACCATGACGATGCTGGAACTGGACGCTGGCGTGGTCGAGAAGATCGCCGCCTCGGCAGAGGCCGACAGCGTGGTCGTGCCCGATATCCGAGGCCTGGTGCCCTCCACGGCCGATACCATGCTCCAACACCTTGGGCTGCGCCTCGAGGCGGTCTCCGACACCGGCATTATCATCCAGCAGGCGCCGGAACCCGGCCGCCGGGTGGAGCGCTCGTCCACGGTCAAAACCAAGATCGCCCCCGGACCGGCCAAGCAACGGCCGGACGTGACGGGCCTGACCCTTCGCCGGGCCATCGCCGTGCTCCACCATGCCGGCGCCGAGGTCAAGGTCACCGGCACGGGCCGGGTGGTCCAGCAGGCCTGGAGCGGAAATACCTGCACCTTGGTTGCGAGATAAACCCCTTGTGTATCTGAATTTCCTGCTATTTTACACGCTGGAGAAGTGTCGTTCCCATGCACCGGTACAAAGACATCTGGCAAACGTTGCTGACCATCACCATCAGTGTGGTCACCTACCTGTGTGTTTTCACACAGATGAACGTTGATGTCTCTGCTCGAACGCGTACCGAGATCCTGAACTGCGACACCACACTCATCGGCAATCTATCGTGGAAGCGATACTTCATCACTGAGCTCTCGGGCTCCGGCCGATATCGGATCGATCTTCCGTTAGAAGCACCATTCTTCTTTACGGGGTCAACGAATGATCTCTTTATTCGCCGTGAGTCGATCTGGCTCGACATCCGCTTTCAACCGATCTTCGTTGGACAACGTGAAGGTGTGATGCGCCTTGTGCGTGACGGTGATCCTTCCGATCGTGATACCATCATCATCAGATTCGTTGGGCAAGCGTTGACCTACTCACGAACTGAAGTCCGCGACCTTGGTGAGATCCAAACCGGCGACACATCGCACTGCGACGTTCGTTTCCCGTCGAACATGGCCGACCAAGAGTCGTGGAAGATCATCGGCCTCGACAACTCGAAGTTCACAACATCAACGCCTCTCGGTCCAAACATTGAACAGGGCAACACGGCGGCATTTCACTTTGCCTGTGCGCCACTGCGATCAGGCCCGGTTGAGGACACCGTCTTGCTGGAGCGTTCACTCGGCACATTCGTACTCGACACGATCACCGTCATTCTCAAAGCCCAAGCGACCGATCTGAACGTCCGCGCCGTGATCGATTATCAAACGATCGTCACCGGTGACTCTGCCGCCACCGAGATCGTCTTCCCGGCAGCCACGCCGGGCAACTCACGTTATCGATTGATCCACCGACCAACGCGTCCGTTCGTGTCGCTGATGATCGGTAATGAACCGAGCCCCGAGCCCCCTAACCAAGCCAAGATCGGAATTGCCTTTGTGCCGGTGGTGAAGACCGATTACGCCGACTCGATCGTGATCGCACGATCCAACCTCAATGACGAGATCCTTGACACGATCAAGATCGTGGTGATCGGCAAGGGTGGCGGCTTACCGGAAGTGGTGGTTGGTTCCCTTGATAACGTGATCATTGATCAAGAATCGTCGCTCCAGGTTGATGCTGTTCTTGGTGGCAAGCCGCAGACAACACAGTTTGAGTACACCTTGGCACCACTGAGCCAAGGTCCGATCAGCGGCACGATCTCAAGTCCTGTTGGTGCATCCCTGAACCAGGTGATCACGTGTGATTTCGTGACACGGCCTACAACGTTCTTTGATGCCACTCAACAATGGGTGCTCCGTCGTGTGTCGTCGGCGACCGGGAAGTTGTGGGACACGTCGCTGGTCAACATCCGGCAAAACATGAAGGCACGTCCGGTCAACTACCGCATCGCCTTCGGCTCGTCCGAACTGCGTCATCGCATCGGTGACACTGTTGAAGTGAACTTGTTGTTGATCACCGACGATCCGATCGACGTTCCGATGTCGGTCTATAGCATCTCGGGCAGCGTGACGTATAATCCAACCGTCGTTGTTCCACTCACTGGCATTGGTGTCGAGCGCGTGATCATTGATGATCAGCCGCGTATTCAATTCCGCTATGTTGGTCCGACGCCGATCTCCACGTCCATCACCGTTGTTGGTACGTTGCGATTTGTTGTGGTGATGGGTGATACCGATCGCACGAAGCTTGACATGCAGCGTGTTGAGATCGTTCGTGGTTCGGTGGATCCTGAAGAGATCCCTTCCTCTGATGCAGAACTCATCGTCACCAACGTGTGGCGGTATTCGGGCAGTGCCGGACGCTTCGTTAATCCGATGGTTGGTCCGCTGGTGATGGACGTCGATCCTAATCCGATCACCTCTGAAGGTGTGCTTCGTGTCCGCAATGTTCCGCCGGGTGCGGGCAACCTGCAGATCATCGATGCATCCGGACAGATCATTGCCGATTTGACCAAGGATCTCCGCGCCGGAACAACGTCGTGGTCGATCTCTACCGGCGAAGGTGGCATCCTCTCTCTCAGCCCCGGCAGTTATTACGTGCGACTGATGGCACAAGGCGACGGACCCCATTCGATCAATAGTCTCGTTCGACTCTTCGTTGTCCAGTAATTTCGTACGTGCGAAGAATTCACCGTCCTTCCCTTACCGCCGTCATCGCGGTCCTCTGCCTTGCCGTTATTTCTCACGTCGCTGTGGCGCAGAAGGATCTTGATGTCTATGCCGGCGTAGGTGCTTCGTTCTCGTGGCCTCTTGCACCACTCACAGCCATTCCCGGTATTCCATCACCTGGCTCGCTTACCTTCGAACCGCAGAACACGTCGGTCGATCCTTTCCTATTCGCCGGCGCTGACCTTCGTTTCGGTTCACTGATCCGATTAGGGGGCAGAGCAGGATACATCGGATACCACTACGACTATCTCGCCAGTGAACGTGTGCCCATCTCGACGGAAGACGGCGGCATCTACATCTCCACGATCGGTCACGAACTGTCGATGTCGTTCTCCACGCTCTGGATCGAGCCCACAATTCGCATCGAACCGATCAAACAAGTTGGACTACAACTCGGCATTCCGCTCGCCTTTCCGATCGTGAGCGACTATGTGCAGACGCAGTATTTCCTGGATCCTGCCGGACTACCGTTTCTTGATGGATCGGTCCGTCAGGTCACTGGTTCCGGTACGGTGCCGGGCATAGCCACGGTCGTGCCCGGTGTGACGCTGCAAGCGGATGGACTCTTCCCGATGACACCGGATGGTTCGTTGTTGTTGAATCCACTTGTTGGTGCCACCGTTCAGCTCGGCTCGTGGAACACCGGGTCAACCCAGCGAACGATGGCCATCAACGTTGGCCTCGGCGTGCGTTATCGCATGATCGAGCCGCCGCCACCGCCGGAACCGTATCGTGATACCGTTATCATTCGTGATACAGTGGTCATCTTGTCGCAACGGGTGACAACGGAAGTGGTCGATCTAACATCGGCATCGCGTGACGAGGTACGTCGCAAGGATTCGATCTTCCTAACCATTCGTGAACGATATCAGCGATTGATCCCCAAGCCCCCTGCCGTCTTGCAAGCCACATTGAAGTTGACATTCGAAACGGATGTAGGGGGCATTTCTAGAGATGCTCAGTTGATCGTGTCGAAGGTCGCGCGGACGCGCACGATCCCCTTTTTGCCGATCGTGGTCTTTGATTCGCTGGAGACGCGCATTCCCAACCGATACCAACGCATCACCACGGCTGCCGCAGAATCTTGGTCGGAACGTCTTGTGATGTCCAACCCCGAGATCCATTGGCAGTATCATGTGCTCAACATCATCGGCGATCGGATGCGGCGGATGCCACAGACGAAGATCGAGCTGATCGTGTATGATGACGGAACGCCGGAGGGTACACGCATGGCCCGAGAGCGCGCCGTTTCCGTGCAGCGATATGTGATGTCGACGTTTGGCATCGGTGAGAAGCGACTCAAGATCGACGTGCGCCATGGCCAGGCATCACAACAACCGTGGGTCTTTATTGGCGACGAGTTGCGCACGGTGCTGAAGCCCGTTGTGGTGACCGATACGGTCAACGAGACACGTCTGCCTAAAGTGCGCTTGTCACCCGACGTTGTCAGTGAAGCCGGTGTGCGGTCATGGGTTGTGAAGACCTATAACAAAGACGTAGAGCTGCGTTCCTTCGAGGGACGTGGTGCAACTCCGGCGACGTTGATCTGGGATATCTCGGAGAACGTGTCAACAGACGAAGCGTTGTCATCGGTGATCACCACGACCTTGTCGGTCACCGATAACGAAGGGGCAACGGTAAAAACGGAGCCGATCCGGATCGCACCGCGCGGTGCTGAAGACAATGCTGATCGACGCGTGTCTGTTAAACGTCGACGTGTGTTGCGTTGGATCGGTGCAGACTACTTGCACACGCCTGATATCGAACTCTTTGGCACGTCGCCCAACTTCGATCGCATCGACGTCTATCCGTCGGCATCAAGAAGAGAAGACTTCTTCGTGGTCAATGCGCCGGCTGTTGTTCACACAGTAGGCGAGGAAGCGTGGTTTCGCCGCGGTCTTGTAGAACCCGAGCGGCAACTATTCGATCACGCTGAGACGTACGTCAAAGACGAGCCGATCCCGTGATCAGCGGATCTCGGACGACCACTTCTGTACATCGAGTCCGTTCTTCGAACCCAACTCCACAGCACTCTTGAAGTGATCATTGGCGTCACTTGATCTTCCAACGGTGCGCATCAACAGACCCATCTCGCCGAATGCTTCGATCTCATACTGCACGATGCGGGCTTGTTGTGCTTCGCGCTGTGCCAACATCAGATAGTCCATGGCCTCATCCGTCAGGCGACGTTCACGGTACGTACGTCCGATCTGCAGGGCGATCTGAATGCAGCGGATCTGGTCGCCGGACGAGCGGCAGACATCCAGATCTTTCTTGAGCTTAGTGATCGTGGATTCGTAGGTGGATTCTACTTCGTAGCTCGTTGCGCGTTGCTCGTAGTTCGTGACCTTCGATTGGACGTTGGACGCCGGACGTTGGACGTCTGTGGATTGGACGTTGGACGCCGGACGTTGGACGTCTTGTGACGGACGTTGGACGTCTTGCGATTGGACGTTGGACGCCGGACGTTGGACGTCTGTGGATGGACGTTGGACGTCTTGTGATTGGACGCCAGACGCCGGTCGCTGAATTTCTTCCGCCGGGCGATTCGCAATAAAGAAGGTCGCAGCGCCAATGAGTGTCACGCCAACCGCGGCGATCCATGTCCATGCCGATGAGAACCAGCCACCGACAACGCTGCCGGCGGGAGTTGACGAGAAGATCTTGTACGCCACGGCCGATTCGACGCCAACAAGGAAGCCGGCAGGAGCCATGCCACGCGGTGCAGAGGTCTTGAGAAGATCCTCCACCGTGAGCATCTCGTTCACTTCGCTCGCAAAGGACGGATCTGCTTGCTTGCGGGCTTCGAATTCCAGCAGCTGGTCTTCGTTCAGAGAACGATCCAGAAAGCCGGCTAAAAGTTCATCGTTTGTCATCGTAGTTCGTGCAGGATCGGGGACAAGGATTTTGTGAGTTGTTTCTTCGCGCGAAACACGCGGATCTTCGCTAAGGCCACAGTGATGTTGAGTGTTTCAGCGATCTCCTCGTAGCTGAGCTCGTCAAAGTATCGGAGCTCAAGAGCTTCTCGGAAATCATCCGACAAATTGTTGATGGCCTTTCGCAAGGCCGCTTTCAAGAGAAAATCTTGGCCGTAGGAATCTTGTTCGTCCGAAGGAAACGCCTCTTCCACAAACTCCGTCTGATTGCGCCTATTCCGGATCGTCTTGAGGCACATGTTCCGCGTGATCGTAAAGAGCCATGCCGCATAGGAGCCGTCGGTAAACGATGCCCGCTTGTCGAACACCGTCATAGAGATGGTCTGAAACACGTCCTTGGCTTCTTCGTGGTTGCCAAGGGCGCGTAAACAATACGCATAGATCCGCTTGTCATACCTACGATAGAGTGCCCGGAAGGCCTCTTCATCGTTGTGGTCTCGTACAAGAGCAAAGATCTCTTCGTCTGACAGGAGCTCGTATGTCATGGTCTGACGATGATGGAACGCCTAAAGAACCCTAGGCGGGAGGTGTCGTTACAGAGTGGCATTTGCGTAGATTCGCTTTCGGTCAATCTATCCACATTTCACCGAAAATCAACGAGAAAGGGGTGGCGATGAGAGGATTTCTAACCGCCTTATGTATTGCGGTGTTATCGATGCCCGGCGTTGCCTGGAGCCAGTCGGATTCCACGCAGCCCGAGATCGACATTATTCCTAGCGAACCGTACGTTTTGGGCATCGGTGCCCAGATCGGCATTGCCTCCGGTGGTATTGCCACGGAAAATGCGGAAGGCCGCAAGGTCAATCCGGACTTCTGGTTCGTACCCACCTATGGGGCCGTGATCTACGCCCCCTTTGGCGCGGGTTCTAAGATCGGTGGTCGCGTTGATATCGGTGTCTCAACCACCGGCACTCGCACACGTCCCTACGAATATTATGCCGGCGGTACGGATTGGGAGGGCTACTTCATCGAGCGGTATACGATGTTCACCATCGCCCCACAATTCAACCTCAGCGGTTTCACGATCGGCGTGGGCTTCAACTTCCCGATGAAGGCCGAACGATGGAATCCCGACCTCGGCGACGCGCACTATGTTGTTGATACGGATCTCCTCGCCTCGATGTCGATGGACATTCGGTTAGGGGGCATGATCAACGTGTGGAAGTCCAAGATCGGCACGCTGTTCGTTGACCTTGGCGTGAAGTATTTCTTTGGTGGAGTGTATAACGACGACTCATACTTCTACGGCACTCAAACCGATAGTCGTGGTATACGCCTCACGGATTGGGCAACGTCGAAGGTCCTTAATCTCACACCGGCAAGTGCCCACCTTGGGATTGCCTATCTCTTCAATCTAGGATTCTGATCATGAGACATCTACTGGTAGGTTTCAGTATCGCCATCGCCGCATTGATGCTCACGTCCTGCGAAGAGGGACCAACAGGTGCCGATCCGGGACAAGAACTTTCTGTGTTGTACGATGATTCATTCGGCAGGCCGATCTACTTCAATAAATCGGCAGACCTGATCATGAACGTGGAAGGCAAGCGCATCACTAATATGATCTGTTTGTCCGACCGCGTTGGTGTCAACGATGTGCAGTTCTTCTTGTCACAAAATCCCAGCTTCTCCGAGGTCCCGCGCATCACCCTGAGTTTCTCCGGCGGTATGCCAACGGCTCCGGGTGAGTTCACATGGGGTACCGGCACGGGCACGTGTACCGTGCTGATCAACAACATCGATAACAGCACGGCCTACGTTTCGCTTGAAGGAAAGACCGTGATCACCGGCGTGCGTTCCGAGAACGGCGTCACCAAGATCTCCGGCTACTTCAACGGCACGCTCAAAAGCGCTACTGGCGAGATCCTTGTGGCGCAGTCAGGCGTGTTCTTTGTGCGATGAACAGTTACTGGGAAACAGACGTCTGGACGAAGGCCGCTTCTTCACCGAGAAGCGGCTTTTCGCATTTGTCGTGTGACGTTGCCGTTATCGGTGGCGGCATCATCGGCATCTCTACGGCCATCGAACTCAAAGAGCGTCAGCCCGATCTCCACGTTGTGGTGATCGAACGCAGCGAACCACCGCGCGGTGCTTCTACCCGCAATGCCGGCTTTGCATGTTTTGGCTCGGTGAGTGAGATCGCCCACGACATCGACCTCATGGGTGCCGATGCGGCACGCGCCTTGGTGCAACGTCGACTGGAAGGACTGCAAAAACTCCGACGTCGTGTGGCCCACATCAACATCGGCTACGAAGAACACGGCGGCTATGAGATCTTCATCGATCATCACCCGTCGCTCGACCGCCTCGACGAGATCAACGCACTCCTCGAACCACTCTTTCATGCCCCGGCATTCGAGATCCGCAACGATCTCATCAACCACTTCGGCTTCGGTCCGTCTGTACGCACCCTCGTGCGCACACCGTACGAAGGCACGTTGCATAGTGGTCTACTTGTTCGTGGATTGTGGTCGGTGGCGCAGACACTTGGTGTAGAGATGGTGGTGGGGGAGGTGGTGCCTCGTTTCGGTTCCTCGGCTTCGCCTCGGAATGACAGGCGCACACTGCTTTTATCTAACGGAAATGAGATCTCTGCCGAGCGGGTGGTGGTGGCAACTAACGCACTTGTCGATACGGGATCGGCAGCGTCGTGTGTGCCGGGCAGGGGCCAGGTGATCGTCACCGCACCCATCCCCGGACTGCCGTTGCGTGGTTCGTATCACTATGACGAAGGGTATGTGTACTTCCGTAGTCTTGGTGACCGCATCTTGTTAGGGGGCGGGCGGAACCTTGCCTTCGAAGAAGAGACCACGACGGAGTTTGCGACCACAGCGTTGATCCAAGACTACCTGGAGAAGCTATTGACGGAAGTGATCGCCCCCTCCTATCATGTGAAGATCGAACATCGGTGGGCAGGCATCATGGGTTTCCGTGAAGATAAACAGCCGTTCGTTGGCGAAGTTGCGCCGGGTGTGGTGCAGGCCTTTGGATGTAACGGCATGGGTGTGGCCATCGGCAGCACCATCGCTGAGGAAGCAGCCGTGGTAACTTTGCAGCATGGCTAAAGCGAAACGCGATATCGTAGCCGGACCCATTGAGCTGAAAGGTCTGCCCCTTAACGAGCTTGAACAGCTGCTGGTAGAACACGGCGAAAAGAAGTACCGTGCACAACAGATCTATGATGCGATGTACATCAGCCGCATCGATGATGTGCAGGAGATGATCGTGTTGCCGCAAACGCTGCGCGATAAACTGTCGGCGGAGTTTCGCACACAAAGTGTGACGTTGTCAAAGCTGCAGACGTCGGGCGATGGGACCAAGAAGTTCCTGTTCGAGTTGTGGGACAACCGCACGATCGAGAGTGTGTTGATCCCGAGTGAGATGGTAGAAGACGACGGACATCCGCGTCGACTGACGTTGTGTATCTCCACGCAGGTCGGCTGTAATCTTGGTTGTGAATTCTGCGCGACGGCAACGTTGAACCTCACGCGCAATCTCACGTCGGGTGAGATCGTTGATCAGTTCTTGCAAGCGCAGAAGCATTCAGAGAAGAAGATCACCAACATCGTCTTTATGGGCATGGGTGAACCCATGAACAACTATGACGAAGTGATGAAGTCCGTGCAGATCTTCAACGATCAGCGCACAAAGATGGTAGCACCGCGCCGGACCACGCTAAGTACTGCCGGCGTAGTACCGGGTATTCTGCGGATGGCCGAAGAGAAGCAGATCATCAAGCTTGCCGTGAGCTTGCACGCTACCACGCAAGGGGTGCGCGAGAAGCTTATGCCTATTGCCAAGAAGTGGCCCCTGCCGGTGCTGTATGATGCGCTGGAAACGTATTACAAGGCCACACGCAAGAGCATCACATATGAGTACATCTTGTTTGACGGACTCAACGATACCGACGACGACGTCAAACGATTAGCCAAACTTGCGCGTCGCATGCCCACGAAGGTCAACGTCATCCCCTTCCACGAGATCGATTTTACCCACCCAGAAGGATTTGCCGCCGAGCTCAAACCCACTCCTCCGCACCGCATCCAGTGGTTCATCGACCGTCTGCGCGAAGAAGGCGTCCACGTCCTCATCCGCAGCTCCTCCGGGTTGGACATCGATGCAGCGTGTGGGCAGCTTGCACTTTCAGAGATTTAGTAGCGAGTAGCAAGTAGCAAGTAGCGAGTATCAAGCAGCGAGTAGCAAGTTCCCAGTTCCCAGTTCCCAGTTCCCAGTTCCCAGTTCCCAGTTCCCGTGAAATACATCCTCTTCTTCCTCCTCTCCACTGCTCCACTCTTCGCCATCACTGACGACGAGTTGTTGAACATGACGTTCCTGGATGATGAGACGTATCTGGTGCGACTGCACAATGGCGACATCATCAGCGGGCCGATCGCAGAGATCGCTGAGGACAGTACCGGTGCCTATGTGCGTGTGCTGGCCGTGATCGGGAGGGCCAAGATCTATGCCAAGGAGATCGCTTGGATCTCTACCAGCAACGAGGCCTATCGTCATCGTCATCGTGGCTACATCATGCCAACAGCGCAACCCATTCGTGGTGACCACTTTGTTGCCCTCATCGAAGGCGTAATGCCGTATGGCGGCTTTGGCATTGGCGAATGGTTCAGCATAACGGCCGGACGTACCATCTTGCCCGGCATCGATTGGAGCGAACAGATCAGCGTCGTCAACGCCAAGTTCACCGTCCACAAAGGCGAGAACGGTCTTGTGGAAGGGGGCGAGCAATACTACGCTTTGGGCTTCAACGGTGGTTGGTTGAACGACGTCAACTTCATGGGTCACGTCTTTGGTGTGGCCACCTTCACCGGCGTCCGCACCCAGGCCAGCGTGATGATGTTCGCCAAGGTTGCGGGCAAGGATACCTACACGATCACGGCGGGCGACTTGATCGATCCTGTCAGCTTTGCCCTGGCCAACGGCACCTTCGGCATCGGCCTGGGCTTGGACACGCGCTTCCCGGAGATGAAGAACCTGCACTTCATCGGCGAGCTCTGGAATGCCGACCTTACACGTCCATCCAACACGGCGTTGTATGTTGGGCTACGTCTTACGTCGACGGCCGTGGCCATGGACTTCGGCATCACCACCGTGCCGGGTCCGGCATTTGTGCCAACGGTGGCGTTTGCGTGGACGCCGTTCTAACTTCGTTGTTTAGCTGCGCTGTCGAACTTCGTTGTCTAACTCCGTTGTCTAACTTCGTTGTTTAGCTGCGCTGTTGAACTTTGTTGTCTAGCTTCGCTGTATGATTCTATCCGTTGTTGTTTGTGTGATGATGTTGGGGAGTGGGCAGCAGGATGCGAATTTATATCGCATGCGGGAGGCATGGGTGCGGGCGCAGACGCAGCAGGAGAAGGACAGTATCCGCAAGGAAGTGCTGGATGCGATCCCTGACCTGCGGGTGAGTGCCGAATACGGTCAGGAGCAGGTGCAGTTATGGGACCTGTGTTGCTCGTTGTGGGATGTGCAGGAGTTGTTTGGCGAGGCGGGCAAGGTGAAGAAGAGCGACCTGCCGAAGTTCTCGGTGCGCAAGATCGACGGTGTGACGTTCTATGAGACGGCATCGGTGATGTCGCCCAACAACGACACGGCTGTGCTTGCATCGAACAGACTGCCCGGATATGGCGGCATCGACATACAGTTCGCCACCGAGAAGTACTTTCCCAATCTGGGGCGAAAGAAATGGTTAGCCCCCTCCAATATCGGACGCGACATCAACACGGGTGCCGATGAGTATGGTGCGAAGTATGAAGACAGCACGCTGACGTTCCTGCGCGAAATTGACGGCGTGGTGCGCAAGTACCGCGCAACGCCGCGTAGTGTGGTGCGCGACATTGAGGTCAACCGCACGTGCGACCAGAGCGGCTATGTGGTGGTGAATGTGAGGGACTGTCGCAACAACTTCACCACATCCATTGCGTTCGAAGACAGCATACAAATGGATCTACCGCTTAACGCCAAGACGTTGGAGTTCCGCTGCAAAGGCACCTCGCGTCCCCGCGTGTTTGTGCGGTGCGACATCACCACCCGCATTCTCACCCTACGCGACACCGACATCCGCACACAATTGTGTATGCACGACGGCATCACCTCGCAACATCACGGCACATACGAATTCGGCTTTAGCATCTACGAAGACGCCGCCTCTTCCGAAGCGGCGTTCCGTGATGTGATGCATGAGTTGATGAGTGTTGTTGACGCTACATCTGCTGTCGTGATCACCCAGATACCGGGTCACCTTGACGAAGAGATCAACGATCTAATCGAGTTGTTGAACAAGAGAAGCATCAACACGACCCGTGCGATCGCAACATCTGAGCGGACAACTCTCCGTATTCAACAACGTTAGACAGCGAAGCTAGACAACGAAGTTCAACAATGAAATTGGACAACGCAGTTCGACAACGCAGTTCTACAACGCAGTTCTACAACGTCGGCGGCCACACCCCAAACCTGATCTCTTTCCCATCCTTCGTGAACAAGTGAGCGCCCACGGTGCCGAACTTATGATTGGTCACGAAGATGATCTTGTCGAACAGCGGATCGTTCTCGGGCACGGACTCCGTCTTGAAGACCTTTAGACTCCAGAAGCCCACTTCGTAATCTTCGGTGGTGGAGTGATGGATCACCGTACGTCGGACCGTTGTGCCGTCGTCGCGTTTGAACGTCCACGTATCGCCGACGTTCGCGTTATACTTGATGATCGTGAACGGCTTGTTCACGTTGCCGCCGCCGCTGACGAACTCTTGGATACCGTCTTTCGTGATCTTGAACTTCGGCTCGGCGTGCAGCTTGATCGTCCCGGGTGTTGTTGTGTCGATCGTTGCTCCGTATTTCTCCAGCAGACCATCGATCACGGCAAGTTTTGCTTCAAGGGGCAGGTTTTGTGTACCAAAGACCGTATCGAGGTGATTAAGGACGCCGGCATCGAAGCTGATGTTCACGTCCATCGTCACGATACCGTTATCATTCTTCGTCACGATGATACTGTCTTGCCAGTTATAGCCATCGGGGATCCAGTCGTACAGATCCACGAAGGCATCGAAGCGTTGACCGACCTGCGTCATTTCGAGGTTCGGGTCGCCCCCTAACTCATTGGGTCCATCCGCATCATCATCGGAGCTGAGGAGGTCGCATCCGGCGAGGACGAAAGGGATAAACAGCGAAATGGCGAAAACTCTGAGCAGGGTGGAAGGGTGTAAGGGTGTAAGGTGGGATTTCATGGCGGACTCCGTGTAGGTTGTGGATGTAAATTGGGAAGGGGCGGGGTGGAGTACAATGACTTATGTCAGGGAACAGGGAACTGGGAACTGGGAACAGGGAACTGAAACTTGGGATGGGGTGGGTGCGTTTGGGTGCCAACAACTTTATCGAGAGGGGCAGAGATGACGCAGGTACCGCCGGTGATCAACAGAATTGGCTATGTGGCATTCTTGTTGTTTGCGGTCTATCACATTGTAGCGCATCGGAATTACGCCACGGCGGGATCGAATTTGGGGATCGGCTTGATCTTTGACCCATTTGGTCCGGCGGCGTGGCCGGAGCGTCCGATGTGGCAGCGGCTCGTTTTGGGCTTGCAAGTTTTTGCGACGCTGGGGTTGTTGGCGTATGGCTGGTTTATCGAATAACCCTATATTTGTGGCCCTTCCGGTCAGGTAGCTCAGTTGGTAGAGCAATGGACTGAAAATCCATGTGTCGGGGGTTCAATTCCCTCCCTGACCACTTCGTAAAATGCTAAGCCCCTTGTAGGTAAAGACTTACAAGGGGCTTACTCTTTACGGGGGACACGATGGGGGACATTTTCGGCCCTTAAACCAGTGGTGTGGTACTGCGTCTGCAGCGTCTTTTTGATCAAAGGACTTTCAATATGCTCGACAACGATGCAAAGACCGAGTTCTGGGAATCGGCGTTCGTAGAGAAACAGGAGATGTGGGGCCACGAACCCTCAAGTTCGGCCTTCATCGCTCTAGATCACTTTAAGGAGACCGGAGCGCGATCAGTGCTAGTGCCGGGATATGGATACGGTCGCAACGCACACGTCTTTGTCGAAAACGACATGGAGGTGACCGGTATCGAGATCTCACGAACTGCGATCGAACTGGCTCGGAAACACAAGGGTGACACGGTCCATGTGTACCACGGCAGCGTGGTTGATATGCCGTTTGATACCAAGAAGTACGACGGCATCTTCTGCTACGCGCTCATTCATCTGCTGGATGCGGCAGAGAGACGCAAGCTGATCGCCGATTGTTATGAACAGCTAGCCGACAATGGCTGCATGGTGTTCGTTGCGATCTCCAAGAAGTCGCCAACCTATGGCCAAGGTAGGTACATAGAACAGGACCGTTATGAGATCTTCGAAGGCGTGAAGATGTACTTCTATGACGAAGCATCGATCGAACAAGAGTTTGGACCGTACGGTCTAGAGCGCCTGACGGAGATCACGGAGAACTTTCCCTTCTACCTTATTACATGCAAGAAGATCAGCCAGTAGATCACGCATCGTCATCAGCATCTTGACGTGTACTGAGGAACAACATCGCTTCATTGTCCGCGATCCACGCACTGAACTCTTGAAAGTCACGCAGTGACGTCGGCCTAAGGTGGGCTGCCCAACTCGCCTCGTCTTATAGATGGAGGTAGCCCCATCCGTCCATACTCTTCTGAAATGTGAACGAGGCATTCGTCAAGAACACGCCACCACCAAAGAACAAGCCGGCAAGATCAGTGAGAAACTCGTCGTTCAGTTCGGGGTCGGTCTCACCGACAAGCTTAACGTGGCTAAGCTCATGAAAGACGACGGCAGCAGCGGGAGTTTCCGGGTCTTGTATGAGTGGCAAAAACGATCCTTCGTTAGAGATCGTTGTCGGCGGGTTGACGTGTATCGATACTCGAATGTTCTGAGGGTCAATAGCAAGCAAGGGGGCGGATGGCAAACTCACCGTCGTCGAAGGTGTGGCTTAGCCACAACAAGTTGTGTTCAATGAATTCACGGGCTTCCGGATCGAGAGGCCCCTCATCCCTAGTCATGGGTTACTCGCTTGTAAGGTGTGAGCCGGTATAGCTACGCCTGCTCTTCATCCTTCGCACTCTCACCCTCGCCCTTCAAATACGAAGGCAAGTTCAACCCTGCCATGTTGAAGAGGTCGTTAAGGGGCGGTACGGTCTTCATCAATCCGGATACGAAGTTCGCTGTTGAAGTGCCGTTGCCATCGCCATGACCATTGGCAGAGTCCCATACGGTGATCTTGTCGATCTTGATGTTCTTGACGGCTTCGACCTGCGTCTTGACCAACTCGGGAAGTTTCTCGATGAGCAGGAGCTGGAAGGCCTTGTTGGGATCGCCGCCGGCAGCAGCAACCACTTCCTTATAGCCTTCGGCCTGCTTGGTCAGGATCTCAAACAAACCTTTGGCCTCGGCTTCCATCTTGGCAAAAATGGCATCGGCTTCGCCCTTGGCGTTCTCGCGGATCGTCTCCGCGGCTGCCTGGGCTTCGATGATGGCGCGCTGCTTGGCGATCTCAGCCGGCACGACGATGTTGGCGATCTGTGTGGAACGCTCGCGCTCCGAACGGGCCAACTCGGCCTTCTGCTCGGCAACGTACGACTCTTCGAGTGCCTTGGCCTGCTGGACCTTTTCTGATGCTAAGGCAATGCGAAGTGCTTCGGCTTCTTTCTCTCTGCGGTTGGCCTCCGACTGAGCGATGGCGATCCTGGCTTCGTTCTCGCCTCGGATAGCAAGAGCATTGGCCTCCGACGTCTTCACACGCGTCTCTTTGTCCGCTTCGGCCTTACCGATCGTTTCATCCTTCAAGGCCGTAGCAATGCTGATCTCTTTATCCTTTTGCGTGATGGCGATCTTGACGTCGCGGTCACGATGTGTCTCGGCGATCTGCGTGTCCTTCTCACGGTCAGCCATGGCCTTACCGGTCTCACCGATCTTCTCTTGCTCGGCAACGCTGATCTTGGCTTCGTTGATGGCCTTGGCTGCGGCTTCTTTGCCGAGCGCTTCGATGTAGCCCGATTCATCCTTGATGTCGGTGACGTTGACGTTGATCAACTTCAGACCGATCTTCTTGAGCTCACTGTCGACGTTCTTCGAGATATTATCAAGGAACTTGTCACGATCGGAATTGATCTCTTCGATCGTCATCGTTGCGATCACTAGTCGAAGTTGTCCGAACAGAATATCCTTAGCGAGTTCCTGGATCTGCTCTGACGTAAGCCCCAACAAACGTTCTGCCGCAGCATTCATGCTGTCGGTTTCCGTTGAGATCGCGATCGTGAACCGGCAGGGCACATCGACGCGGATGTTTTGTCGGCTAAGAGCATTGGTAAGGTTCGCCTCGATCGACAGCGGCTTTAGGTCCAGGAATGCATAATCCTGGATCACTGGCCAGATGAAGGCGCCGCCACCATGCACACAACGTGCAGACGTACCGCCGGTGCGACCGTAGATCACCAAGATCTTGTCGGACGGACACCGTTTGTAGCGTGAGAGAAGAGCGGTGACGGTGACGAAGACAACGACGACCGCAACAACGATGATAATGATTGGTGTCATACAGATACAGTTAGAGTGTTTCGACGATCAAGAGATTCTGATGTTCAATACGTACGACCTTGACCACAGTACCCGATGGGATGGCATCATTCTCGGTCATGGCTTCAAGTTCATGGTATGCCCCCTTCACACTGATCATGATCTTTCCTTTCCCGTTCTTATGACCCGGGATCGGGACGTAGACCTCACCGGTCATGTGTAGCGTGCTGTTGATCTGAAACGAGTTGTCTTCGGCGAGACGTTGGACAACGCGGATGATCACGAAGAACAGGAAAACGAACAAGGCACCGACGGCCACTGCGATGATGATGAGAAGGAGTGGCTCGGTGATGGTGGAATAGAAAGAGATCCCGGTCCAGCTAAACCCAAGGAGGAAGTTGATCAGATTCCGAAGGGAGAACAACTGGAATGGGGCATCGGTGTGGCCGAGATCGCCGTCGAAGTCGGGTTGCAGGCCATCGGACGCATCGGCACCCATGAAGGTCATCACTGTTTGAATGATGAAGATCAGGCTTGTGGGAATGGCAATGAACCAGAACGTTCGAAGCAGTGTGTCGAGACCATCAAAGACATCCATAACAACCACCACCCAATGGTTTGTGAAGAGGATCCTCCAGAGCAGGTTCAATGTAGGGAGGACATCAGACTAAGGCAAGAAGTTTCTGTTTCGTATTGTTGAAGGAAGAGGCATCCATGAAGCAGATCATCATCGCAGGGGGCTCGGGATATATCGGCACAACGCTGGCGAGATATCTGACGGAGCACGGCTATCAGACGACGATCATCTCAAGAACGAAACCGATTCAAGATGGTCCATGGAAACATGTTGCGTGGGATGGACGCACGGTTGGTGAGTGGGCAGGGCTGCTGGACGGAGCCGCTGCTGTGGTGAATCTTTCGGGCCAGACGGTGGATTGTATCAAGACGCCGGACCATTGTGATGAGATCCTTCGTTCGCGTGTTGAGTCGACATTAGCGATCGGACATGCATTGCGGGAGATCAGCTCGCCCCCTCCAGTATGGGTGCAGATGTCGACGGCCCACATCTATGGAGATCCGCCACAGGCCGTTTGTGTGGAGTCATCGGCTCCGGGTTATGGACTTGCTCCGATCGTAGGCAAGGCCTGGGAAGAGGCCTATGCACAGAGCGTGTTGCCGGACATGCGCCAGGTGATCCTGCGCACAAGCTTCGTGTTAGGTCGGCACGGTGGCGCACTTCCGAAGATGGCGCTGCTAGTCAAGATGGGACTCGGCGGACGTATCGGCAAAGGCACGCAGGGTATCAGTTGGATCCATGAGTTGGACATGCACCGTCTTATTCATCGGGCGATCGAAGAGCCATCGATGAAGGGAGTGTATGTTGCCTCGGCACCACATCCCGTCTCACAGGTAGAGTTCATGCGGACGCTACGACGTACCTTACACATACCGATCGGACTTCCAGCAACTGCACTGATGGTGAAGATCGGCGCCCGCGTGTTGATGAGGACCGATCCGGAGCTGGTGTTGTATGGGCGGTATGTGAAGTCAGAACGCCTCGATGGTGAGGGTTTTGAGTTCAGGTATAAGACGGTGACGGAAGCGCTCAAAGACATCTTTGGGTGAAGAAATGAAACCCTACAAACGCGGCTCCTACGTTGGCCTCGGACTCGTCCTGGGTACGTTCATCGGTATCCTGCTTGATAAGCTCGCCCTGGGGATGATCTTCGGATTCTTCATCGGAGTGGCGATGGATGCGAAGAAGCGCAAGAGTGAACTCTAACTATGCTCTGAAAGAATATGACACCTTTGTTCAAGAAGCTCAATCTTGGCAAGATGACCGAGATCCATGTCCTTGATGCGCCCGCATCCTTTGATGGTGAGCTCGCCGCTCTCAGTGGCGTGAAGGTCAAGCACTCAGTGTCTGCACCGTGTTCCTTCGTCATCGCGTTCGCCATCACGCAAGCTCAATTGGACAGTACCTCCTCGGCGATCGTGAAGGCGTGTTCGGGTTACGCTGTGGTCTGGATCGCATACCCGAAAAAGACGTCAAAAAGATATGCGTGTGAGTTTGATCGTGATTCAGGATGGTCCGTGTTGGGTGCCTCAGGATTCGAACCTGTTCGCCAAGTTGCCATCGATGAAGATTGGTCAGCCCTGCGATTTCGAAGAGTAGAGTACATCAAGTCATTGACTCGCAGTCCAGATATGTTGATCTCAAAGTGAATCAGACTAGTATAACCGACCTCCTCAACACCGCCGACCCGTCCGCGCTCGATGCATCATTCGTGCACGATGTGCATCACGTCACGTGCACACGCTGCTATGCATCGGCATCCGAGGCCGTGTTGCGGTATGAGATCTTTCCTCCGACAGTGTTGTCGCACCAGATCAATACCGATGATGGCCGCGTCTGTAAGGGGGCGATTGTTACGCAGTGGTTCCACCTGCCCCTTATCAAGCTCAAGGCCTATGTGCGCGTGATCGATGTACGCAATGATGATGAGGTAACGTCGATGACGTACGTGACCACGACCGGACATCCGGAGTGTGGTGTGGCCCACTTCGAGGTACGTCAGATGCCGGACGGTGTGAAGTTCACCATCGAGACATGGTCGAAACCGGGGAGCCCCCTGACAAGAATTGGGAGACCCTTTGTGCGGTGGATGCAGAAGAGGGCGACACACCAAGCACTGGAACGCTTCAGACAGGGAGATTGAGGGTTTATCCTTGCATTTTAGGAGTCTGTCTCCTAATTTGCAAGGATGATAGAGCGTAATCTCGAGGAAACGCTGCGCGAGAGGCTGGAATCGGTACCGGCGATCGTGCTGATCGGCTCACGGCAGGTGGGAAAGACCACGCTGGCGCGATCCATCGGCGCAGGACGGAATGCGGTCTACCTTGATCTGGAAAGCCCCGCAGATCGAGCTAAACTGGCCGACGCTGAGTCGTACTTGAATGCCCATCTGGACGATCTGGTGATCCTCGATGAAGTGCATCGCGTCCCCGATCTGTTTCCGATCCTGCGTGGTCGTATCGACGAGGGCCGACGCCGTGGGATTCGCCGTGGGATGTACATCCTCCTCGGCTCCGCATCGATCGAACTCCTGGACCGATCGGCAGAATCCCTAGCCGGAAGAGTAAGCTATCTGGAGTTGCATCCGCTGACGATCAACGAGATCAGCAACACCAGCGCAGACATCAACGCACTCTGGCTAAACGGCGGATATCCCGATGCCTACCTGTCGCGAACGACAACAGAGAGTCTTGAATGGCGCACGGACTTTATCCGTACCTACCTTGAACGCGAAGTGCCACAGTTTACACCGCGTAGATCGACGGAATATCTGCGTCAGCTATGGACGATGATGGCGCACCTGCAAGGACAGGTCTTCAACGCATCATTGTTATCTCGGAGTCTTGGTACAGACTACAAGACCGTACAATCGTATGTTGAGCTGCTTGAACAACTACTCCTGGTGCGTACGCTACCACCTTGGCATGCAAATATTGGGAAGCGTCTAACGAAACGACCAAAGATGTATGTGCGTGACTCGGGCATCTTACATGCACTCCTTGGCATTCGCACCTATGACGAACTGCTCAGTCATCCCATCGCCGGCTCAAGTTGGGAAGGCTTCATCCTACAACAGATCTGCGCAGTAGTGGAAGCACATGTTCTCGTGGCATTCTATCGCACAAGTGGCGGCGCTGAAGTGGACCTTGTATTGCAATTCAACCACAATGAACTGTGGGCGATCGAGGTGAAGCGAACATCGGCACCGTCAATACGACGTGGTTTCGATGAAGCATTGAAGGATCTCACACCTGAGCGTGCCTTTGTTGTGTATAGCGGCACGGAGACGTATCCACTACGTCATGATGTAACGGCCATCTCGGTTCCAGATCTGATCAACGAGATCATGCACAGGCAACAACGATGAACCACATTGCGTCGATCACATTCCTCCTTCTCTTCCCCCTCCTCGCCTCTGCCCAGGCACCACTGCTCCATGTGCGCGCCGATAGTCTGGTCACACGCAATGCCGACGGACGCGTGACAAGCTGGCACTCGGTGTCAGGTAGTGCAGTGCTGGTGCCGGATACAACGAAGGTCCGACCGCTCTATGTAGCCGATGGTATGAACGGACGTCCGACACTGCGGTTCGCCAATGACGGCTATCTGGAAGGTCCGTCCATCTTTCCAACGGCGAACGACTACACACTTTACGTCGTGATGCGATGGAATGGCCAGTCCGCATCGAACAACCTGGTCTCCGGAACCACGCGCGCACTGTTCCTGGCTACAAGTCCGTACCCACGCGTGATCCACAGCGCGAACTTCTCCCAACTCGCACAGAGTACCGTGGATGCCGATGGACCAACCGTTGTGCGCGTTGAATACGAAGAGTCCACCGGACGCCTCAAACTCGCCCTCAACAATCGCATTGGTGATGATGTTGTGATCCCGCAGAACACCGATCCGACATTGTTCATCGGCTCCTACGTGCGCGACAATTTCTTCTGGGGTGATATCGCCGAAGTGGTGCTCTATGATCGGCTCCTCGATTCCACTGAACGCACTAAGTTGGAAACCGACCTCCACGATCGCTACAACATCCCCCGCGTGCCCGATCCGCTGCCGCCTGTGGTGATGTGGGAACGTGTGCCCAGCCCCCTACACTTTATTCCGGAAGGGGGCGAGCTGCTCGCTCAAGGCACGGTCAGCGATAACAGGGTGCAGCGCGTGACGGCAACATTGGATAGCGCAGGTATTGTGGTGCAAGAGTGGACGTTTGTGACGTCGCAGACAAAAGAGATCCGCATCGCACGTCCGGTGTCTGCAGGACTGTACACGTATCGTCTCACGATCGATGCGGTGATGACCGGCGACACGATACGTCGCATCGTCGATGCTGACGGCATTGTCTGTGGTGAAGCCATCGCCATTGAAGGACAATCCAACAGCATCTTCGGTGATGCATCGCTAGGCAGGGTGCCGTATGCGCGCACGTTCGGTTCCAACTTCGGACAAGCAGCGAATGACACGTTGTTCAAAGAGAGCATTGCAAGCGGCAACGGCGGTGGTGCGAACGTTGGTGCGTGGGGATTGCGTCTGCAGCAACTCATCGCCACGGAACGCAGCATGCCGACGTGTGTGATCAATGGCGGTGTGGGCGGTACGCGCATTGAACAACACTTTCCGGATGCGAACAACCGCATGAACCGACAGACCATTTATGGTTCGTGGTTGTATCGCATCGATAAGAGCGGACTTCGCAACCACATTCGATGGTTGTTTTGGTATCAGGGTGAATCCAACAACGGAGCAGATGACTATGCATCACTCTTTGCCACGTTGTATGCTGCATGGAAAGCCGATCTACCCAACTTGGAACATGTCGTTGTCGTACAGATCCGCCCGGGCTGCGGCGGTGATGATCATGCCCGACTACGCGATGATCAGCGTCGTCTGCAGGATCTCTACGATGACGTGATCGTCCACACGGCCTGTGCATTGCCGGCGCACGACGGTTGTCACTTCGGCTCTGTCGGCTATCGCGATCTCGGCGATCAGATGTATCGACTCTACCGCGACACCGAAGACGGTATTGAGTCGCCCGATGTGCTTGCACCAACGTTTGCAACGGTGCGACAAGATGTGACCAACGGCGACATCAGTATCACTACGAAGAATGCGCGTTCATTGCAGATCACACAGGCAAATGGTCAGCCCCTTACATCGGCCTTCTTCTTCAATGGAACCGAAACACTCCGTCCGGACAGTGCTTGGATCGTGGGGACGTCCGTCGTCCTGCGTCCTTCGACCGACGTCACAGTGAATACGGTGAGTTATGTGCCATCGAAGAACGACCCTTTCACCAGTGCCCTTTATTCCGGACCATGGATCACCGACGAGGTCGGGTCCGGCATGCTCACGTTCCACAACATTTCCGTGATCCCGAGTAGTGTTGACCAAGAGAGCGCAGTGTCATCAACGCAGAGCATCATCTGCGTCATGGACGTCAGCGGACGCGTCATGATCGATCCCTCGAACCTGTCACCAGGTGCTTACCTATTTGTCTTCGGTGAGGGGGCAAGCAGAACATGTCAGTTGAAGATCGTTACGGAGTAGTTCACGAAACATCTTGAATACTCCAGGTGAGAAACTCTTCAACGGGAATACCGCTCTCGCCGACAAGTAACGTCCTGGCATTCGGATACTGCTCGGAGAATGCCGCAAGTCCTCGTCGGTAATGTCGTGATCCATTTGAGACTACGATCGCCGTAACGCGGTTGGGACCGTGCACAATAAAGTCTACTTCATGAATTCCTTCTCGCCACCATGAGAGCGTGGAAGTTGTTCCTTCAACTATGTTGCGAAGGTGTGCACCGACGAGACTTTCCGTACATCGCCCCCTGACGTCTTTGGGCATGTCGGTCGTCCAGCCGGATCCAGTTGCCGTTGCAATACCATTGGCAAAGACCTGCAGCTTCGGGCTTGAGCGTTTCTTCATCACCGATGTTCGATACTTCTGCAAGCCACAAAGGATGCCGGCTTCCTCTAGCAGATCAAGGTAGTGAACGATGGTAGCCGTATTGCCACTGTCTTGCAGCAAGCCAAGGAGTTTGGTGAAGGACACTTCCCGCGACGACATCTGAGCTCCTATCGTGAAGAGTTGTCGCAATAGCGCCGGTTTGTCGACACGTTGCAATTGCAGGATGTCCTTCAAGATCACGGGCTCGATGATGCTGTCCTGCATGTATGACATCCACCGAGACACGTCATGGATGTAGGGGGCTGATCCGGGATATCCACCAAACACCGCATAGTCGTCAAGCGATGTTCCAAAGGCGTCCCGAAACTCCGTGTACGACCATGGCATCACACGGATCCTCTCGAACCTGCCCGCCAGACTTTCCCGCAGTCCGGAGTTGATCAACAGCATTGATGAGCCGAGGACGATCAGGCGAATGTCCAGGCCATTCCAGGTATCGACATCCCACTCACGCTTGACGGATTCGCTCCAATCCTGCACTTTCTGGATCTCGTCGATCACGATCACAGCCGTCCGGCTCATGGCTGCTGCCCGTGCGCGCGCCCAGATATCGGAGATCCAGCCATCGGAAGACCGTACCAGCCCATCGGCGTTCTCATAGAACAGTGGCACCCGGATACCTTCTAGGGCCTGACGAACGATCGTGGTCTTGCCTACTTGACGGGGCCCGGTAAGGGCAATGATCGTAGATCGCGGCTCTTCGAGCCGTTTTCTGACGATCGTAACATGTTCACGTTGATACACTTATCACGTCTCTTGCTATTTTACGAGATATACCTCGCAAAAATACGAACCATTCCTCGCAAATTCCCAGTTCCCAGTTCCCAGTTCCCAGTTCCCAGTTCCCAGTTCCCAGTTCCCAGTTCTCAGTTCCCAGTTCCCAGTTCCCAGTTCTCAGTTCCCTGTATGGATAAACGCTCCTTCCTCCTCTCCCTCCTCGGCGCCACCGCCTATGCCGGACTCCACCGAAGTCTTCTCGCCATGAATACCTCCGGTGCCACCGTCATCTCCACGTGGGATCACGGCGTACCTGCCAATGCTGCGGCTCTCGCAACATTAGCTGCCGGCGGCAGTGCACTTGATGCCGTCGAGAAAGGCGTCATGGTCGTCGAAGCCGATCCCAACAACCGCAGTGTGGGACTCGGCGGCACACCGGACCGCGACGGTATCGTCACCCTCGACGCCTCCATCATGGACCACGACAGTCGCGCCGGCTCCGTGGCCTTCGTCACCACCGTGGCCCACCCCATCGCCCTCGCCCGCCTGGTGATGGAACGCACACCCCACGTCATGATGGTTGGTAAAGGGGCAGAGCAGTTCGCCCAAGAACAAGGGGTGCCGGTGATCTCGCAACAACTCTCAGACGACGTGCGTCGCGCCTGGGAAGAATGGAAACGCACGAACAACTACCAACCCGTGATCAACATCGAGAACCACGACACCATTGGCATGTTGGTGCGTGACGCTAACGGTCGCCTGGCCGGCGCCTGCACCACCAGCGGCCTTGGCTATAAGATGCACGGCCGCGTTGGCGACTCACCGATCATCGGTGCCGGACTCTTCGTGGATGGCGACGTTGGCGCAGCAACGTGCACCGGCCTCGGAGAAACGGTCATCCGCACGGCCGCGAGCACCATCGCCGTCGAAGCCATGCGCTTTGGCGCCAGACCTCAAGAGGCCTGCGAAGAAGCGATCAAGCGTATCATCCGCAAACACGCCAACCACAAGGACTTTCAGGTCGGCATCTTGGCCATGAACACCAAGGGTGAAACAGGGGCGCATGGCATGCACAAGGGATTCACGTATGCGTTGTCACGAGCAGGAGAACAGACCATGCTCGAGCAAGCATCACACAGTCTGATGTAGGAAGTTCATCTTGACGCATCGAGCGTAAGTTTGCTCCATGATCCTTGACCATCTGACCAACGAACAAGCGTTTGCTGTGCTGCCGGACTGGCCGCAGATCGTGACGTTTCTACAAGATCCCGATATCCTGACCTGCGAAGCCGGACGATACGACCTCGACGGTGAACGGCTTTATGCCATCGTTGCTGATGACGTGCATACCAACAAGGCCAACCCTCTTGAAGCACATCGTCGATACATCGACGTTCAGGTTGCTGTGCGCGGGTCGTTCGTTGTACAATGGAAAGCTCTTCAGGACTGTACCAGCCCCCTTCAGGCGTATGATTCGGAGAAGGACATGCTGTTGATGGCGGATGAAGCCACGACCACCTTGACCCTTGTGCCCGGTATTGCGGCGGTCTTCTATCCCGAAGATGCCCATGCCCCACAGCCGCCGGCAGAGTCAGTGCGCAAGGTGGTGTTCAAGGTCGCCGTAGAGCAACGCCGACGGTTCGCAACAACTTCGGAACGTATACCGACGTCCGGGCGTTGATGGTGGCAATTCGGTGATTAAAACCTGTATTTGCATACACATCAAAGACTTAAATTCGTAGATGATCCTTCGTAATTCCGCCGATCGGCGCACCGTCGCCTACATGGTCGTTACCACGGCCGTCTTTATTCTTCAATGGACCGTTGTCGGGTTTCATCCTGCCCTCTACGTCTTCTACCTTTTCTTATCGGTCGCCGTCACGGTGATCGCCCACAACCACAACCACCTGCCGATCTTCCGGAATCCGACGTTGAACTCGTTGACCGACTATTGGCTGACGGTGTTCTATGGTTTCCCGGCATTTGCGTGGATCCCCACGCATAACATGAACCATCATAAGCTCAACAACAAAGAGGGCGACTATACCATCACGTATCGTCTGACCGAACACAACACGTTATTGATGCTGCTGTTGTATCCAACGATGAGCTCGATCTATCAACAGAAGCCCATCCGTGACTATTTGAAGATGTTGTGGAACACGGACAAGAAGAAGTTCGCGCAAGCATTCGGACAATACTTCGCCCTGTTCGCATGGATCGGCACGTTCCTCTACATCGATTGGTGGAACGCACTCCTGTTCGTGATCATCCCTCAGCAGTTCGGCTTGTTTGCCGTGTTGGTGTTCAACTACGTCCAGCACGTCCACGCCGATGAAGAATCGGTCTACAACCACTCCCGCAACTTCACAGGCTGGCTGAACCTCCTGTTGTTCAACAACGGCTACCACACCGTCCACCACGACAAAGCCGGCTCACACTGGAGCAAAGCTCCCGAGCTTCATGCTGCCGTTGCCGACAAGATCGATCCTCAGTTGATCGAGCGCTCATTCTGGTGGTATATCATCCGGGTGTACTTCCTCGGCGCCTTCATTCCGAAGTTCAGAACACGGTCGATGCGACTGGAGCGCCTACAGCGCGGATAAAGTGCGTATGTTGACGCATCCATTTTTCTCATCTTAGGAGAGGGGGCGTCATGATTCGTGTTCGTGGTCTGTTCATGCTGGTCTTAACCGGCGTCTTTGCGATCGCTGTGCTTGGCACAGGGTGTGATGAGCCGCGTCCGCAACCCGATCCAGGGACTGCTGAAGACAGTTTGGGGCCCGCTCCGGCTCCACGTCAAAGCTTTACCACCAACCGTCAGCCGGGAACGATCACAATTCAGAGTGGTGGTCAGTCGATCAAGGTCGACCTGAACACCTTTACGGTGAGTGGTACGGTCTCAACAGATAGCTCGACAGCTTCACAGATCGTGGCTGGGGCACCGGTTCGAGTTTCATCGATCACTCCCGCGAATCCATGGCAAATGCCAACAAACGGCATTACTGATCAACCCGTATCTATTCATCTTGGCGACACAGTGAGCATTCGACGATAATCTCTAACGCAACCAATACGTTGTCATGAGCCCCTTGCCACGAATGTCGAGGGGCTCTCTTTTTTCCAGCTGGAACGTTTGATCAGAGATAAGTGCGTTGGCAACATCAGACGAGCATAGTATACGTCCGGGTGCTGAGTGATTTTCCATGCGTGAGGCAACATTGACCGTGTCTCCCCACACGTCATATGAAAGTCTTGAACCACTCATCACACCGGCCACGACTGGTCCGGTATGAATGCCGATGCGAATCTGTGAAGTGGGAAGTGGGAGTCCGCGCCGATCATCCAGAAATGACTGCGCAGTTCGACAGATTCGTTTAACGTGATTGGTCGTTACGTCAGCAAGTCCGCACGCCGCCATATACGAATCGCCGATGGTCTTGATGCGCTCACATCCAAACTCAATCGCGATCTGATCCATCTTCGTGAACAGATCTTCCAGCAATTCAACGAGTTGTTCTGGCTCCATGGATGCAGACATCTGAGTGAAGCCAACAACATCGGCGAACAAGATGGATACACTCTCGACGCGTTCACCGATCTTCCGTTCGCCTGCTAACAAGCGCTGTGCAATGTGGGCCGGAAGAACAGCATGTAGAACGGCCGTACGGGCTTCGTCACGTTGGCGAATTGACTCGCGTTCTATGTCAAGCTTAGAGCGAAGAGACGAAAGTTGTGTTGTGCGTTCGATCTCTTGATCGTACACGCGCTTCTGCAGACCAGAGCAGTTCTTCAAGATCGCATACGCCTCGTCATATCTGCCGATCTCGGCCAGCCATTCTGCAAGGTCTTCGCCATAGAGCACTGTGTCTTGAACACTTTCTTCAGCATTGAACTTATCGTAATAGACTCGAAGTCTACTGATCGCCTCCTCACGTGATCCAAGTGCATGCTCCACATTGGCATAATGAACGTTCACGATGCCCTCAAGGAATGCTGCATCCGGATGTTTCACCTTTTCAAAAGCTAACTCGATGAAGTGCTTGGCCTTCTCGAGATCACCTGTGATCACATAGTGATCAGTAATGCCGATCAGAGAGCGCACAACGTATTCTGATGCGCCGGATGTTGTGGCGATCTCCAAGACGCGTTGATAATTCTCCAGTGAAAGGGCGTGCTGGCCTAGCCTCTTGTAGGTGATCGCTAGATTGAGAAACGCGACCAGTGCATACTTCGACGATCCAACGACGATCTCATTCCTGGATAGTTCGAGATATTCCTCGAGTGCTTCAGTGAGTCGGCCCGCCTGCACATAGAAGCTTGCCAGATTGATCTTTTGGACAACATACTTGTGCGTTAGCGTGTTCGATTGCTTGACATACAATAGCGATCGCTCTGCATAGGTGATCGCTTTAACGGGATCACCAGAGTTCATCGCGATCATGGCAAAGTCTTGCATGATCTGCGCTGAGATATTCCAATATTCAAGCGCGTCCGAGACAGCCGATGCGATCGTAAGATCTTGTAATGCTTCGGCATCTCGGTTCATCCACATCAGCAATCGCGCCCTTCGATATCGCAGTGCGAGTTGTAACCGTTGCTCGAGTCGATGATCGTCGATCAGCGATGCACTAATGAGTTCGATGGCTTCCTTCGCCTTACCACATTCCAGGAAGGCCCTTGCAAGTGACGTGGCGTCTTCCTTTGTCCGATCGCCTTCGGCAACGTGCTCAATTAGGTCAATGACCTTCTGGTATTCCCTCGCGTGAAACAAGCGAACGATCTCCACCCTGTGCGCGATCTCAGGATCCGACTTCGCCAGTTCCGTGAAAGCAGGGTCTCCTAGCACGCGTTTGATCGCATCATCATCTGCGAACAACTGTGCCAGGTTTAGGATATAGCGTAGGTCTTCTTGCACGAATACAAACTACGCGTATTTTCCCCTCTTCTATGTACTGCGGCATCGACATCGGCGGCACCTTCATCAAGTATGGCTTCGTAGCGGCCGACGGTACCATCATCGAGAAACACCAAACGCCTACCCTCGCCCACGAGGGCCGCGAAGCCCTGCTCGCCCGCATCCTCAACGTTGCACGGCACCTTGCATCCTTGCACCCTTCCACCCTTGCAATTGGCATCGGCGTCCCCGGCGTCGTCGACCCCCTCTCCAAACACGTGCAATCGCCCCCTAACCTACCGGGATGGGACGATGTACCGTTGCAACAGATCGTCTCGGATGCCCTCGGCATTCGCGTCGTGGTGGAGAATGATGCCAACGCCGGTGCGATCGCCGAACTGCGCGCCGGTGCCGGACAACGCCACAAGAACTTCCTCTACATTACCCTCGGAACAGGAGTAGGGGGCGGTGTGGTGATCGATGGGAAGCTCTACACCGGACCGCACGGCGATGCCGGTGAAGTTGGACATGTGCATCTTCATCCGGGAACGGTCTTAGAAAAGGTGATCGGACGCGTCGGCATTCTGGAACGTTATGGTGCTGATGATACCGTTGATGTCGGCGATATCGATCTGCGGGCACAGGACGGTGAACAACGGGCGATCGATGTGCTGACAGAGACGGGCCAGTTGCTTGGCATTGGACTGTGCTCGGCCATGGCTGTCTTGGGTCTGCGTACCGTGATCGTCGGCGGTGGGATCTCACGGTCAGCCATGATCCTGGATGCCGCAAGAAAAAGTATTCACGACCATGCGATCCCAACGATCGCCCGTAACTTTCAACTCCTGCCGGCGAAGTTTCTCAGCGATGCCGGCCTGATCGGGGCCGCACTACTAACACACGAGGGATGACCATGAGAACAACGCTTGCTGTCTTTTGTCTTGCATTATGCATTTCGTCTTCGGCATGGTCGCAGATCCAACGTAAGCCCATGATCGAAGTGAACACCGATGATTTGACGGATGAGTTGCAGGTGACGCCGCCGAATACGGGCAGCGACTTCTTCAACCTGAACTGGTGGATCCCCAACGAATTCTGGGCTGCGTCGACGGCAGATGATACCGAAGCAGCCAATGAGATCGTGAGTGCCTTCGAAGGGTATACCATCGTGGCCGTTGTGGCTGCCAACATCTCGGGTCTCGGCGTGTTCAACTACTACTCCGAAGACGAAGTGTTGGCTCATCTCACGGTGGCCTTCGTTGACGCCGGCGGAAAGTCGCGTGCCTTGAAGATCGTATCGGAACCGCCAACGGAGGTACAGATGATCCTCGGCATGATGCAGCCGATGTTGAAGGCGGCGATGGGTGCCATGGGCGAACACTTTCACTTTATCGTGTTGAAAGACCTCTCGGAAAGCGGATCACGTATCGCCGATCCGTATGCGGTAGGAGCGTTGACGATCAATTTCAAGGACCGACTCGACCGGCCTTGGGCTTCGGCAATTGATACACCGCTGAACGCGCTCTACGTGCCCCGGAAGTGTCCGAACGGCAAGCCGGCCCACATCAGCTGGAAGTACTGCCCGTGGACGGGGAAGAAGCTGTAGAAGATCGTCTCAACAGTATCTATTCACATGGAAGAACATATTCTCGGCTAACTCATTATATTTGAAATAGTTGTGTGTATTCACAATCTATTCAGTATCTATTCATGCCGCGTCCGCTCAACGACCAGCTCCTCCGCTACCTTCGTAGTGTTGGCCCAGCTTCTGCTGCAGAGCTGGCAAGGGCTCTTGGTGTTTCACAACCCACGATCTCGAGAGCACTAGCAGCACTGGGGCCCGACGTGATACGCATTGGAAGGGCTAGAAGCACCCGATATGCGTTGCGGAAGAACATTGGCCCCCTTCCCTCGACACAACCGGTGTATCGGATCGATGAACTCGGTGTCTGCCGAAAAGTCGGCGACGTGACGGTGGCACACGGATGTTGGATCTACAATGAAGAGATTCATCCCGATCTGCCGTGGTTCCTGAACGACATGCGACCCCAAGGGTTTCTCGGACGCCTGATCGCCCGACGGCTTAGCACAGAACATGCCCTCGATCCCGATCCGCGGTATTGGAGTGGAGAGAATGTCCTTCAGTATCTCACGCGCTACGGAGCTGACGAGATCGGAGACCTTGTCGTTGGAAGTGAAATGGCTGAACAGGCGTTGCGGATCGTGCACGACGCCGACAACATCGTTGATGAAGTAGCACTTCAACAACACGTCGCGCAGCAGATCACACTGTTACGTCAACAACAGCCCGTTGGATCGAGTGCAGGGGGCGAGCAGCCAAAATTCACCGCGATCGTACGTGACCGAGATGGGCGACGTCGTGATGTGATCATCAAGTTCAGTGATGATACATCAACACCGAGTGGAAGACGATGGGCAGATCTTCTACACCTGGAACATCTAGCAAGCGAAATGCTGCGTCGGATCGGGATCACGGCAGCCGAAACGCGGTATCACGAGATCGGATCGATCGCTTATTTGGAAGTGCTTCGTTTTGATCGAACACCAACAGGGCGAATAGGTACGGTCTCTCTTGAGTCGCTTGACGATGGTGTGTTGGGCATTGGTCCAACGGTGACGTGGGATCGTGTTGCACTGCTCCTTGAAGAGCGCGGAGTATTGTCGTCTGAAGATGCCCTCAGTCTGCGTGTTCGTTATTGGTTTGGACGTTTGATCGGCAACAACGACATGCACCGTGGCAATGTGTCGTTTTACCGAGACGCCAATGGTGACGTTACACTTGCCCCCTGCTATGATATGGTGCCAATGTATCTGCGTCCAACAGAACAGGGGGCAATTGTTGACCGGTCGCTACCAGAGGTGTTCGCAACAACAGATGTTGATGAAGCGATCATCAGGCAGCTACGTCCGTATGTGCAAGAGTATTGGCAGCAAGGACATCAGATCATCGCACGATAACGCACCTTCGATCCGCTCCAGCACCAACGGCATACACACCCGAAGTCGATCGTCCGTTGTAGAAGGCACGCTCTCCGGTCATGGCAAACAACGGGAGCGTTTTTGCTGCAGTCGGCGTCAGTAGTAGTTCATTCCTTCACGAACGTCAGCGTACGATCGCTGGTGATGAGCAGATAGATGCCGGTGGCATGTCCGCGGAGGGGGATCTCTACGTTGATGTCACCCGTCCCACCTGCGATCAGTGCACCCGTCATGCTATAGACGCGATAGGCGCCGATCGGCAAACCATCAGGACGACGTATGGTGAGCACATCACGCACGGGATGCGGAGACGCGATGATACCATCAACTTCAAGTTGTTCTTCGTCAACGCTTGTCGTGATACCTACGATCTCTTGCGGAGTCGTCTCAATGTTGCCGACGGCATCCGTAGAGAGTGCATAGAACCGCATGTCCTGCCAGATACCGGACGGAATACCAATGCGCATCGGCGCGCCGGTGTACGGAAGGACATCACCGAGTGCGAACGTGCCGGATCCCTGCGCCATGTAGATCGATGTCACTTCTGCGCCGGAACCACTGCCGTCGTCGGCAGTGAACGCACAGGAGACACTATCGCTGGAATATAAGGCAACACGCAATTGTCGCGTTGTCGGTGGCGTGAAGTCGAGCGTATTGATCCACGTATTCGTACGGATCGGATCATTCAGGTCAAAGGTGATCGTTGCGGCATTCTTGATCTGCGTGCCCGAGGCAAGCCCACTCTTCAGGCGGACTTCGAATTCCACGTAGCCCTCGCCTTCAGGCGGGTTGACGTTCGGCGGGAGATCGATTCCGATCCACTCCCAACGCAAGACGTTGTTCGATGTGGTGAACGTAGCACCCGGATGACTTGTGCGAAGCATCCGAATGGTGCTGAGATCAAAGACAGAGGCATCGAGCGTGTCGACAACGACGATCTTGTATGCAGCGGCTTCGGCTGTCTTGACGTTCTCGAACTTGACCTGATAGATCATCGGACAGACGGAACCCAAGAAACCATTTGTGCCGATACCGGCAATGCCGACCTTCTCATTCGGATCTCGCGACGTCACGGCACGACCTTGCTTGCGAGCGATACCGCTCACCTGCGGCACATACTTCTGACCATTCTCGACGGGTTGATCGGGCTTGATCAGTCCTGTTTCTTTGTAGAACCAGTTAAACATCCGTTGTCTGAGGGAAGGGGCGACCTTCTTGTGGATGTTCTCAGCCACTGCTCCGCCGATCTCGATCGGCAGTCCAACCTTGGTCATCTGCTGTGATGCCTCGGAACCCAGTTCCTTTGCACCCCATACGACCCAACCACGCTCAGTCTTTTTGATTCGTACCTGCTCTTCAGTGACACCAAGTGCCTGCGCATATTTCTTTCGCTCAGCATCGGACAGTTGCACGCTTTCGGCGGCCTTATCACCTACATAGTCGATCGCCTTGCCAGCTACCCATCCAACAACCTTTCCGCCGACCCAGCAGATAATGGTGCCGCCAACGATCATCGTCACCGGCTCGATCTGGACATTGTCGCCATTTTTGAATCCATTGGGTTTGGCATCGGCCGTGATGATCAGGTCAATGATCGCCTGTTCCCCCGGTTCTAAGGGGGCGAGCAGGAACATGGTCGTACTGTCATCCGTGCCGCTTGCAACATCGGCCTTGCTGAGGGTGCGACGTCCACCCCCTGACAACACAACATCGGCGCCAAGGATATGAAGCTGCGAACCAAGATAGATCGGCAGCAGCGTGGATCGCGTGACCGCCGGACCCACATTTGTCGCAACGAACGTCAACCGGTTCGGAGCGCCGATCCTGATGGCATCACTGCCGACGATGTTGACGAGGATGCCGGGCTGCACGGAATACGGATCCGGCTTCGAAGACAACACGAAGCTGCCGGCGAGCGGCGCATCGGTGATCTCGATATACATACCGATGGTGTCGCGACGGATGCTGATGTCGGTCGTGATCTGACGCCATGTTTGTCCACTGTCAGCCGAATGGTATACCTGTAGTGTATTGAAGACGTTGCCGTTCATCGGAGCATCGCCCAGATAAAGTCGCGCAAGCGTCGCAGTTGCCGCCGGTGTTTCAGGGATGGACGTGAGCGTCCACCAGCGCTTGACCGCATTCGCGAAGGACGCCGGCGCCTGATTTGAGCGGCACGTAATGATGAGAGAATCGATCCCGGATGTGGCAGGTATGCGGAAGAACGCCGTGGTGAGATTTAGGTCAGCCGCAGCATTGTTGATCTTGCGCTTTTGAACAAGAGTCCCTTCGATCAACAGTTTTCCCGGATATTCGATGAAGATGTTGGCGTTCGATCTGAGGACGCCGCCAGACGTGATCTTCATTGTGGAGCCGGGCATGACTTGCAGATCTGTATGCGTCGTCAACTCTCCGACCACGTCAACACTTCCACCCTTCTTCTCGCTGATATTATAGTTCACGGCGATGCGCGACAGTACAGGACCGGTGATGCGACGCACCATGTCGTCCGTGATCATGTTGTAGAATACATTTTCAGACGATCCGGCTTCGGTGAGATCGCCGTGCATCTGCACCTCGAAGTGCCATCGATCGGGATGCCAAGAGACGTAGCCCTCGTTGCGGAACGAACCATACATTTTGAGGTAGTTAGGTCCGCCCCCTCCCCTCAACGTGCCGTGATTGACGAGACTTCCAACAACGGACGTGTTAGCGCCAATGACGACGGAATCGTAGAAGTGAACATCGCCATAGAGTGTCACGTTCTGCAAGAGTGCATTCTTCCGAAGCACAACATCATGCGTGTTCTGGATCACGAGGCGGTCAGTGACGCCGGCCAAGTAGGAGCCGCGGCGACCATCCAACGTGAGTTTGTGATTGCGCATGTCAACGTACCACCACTTCCAATCTGGGGCAGTACACACTAGGGCACCACGCATTTCGATGTCGGAGCCGGCGATCAGAACGCCAACAGTATCGACGATGTCGATCGCATCACCCTCGAAGGGATGACCGGCCGAATGTGAGAAGGTGACGTCTTTGTTTGCAACAACCAGTGTACGCGATGGATTCCAGACGCCGTTGTTGTGGAAGTCGGCATCCATTTCGAGCGTGAATGCCCAGTTATCCTTATGCGGAATGATCGAGCCGTTGTTCGTGAACGGTCCATGGATGTAGACATGTTTCGGTCCACCGGTGATCGTGAGATACCCCTCGTTGGTGATCGTACCGTAAAGGTGGACGTTCGGTGAGAGGGCAACCGAGTCACGAAGGACGATATCACCAAACATCGATGCGTTCTCGAGATATCCGTTGTTGCGGACGATCACATCACGCACATTGTTCACGATAGCACCGGTGAGAGAACCTGCACGATAGACGCCGGTGGTGCCATCCAAGATCAAGGCATGTTGCTGCATATCCAACTTGGTCCACGACCAGTTCTGGCCCGTAAGATCCATCCGACATCGTAGTTGTAGGTCGGATGTAGCCTTTAGCAATGCGTTGCTGTCAGCCTTCAAGATGGCATCACCTTCAAACCACCCCGTACCTCCGATGTTGAATGTCGTGTTGTCCTTGAACTCAAGACTGCTGATTCTCCAGATACCGTTGTTCACGACCGTACTTCGAGAGTACACCGAAAATCCCCAGTTCCCTGAGTTAAGGACCATTGTACCGTTGTTGGTGAACGTGCCGGTGACGGTAAGCCATTGCGGACCTCCCATACCGGTTAGAGTTGCACCCGCACTAACGGTAACCGAACGGACGGTGGTTGTTGTGGCGGCAACCGTGCCATTGATGATCACGTCATCGTTCGCGCCGGGTACCACACCGCCAACCCACGTAGCCGGATTTGTCCAGTCACCACCTCCGGGAACTGAGTTTATCGTTCCTGCGTGAGCAGTAATAGTAAGAGCGAACGTAAGAAGCGCGAGAATCGAGATGCGATGTTTCATGGTGTGTCTCCGGTTGTTGTACACAACCTATACCCACAAAACGCCCCCTACAATGACATTGGTCAGAATCTGGCGTCGACTCCGAGAAGAAATCCAATGCGCAATAAAGAACGATCTACCGAAATACCACCGGGCAAACCTTCAAAGCGTTCGAACTCTGTTGGCGGTGCATCGTTGACCCACCCGCCACCAATGATGCCGCCCAAGGTGATCGTGGTCTGATCGATCATGAACTGCCATCCTAATGTCCCGTGATAGAGGTCGTAGTTGACGATGACGTCACTGGACTGGTCAGTTGAATTCACAGAAGAGCCGTCGCGAATGATCGATCCGTAGAGAAAGGTATGTTCTGCAACTTGATGCTTGATGCCGATCGCGATGTTGACGATGCCATATCGCTCGATGGTAGAACCGTAGGTCTCGACCGTGGTTCCGGGGATCGTTGTCGTGAAGGACGACGGCGTAAGCGGACGATACGGATCCAGTCCGTCGAACCACTCGATCGTGAGATAATACGATGTCTTGTCCGTATACCATGTGCCCCCTACCGCCACTGACACTGGTGTTTGATACGTGGATGAAAGACCTGACTGTGCATCCTGAAACAGATCTGTCACCGACCCATTGACCGTGGTCGCACCGGAGATCGTCGAGTTACCATACGTGTTGAAGAGTTTAACGCTGGGTGTTGTGACAACGATACCAAGACTTAGGGGGCGACCATCGTAGTAGTATCCGATCTTGCCGAGAAGACGGATGTTGTCGTAGGCGATGCGTTCTGCATACGATGCGGACGCTGTGGTGTCCGGTGATGCGACGGTGGTAGAGATCACGGCCGAATACTCCGAAGAAACACCCGAAACGTAGGCCGTCACTCCAAGTGCGTGGTTGCTACTGAGTTGTTTAGACCAGGTGATCCCAAACCACGAGTCATACAGTTGACGATTCACTTGTCCGGAGGCAACATATTGACCATCAGTGCCTGGCGCGGATGCGCCGGTTCCAAACAGATCGCTCCGGTCGTGTGAACGCTGTAGGTAAGAGAACTGCAGCGAGCGTGATCCGAGTAGACTCAACGGCAAGTTGATAGACACCAGGGTTGGCAGTGGTGATGTACCGCTGGAACGCAGCATGAAGTCGACATCCTTCGGCTGCAGCTTCGTACGATTCCAGTTCAACGTGATGGCCGTGAGCAAGGAACTTGTATCGGGCATCATGGCCACCGACGCCGGGTTGTAGTACGTCGATGCAAGATCAGACGCTGCACCTACAACTGCACCACCCAGCAACCACGACTTCGTGCCATACTGATTGGTCCAATAGTGCGAGTCTTGTGCTGTAACAACCGTTGTCACTAGCACAAAACCAACTGCTAACCATAATGCACTATGCATCATGCATCTTGAATTGTGCATTATGCATCATGAATTATGATTCCGCAACAACAACAACCATATCTCCCGCACTAAATCGCACCGTTGTGCTCTTCGGAATATTCAACTGCACAGACCACTCACCACCAACCATGGACTTCGTCCCAAGTGCGATCTCGCCGTGCTGGATCGCGGCTTGAACGACCGTCGCAAAGGTCAGCTCGGTATTGATCTGAACGTAGTCTTCGATGGGCTTGAGGTACAGCTCGCTTCCCGCTGCATCGAACAGGTCTCGGAAAACGGCATAGAGATCGCGATTTTCTGCGATCTGCGTCAGCAACAACGATACAATGGTATTGCTGATGATGAAGTCATTGATACCGTCAGTGGCGGCAAGTGCGCGATTGCGTTCGTCCAGCATCTCAGTGACAATATTGACGGGTGCTTCGTGATCAGTTCCAACACTGACGATGTCGCGCAGATGGATCAGCGTCATCAGTGTACGGGCATCGGCCTCCTGCACATCGCGCGTTGTATCGGCGAGGACCATGACGCTATTGTACGTGCGCACGTTGAGTGCCTCGAGCGTCTCGCGTGCGACCGGACTACCACGATGAAACTGTACCGTGATGTTCGAGACCTTTGCCTGTACGGCGAACACCTGATCGCTTACATCGCGCTCATCCACCACAACAATGTTCGTGCCCTGCTGCACGTAGGCATCCAGTTCGCGCAGGATGTAGCGTGCACGGTCGCCCCATCCCAACATCAAGATCGACTCGGGCGACGGCACACGATGAGTCCGGTGGACGATCTTCTCTCTCTGAATGGTAGGGGGCGGAGTGGTCCGCTCATCACGCACGATGGTCGTGTCGTCATCTTCCGACATGACGATCAGGGCGTCACCTTCAGAGATGACGGTCTGCATCGGTGGGTTGAGCTTGGTTTCGCCACTCGCATATTTGATGCCGACAACGGAGGAGGTCTCATAACACTGGATGGCTTCGGCGAAGGTGCGTCCGACGACAGAAGACTCGCGGACGATATAGAGTTCGTCGCCGTCGAAGTCGAGCAATTCCGAATAGACCACTGAAAGTCCCGGCTGCCGACACGTCTGTGTGATGATCTGGGAGATGATCACTTCGCTCGGGATGATGCAGGCACCAACTCCGGCAACAAGTTCTGCAACGTGCACGCTTGCTTCGCTTCGTACGGTGGCGACGATAGATCCGAGTTGTCCATGGCTCTTTAAATGCGTGAGTGCCAACAGCACCTTGATCGTCATCACATCTGCATGATCGGCCGCTTCTGATGGCTCATCAAGGATCAAGATGCTTCGCGCCTCCTGTGGGCGTACGATCGACAGATCGGCGATGTCCGTAGGTGATCCGCTCCGACACACGATGCGCGTGGACCCGACCATAGGTACACGTGTGCGAATGGCGTCTTCCATCTCCACCTTGTCCATGTCGGCCAAGACAACAATGCACGCCCCTTTCACATTGGCGTTTGCAGCCAAAAGTTCATGGATGACGGAGTAGATCTGTTCTCCCCAGCCGAGGATAAGCATGTGGCCTGATTCGACCACGAGGGATTTGCCTTTGCGGAGAGTCTGGACGGCATCGGCAAAGCCATTGGCGAGGATACCGACGAGCAAGGACAACACGAAGACGCCGCCGAGACTGGCGATCAACATTAGGATTCGGTAGATCCAGTTGCCGTCAGTGTAGGCCACACCGGAGGGGTCGAACGTGTAGGTGAAGACCGTCCATATCGTGTCCAACAGCGTTGCATCGGGTCCCGGACTGACGTTCGAGGCCTGCATCAACACCGTGACAAGCGTGATCAGAACGACGACCGCCACCGTGAGTACCAACAGCAGTGCCGTCGTTCCGCGAGCGAAAAGATTATCTATGGCGTAGCGAAAGCGTTCGATCATGTCGCGATGATACGAAATCGACACACGTCAAGCATCTGCTGCTGTTGTGTGCGTTCCGATGTCAAGCGCAATGCATGGTTCCTAATGCTTGATATGATACGGCCTTGCGATTGAGCAATGGCACCTAAGCGACGTGACCGTTTCACGATCGACGTCACCCGTGGGATCCGCTGATGCTCGAATCTCGACAGCGCTTGATCGATGTTCGGTCCGCGATCAAGTTCATGGGCAAGGATCACGGCATCTTCGATGGCCTGGCACGCCCCCTGACCAAGATTGGGTGTTGTGGCGTGGGCAGCATCACCAATGAACACCGTTCGGTCATAGACCCAACGCTGAGGTGTGTCGATGTCGCAGATATCACCCCAGATCACAGCATCAGTCGGCGTTGCATGCAGGATCTCGGGGATGGGGCTGGCATAGTGAGCGAAGACGCGCATCAGATCGGGGATCGTCGCTGCTCTCATTGCGGGATCGTTCTGCGGGGCATTCACACAGGCAAACCAATAGATCTGGCCGTTGCCGATCGGGACGATACCGAATCGGCCCTTCATACCCCATGCTTCGGTGGCGTGATCGATGTCAAGGTCAGGCATCGTGACCACACCGCGCCAGCACGTATAGCCTGCATACCGAGGAGCGGAGTTGGGAATGATGCGGCTACGAAGGGTTGAGTGGATACCGTCGGACACGATGAAGACGTCCGACGTCCGGCCTTCAGCGTCCTGCGTCTGTCGTCCGGCGTCCTTCGTCTGTTGAAGGTCGTTTAGCGTGGTGATGCGTTGGTTCGTATGGATCGTGTTGGGCGGCAGTGCGTCCATCAGGATCTTGTGGAGAGCGGAGCGATGGATGGCGACGTTTGGTGCGGGCAAGAACGTCGTGTCTAGTGATGACAGCACCGAACCGCGATCGTCGTGGATCTCCACACGTTTGATGATCTTGCCGGCGTCGATCACCTGTCGTGCCAATCCAAGAAGATCAAGTGCTTGTATCGCATTAGAAGCTAGTGAGATCCCGGCACCGGCTGCACGCACTTCCGGTGCAGCTTCCAATACTTCGACGCTCCACCCACGTTGGTGCAGAGCAATGGCTGAGGTGAGTCCGGCTATTCCGGCTCCGACGATGGTTGCATGTTGTTGCATGATACTCTCCGTTGAATGTCATGCGAGATACGTCCGGGCAGCCAGCGAAGTTGTTAACCTATGTTAAGAACTACTGCTTGCCGGCTCGTATTCTGCTGATGCTGACGTTTGTAGTGCCCAGAAACGATGCAACGTGTTTAAGGGGCAGGCGGTTCGTGATCCCGGGATGTTTGCGTTCGAGTTCTTCATAGCGCTCTCGCACCGACATGAAGCGAAGGTTCTCGATACGCTGTTGTACTTCGAGGAATGCATACACGGCGAGCTTTCTGCCGGCACGTTCGATGTCATGATGTTTGGTGCAAAGATCCTCGAAGGCCGCATAGGAGAACTGGATGATCGTGGAGTGCTCCAGAACCTCTACACCTTTGTGTGAAGGACCCCCGAGAAACAGCGCCGGAACTGCACCGATGAACTCACCATCACAGGCAAAGAAGTCGGTCACATCCTCACCGTCGTGAAGATAGTAGACTCGTGCCAGCCCCTTGACCACATATTGAAAGGCATCGACCTTCTTGCCGATGCGGACAAGGTGAGCTCCTTTCTTCACCGTGCGTTCGGTCATGATCAAGCTTAGATCGCGAATGGCCACGTCGCTCAGTGGCGTGATGGCAGCGAGTGTTTGGATGACGATGTTCATCTCATTCATTCAAGATCGCGAATTGCTCCCATCCACGAACGTCGAAGTGCCACCATTCACTCGGCAGCACATCAAAACCGGCATCATTCATGATGGTGCGTAAGAGTTTGCGATTGTTCAAGATGTGTTCCGGTAGGTCGACGTAGGTAGCAGCGGCACGTTCCGTGAATTCATCGTATCCGGTGCCCATCTCCAATTCATTGCCTGCCGAATCACACAGCGTCAGATCCAGGGCACAACCGCGATTGTGTCGCGACCCTTTCGCCGGATCGGCAACATATCGTTCATCGGGTACGATGGACCACATCACACGTTGAATGGAAAGGGGGCGATAGGCATCGTAGACCTTCAATTGAAGTCCGCGACGTTTCGCATCAGCCTGAGCTGTAGCCAGACGATCGGCAACGAGCTTGCGCGCCCATAGGGTGTCGGAAGGGTAGAGGACCTTTCCCGTGAAGTTGTTCGTGGTGGCATAGCGCACATCGGTCAGAAGATCAGGGATCACATCATGCAGTCTGACGAGCACCGTATCACGCGGTGCTGTTTCGAAGGCGAGGATGGTGGCGAGGATCATCAGCATATGCAATAATCGGGCGGGCATTGCGATTTTGCAGCATGTTTCGAGTGTTCGTGGGAATTCTGCTCTCTACATGTCTCGCTACGGCTCAGGATCCGGAGTGGGACGTTGCCGGCGCTCAAGGGCGGGTTGGCTTCATCGTGCATTCAGGTCTTGGTGAGCCCCTTTCCGTCCAACTCGTGGAGATGCGAGCCGACGCGTTGAAGGGTGCGATCGGCATGAGGATCTATGCGAACGGGCAGCGGCTGGGCTTACACATGGGCAGGGAGATCGACGCTGACACGGCCATCGTCTTGCCTGACTGTGCTGACACGGTGACGATCGTGGTCCTGCAGGGGAGAAACTTTGATTCGGAGCTAGAGCCGATCGACACGGGTGTGATCGAGTTGACACCGCGGCCGATCCGGCTTTCCCTGGCGACGGCGCGTTTGGAGCGACCGAAAGATCGCCCGGAGTTGCATGTGACGGGTATTCCCACCATCCCAAACGTTGATGATGCTTCGGTCGAATTAGTGATCAACCGCTCGACCTTGAGGGACACGTCAGGAGGAGCGATCAAAGCTGAGATCCGAGGTCCGTTGGAGAATCTGACAACCGGACGATATGCGGGCGTTAGGATCGAGACCAAAGGTAGTGGTGGGCGTCCGTATGCGTCAAAGCTGACCGGATCGATAGAGATCGTTATTACGTATTCTCATTCTGTGTGTGGCCAGATCGTGCGAAAGACCATAACGAAAACGCTTACCATCGCATCACCATAAATAGCAAACCCGCACGAACAAGTCCGAGCGGGTTTGCTGAGCAGAGGTGTGAGAGAACCTAAAACATCACAGTCGCTTGCCACCGACCAGTGAGCGGACGTATAAGAAGAACTGATTCGTTCCATCGTTGTTGAGAATGCTCTTGCCGTTAACATCCGTTGTAAAGGTTGGGCCAACGTTGCCACTCTTACGGCTGTGGATGAAGCGCATGTTGTTCGCACCGTCGCGTCCGATGTACATGCCGACGTGATCAACACGGTTTAGTTCTTCCGCCGAAGAGGTGTCAGCATTGAAGAAGACAAGGTCGCCAATACGAAGTCTGCTGAGCTTTGTAGCAGCATCACCTGCATTCCACACGTAGTTGGTCATAACCTTTGTACCAGGTGCATTGTCCCAGATCTGATAGGCGCGTCGCGGGATACGGCTGTAGGGATCATTAGGATTGACGTTGTAGCACATCGCAATACCCATGCGATATCCCCAGACCATTCGCATGTAACCCGAACAATCCATGGCGCCGAGTTCGGCGGTCTCGTTCGTGTCGAGCCAGTTGTTATAGAGCTGTTGGTTCGTCTCGCTCCAATGGGGCGAATAATTGTAGTCGGTGCCGAGGTAGTCGTTGAAGTCCGAGCCCTCAGTGTTTGCATCTGCGCCATAGTCGGCGTTCAGTGAACCCGCATTCAGGTGATCCATTGCGTGCGCCAGGACATCCTTCACGCCGCCAAGATTCTTGTTCTCGAGTAGACGCGATTTGATCCACGATGTATCGACCGTACCGTTGAATGGCTGGTTCAGGACGCGAACCCATGTTGAGTGCGAGACAGTGACGTTGTTCTCTGAGAAGTTGCGTGCATCGCCGGGCATTGTGACCGTGCGGGACCCATTCGTATAGGTGGCAACCCACGTCTTTGTGCGGCCGTTGACGATCGAGACGGTCGACGTACCACCAGAAGCGACAACTTCGAAGCGGCCGATCGTGTAGATCGGCGAGAGGATCTTCTTGGCTTGTTCATTCGACTGTGGCTCAAGGAGGTCGGAAGAACAACTCGAGAGAATAGCTAAGGCAAACAGAAGCAGAAATAACCGGAGGAACATAACGATATGTGGAAGGTGAGAAAATGAGTGTACAATGTTCCGGAACGCCACTCACCGCTCACTCACCGTCGCTATTCCTCGAATTGACCGGCTCTCCGCATCACGATCTTTGCCGCCGCATGGTCACCCAGCTCCAGGCACACCGACGCTAACGCATCCAGAGCGTCTGAACACATCTGACGCAGGTCGTCACGTACATAGTCGGTCCAGGGTGTGAACACATCGTCCGGGAGGAGATCGCCTTGATAGAGATCTGTCGCCTCGGTTAACTGTTGTCGCCGGACAAGAAGATCGTCTTCTCGATAGGCGGAACTGATCAGCCCCCTAAATAGATCGATATCTGTAGATCCGGTATTGCCGAGGTCGAGGGTGTAGCACCCATCACGAAACGACACATAGGCCGATGGCTGTCGCGGTTTGAGTGTCGGTTCGAGAGCCGTTCGTATCGCACTGATGGCGTTTTGTAGGGTGGGTACACAGGCCTCAACGGCAACGTCATCACCCCAGATCTTCTGTACGATCTCGTCAGTGGTGAGGGGACGTCGGTGATGGACGGCAAGAAGCTTGAAGATGTCGCGGGCCTTTTTGCGTTTCCACTCGTCCATGGAGATCTCGTGTCCGTTACGCCATACCGTGAACGTACCCAGTAGCCGGACACGAATCCCGGGAGAAACTGTGGGCGATTCGGATACCTTCTCAGCGGTGAACGATGGCAGCGGTGGCAGATCCGAAGGCACGGCATTCAGCAACACGTCGGGGTCCGGAAGTTCAATGCGTGTTGTTTGCGCAGTGACGGCTCTGAACGTCTCGATCGCTCGTTGAATGGAGGCATCGGATGGGGTGGTTGTCTCAATGGAACGTAGTGAGCTGTCGATCGACCCAAGGATCCGGTTTGCCCCCTCATCATCACCTTTTCGAACATACATACTGGCGTGCACGATCACGATGGATCGGTGGATGGCCACATTCTGCACTTCTAGTGCAAGGTCTGTTGCTCGAAGGAACAGTGTCTCTGCCTGTTCGTACTCTCCGGCCCGAGTATAGGTCTCGGCCATACGACTGAGGGCAATGGCTTCTCCGTTACGGAATCCGCGCTTTCGGTACTCCTGATAAGCCAGGGAAAACCGATCCAACGCCGATCGATGGTCATTGAGTTCGAGGTAGATATCACCTAACACGCCCTGGACATCGGCCTTAAGATGACTTTCCGGATCCTGTGTTGCGAGATCCAAGGCGTGTCGGGCTACCTCATACGCAGCATCCAGGCGATGGATCTTCGTCAGTGCGATCGCGAGAAACTTGAGCGCATTGATCCTGACGCGGGGTAGATCAAGCTCTGCGGCGAGTTGAATGATCTCGTGGGCATATTCGATCACCAGAGCGTAGTGGCCGCCGTGAACGAGGAGCACACACAACCGTTGCAGGACATTCGACCGACCGTTGAGGTCCAACTTGAGTTCATAGAGCTCTTCTGCCTTACGCATGTGTTCGAAGGCCTCGTCGAACTGACCTGAAGCACCCAAGGTCTCGCCATACCGAAGCAGCACGTGTGGCTTTGGAGTTCCGTGGAGTTCCATCGAGATCTCATAGGCCTCACGAGCATAGGCGCGGGATGTGCCGACATCGTTTGCCAGGACCAACCGGGAAAGAAGGATCAACAGATCGGCCTCGATCTCAGTTCGACTGTGTCGGACGATCGCAAGTCCACGTTCTGCATGGGACCTCGCCGAGGCACGGTCCCCGGTGATCAAGAAGTAGCCGGAAAGTTGCGCCAGGGACCTCGCTTCCAACTGAGCATCGCCGATCGATACGGCAGCGGCCAGACACTCCTCCAGGGACGACCGGGTCTGGGCGTCCGTATCTCCTTTCAACAATGGGGCTTGCGTCTGCTCCAGCTTCAACGCGATCTCAGCGCGATCCATACCGTTACCTCTGCTGGCAGCAAGATACGAGGCGGAAATTTCAGCATTTCGGACAATAACATGATAAATGTCATAGAAGGGGCTTTTACGGTCTGTTAGGTTGCGTCCGATTCAATAAGGAGGTTTTCGATGAAAGCTCGCATCTGGTCTGTACTATTCGCCCTCACTACCATGACAATGGTGGCGGTAGGGGGCGATGCCTATTCACTCAAATCGCATTCGATGAAGATCGACGGCACATCCACGTTCCATGATTGGATGACGCCGGTCGAAAAAGTGAAAGCCAAGGCCGATATCACGGTCTCAGGTAGCGATATCACCGAGATCAAGGCCATGTGGATGCAGGCCGATGTGATGTCGATCACCTCAGATAAGGGTGAAACGATGGTCGAGAAGATCCAAGAGGCCTTCAAGGTCGAAGAGGGTCACAAATCCATCACGTTCAACATGACCAGCGTCAAAGAGATCAAGAAGAATGGCAACACGTTCACGATCGTTGCCGATGGTACTCTTTCCATGGCGGGAGCCAAGAAGCCGGTCACGCTCACCGTTACCGGTACTGTGAAAGACGGCGAGGTTGTGTTCACGGGTGAACACAAGTTGAAGATGACAACGTGGGGAATGGAACGTCCGACGGCCATGCTTGGCACGATCAAATGTGCCGACGATGTCAAGATCACATTCTCCATTACCATGAAGAAGGCATAACACCTTTCATCAACGATAAACGATCCAACTGTTCAACATCCACACATTTTGGGGAACTGTAATGAAAAAGTCTGTACGTTTTCTGGCCTTAGGTATCGCGCTGGTCTGCGCTGCCTCAATGGCGACAGCCCAGTTCATGGCGCCGATTCAATATTGGCGTGCGTATGATAAATCGGGCTTGAACGTGTTCGAAACACCGAAGACCGCAGGAGCGGAATTCAAAGGTCTTGGCGTGCGCATCGGCGGTGGCTTTACACAAGGCTATCAAATGCTGAGCCACGAGAACTACATGACGAACAGCGACGGTGACATTTTTGGTGAAGGTCTTACCAAGGCCGACTCGGCAAACAAACTGTACACCATTGGTAATGGCTTCAATAATGCATCAGCCAATTTGAACATCGATGCTCAGTTTGCAGCCGGCGTTCGCTTGAACCTTGTGCTGTACCTCTCGTCACGCCACCACCAAGAAACGTGGGTAAAGGGCGGATATATTCAGTTCGATGAACTCGGATTCTTGGGTAGCGAGTTCTTGGATGACCTGATGAAATATTTGACGATCCGCGTTGGTCACATGGAAGTGAACTTCGGTGATGCACACTTCCGCCGTTCAGATGGTGGCGCTACGCTGTACAACCCGTTCGTTGAGAATTACCTTGTTGACATCTTTACGACAGAGATCGGTGGCGACATCGCCTTCCAAAGCAACGGCATCATCGGCGTTGTTGGTATCACAAACGGTGAGATCAAAGGTAACATCGTTCCGTTGCCCGACTCACTTGGAGGTGCTACTCCGGCCATCTATCTCAAGCTCGGCTATGATGGAAAGATCGATGACGATTTCCGTGTCCGCGTAACGGGCTCTATGTATACCCAGTCCCAATCACCACGCAATACCCTGCTCTGGGGCGATCGTACCGGTTCGAACTACTACATGGTTGCTGAAAAGGCCATGCAGAATCCGACCACGGCTTCGTCGACCACGGCTCAAGCTTGGTCAGGCCGTCTGAACCCGAACTTCGCGAACAACATCACGATGTTCGAATTCAACGCCTTCCTGCAGCTTGGTGGTCTTGAATTCTTCGGTACGTACAACATGGGCACTGGCTCAGCCAGCCCGACTGAACATGCATCTGCTCGCGGTGACCGCGCCATGAATCAGATCGCCGCCGACGTGCTCTATCGTTTCGGCGCATCCCGCAATATCTATGTCGGTGCTCGCTACAACATGGCGAACATCGAGTTTCTACCGGATCCGGATGATGCAGAAGGCTACCTAATGAGCTCCGCTGACCGCATTGCTATCGCAGCCGGTTGGTATCTGCTCGATCAAGTCTTCCTCAAAGGCGAATACGTGATGCAGAATTACAACGACTTTGCTGACACAGACTATCGCAATGGTCTCAAGTTCGGTGGCGTGATCCTGCAAGCCGTCGTAGGTTTCTAATCCCCAGATCGGATGGACGGACAAAAGGCCCGGTGGAGCGATCCGCTGGGCTTTTTGCCATTAGAATATGACGAAGGTCATTGTAGTTCGGACTGCTCTATCCAAATTTTGTATTGTAAAGATGTGTATGTTTCATCCTTGAGTATATACATGCGCCGAACTACCCTCACATCCACGATCTTGTCGGTGCTGCTCGTTGGACTGGCTCTGGTCGCAACAGGGTCGCGTCCCGCCGGTGAGAAGCTGGCCTTGGCCGTTCGATACTCCATCGAAGAGGGAAGTCAGCTCTCTATCCAGGGGACGACAAACGTCAACTCGTTCGAATGTTTCTCCAAACAGGCATTCAACCAGCAGGCCGTGCAGCTATTGGTCGATCCGGTAACGAAAGCCGTGACCTTCAGCAGGGCGGTGTTGCACATCAAGGTTCAACAACTTGACTGCGATAACAGCAAGATGAATGCGGATCTGTGCGATGCGCTGAATTCCGATGCGTTTCCGAACATCACCATCAAGCTGTTCGATGCGAAGCTGGTCAATGGCTCTATCACTACGGCATGGTCAGACGTGATCGTCAACGCCTCGTTGAAGATCACCGATCAAGAACGCCGCATCGAGATCAGAGCGAAAGCCAAACAGATCGAAGGTGGCAGGTACCGCTTCGTTGCCAACAAAGCCCTGAAGATGACGGACTTCGGCGTGGAGCCGCCAACAGCACTCATGGGCCTCATTCGCGTGCGCGATGAGATCACGATCAACTTCGACCTGAGTACCAAGGTCAACGTCCTCAGCGGCCCCGGACTCTAACGCCTCCGACCTCCGCCACCTGATGGACGCGACATCGAAGGACGCGACGTCGAAGGTCGCGACATTGAACTGCTCGCAGGCCGTGTACTCGGCCGCGTCGTCGGTGCCGTCGGTCGATACGTCGGCGTTGATGGCCGCGTTGATGGCCGAGCTGCCGGCGATGGGCGGTTCACGGCATTCGTCGGCACCCGCGGGCTCACATTCGGATGGTTCGGATAGTTCGGTCGGTAATATCCTCCCGGTGGACGCGGATACGCTCCTGGTGGACGGCCGTAATAGGGCGGCGGACGATATGCCGGCGGATGATAGGGATGATACGGTGGGTGATAATAACTATAGCCCCCTCCCCAGCCGTAGTACCGTGAATAGTGAACGTGAAATCCGTACGTGTAAGGACGCGGATAATAGTGCGGTCCATACCACGGATTGTAATGCCATCCCGTACCATACACGATCACTCCGTGATAGATGAACGTGCCATAATATGCCGGCACGTATCCAACGTAGACCACGGTCGGTGTTGAATTGTAAACGTAGACGTATTTCACGTTCGACACAGGATTGGACGAAGGGATCTTGTCGATCTCATCCGGTCGCTTGTCCGACACGGCCCACGGCCCATTCGGCGAGGGTGAAATGAACCAGATACCATTGTCGCAGGCATAATACATGTTCTGTGTGTGGATCACCGGCGTCTTGGTATTCACGGCATATTCCATCGACGTTCCCTCGATCTTCTGAAACCAAGGGTCTCCATCATAGGTCACCGTGATCGTTGCCTTGCTGCGATCCACGGCCGTGGTTTGCGGCACGATCGCATCAAGCACCGCTTGATCCGCCTCCACCGTCCCCGCCACAGCAGGACGCACCTTGCCCTTTGGACCATCGGCAGGAATGTCCTTGAAAGGGGCGGGCAGTTTATCCGAGGGCACAAATGTCCACGGCCCCTTCAAGCTTGCAGCACTGAACCACCGTCCTGAGATCAGCACAAAGGTCTTTTGTGATGAGATCTCCTTGAACACATCGGATTCGGTGTTCTTGGCATAGAGCAATGGATTGCCCGGCAAGGGTTCCCACTGCGGCGATCCATCAAAAGACAGCAACTCTGACGGTTTCGTGGCCACCACAATGCCCAAGTTCGGCAAGCTTGAAGTACCGCTGGCATCTTCATCGAGTTTGATCAGGTCACGAATGTCTTTCGGAACGTTGGTGGTCATGGTCCACTCGCCCAACAGATCCTTTGTCTGATACCAGTCGCGGGCGTTGGCCACGTAATAGAGTTTCGATGATGGGTCGAAGACGATCGGCGTGATGGAGTTCTTCACGTACTGATACGACGTGCCCTTGATCTCATCCAGCTTCGGGTCGCCGTCGATCATGATCAGGATCGACGGTCGCTCGCGGACGAGGATGATCGGTGGATCGTTCTTGAGATCCTTCGGCGACATTGCACTTGCCGATGATGAGGACTTCGAAATTGCCTTTTTAGAGGTCCTGATCTTCCATGCCAAGACCTCGGAGCGGATCTCGGATGAAATGAGATCCTTCTTTGATGCCAAGGAGTCCGGCAGACTGACACCCGTGATCGTAAACGTGGTCAGCTCCACCGAGTCCTTGCCCGGTACAGGTGTAAACACGGCCTCAAAGGCGATCGCCCCAAAGACGGTGTTATCAGCAGAGCTGGCGATCGAGAACGCAGAACGACCGGTCACCTTCAGATCTTTTGCCGAAGTGGTCTCCGGCTCGTAGATCGAGATCGTATAGCCCTGTGCGTCGAATGAACGCGGCCAGGGTGAGGTACTCGACAAGAGGTGAACTGTGCTAGCGATAACGAGTACAACAACGGCAAGAAGTCTGATCATGTTCAAAAGTGGATCCTGTGGTGGCCAAAGCGTGAGTGCAGCAAAAATACTCCCGATCAAGACCCACATCATCACACCGACGGTTCAGGGACCGACTGCACCGGAACGAAACGCCCGACGATCATGTTCGAACCGGTCAAGCCATAGTTCGAGCACTTTTCTCTCCTATTTTGTGGGATGAAGCACCAGAGTCCACGCCACATCGCCCTCCTTGTGACCGTTCTCATGCTCCTTGGGTTCGGTAATGTACGAGCCGGAGATTGTTTGTCCACCACCCTGCCCATCGGCGAGAAAGACCTTCTCGAACCGGCAAAACGATGGACAACCATCCAACCGCTCACCGACACACTCCGCACCGTCATCCTGTCCGCCGCCGGCTACGCTGATTCTACGGGCAAGATCCAGTCCGGACTGGTAACGAAGATCATCGATCGCTGTCCGTACACCTATGGCGGCTCGAACGGCATCGAACTGCTGATCGTATTCATCGGTAGCAAGGGCGACGACAAGGACGAGAATGTCTATCTGGTCACGATGAAAGATGGTAACGTGATCGCTCGATCATTGATCGCCCAGTTGCAGACTTCGTGCACCACCACGTTCCTCCGCGGCTGCACGTTGCTCAACGATGGCACGATCCACGTACAACAACTTGAACACACCTTCGATTGCGATTCCGATGAGTTCAAAGGCACGAACAAACTCCCGGCCTTCATCATCGGCATGCGCGACGACGGAACCTTTGAAGAGACGTTGATCGAAACACCACCGATCTCAGACGGTGAATGAGGTATACATGAGACGACCCCTACTCTTTGTCTTGTTGGTTCTCTTGTCCGTTGTTGCGCCGATCGCACACGGACAGACCCTTCGCATTGAGACATCCACGCCCATCATTCCGGCACTGGAACGCCCCCTACCACCTGATGCACCGGTGATCGAATTCTCTCGATCCGCATGGACCACGTTCAATGCCGTCGCCGTTGGTGGCAACGTCGAGGTCATCCTTCCAACTCAAGGCAAGAAGACGGTGACCTTGGACGTAGAGCGTTATACCGTCATGGATGCCAAGACCAAGCTCACAGCCATGACGGCACAGGGTCCGCAACCCATACCACACCCGGAAAGTGTTCTGCTCAAAGGGACGGTAAGGGGCTATCCTGGTTCGTTCGCAACGCTGGCACTCTATCCCGGGCTAGCACTGGGGCGCATCGACTTGGGCAACGGCACGACCTATGTGTTGGCACCGCTGACCGTATCGATCCCTGCCGCTGTTGCGGTTGTTCCGACATCGTCGTTGATCGAACCGGAACATGTCCCATGTGCCGTTGTTGATGAAGGTGCGCCGGACGTTGGACGCGGTACGAAAGACGAATCGGACGTACAAGCCGCTGTCCTTCGCCGGGTCACACTGGCATTGGAAGGGGATACACCGTACTACCTTGACCATGGCAGCAATGTAACCGTTGCAACAGCTTACGCCGAAGCAGTGATCGCGGCGTCAAGCGCGATCTATGAACGCGACGTCGAAGCACAGCTCTATATCGGGCAGTTGCTGATCTGGACAACGACCGATCCGTATCCGGGAACCACGTCAGGCAACTTGCTCACGCAGTTCCGAGATTATTGGCGTGCGAATCAAGCAGGCGTGAACCGCGCTGTGGCGATGCTTCTAAGTGGACAGAACGGTATTGGCGGCGTTGCCTACCTCAACTCTCTCTGCAGCAAACAGTGGGGATATGCCGTTGCGGGACTGAACAATAACGTCACGTACCCACGTACGGGCTACGTGTGGGACACCGACGTGACCTGTCATGAACTTGGCCATAACATTGGCTCTCCGCATACCCATGCATGTTCATGGAATCCGCCGATCGATTCGTGCTATACGGCCGAAGGTACGTGCTTCACTGGCACAAAGGCCGTCCTTGGTACCATCATGAGCTACTGTCACCTCACACCGTCGGGTACTCAGTTGGTCTTCCACCCACGTGTGGTGCAGCTCTTGCAGACCCGGCTCGCGGCGGCTTCGTGCGTGCCGCTGATCACCGTCTTCAGCGTCAACGCCGGACGCGACACGTCGGTCTGTGAAGGTTCGCCACTCACGCTCCAAGCTTCGATCACGGGCGGCACGGCGCCGTTTACGATCAGCTGGACGCCGACGCTTGGTATGACCGGCGTGAACACGCTGACGCCGACCGTGCAGCCAACCACGACCACATCATACATCATCGAGGTTCGCGATGCCACGAACACGACCGTGAGAGACACCGTCGTTGTTCGTATCGATCCGCGCGTGACACTGTCTGTTGCAGCGAATCAATTCGTGTGTGATGGGTCGCCCCTTACCTTCAATCTGATGAGTCTTGGCGGGACGGCACCATATACGATCCGATGGACGTCGGGCGAGATCGATACGACGACGTCGCTAACAACGTTCAGCTACGTCCCGACGGTGTCTGGTTCACTGTCGATCAACGTTCGTGACAGCAAGGGTTGTGTCGGTCAGGCAACAACGAATGTCGTTGTGCGGTCGCGACCCACGGTAACGATCAGTCGACCAACTGACACGCAGTGCTCCGGAAGTACGGTGCAGGTCGAAGCCAATGCGACAGGCGGCACGGCACCGTACACGTATACGTGGAAGCGAAATGGATTTGTACGCACGGACCTTGGACGCCAGTTCTCGGAGGTGATCGACACCAACGTCTACTACGACGTGATCGTTGCCGATGCGAATGGCTGCACGGACACTGCTTCAGCGATGATCCGCGCTTACGATCTTCGAGCCACGGTCGAACCGTCGAACTTTGCACTTCCAAAGATCCCAGTGTGCGAACAAGAATTCGATGCGTGGATCACTGTGGTGAATCTCGGAGCGGATACGGTCACGTTCACGAAGTTCGAAGGTGAGAGGACCACTGCTTCTTCACGAGATCTTCCGAGTACCATTCCACCCAAGGGTTCACGAGTATTGGCGGTACGTTTCCGTCTGCCGCAGAACATCCGTGTTATTGACGATACCATCGATCTTGTCGATGGGGTCTGTGGTACGCGATATCCCATCCATGTCATGGGCGACCGCGGTGAGGTGATCACTACGGGAGGACTTGGTAGAAACAGCTACGAAAAGACGTTGACATGTGACGTACCGCAAGTCCGAACGTTGACGCTTGAGATCGCAAATCACACCGCTGCCGGCATCACGATCACGGGTGCGACCTCAGTTCTTGGCAAGAAGGCGCTCACGCTCACGCAAGGTCCGGTGTTGATCGCCTCGAAAGCAACAAAGCAGATCACGGCGACTGCAACGTTCGCTGTACCGGCGAATGCGTCTGTTGATACGATCGACGTGACGTATGAATCGGTCGGTTGTACGTCTACGTTGAGAGCGCAAGCTGCATTGCCGAGGGCTTCTGTCGGCGTTGTGCAACCGCGTCAAGTGACCTTTGACGGTACGGTCTCTCCCGCCTTGGAAGATGTAGAACGTACGATCCAACTGAAGATCAACATAGAGGATGTTGCCAGTGTGCACGTGACCGATGTCGATGTTCTAGGTCCGTTCCGCACCTCGTTGTCAGACGGCATGATCTTACCCACCAACCAAGATGTGCCGGTCGTGGTAGCATTCCGTCCCTCCCTTCTGGACAAGGATGGTCAAGCCGGTGGTTACCTTGTCTACACGTTGGAGTCGTGCGTCCGCGCAGATACGATCGTACTTGCAGCTGTCCGCACCGTGGTAAGCGTCGCGGACGGTGATGATCACACGAAGGCATCACCAGTGTTGGTCGATGGCGACCGTCTGATCCTCACGGAGCATGTTGAACATATCGACATCATCGACCTTCAAGGTAGGCATGTTCTGCATCATGCGAACAGTGGTGACCGATCCGTTCCCGTTGGCAATATCCCTGCGGGCGCTTACGGTATCGTCCTGCGTCTTCGTGACGGCACAACACAACGAACCACCATCCTCCTGCCACGCTAGACCGCAATGCGCCATCTAAGCCTGACTGTCATTGTTTGTTTGATCATTCTCCCATTCTCCCATTCTCCTATTCGACTAACCGCTCAACCCACCTTCCACGGTGCCGTCTCGGCCTACTACTCCTACAGCGTCCAGCGTCCACCCGATCACCTTCGGGCGTACAGCACTCAACCCGCCACGAATGGTCAGATCGCCATTGATCTTGCAGTGGCGTCCATGTCGTGGAAGACATCGTCGGTCGACTTCGACATTGCCTTGCAAGCCGGCACGTGGGCCGATGCGAACTATGTAGGCGCTGATGCCGATTGGAAGTTCTTGAATCAAGCCACCGTTCGTTTTCGTGCTGATTCCGCTTGGTCGATCGGTGCCGGTATCGGACCTTCGCACATCGGACAGGAAGGGGCGATCAATGCACGAAACATGCTGCTTTCGCGATCGCTCATTGCCGATAACACGCCCTATTACAACGCAACGGTCGACGTCACATTCGCCCCCTCACAACAATGGACATTTGCCGTCTATGCGTTGAATGGATGGCAACAGATCGTTGATGTCAATGATGATCTCTCATTCGGGACGAAGATCGATTGGAGTCCCTCAGACAACACGACGCTCAGTTGGAACACCTACGTTGGAAACGACGAGGCCGAGGGAGATCCGTCGCGTCTTCGTTTGCACAGCAACTTCTATGCAGACCACCGATGGTCCGAGAGTGTCCGCTCAGTGCTCTTGTTTGACGTCGGCGCAAAGAAGCGCGCAAAAGCGAGTGGTTATGACCGCGCCTACTATGTTGCCCTCAAGACTACGTGGATGCCAACGTCCATTCTTCGGATAGGGGGCAGGGTGGAATACATGCACGACCCGAACACGGTCTTGGTGATGAGTTCGCCGGATCAGTTCAAGGTCGTGGGTGTGTCGCTTGGTGCCGATCTGTTCGTGACGCCGTATGCCATGGTGCGATTCGAGACTCGGGCGTTCCGAGGAACGGACGACGTGTTTCCGACCTCAAAAGGACTCGCTCCGAGGGATCTGTTCTTTACACTCGCACTTTCGACGTATCTGTAAATCACAGAAAGTCATAGTTTTGTCGTGACCGACCAGCCGGTCGGGATAACACCACCACAACTACGACTGACCCATGCGCACATTGATCCTTGGATCGATCTTGGCCGTTGTCGCAACGGCAACTGTCCTGGCTCAACAGACCGGTACTATCAAAGGCACGGTCAACGGAGGCGGCGAATCCCTCAAAGGCATTACTGTTGCCCTGATCGAACGCAGCAAACTCACCAGCACGAACGGTCAAGGGCAGTTCGTGTTCGAGAATGTACCTGCCGGAACCTATACGGTGAAAGCAAGCGGCATCGGCTGGAATGCCGCTACCATGAAGGTGACGGTCACCGAAGGCGAAACTGCCACGCCGGAATTCACGCTGCAGGAAAGCGCGAAGAACATGGGCGAAGTGATCGTCTACGGCGCATCACGTCAACCGGAGAAGCTCACGACAGCACCTGCGGCGATCAGCGTGGTGACGCCGGCACAGCTAGAGCGTGCGTCTTCTCACGATCAGCTTGGCAAGACAATGGAGCACATCGTCGGCGTTGACGTTGTGCAATCCGGCTCGAACGACTTCAACATCAACGCTCGCGGCTTCAACAACTCGATCAACCGCCGGATGTTGGTACTGGTTGATGGCCGCGATCCATCGACACCGCTCATCAACCTGAACGAGTGGAATTCGGTGACGTCGCTCCTTGGTGACGTCTCGTCGATCGAAGTTGTGCGTGGTCCGGGATCAGCACTCTACGGACCGAATGCCTATAACGGTGTGGTGAACATTCGTACAACGGATCCTCTCGAAGTACAAGGAACACGCATCAACTTCACGGGTGGTGAGTGGGAAACCTATCGTGGCTCGATCCGACATGCCGGCCGCTTTGGCGACTTTGCGTACAAGTTGTCGTTCGGTGCGTCGCACCAGCTGAACTATTCACTGGTATCACGTCTGCGCGACACCACCAAACCGAACAACGGTGTTGAGTATCCCGGACTAGCGTTTGATGTTCGCCCCCTACCGGAAGAAGCTCGACGTCCGTATGCCTATATCGGCACGGGACGTCTGGACTATTACCTCGATCCCACGATGCGGATCGTAGGTGAGTTTGGATACTCGAACAGTGGCAATGACTTCTACGTCAATCAAACGGGTCGAATTCTCATTCAAGAGGTGTCGCGTCCGTTTGCACGACTTGCCTTCAACAGTGAACGTTTCAACGTGCAAGCAGGTTGGCAGCAGCGATATGTGCCGGTGGCCCAGCTCGTCTACAACGCCAATGCAACGTCGGGTGAATGGTCAAATGTTTATCAGATCGACGCTCAGTGGAATGAGTGGATGATGGACTCGACCGTGCGCGTGATCGTTGGTGCGCAACACGAACAGCAGTTCGTCAACACCACGTACGATTACGAGATCGACACAACAGCCGTTCCGAAGCAGACGCGTTTGCCGTTGCTGGATCCGGATGATCAACGAGGCATCTTTACCGGCGTCTACGGACAAGCGGAGTGGCAAGCCACATCGGCGATCAAGGTTGTTGGTGCACTGCGTGTTGACGGTTCGAACCTCTATGAAACGCAGATCTCACCGAAGCTGGCCGTCGTGGTCGAGCCGGTGGCGGGTCACACGATCCGTGCCACGTACAACCGATCCTTCCTGCGTCCAAGCTTTGCCGACTTCTATCGTAAGTCACCGGCAGGACCGCCGGTCAACCTTACCGGTGTAGAGAAGAACGTCGACTCGATCACGAGTGCCATCGTTGGTGAAACGGTCACGTCGAACCTTGGACTCAGTGCCGCAACGGCACAGTGGAACCTTGGTAATCCGACGCTGACACCGGAAACAGCGAACTCCTTCGAGATCGGATATCGTGCAACACCATCAGACAAGTTCTTTGTTGAGTTGAACGGTTATTGGAATCGTCGCGCGAACTTCATCTCGAATCCCCTCGGCGGTATGGCACCGAACGTCTACGCACCGGTCACAAGCAATACCGGCAACGAAGCGTATGATGCCATTGCTGACTCCGTGCTAGCAGTGGAACTTGCAAAGATCAATCCTGCCTATCCCTCGCGCTTGTCGGAATATCAGAACGTCCCAACACTTGTGATCGCTCCGCGTAACATCGCCGTTGTGGATGAGTATGGTGTTGAAGTTGGTGCCACCTACTTCTTGACGAGTGAACTTAGTGTGAGCGCCAACTATGCGTATCTCACCACCGAAGTGCAAGACAACGAAGTCTCGACGCTGAAGATCCTGCCGAATACATCCCCGCATCGTATCAACGTCGGTGTTGAATACGTCAAGCCGGGTCAATTCGATGCGGGCATCAATCTGCGCTATTCAGAAGAGTTCCAGTGGATCGCCGGTCTGTTCGAGGGAACGGTACCATCCTATGCTGTTGTCAACTTCAATGCCGGCTACTTCATCCTTCCGGAATTGCGCGCGAGCATCAATGTGTTCAACTTGCTCGATCGTGAACACTATGAGATCTTCGGCGGTACGATCTTGCGTAGACAGGTAACGGGGTCGCTATCCTTTAGTTTTTAAACAGCTAGTCAGCTAGACAGCTAGACAGCTAGATAGCTAGAAAGAGTGGAGCCTCGTGCGGTGATACGTACGAGGCTCCTCACGTTAACTCTGGGGAATCAACTCCCACAGACCCATGATGGTACCGGCGGGATCTTTGAAGTAGGCAACGTAGCCCATGCCACCGATCTCGAACTTCGGAACGACGACCGTGCCACCGTGTGATTCCACTGCCCGGCACGCCTCATCGACCGATGCGACGTTAATCACGTTGGTCACCGGATGGTCGGGTCCGTTCTTTTGCATGATCGCTCCGCCGATTCCGGGTTCGTCATCCGGACCGGCTGCTGTCAGCCAATAGCCATCGTCACCAAATTGCTGGAACTGCCAGCCAAAGGCATTTCCATAAAACTCCAGCAGTGCTTGTGGGTTGTCTGCCGGGATCTCGAAGTGCACGATCTTACTCATGCCTCCTCCTCGAAAAAGTATGGGAAAATCGGATCAGCGTTCACTCGAACGCTTTAGACAAGAAGTCATCGATCGGTTTGGCGGCCTTGTAGTGTTCGAACAACAGGCCGACAATGTCCCCATTCACGTCCTTCTTGGTAAGATCTGCCCAATAGTAGAACTGCTTGTTCGCGATCAGCGGTTCTTCAACGGCCGCCTGCTTGAATTCGGCAGGAAGCACCTTATTCTTTTCTCCTCGTAGTTCTCCGAAGCGTTCCCGAAATGCCTTCGCACGCAAGAGCTTGTGAAGCTCCGGACCTTCGTGCATGATCAGATCTCTGATGGCTGCAAGACTCTCTTTTTCGGGCATGTAGGCACCACCACCGATCGCACCACCGTTGGCCCGTAGCTCGAAGTAGAAGCCGGGATATCCCAGTGCCTGCCTACCTCGACGGCTGATCACGGCACCCATATTGGTCTTGTAAGGCGCTTTGTCTTTTGAGAACCGAATGTCTCGATTGATGCGGAAGATGGCATCCTTTGCCTGCATCTGGATCGTTGGATCGACCGTTCTGATCTTGTCGATCAGCTCTTGCACCAACGCACGAAACGGATCCTTCACAAAGCGTTCATACTCCGACCGATGTGCGTCGAACCATTCCTTGGTGTTGTTCTTTTCAAGTCCGGCAAAGAATGCGAAGAATTCTTTCGTGATCATCTCAATGGTCCGAATGTAATGCCATGTGATTACCTTCACAGTCAAGGAAGATGGCGATGTAACCGATCTCTTCACTCACCAAAGACTTCGGTACCAAGATCTGTCCGCCTGCCGGCTCAACGCGATCCAACATGACCTGAAGATCTTCTCCGCCATTGAGATAGAGTAGGGGGCCTTTGGTTCCCGGCTTGTGGTCCGGCAAGTAGATCACCGCACCGCCGACACCGCGCTGGCCACCACTTTCGCCCCGCGGCAACAAGGCCATCGGCATCGGTAGCTCGCCGCCGGTATTCACGTGTGTGATCGGCAGTTCCGCATCAAACAACGTAGCGTAGAACCGGACGGCACGATCGAAATCTTCACTCGGGATCTCGAACCAATTGATCGCGTCTGGATAGAGCATAAGGCAACACTCCTAGCGTGGGATGTCGATAGAAACCGGACGTGGATACGAATATTGAGGCTGCCAACCGGCTGGTCCGTCCAAGAGTAGATCGAAGAGAGGAAACAACGGCATGTAGACGTCGCCCGGACCGAAGGCATCCGAGGCCACATGAAGAATGGTGCCGTCAAGTTGACGATGGAAGGATGAAACGCCGGGCAACAAATAACGCTCGCCGTTCTCAACAGAGGAGAACTTGAGGTCGTCCGTGAACCGTCCACTCGCATCCTGCACCATGCGGATGTTCCATCCGCGCTCCTGTGCGAACAGACGCTGGATGGTGGGCGGGTCGGGGCTTACAAGAACAACCGATGTCCGACTCTCGAGATGACGCAAGATGCCGTTGATGCCATCTGCCCACAAGGTGCAGTACCGACAGCGGCGACCCATGTTGTGGATCACCAATAGATCACTACGGTCGAGAAAGAGGTCGTGCAACGAAACATTCTTTCGATCACCTTCAGAGAATTCATAACTCGGATCAAAGTTGTTGCCTCGCTGCCGCAGCGCCTGCACCAAACGGTTCCGTGCATCGCTCAACTGTGTTGCCAGGCGCTCGATCTCTGGGTCTACAAAGCCGTGCATGATCAGTCCTCGAATTCGTATTCGTAGATATCGTGTGGATGGTCACCGGGACGAACGATGATCAGATCTTTGAGTAAGCCGTTGTGGATGTCGTAGATCCAACCGTGCAGCGTTGGACGTTGATGCTTCTTCCAGGCAAGCTGCACAAAGGAGATGTCGGCAAGGTGCTTCACCTGTTCGATCACATTCAGCTCGACAAGACGATCTAACTTGGCTTTCTCATCCGTGATCTGTTCAAGTTCTGTTTGATGGAATCGGTACACGTCTTTGATGTGACGTAACCACTTATTGATCAAACCATAGTGTTTGCGGCTGAGTGCCGTCTTGATACCCCCACAGCCATAGTGTCCACAGACGATGACGTGTTTGACCTGTAGCACTTCGACGGCGAATTGAAGCACCGACAACATGTTGAAGTCCGTGTGTACGACCATGTTCGCTACGTTGCGATGGACAAACAATTCGCCTGGCTGCGTTCCCGTGATGTCTTCCGCTGGCACACGGCTATCTGAGCAGCCGATCCATAGATAGTCCGGCTTTTGCTCCAGTGCTGACGCTTCGAAGAAGTCCGGACGCAGATTGAGTTTGTCCTGCACCCACGCACGGTTGTTCAACAACAAACGTTGAAAGTCTTCCATTACCGAACTCCTTCTTTACCAAAGTAGTGGTGATACTCGATGCGAAGACCACGGTGGGGTGCGGACTGCTCGAAGTCGTGAATGGTCTCGTAGACATCGTGGTCGATATACAACGCCTTCATCCCGTCGATGATCACAAACGAATTGTCGGGGATCGATCTCAGCAGGTTCTTGAGTTTTGATTTATTGACGAACGACATGTCTTTGTTGAACCGCAGCAGCCAGTTATCCCCTTCGCTCACCAGCGTCATCGCCTCGCGGTTGTAGGAGCGGAGAACGAAGTACATGCTGATCAACAAGCCAATGCCGACGCCGACGAGAATGTCCGTTGCTACGACAACCACGCACGTGACCATGAATGGCAAGAACTGCGTCGCCCCCTCCCTCCAAACACTTTTGATCAGCTTCCAAGACGAGAGCTTGTAGCCGACCATAAAGAGGACGGCGGCAAGACATGCAAAGGGGATCTTGTTGAGGAAGACCGGGATCGCGAGCACACAGGTCATCAACAGGATGCCATGGACAAAGGATGAAGTGCGCGTTTGGCCGCCGGCATAGACGTTGGCTGATGACCGTACGATGACGGACGTGACCGGGATGCCCCCGATCAGACCGCTGACGATGTTGCCGAATCCTTGCCCGAAGAGTTCACGATTCACATCGGAGATACGGCGCTGCGGGTCCATTTTGTCGACCGCCTCAACAGAGAGCACGGACTCGATACTTGCAACGATGGCGATCGTCAGAGCGATGGACCACACATCGAAGCGAAACAGCGCAGAGAAATCCGGGAATGTGAACTGTCCGAAGTAGGCCGCGATCGACGAAGCCACGGGAAGTTCCACCACGTGGTCCTTCTCCGCGGTCAGCGCGAGGTTCGGATACACACCCATGAACACTTCGTTGAGAATTGCGCCAAGGACAACGGCGATCAGGGCGCCGGGGATCCAGTTCGACCAGGTATGTCGTTTGATGAAGGGGCGTTCCCACAGGAGCAAGATCAACATCGAAACGATGGTAATGATCACGGCACCGGGTTGGATCACCTCCAGATCGAAGGCACGGATAGGGTCAAGAAAGATGTCGAGCCACAGATTGCCCCCTAAGATCACCTCATCATCGGTGAAGCCCCGATCGTATCCGACGGCATGGGGGATCTGCTTGAGGATGATGGTGATGCCGATGGCGGCGAGCATGCCCTTGATCACGCTGTGGGGGATGAAGTTGCCCAAGGAGCCGGCCCGGAGGGCGGCGATGCCAAGTTGCAGGACGCCGGCGATGACTACGGCCGTGAGGAAGACCGGGAAGGACCCCAAGCTGATGATGGCTCCGGCGACGATGGTGGCCAGGCCTGCCGCGGGGCCGGAGACGGAGAGCTCTGAGCCGGAGAAGAGGGTGATCACGACGCCGCCGACGACGCCGGCGATCACGCCGGAGAACAGCGGTGCACCCGATGCCAGGGCGATGCCCAGGCATAGCGGCAGGGCGACGAGGAAGACGACAAGTCCGGCCGGGACATCCCGTGAAGCGTACTTCAGGGAGGGTATTGTGATCAGGTGTTTCATAGAAGTCGTGAAACATACGAGAAACGACCTGTACTTTTGTGCTATGGCTTCTACGTACTCCTTTGATCTTGTTTGTTCCGTCGACCTTCAGGAGGCCGACAATGCCGTGAATCAATCCGCCAAAGAGATCGAGCACCGCTATGATCTCCGTGGATCGAACTGCACCATGGAACTTGACCGGAACGCCCGGACCATTACCATCCGCGCCGACGGTGAACATTTTGTGACGGCAGCCATGGACGTGCTCCGCTTGAAGCTCATCAAGCGCGGGATCAGCGTCCAAGCCCTCGACGAGGGCAAGGTGGAATCACTGGGTGGTAAGTCCACGCGGCAGGTGATCTCCCTCAAGAACGGCATGACCCGTGAGGACTCCAAAAAGATCACCACGCTGATCAAGGACTCGAAAGCCAAGGTGACCACACAGATCATCGACGAGAAGGTACGGGTCACCGGCAAAAGCAAGGACGACCTGCAACAGGTCATCACACTTGTCAAAGGGACCGACCTTGGCTTCCCGGTTCAGGTTGAGAATCTGCGCTAGCCCCCTTCCAAATCCCTTAACTTTGCAGCCCAACTCAAGAACGGAGCGTTAACTGTGGATCTGTTTCAGAAAGCGTACGAATTCACCCGTGCCGACGAAGTCAAGGCCCTTGGCCTGTATCCGTACTTCCGTCCGGTCGAAGAGAACGAAGGCCCCGTGGTGATGCTCGAAGGTCGCCATGTGATCATGGCCGGCTCGAACAACTACCTCGGCCTGACGGCAGACCCACGCGTCAAACAAGCCGCCAAGGATGCCATCGACCGCTACGGCACCGGCTGCTCCGGCTCTCGATATCTTACCGGTACCATCAACCTGCATGTGGAGCTGGAAAAACGTCTGGCCGCCTTCCTCGGCTATGAAGACGTCCTCCTCTTCTCAACGGGCTATCAAACGGCTCTCGGATCGATCGCCGCCCTGGTGCAAAAGGGCGACTATGTGATCTCCGATAAAGAGAACCACGCCTGCATCATCAGTGGCTGTATGCTGGCCAAGGGTGGCTTTGCTGAGTTCGTGCGGTATAAGCACAACGACATGGACGACCTCGAGCGGGTTTTGCAGCGCATTCCTGACTCGGCCGGCAAGCTGATCGTCACCGACGGTGTCTTCTCCGTCTCCGGCGAACTCGCCAACCTCCCCGACATGGTCCGTGTTGCCGAAAAGTATGGTGCCCGCATCATGGTCGACGATGCCCACGGTACCGGCGTTGTAGGGGTAGGGGGCAGAGGCACTGCGTCTCATTTTGGCCTGGTAGACAAGGTCGATCTGACGATGGGCACCTTCTCCAAGACCTTTGCATCCCTCGGTGGATTCATTGGCGGTCCGGAGCGCGTGATCAACTACCTCAAGCACCACTCTCCGGCCCTCATCTTTAGTGCTTCGCCGACGCCGGCATCCGTCGCCTCGGCCCTCAAGGCACTCGAGATCCTGGAAGCAGAACCCTGGCGTATCGATAAGCTTCTGGCCAATGCCAAGAAGATGCGCGACGGCTTCCATGCCATGGGCTTCGACGTGATCGACAGCAACACGGGCATCGTCCCTGTGGTCCTCGGCGATGTTGACAAGACCATGATCATGTGGCGCAAGCTGTATGATAAGGGCGTCTTCGTCAACGCCTTCGTCCCCCCGGGCGTCCCGCCAAACCTGTCCATGCTCCGCACGAGCTACATGACCACCCACGAAGATGAGCACCTGGATGCCATCCTGAACATCTTCGGCGACGTTGGACGTGAGCTGGGTCTGATCGCCTAATGCAGATCACTGCCTTCGAGCGAGGTCTGAAGGACCGCGTTGCCATTGTGACCGGCGCTGCCGTAGGCAATGGCCGCGCCTTTGCCGAGCGACTTCTCCAGGAAGGTGCCAAGCTCATCATTGCCGACCTTCAAGACGCCTCTGCACTTGCCGCTGATCTTCGTCGGCAAGGGGGCGAGGTGGTTGCCGTTCAAGCCGACCTCACTACCGCCGTCGGCGCCCAGACCGTAGCCGACGAGGCGATCCGCACCTACGGTGCCATCGACATCTTGGTCCACAACGTCGGCTATTACCACGAAGAACCCTTCGAACTGCTCTCCTACGAGATCTGGCGCCGCACGCTCGATGTGACCCTCGATTCCGTCTTCCACACCATCCGCGCCGTCCTTCCCCACATGAAAAAGGCAGGATTTGGCCGCATCATCACCTTTTCGAGCGATACCGTGTGGTTGGGGACACCCTACCTCACCCATTACGTCACCGCCAAGATGGGCGTCATCGGTCTCACCCGCTCCTTGGCCTCCGAGATCGGCAAATACGGCATCACCATCAACACCGTCAGCGTAGGCCTAACGGCCACCCAAGACGCCCGCGAGGGCACCATGGCCTCCTCGATGCTGGAGCACATCATCCCCACCCAAGCCGTCCACCGCGCCGACGAACCCGAAGACATCGCCAACGTCGTCGCCTTCCTCGCCCTCCCCGCCTCCGGCATCATCACCGGCCAGACGATCAATGTGGATGGCGGCGTCGCCAAGCACTAGCACGGCGACCTCTCGCACGGCGACCTCTCGCACGGCGACCTCTCGCACGGCGACATCAGGGTCTGGCACATCAGGGTCTGGGACATTCTGACTTAGGGGTCGCGGTTCAAGACGTCGCAGTTCTAGCTGCCGCTGTGCTATAAGTCGCTGTGCGCGAGGTAAATTACACGTTCACACGAGGTACCTGTATGATGAAATCGTTACGCGCTCTCATCCTTATTGCATGTTCAGTGATCGTCGCACTTCCGGCGGTGCTCCGCGCCGCTGATGGTGATACCATCCGCGTAAAGACGCTGACCTTTGACGATATCACAAAGCGAAGTGGAACGTGGTTGTTCCCGCCCCCTGACCGATATGAAAAAGTGCTGATGGAGTACACGTTGAAGTGTGATCCGGGTACGACGCAGGATAACTATCCGTGCGGTGAGTGGGATTACCTGACGTATACGGTGCTGACGGATTCGACGGGCGAATTCGATTCGACGCGGCTGACGCAGGTCAACTATGTGGTTCGGCAGACAACACCGGATTCGTTTCCGTACAGCAATACGTTCACGGCACCAAAGAAGCGTTATCGTCAGACGGTGGTAACACGTCCTGGTGGTGCCGAGGGTACGTGGGCCGAAGTTGGCGGCAAAGGCCAATCGAATGATAAGATCATCAAGAAAAATGGCGCCAGGTCGCAGTTCGTGTGGACAGCGTCGGAGTTGACCGCTGCAGGTGTCACTGCAGGGCCGATCTGTGGTATCGAGCTGACGTCTCTTGACAGCGTGGGCAACATCGAACTGTTCACCGTGCGCATCGGAACGATCACCGGCACAACCGTTGACAAGTTTCTCAAGAGCGATAACCTTACAACGGTCGTACGCCAAAACATCACGCTTGACGATGCCCCGAACAAGATCCCATTCTCCACAGCATTCGTCTGGAACGGCACATCGAACATCGTCGTAGAACTCTCCTGTAACAGTGCTCCAAAGAACGTCCGACTCTCGGCCGGCGCTGCACAATTCCCGGGCGTGATCGATGATGGCTCGCGTGCGGCCTATACCTTCCGTGCCGGTGACAAGCTTGAAGTTGGGGGCAACATTGGCGCCGAGATCGGCAACGAGATCACGGTGATGTTCTGGAGCTATGGCAATGCTCAAGAACTGCCAGTCAACAACAGCGTCTTTGAGGCCTTTGATGATAAGGGGCGACGGGTTCTCAATGTTCACCTTCCGTGGAGCAATGGCACGGTGTATTGGGATGCCGGACGTGATCCGAATAACGGCGCCTATGACCGTATCGAGAAAGCTGCGTCTATTCCTTCGACCGAAGGGCAGTGGAATCACTGGACGTTCACGAAGAGTGCACTCACCGGTGACATGAAGATCTATCTGAACGGTGCGCTGTTCCATAACGGCAACGGCAAGACGCGTAACATGTCCGGCATCACGAGCTTCGTGGTCGGCTCCGGTACGTCGGGATCCTATCGCGGCATGCTCGACGAGTTCACCGTATGGAAGAAGGTACTCACTGAAGCTGATATCAAGGCCTGGATGAATCGTCAGATCGATGATCTTCATCCAAACGCCCTTGACCTGTTGGTACTCTACAATGGTGAACGCGACACCGATCCCGCCATCGCACTGGACGGTTCCGCAGAGGGTCGTCACGGTTCGATGTTTGGCCTCCCAACGCGTGAACGCCTCGACCTCGATGAACTGGGCTACCTTACGGAATCCACATCAAGCCGTCCATTCGTCAGCTTCGAGACAGGCGTGGTGGCGAATGCGACAACGCGCGTTGACATCGACATTGCACAAGATGTTGAGCGAACCTCGGTGATCTTGTATGAACGACCTGTACAACCGCGCGTCTATGCTCCCGATGCCGTGGATCATCCGTCTGTACCTACAGATACGATCTTGGTTCAAGAAGCCGGTTGGCAACCTATCTATGAAGAGACCGGACTGAAGATCGACAGCGTTCGCATCAACCCGGATGTCACGTTACGCAAAGTGGCAAGCCCGTACTTCAGCCCCATCGTCCAGTTCGAGATCGGTCGCTACATCACACCGTACGGTATCGGTCTCGATCTTGGTCCGAACGGTTTCAAGTGGGTCTACGACGTCACGGACTTTGCTCCGCTGCTCCGCAACAACGTCACGCTCTCTGCGGGTAACCAGCAAGAGTTGATCGATCTCACCTTCATCTTCATCAAGGGTACACCTCCACGCGATGTGAAACAGATCGACCAGATCTGGTATGATCGTGGTGCGATGTTCCCCGACGTGCTCACGAACAAAGCACTGCCAGCGGTGAGCATTCCGTTGAACCCTGAAGCCAAGACCTTCAAGCTCAAAGCCGTGACCAGCGGACATGACTTCAGCAACGAGACTAACTGCGCAGAATTCTGCAAGCGTGACCACTTCTTCGCCGTTGATGGCACCGAACAATTCGTGTGGCCACTCTGGAAAGAATGTGGCGACAATCCGGTCTATCCGCAAGGAGGAACGTGGTTGATCGACAGAACCGGCTGGTGTCCAGGTGCACCCGTTGACATGTATGAATTCGAGATCTCGAATCTTGTTCAAGGCAAGACCAGCACAACGATCGACTACGGTGTAAAGAAAGGTGCAGCTAATGAGAATTGGGGTCGTTGGGAAGTCTCCGGACAACTCATCGGCTACAGCGCTCCGAACTTCACAAAAGACGCTGCCATTGTTGACGTGATCACGCCAAACTCATGGGAGTTCTACGGCCGCCTCAACCCTATCTGCGGTGAGCCGGTCATCGTGATCCAGAACACGGGTTCGTCCACGCTATCGGCAGCTACCATCACCTATGGAGTGTCAGGGGGCGAGCAGTCTACCTATCAATGGACCGGTAGTCTCAACTTCTTGGACAGAGATACGGTAACGCTGCCGGTACCGAAGTGGACGGTCTCCGAAGACCAACAGACGTTTGTTGCGACGATCGCAACAACAGGTGATGAGTATGCGCAGAACAACTCGTATACAACGAAGTTCATGACGCCGCCGCAGTATTACAGTGATCTGCAGATCACGCTGAGAACGAACAACCTTGCGGCACAACAGTACGAGTGGGTGCTGCGCAAGATCGGCGGCGACGTGATCAAGTCCGGAAAGGATCTCGCCGACAACACCACGTACGTCGACTCCTTCAACCTCGAAGACGGATGCTACGAATATGAGCTGATCAACAAGGAAGGATACGGCCTGGACTTCTGGTTCCTGCGTGATCAGCTCGGTACCGGATACCTCAACTTCCGTTCCAATAGCATTACGATCAAGAACTTCGAACCGGACTTTGGCAATCGTCAGTGGATCCAGTTTGTTGTTGGTCCAAAGCCAACGATCTCGGTGAACGTCGACACACTGTACTTCAACACCCCAACACCGCAGCCGGTAGAACGAACGGCCGTCGTCACATCAACTACGGATGCACCGCTCGTGATCGATAGTGTGAACACCTTCTCCGTGCGTGGCCACTATCGGATCTCGGGAACCAGTCGCCCCCTACCAACAACGTTGAACAAGGGTGAGACGCTGGAAGTGAAGGTGACGTTTGACCGTCCGGACAACGGCACAACGCAAGGAAGTCTGCGCGTGTATAGCAATGACGAGCGCTCCCTTACGACCACCGTGCGATTGGTGGGTACGGTTGGTGCGACATCGGTCGAAGATGATCGTCCGATCGATCGTGCCTTGGAAGCTATGATCATGCCGAATCCGATCACGACGGATGGCGAGATCACCGTGAACATTCTTGAATCTGGTTTGATCGATCGGATGAAGATCAATGTTGTTGATGTAACGGGAACGGTGGTCGCACAGATCTATGACGGTATTGTGCAGGGGGCGAGCATGACGTTCGCGATGCCGACAACGATCGCATCCGGGACTTACACGCTCGCGGTTGAGACACCGATCGGGAAGTCTGCGACATCCTTTGTGATCACGCGCTAAGAAAGACAGATATGTCGATCCGACAGCTCCGGCGCCTCCTGGTCGAACCCGACCAAGAGGCGCTGTTTCGTTCAAACGATCCTGAAGACCCGCGTGTTGGTGATCTTCTACTCTCGCTGGAAGACGCCGATGAGTGGCAAGGCCTGGCTTGTGTGATCATCGGTGTGCCACAACACATCGGAGTAGAGCGCAACAGCGGTCGACCCGGCGCTGAAGGCGGACCACGTGCGATCCGTACTGCATTGTCGAAGCTTGCAACATCGTCCATCAGTGACGCTGTCGCCACAGGCAAGCTGATGTTGGTCGATGCCGGCGACATTGATCCTGAGGGATCAACGCTGGAGCAGATCCACGATGTACTTCATGATGCGGTGCGAGGACTGCTGGAGATGGGTGCATTCCCGATCATCCTCGGAGGTGGTCATGACACGGCATGGCCAACCATTCGTGCCTACGAGACGCTTGGTATGCCGTATGGTGTGATCAACATCGATGCGCACGCAGATGTTCGACCGTTGCAGTCGGAAAGGCGGGCCCATTCCGGTTCGCCCTTCCGGCAGATGTTGGACGTAGAGGGTTCCGTGATCATCCCCGGTGGTTTCGTTGAGTTTGGCCTTCAACACCACGCTGTATCGGCAACCCATCTTCGATATGTAACGGACCATGGCATGCACGTCATGATGTTGGATGCCGTACGTGCTGAAGGAATGGATGTGGCGTGGTCACAAGCCCTGCAGAAGGCGGGCTCGAGTGGACGAATGCATATCTCGTTGGATATGGACGGATTTGCTTCTGCCTTTGCACCCGGTGTAAGTGCGCCATCATCGGACGGATTCACGCCGGCAGAGATCGGAGCAGCGCTGCGTGAAGCAGCCCGTCGGCCAACGATGACGTCGTTCGATATTGTCGAGTTGAATCCGTTGTATGATGTTGATCATAGAACCGCTAAACTTGCGGCCTCCATGATCATGAGCGTATTGGCTGGACTGGCCGACCGAATGTAGGTAACCATCTTCCTGAAAGGGACTGTAATGATCCGCACGTTCTTATCACTTCTCGTACTCCTTGTGACATTTGGAGTGTTGCACGCTGAGGACAATGAAGCGCGCATCAAGGCCATGTTCGAGGCCAAGAAGAGTACCTCGTATGAGGCAAAGGCATTCAAAGATGTAGCGCCTATGGAGGCCGGTCAGTGGGTGATGTACGGCCTGACGGATGACGACGAGGAACGTTCCGTGATGAAGTGTGCCATCGTTGCGAAGAACGGTGACGAGATCACCATCGAGACGACGATGATCACAGAGGACGACGTGATCATCATGCAGTTCACGGTCAAGGGTATGGATGCGGCCAAGAAAGGCGGAAATCTCGACGGTCTTGACTTCGTTCGCATCGCCATCAAGACCAATGACGATGAGCCGATGGTCCTTGAAGGTGCGATGTTGTCGATGATGAAGGGCGCCTATTCCAGTAGCATCGAAGGAATGGTACCAACACACACGGAGATGTCGGACGGGGGAACGCAGACCGTGACCGCAGGCACATTCCATGGCACAACGAAGGCCAAGAGCAGTGTGAACGTTACCGGCGATGATGAGGAGACAACGTCGTGGATCCATCCGGCAGTGCCGATCTATGCCATGGTCCGTTCGCAGACCAGTGACGAGATGACGATGGAACTCCTCGACTTTGGGATGACCGGCGCTAAGCCGTCCTTCTAACGCGGACGATACGCACCGGCAAGCCATGCTGCGGCAAATGCCGCAAGCGGGGCTACGACCACATCGATGCTATAGTGGACGTGCTGGGCGATGACGCTTACGCCGACCACCAATGCGAGGGCATAGAAGGTCCAGCGATACCATCGGCCCGGCGTGACAAAGCCGATCAAGCATAGCGTTGCCGTGTGTCCGCTGAAGAACAGGTCGCGCGTCAGTGTTGCCGTACCGCCCGTGGTGAACAACTCCACGAACGGGTCATTTAGTGCGATCATCGTTTCTGGCGGGTCGAGCGGCAGCAACCACATACAGATCATCCGTAGTCCGATCAACATCGTATAGGCACGAAGAGCGCGGAAGAAGACCGGTGGCTCGCGCAATAGGACCACGATAGCGAGGAGAAGAGCCCCGTAAAGAAGGGTGAAGACGAGCCAGGTCAGGTCCACCGGGCCCATAAGGCGGTGCAGTGGGTCGTTGTAGACCACCCCAGACCGGGCCTCCACCGACGTCAGGAACGTCGTGTAGGAGTACAATGTCACCGTCATGACCACGACCGTCAGCACCGCCATCCAGCGCTCCTGCCGATCTGCCAAAAGTTGGGTCCACCTGTTCCGTACCATGTTTCAAATATCGGCATTGTCGGCGTTCCGTAATTTTGTGATCTATGGCAGTTACAGAAACCCAAAAGATCATTTTTAGCATGGTAGGTGTGGGCAAGATCTACAAGCCCAACCGCCAAGTGTTACGCGACATCTATCTGAGCTTCTTTTATGGGGCGAAGATCGGCGTGTTAGGTCTCAATGGCGCTGGTAAGTCAACGCTGTTGAAGATCATCGCCGGACTCGACGAGGAGTACGTCGGTCAGATCACCAAGAACAAGGACGTCACGTTCGGCTATCTCTCGCAGGAGCCGGAGCTCGATCCCAACAAGACCGTCAAGGAGATCGTTGAAGAAGGTGCATCGGAAGCGGTGAATCTTCTCAAGGAATACAACGCCATCAGCGAGAAGTTCGCTGACCCGGATGCGGACTTCGATGCTCTGTTGGATCGGCAAGCCAAGCTGCAAGAACGAATCGAAGCCATGGGTGCATGGGATATCGATTCCAAGCTTGAGATGGCGATGGATGCACTGCGTTGTCCGCCGGGAGATACGCTGGTCAGCGTGATCTCCGGTGGCGAGCGTCGTCGAGTTGCCTTGGTACGCTTGTTGTTGCAGAAGCCCGATGTGCTGTTGCTCGACGAGCCCACTAACCACCTCGATGCCGAGAGTGTTGCGTGGTTGGAGCGGCACCTTCACGATTACGAAGGCACGGTGATTGCCGTAACGCACGACCGCTACTTCCTTGACAATGTTGCCGGCTGGATCCTTGAGCTGGACAACGGCCACGGCATTCCGTTCGAAGGCAACTACACCTCGTGGCTCGAACAAAAGCAAGCACGACTAGCACTTGAGGAAAAACAAGAGAGCAAGCGCCAGAAGGCACTGAAGGAAGAATTGGAATGGGTACGTATGAATCCGAAAGGACGTCATGCGAAGAGTAAGGCCCGTATTAGTGCTTACGAGAAGTTGCTCGACCGAGAGACGATCAAGCGCAACGAAGAGATGGAGATCTTCATCCCGCCGGGACCACGTCTCGGTGAAAAGGTCATTGATGCCACGAACATCAGCAAAGCATTCGAAGACAAGATCTTGTACGAAGATCTTTCCTTCTCGCTCCCTCCCGGCGGTATCGTTGGGATCATTGGTCCGAACGGCGCCGGTAAGACCACCCTCTTCAAGATGATCACGGGTCAGCTTGAACCGGACGCGGGGTCGTTCTCCGTCGGCGATACCGTCAAGCTTGGCTACATCGATCAGAACCGCCCACTGGATCCGGAGAGATCGATCTGGGAAGAGATCACGGGCGGACATGACACGATCATGCTGGGTACTCGCGAGATCAACTCCCGCGCCTATGTTGCCCGCTTCAACTTCAGCGGATCCGACCAACAAAAGAAGGTCACTCAACTGTCAGGGGGCGAGCGCAACCGTGTTCACCTTGCCAAAATGCTCAGGGAAGGGGCGAATGTTCTCCTACTTGACGAGCCAACCAATGACCTCGACGTGAATACCTTACGAGCGCTTGAGGAAGCCCTGCAGGGCTTTGCCGGATGTGCCGTGGTGATCAGTCACGACCGTTGGTTCCTGGACCGGATCGCAACACATATCTTGGCGTTCGAGGGCGATTCGAACGTTGTGTGGTTTGACGGCAACTACTCGCAATACGAGGAGGACCGTCATCGTCGTTTGGGCACCGATGCAGATCGCCCGCACCGGATCACCTATCGTAAACTTACTCGGAGTTGATCATGTACACGAGATCCCTAACACTTGGACTTTTACTTCTCCTCGCTGTGGTGGCAGATGCCCAGCAGAGTAACATCCCGAATTTTCAGGCACCGCCGGGCTACAATACAAAGGTCGAATCGGTGCATCAGACGTTCAACTTCTACGGTCTAACGCGCACGATCCTGCTACCGTGGGAACGACTGCCGCTGATCGAGAGCTCCATTCCGAAGGGAAATTCCCTTTCGACCGTGTTCAAAAGTTCGTCCAAAGTGGCAGAGAAACTCTACAACGATCCGGCAAAAACACTCCCGTCATTCGGGACGCCATCGCGTCAGGCATTTCAGGCCTTCAAGGGTAAAGATGGTGATGGCCTTATCTTGTATTTTGAATACAAGAACGTGTTGCCAAAGGATGCAAAGGAGCAGTTGTCAAAGTTGTTCTTCAATACTGCAACGCCCCCTGACCCGAATACATCGAAAGCGGTTGAACAGTTCTTGGTCAATGATCACACGGTGATCGTGTGGTGTTTCAAGAACATCAAGTCACGTGTCAAGGAAGCGCATCAAAAGCAGACGTTCGACATGATCTCAGACGTGGCAACACAGCAAGACAAGAACAAGAAAAAGTAGAACACCTTTTCGATCGGAGACCGCCATGATCCATCTTGCATCCTTCACCAACGAAATGGAAGCGCAGTTGCTTGCTTCCCGCCTTAAGGCCGCCGGCATTGATCATCGTGTCGACCAAGTGGAAGGCAGCGATGAGTGCAACGTGATGGTCTTCGAAGACGACCTTGACGAAGCAACAGAGATCATGGAAGCTGCATCCTTTGAGTCGGATGAATTCATGGACGATGAACTCAGCGGCCTAGATGGTCTCGACGATATCGAAGACCTCGACGAGTGATCGGCGACGTAGCCGATCTCATTCACGTAACCCAACACCGACACGATGATCCGTATCACCGAAATTCTGCTTTGTGCTCTCATCCTTGTATCCAGCTTGACCGCTCAACCTAGTGTTGTGCCTGCGCAGAACCTCGACCGAGATACGTTGCGCGTAGGAGACACACTTGAATGGACATTCAAGGTGGAACGTGTCCTTCGCTTCATGGCGGGAATGGAAGTGCGGGAGAGTAAGTACGTGTTGACCATCACAGATGTCGTCTCGGATTCACTTGTGAGGGGGCGGTTTGTTGAGTCGCACGACAAGAAACTCGATAAAGAGCTTTGGGCCTACCTGAAGAGCAAATCAAACGAAGCCGGAGGCAGCGCGCAACAACCGTTCAACTACACGCCGAACCCATTCGAACATGGCGCTGCAAATGTGGTCCTGCATGCCGTAACGGGCCGCCTGATCGGATCAGAACCAGATAGCGTCATCCCCTACTATCGCGTGATGTATAAGGGGCGTGAAGAGCAACCGACAAAAGAGCAATTTCTCCAGTTCACAGCTTCGAACTTGGAACGTTTTTGGATCCAGGTCCGACCTGAAGTACCGGACTCGGTGATCCGCACTCGTGACAACCGTGTGGAGTTTCGCAAGACCTCGGAAAGTACGACGACGTCGATCTCGACGAATGCCGATGGTAGTCCGGGTAAAGAAGTGACACAGACCAGTACGTCGACGACCACCGACCTATGGGAGATCGAACGTGATGCGGACACGCTGCGTGCTATCTCGGCCTACACATGGACCGTGACGAGCATGATCGGTGAACGTTCGATCTCAACACGCCGCAAGATGGAATATGACAACCGCTGGCATGCCTCGTATCCCGTCACGCAAGAGTTCGTGACCGAAGGTTTCGGCGATCCGGGGTCAACGCGCATCACGATCACACAACAACCGTGGCGCAGAAAAAAATAAGGGTGTCACTTTCGCAACACCCCTCTAGCTATCTAGCTATCTAGCTGACTACATTTTAACTGACGCATCCACGCCATCAGCGAACTGCTTGAAGTTCTCGTTGAACAGTTCAACGAGGTGAGCAGCCTGCTTGTCGTATGCATCCTTGTCGGACCAGGTGTTGCGCGGGTTGAGGACCTCTGACGGAACATGCGGGCACGACGTTGGAATGTCGAGGTTGAAGAACGAATCCTTCACAAACTCTACGTTGTCAAGATCGCCGTTGAGCGCGGCACGCAGCATCGCACGTGTGTGCTTGATGCTCATGCGCGAACCAACGCCATACGGACCACCGCTCCAACCCGTGTTCACCAACCAGACGCGTGAACCATGTTGCTTGATCTTGTCGCGCAACAGATTCGCGTAGACGCCCGGGTGATGGACCATGAACGGCGCACCAAAGCAGGTGGAGAACGTCGCTGACGGTTCCTTGACGCCGGCTTCCGTTCCAGCAACCTTGGCAGTATAGCCGCTCAAGAAGTGGAACATTGCCTGCTCAGGTGACAAGCGAGCGATCGGCGGCATCACGCCGAATGCATCTGCCGTGAGGAAGACGATGTTCTGGGGATGTCCACCGCGATTGCCGGGTGCAATGTTCGGAATGCGCTCGCGGCTGTACGAGGCGCGTGTATTCTCGGTATGCAGCTGTGAGTCAAGATCAACAACGCGAGTCTCGTCATTGATGTCGACATTCTCGAGGATCGTTCCGAACTGTTGTGTCAGGCCGTAGATGATCGGCTCTGCTTCTGCGCTCAGGTTGATGACCTTAGCGTAACAGCCCCCTTCATAGTTGAAGACGCCGTCATCACTCCAGCCATGTTCATCATCACCGATCAAGGCACGCTCCGGATCGGTTGACAACGTGGTCTTACCCGTACCGGAAAGGCCAAAGAAGAGGGCCGTATCACCTTCTTTGCCGATGTTGGCAGAGCAATGCATGCTCATCACGCCAACCTTGGGCATAAGGTAGTTGAGAACAGTGAAGATCGCCTTCTTGTTTTCACCGGCATACGATGTGCCGCCAATGAGGACCAGTTTCTGTGAGAAGCTCAGAATGATGAACACTTCGGAGAGTGTGCCATCGACTTCCGGGATCGACTTGAACTCCGGCACGGTGATGACCGTGAAGCCGGGAATGAAATTCTCCAGCTGCTGTTCGGTCGGCTCGATGAACATGTTCTTGACGAACAGCGAATGATAAGCGTACTCCTGAACGAACCGCACATTCAATGACAACTTGTCATCCGATCCTGCAACGAGGTCCTGCACGTAAACGTCGCGTCCTTGCAGGTAGGCATAAACACGCTTCTTGAGGGCGTTGAACTTATCTTCGGAGAAGGATTTGTTGACCTTGCCCCACCACACATCTCCCTTGCTTTCCACCTCTTCAACAACGAACTTGTCGTTTGCGCGACGTCCGGTGTACGGCACAGAGTTCACAGCCAACGCACCGTGTTCCGTTAGAATGCCCTCATCAAAGAGCAACGCATGCTCATAAAGCTCCGGCGTCGTCAGATTATAATTGATCTCACCAAGGTTGTGCAGTCCTTGGCCTTCAAGGGATGCGCGAATGGCGTCCATATTTGTACTCATGGTATTGATTTAGACCACAAATATCGGGCTTTTCGGTGACGTCCCCTAACAGCGACCATCTTGTAGCCGACCTTGAGCATTGCCGACTGCTGATCGTGTGGATGATGCAACAGATCGAAGAAGCTGGTGCCGTCACGCCCGCACTTACGAAGCGTGTCACGACACAGTTAGGCGATCGACAGTATCTGCGGTCAACGGTCATTGACCTGGCATTGGGAACCCTGCAAGCTCAACGATTGGGGAAGGGACGTCATGGGTGGTTCTTCACACCTCGGATGGCAGAACAAGCCACTCATCCGCGTATCGCCGCCTATCATGCTTCAATGTTTGTCGGCAAGCAACACGTTGTTGAGATCTGCACCGGTGCGGGCCTCGACGCCCAGGCCTTGGCCCAAGTAGTGCAGAAGGTGACCACGTACGAAGCCGACCCGTTGACCGCTCTGATCACGCGGTTGAACCTCAGTTCCGCAGGAATTGACAACGTCACCGTTGTCGATCGCGCATGGACACCCGAGACGATCTTGCCACCAGATGTGGATGGCGTCTGGGCAGATCCTTCACGTCGCACGTCCACCGGCGCGCGCACACACCGTGCGACCCACTACAGCCCCTCCCTCGAAGAGATCCTGTTGTGGGTGTCCAGCAGTCCAACGCCACTGACCACCGGGATCAAAGTCGGTCCCGGTGACATGATCCCGGACACCATTGACACTACCTGCAGCAGTGAGTACATCGGCTTCGGCCGCGAATGCCGAGAACGCATCCTCTGGATCAACACCTCCAAACTTCACCGCTCCGCCTACTTAGCAGACCTCCACGAAGTCCTACTCGAAGACCTCCACGAAGTCCTACAAGGCGACCTACACGAAGTCCTTCTCGAAGACCTCCACGAAGTCTTCTTGATAGAGCCGCACAACACCGCCATCGCCGCCGGCCTGGTAGATACCGTCTTTCGCAACGCCGGCGTTGTTGCCATCGATCCCAAGATCGCATATGGGATAGGGGGCAAGCAGCCACCGCCATCACCATGGTATGAGGTGTTCGAGATCGTGCGAATCGACACCGGAATCTCTGAACGCAGGATCCGTGAACGCGTTGTTGAATTTGGCTTCAATGCACGGACGGAGATCAAAAAACGAGGGTGGGACAAGGACCCTGAAGAATTGCGGCGAAAGATCGATTTCCCGAAAACAGATCACCCCGGCGTGATCATCATCACTCGCCGGGGTGACCAACATCTTACGATCTATGCGCGACGCGTTACTTCCGAAGCGAATCGCGGATCTCGGTCAGAAGCTTGACCTCGTCGGATGGCTCAGGCGGCGCAGCAGGCGCTTCCTCTTGTTTGCGTTTCATCTTGTTGATCCCCTTTACCATGATGAAGATGGCAAAGGCGATGATGAGAAAGTCGACGACCGTTTGAATGAAATTGCCCACGTTCATGGTCACGGCCGGCGTGAGGACCTTGTCGCCCTCCATGACAGCGGCTTTCAACGTGAGCGAGATGGATTTGAAATCCATGCCCCCTAACAAGATGCCGATGGGAGGCATGAGGACGTCGTTGACAAAGGACCCGACGATCTTGCCAAAAGCGCCACCGATGACGACACCGACGGCGAGATCGACGACGTTGCCTTTTGCGGCAAATTCTTTGAACTCAGAAACGATGCTCACAACCAACCTCCTGTGTGATCTGAACGAGCAATGATTTGCTCAATCTAACACTTGGAGTCAGTCTCTTTGCAACCGCAGGATTGCACGAGTTCCGTCTTAAGGGCCGAACGTTGTTCGGGAGTGAGGTGGGCAAAGCGCTCAGACGGTGTTCGCTGAGGTTGTGATGCCCGGGCAGCGGCACTTTGAACGCCGTATTTGATCGAAAAGATGATCACGTAGGCGAAGGCGGTGATGCCCGCCCCCTCCAGAAACGAGAGTTCCGGGGAGGACGAACCGGACTCTCGGAAGACTTGATTCCAGAGGACGACAACGACCAGGCTATTTAAGACCAACAGCCCGCCGATGCAGCAGAAATAGATCATCGTGCGGGCTGTTGTCGTCGTCCAATGCGACATGTGAGGGGGAGTTGCTAGTTCTCGTTGATCGTGTCGTACATCTCTTGCAGTTTCTTGCGGAGGTACAACACGGCGTATCGCTTCCGAGCCAAAAGGGTATTGATGTTTACCCCTGTCTCTTCAGACATCTCTCTAAACGAAACACCTTCGAATTCATTTTTGACAAAGACCCACTTTTGCTCGACCGGGATCTCTTCGAGACCTTCGATCACAGCTTCCCAGATGGTCTTGCGAACCAGGTCTTGCTCCGGGCTGTAGGAGAAATCACCCAAGAAGCGCTCAACATAGTCCATGCCGTCGTCATGCTGTTCCTTGGTACCCAGATCGGCAAAGTTGTCCGCCTTTTTCTTGCGGTAACTGTCGATGATCCGGTTCCGGACAGAGGTGAAGACCCAGGAGGCCAGGTTGTCGATGGGCTTGTTGACGTCTTTGGAGGCGGCCAGGACATTTGTGAACACGTCCTGGAGAATGTCTTCAGCCTCCTCTTGACTGCGTACGCGCTGCCGGATGAAGCCTAAATACTTCTTCCGATCGGTCCTAAAGAGCTGTTCGATCTGGAGGGCGAGATCCATGGCATCACTACCTTGTGAATGTGAGTACTGTTGATCGTTAGACCAACCGTGGACTGGCGCTAGACCCGTCTTCCGACGGAACTCCCGTGCTCTCATGGCAACTCCTGCTACTGGTGATATGTGGCAAAAACAGCCGAAACGTCAGTTTCGAATGTCATTTTGGCGTAGCAGTTATGCCATTTTGTCCGAAGTTGGTTGTAGATCAGTTATACAAGAGGTAGCGGTATTTCTATGCCAAATTTCCTGGTATTGTGGATCGCTCGTTCGTAGCCTGCGTCGGCATGACGCAGTATACCCATTAGTGGGTCATAAGTCAACACCCGTGCCAACTTTTCTTCTGCCAATTTGGTTCCATCAGCAACAACGACCATTCCGGCATGAAGTGACAGGCCCATACCCACGCCACCGCCGTGGTGGAGACTCACCCATGTAGCGCCACCGATGGCGTTGAGGGCAAAGTTGAGATAGACCCAGTCGGCAATAGCATCAGAACCATCTTTCATCGATTCGGTTTCACGATGCGGTGAAGCAACGCTACCGCAGTCGAGGTGGTCACGACCTATCACGATGGGAGCGCTGACCTTACCGCTTGCGACCAGATCATTGAAAAGTTTGCCGGCCTTGGCGCGTTCGCCGTAGCCCAACCAGCAGATCCGGGCAGGAAGTCCCTGGTAGCCAATGTGTTCTTGGGCTTCCCGGATCCACATATGAAGATGGTCGTCATTCGGAAAGAGCTCCATGATGGCGTCATCCGTGACCTTGATATCCTGTGGATCGCCAGAAAGAGCCACCCAACGGAATGGACCTTTGCCGTCGCAGAAGAGCTCACGAACGAAGGCGGGGACGAAGCCCGGGAAGTCGAAGGCGTTCTTGACGCCATCAAAGTCACGAGCGATACCGCGGATGTTGTTGCCGTAATCGAACGTCACGGCACCGCGCTCTTGAAACGTGAGCATGGCGCGGACATGGGCACCGATGCTTGTATAGGCGCGGCGGAGATAGTCGTCAGGATCTTCAGCACGCAAGCGGTCCGCTTCACCCTTTGTCAGGCCGGCAGGATAATAGCCGTTGAGTGGGTCGTGTGCCGACGTTTGGTCGGTGACCACATCCGGCGTGATCCCGCGCTCCACGAGGATGGGGAGGATCTCCGCTGCGTTGCCCACGAGGCCAACGGAGATCGGTTCACGCTTCTGTTGATATTCACGGATCACGCCAAGGGCTTCGTCGAGGTCGTGCATCTTCCGATCGCAATAGCCATCGTGGATGCGCTTGTCGATACGAGATTCATCGATCTCGATACAGAGTGCAGCAGCACCGGCAATGGTTGCAGCAAGTGGTTGAGCGCCACCCATGCCCCCTAACCCTGCTGTGAGTAAGAATCTACCATGCAGCGTGCCACCGAAATGTTGACGGGCACATTCGGCGAAGGTCTCATAGGTACCTTGCACGATACCCTGTGTGCCGATATAGATCCACGAGCCGGCCGTCATCTGGCCGTACATCATCAGGCCCAGTGCATCAAGCCGACGGAACTCGTCCCACGTTGCCCATTTGGGTACAAGGTTGGAGTTGGCAATGATCACGCGGGGTGCCATGTCGTGGGTCTTGACCACACCGACCGGTTTACCGCTTTGGACCAACAACGTTTCATCGGTATCCATCTCACGCAGACAGCGCAGGATCGCATCAAAGCTCTCCCAATTTCGAGCGGCCTTGCCCAACCCGCCATAGACGATCAACTGGTCCGGCTTCTCGGCGTTCTCCGGATCGAGGTTGTTTTGGATCATGCGGTACGCCGCTTCGATCTGCCAGTTCTTGCAGTGCAGCTGAGTGCCACGAGGGGCACGGATGATTCGGTTCATCTTCAAAATTCGGGATTTGAGAGAGAAGTACGGGACGAATTTCTGCAGATAACTTCGAGGTAACATCCAACCGGTAAGTTGCCGAAATGTTGCCATGGCTGTTCTACTTCGCCTTGATCGTTGGATCTGTCGTGTCCGTATCTGGCATGCCCCCTACCAATAGCGGGGAGATCCTCGCTCGACAATGGTGCGGAACGTGTCATCAGGTTCCGAGACCTCAAGAACTCGACAAGGCATCCTGGAACATTGTCCTTCCCAGAATGGCGGCGTTTCTCGGACTCTACGCAACGAAGAAAGACCGTGCCTTGTTGATGGAGTCTGGTGCTGCACAACGGTATCTTCAAGAGCATGACATTTATCCGGTGAAACCACGGGTCGACTCCGCAACGTGGCGATCGATCGTGGCCTACTATCTGTTGGAAGCCCCAGATTCATTGCCACGCAGAGTCGATCCACCGCTATCGGCAACGAAGTGCTTCAAGCCCATCCGTCCGGCGTTCACGCTTAGTCCTCCAAGCACAACGTTCCTCAGGTTCGACGTGACGAACGATCGGCTCTACGTCGCGGATGCCATGAGTGGTGCGTTGTATACGCTGGATGCACGACTGGCACCTATCGATACTCTAGTGACATCTGAATCTGTAACGTGGATGACGTCGACCTCGCAAGGACATCTCGTCACGGTCATGGGGTCGTTCTCACCAACAGATGCTCCGTCAGGTGCGATCAAACAGATCGGCAACAGTGCCACACCAAATGTGCTGTCGGTTATCCCTCTGCTTCAGCGTCCTGTTCATCACGCGACAGCGGATCTCGACGGAGATCGAGTTGATGACCTCATTACGTGTGAGTTCGCAAAGTGGACAGGATCGTTGTGTTGGTGGAAGAACAAGGGCAAGCACTATGAACGTCGCATACTGGCTGATCGGACAGGGGCCATCAAGGTCTATGACCGCGATTGGGATCGAGACGGCGATGTAGATCTCGTCGCCATGTTTGCCCAAGGCAATGAAGGGATATGGGTGTATCTCAATGATGGTAGGGGGCGATTCACGGAGCAAGCTCTCATGCACTTTCCTCCTACCTGGGGATCTTCGACCTTCAGCTTAGTGGATCTTGATGGTGATGGCGACGAAGATATTGTGCACTGCGCCGGCGATAACGCTGACTTCGGTCCGGTACTGAAGCCGTATCACGGCGTGCGACTGTATTTCAATGCTGGGGATCAGACGTTCAGTGATCCGATCTTTCTTCCCTTGCATGGTGCGTATGGAGCGATACCAGCTGACTTTGATCTCGACGGCGATGTAGATGTGGCTGCGATCTCGTTCTTTCCAGACTATGCAGGACGACCATTAGAAGGATTCGTCTTCTTCGAGAACACGGGCAGTTGGGTGTTCACGCAGTCCACGATCGCAGAATCCATGTATGGACGATGGATCGTGATGGATGCCGGCGACATCGATCATGATGGAGATCTAGATCTCGCACTTGGATCGTTGACGTTCGAGGTTCCCGGGCGTAAAGACCTCGTTGACGCTTGGATCCAACAGGCGATACCATTCATCCTGCTTGAGAACTTGACGCGTTAGCCAACCACGTGGTGGATTATAGGAGCTGTTGTGCTCGGGCGAACGTTGATTCAAGGTCGCCGGTAATATTCTCCTGTCCTAGACGATCCAGAAATCCTGAGCGCTCCATGAGAATGATGGGTTGGCTATGCACTTCTGAAAGTAGAAGCTTCGGGCCACCGCGCTGTGCGATCGACAACGACTCTTCAAGAACGCGTAAACCCGTAGCGTCGAGTGCAAGAACGTTACGCATTCGGAGAACGATAACCTTTGGCGTGCGTTGCAACTCGCTCAACGCATGTTGGAACTTGTGGGCTGCACCAAAGAAGAACGGACCGTTTACTTCAAACACCTCCACACCTTCCGGGGCCGTGCGAAGCAGAGCAGCTTCCGATGGGTTCGTGCCCACTCCTTGATCACGTTCGCCATCGTCAAGAAGGCCGGTGAGTGCTCGTACTTGCGCTACGTCAGCCATCCGCTTCATGAAGAGAAATGCCGCCAAGACCACTCCAACCTGGATGGCCACCGTGAGGTCAACAAGAACGGTCAACAAGAACGTTGTCAACAACACCATGGCATCGCTGCGCGTGCTTTTGAGCACATACGTGAACAAGTGTATCTCGCTCATGTTGTAAGCAACGACGAGGAGTATACCTGCTAGAGTTGGTAACGGGATCAGGGCTGCCCAGTTGCCAGCTGCGATCAGGATCACGAACAGGACAGCGGCATGTATGATACCTGAGATGGGCGACACCGCACCATTCTTTACATTGGTCGCCGTTCGTGCGATAGCTCCCGTGGCAGGGATGCCACCGAAGAGTGGAGTGACGATATTGGCGATCCCCTGAGCGATCAACTCCGTATTGGATCGGTGCCGTCGACCGGTCATACCATCTGCGACCACTGCGGACAGCAGACTTTCGATGCCGGCAAGTAGAGCGATCGACAGGGCGGGCGAGAACAGTTTCGTGATCGTGTTCCACTCGAGTGTCGGCAACGTAAGCTGTGGCAGTGTACCCGATACTGCGCCAAATCGGCTCCCAACGGTCTCGATCGGCAGCCCACCGACCGCAACCACAACTGTGGTCACGACGATGGCGACGAGAGAACCCGGGATTCTTCGAGACAACTTGGGAACGTAGACGATCATCAGGATCGAGGCCAAGGCCACAGACAGCGAAAGGAGATCTGTCGACCCGATCGTGCCGGCATATGCCGCGATCTGTTCGATGAAGTGTGCTGGCATCACCTGAATGTTCAATCCCAGCGCATCTCGAAACTGGCCGGTCGCGATGACGACGGCGATCCCTGACGTAAAACCCACGGTCACGGGATACGGAATAAAGCGTAGGATCGCCCCGAAGCGTGCCAGACCCATCGCCACGAGCAACAAACCCGCCAGTATCGTTGCAATGACTAATCCATCGTAGCCGTACTGCTGCACGATTCCATAGATCAGCACAATGAATGCGCCGGTCGGACCACCGATCTGCACGCGACTTCCACCGAGTGCAGAGATCAGAAATCCGGCAATAATGGCAGTGTAGATCCCTTGTTCCGGCTTTACTCCCGAGGCGATAGCGAACGCGATCGCCAAGGGCAACGCCACGATCCCGACCACCACTCCGGCGGTGAGATCCTTCGAGAGCATCTCACGCGAGTATCCTTCGCGGAGCACCGATACAAGCTTAGGCTGGAAGAGACCCATGGGATCTGAACACGGAATCGTAATGGTAGCGGTTAGGTCTTAGCGATGTTCACGCCAATCGGCTCGTGATCTCATTGATCGTTGCTTGGGTGAGTTTCTTGCCTTCAAACACCGTGCGCAACATTTCCCACGTATAGATCCCGGAATCATGGCCGTCGGCCCACGCCGCTTGGACGCCATAGTTTCCGACCGGTGTGAGGGCAACGAGTTCGTTCATTCCCGGCGTGAAGGTCTTGATGCCGGCAAAGACCACCTGCCCCATGATCTCCTCACCCGTGCAATAGGCGCACGGACAGGCATCTCGCAGATCGCTCAGGAGGATCGATGACGAAAAACCATCAGACCATTCGGAGTGAAGGACGGCCGCGTTGAGTCGTTTGAGAAGTGTCGGTCTGTTCATGTCGCAAAATTGCCGATTTTTCCGCCCAATAACATTGGGAGGTGGAGCATGATCGGTCGGTTGATCCTTGGTCTCTTGCTGTGCGGGTCTGCAACGATGGTCGCGCAACAACAGGTGCCAAACAGTGATCTTGAAGGGTGGACACTCTTTGCCGGTTCTGGGTCGTTCAAAGACTACGAAGAACCATCCGAAGGATGGACAAGCGGCAACGGCGTCATTCACGTTGCCGCAACAGCCGATCCTGTCTTGGAAAAGACCACAGACCGCCTGTCCGGCGATCACGCTGCTAAACTCACCACACGAAGGATCTTTGGACAGATCGCCTCGGGTAGCCTGTATACCGGCAAGTTTCAACTCAACCTTGGCGACCCGGCAAAAAGTGCAAAGCGCGGGATACCATTCACTGCCCGCCCCCTTCAATTTCATTTTTGGTATCGATACCTGCCGCAGGGTTCGGACTCCGCAACGATGTATGCCATCCTCTCGCGTTGGAATGGCACAGAACGTCAGCGGATCGCCGAAGCGCGTCTCTACCGCTACGAAGCCCAGTCGGAGTGGACACAGGCATCGCTCACCTTCACGTACCTGAGTGATGAGGTTCCCGATACCATTGCCGTGGTTTTCGCCGCCAGTGCGGGTGGTGAGTTCTTTCGTGGCGACGTTGGAAGTACGCTGTTCGTTGACAACATCAGCATGGTCTACGATCCCGTGTCCGTCAATGAAGATCGCAGCACGTCCGCACCCTTCTCGTTCGATGGTTCGCAGTTGATCGTTGACCCTACAATTGCACCGTCCGGAGTCGGCATCTATTCATTGCAGGGGGCATGTGTTGCGCATCTTGATCACGGTGATGTCATCAACCTTGAAGATGTGCCGATCGGTATCTATGCTGTCGTTGTTCGGACGCCTGAATGGTGTCGTACATGGACGATCTCTGTGCTTCGATGAGACGATGGGTACTCATAGGGTTGATCGTGGCGTGGTGTGCACCCACGACGGAAGCAGCTGATGGCCCAATTGTGCAGATGGGCTTGCGTATCGGTGGTGCCGTTGGTTCGCCCATTCCGATCGGCGAAGTTCCGGAAGGGGCGACAGGGGCGCCTGCCGTTGGGATCGTGGCAGGTGCCTATGTTGATTGGTTTCATGGGCAGACGTGGTCAGTGGTGAGTGAACTCCGATATGTGCATTACGGCTCATCATTCTCGACCCCGCTGGAAGATCAACCCTACATCGATCGAGTTCCGGTGCAAACACCGGATGGCGGCACGGTCATTTTTGAAGTGAATACCACCTTCACCGGCACGGCTACGGGCGAATTCTCGAACGACTACCTGCAGGTACCTGTCTATGCGGCATGGCAAGCTTTTGACAGGTGGCGCTTGACCGGCGGGCTGTACGCCGGATGGTTGGTCTCCACCCAGTCCCATGCCACGGGCGTCGGACAGGTCGGCATACGCCCCGAAACGGTCGAAAAGGACATGTACTTCAACGAAAAGATCAGTGCCCTCGACTATGGCATGGAATTAGGTGCTCAGTACCAGGCATTCTCTGACCTCGATATCGACCTGCGAGGCATCCTCGGCTTTACCTCGATCTTCTCCAAGGATTTCCAGACGGTAGATCGCACGGTCCAGAACGTGTTCTTCCATGTGACGTTGGCGTATCATATCCTCTAGATGCAAGATGCAGGATGCAAGATGCATAATGCATTATGCATGATTGGTCGGTATGAGATTTGACATTTGGTAAATTTGACATTCTCACATTCTCACATTGACTCCCTCCATGTCCCGCTACCACTCCTACGTCACCATCGAACAACTTCCATCACTCATTGGCCAAGAGGTCACACTCAACGGCTGGGTGCAAGACAAGACCGGGAAGGGGAAGTTGACCTTTATCAAGCTGCGTGATGGCAGTGGAATGGTGCAGTGTGTGGTGTTCAACCCGAACGTCACCGAGCAGGTCGCGGAGGACGCCAAGTCGCTGACGCAAGAATCGTCTGTGAGCATCACCGGCACGGTCCGGGCTGAAGAGCGTGCGCCGAGCGGTGTAGAGCTAGATGTGACCAATGTCCGCATCTGGCAACGCGCATCGGAGTATCCGATCACACCGAAGGAGCATGGCGTCGAGTTTCTGATGGAACACCGCCACCTCTGGCTGCGCTCTACGCGTCAGCATGCGATCATGCGCGTGCGCGCGGCAGTGGTGAAGGCCATACGCGACTTCTTTGATGCGAACGGATTCCGACTCATGGACTCGCCCATCCTGACGCCGAATGCGTGCGAAGGGACGTCGACGCTGTTCGAGACGGAGTACTTCGATCTTGGAAAGGCCTATTTGACGCAGTCTGGTCAGCTATATGCAGAAGCGAGCGCCATGGCGCTAGGCCGCGTCTATACCTTCGGCCCAACGTTCCGCGCCGAGAAGTCGAAGACACGCCGACATCTGACAGAGTTTTGGATGGTCGAGCCAGAAATGGCGTATTTCGATCTCAATGACGATATGGATCTGGCAGAGGATTTTGTTGAGTACATCGTACAGTATGTGCTCAAGACCTGTCAGAAGGAGCTTGCCACGCTTGGCCGCGACATCTCAAAGCTCGAGAAGGTGCGTCGACCCTTCCATCGCATGTCGTATACTGAAGCTGTTGAATGGCTGAATAAGAACAACGTCAAGCTGAACAAGAAGCAAGCAGACGGCACTGAGATCCAGGTGGACTTCCCATGGGGCGAAGACTTTGGAGCGCCGCAAGAAGAAGCATTGATGACGCAGTTCGAAAAGCCATGCATCATTCACCGATATCCCACCGAGGTCAAAGCATTCTACATGAAGCGCGACCCGGAGAATCCAAAGGTGGTTTTGGCCATGGATATGCTTGCTCCGGAAGGTGCCGGCGAGATCATCGGTGGCTCACAGCGTGAAGACGACCACGACTTGTTGCGCGAACGTATTCTCCATGAGGGTCTGTCCGAGTCCGACTTCCAATGGTATCTCGATCTCCGCAAGTTCGGATCTGTTCCCCATGCGGGATTTGGTCTCGGTGTAGAGCGGACCGTGAAATGGATCACCGGTGCGGAGCACATCCGTGAAGTGATCCCGTTCCCGCGGATGATCTATCGCATCGTGCCCTAATTAGGTGACGATCGTTGTTGTGCGATCTCGCTCATATGTCGGCGGAAATCGGGGTGCGCCTCAACGATGCGGGAGAACGCTGCCGCGTTGAGTTCGTACACCTCGCAATAGTCTAGTGCGCGAACAGATCCGCCCCGACGACGGTTCTCCAAGAGTGCCATCTCGCCAAAGAAGTCGCCATCTGAAAGAGTACCCAAGAGGTTGCCTCTGTCATCGATCGCTTCCAGATCACCGCGGCTGATGAAGTACATACTGGATGCCGGATCACCTGCATGGAAGACATACTCCCCCGGAGTGACGACGATCGACCTCATCTCGTTCGCGATCTCTCGTAGGAAGGTCTCGTCAGCTTCGCGAAAGAATGGCACGCGATTGATCACATCCCGCTTGAGATGGAGGGAGATCTCCATGCGAATTCCTCCTGGCAACATTTGCAGGACGTTTGAATCCGAGAACGCAGACCGCTGCTGCCACATGTAGCCAAAGTAGTCGATGATGCGGTGCTTGAGTTGTGTAGGCAGCTGGTGATATTGTGTGAAGGCCGATACCTCTTCCAGAGCGTTCGAATATTGTGCACGTAGTGGGTCTGGACGATTCAGAAGACCGGCGATGTTACCCACGAGATAGCCCATCATCAAGAAGCCGATCATCATCACGAACATCGCATAGCCCATTTCGAAGGTGCTTTGTGGTACGATGTCACCATAGCCGACAGTGAACAGCGTTGTTGCTGCCCAATACAAGGCCTTGATGTACTCATCTTGAAGAATGGCGTCGATCGGTTCGGTCCGGATGTATAACCAACCCGACGCGGCAAGATGGATCAGCACCAACATCCAATACAGGAACAACGCCATGCGGAGGAAGTTGCCCCTTCTAAGAAGCTGATGCCTCCAAGATGTGATGAAGACGGTCGGATGGATCAACTTGAGCAGTCCAAGCAAGGAAAGCACGGTACCGTTGAAGGCCGGAAAGACCATGACGGCGGCAATAATGTCGAGTGGCATGAGAGTGCGCACGTATCGGTTGGCGGCGTGCGCTCCGCGCAGTGTGCTAAACCGATATGAGACCACGGGGTCGAGTACGAAGACCACGACCACGAGCCAGTCAAGGATCGGGAATTGTAGCCACTCCGGATCACTCAACACAAGGTCAAGAGGGATGCGGAAGGTGGCCCACAGCGAAACAACGGCAACGAAGAGGTTCCACCCAACTTCTGGGCGACTAAAAATGTTTCTTCTGTAAGTTCGCTGGTTAGACACGTGTCGTAATACCTCTTTGATGCAAAACTACCTATGGAATCGATGACCACCGAAGAACGGACAACAGGAGCCGAACAAGTACTGTGGGACCTCACAGACCTCTATCCATCTACGAGTGACCCGGCATTCATTCATGATGTGGAGACAATCACCGAGCGTTGCGCGACGTTCCACCGGACGTGGAGAGGCAATCTGGCCTCGCTTGAACTCGACGCATTTCTGACGATGGTCGCGGAATACGAAGAATTGGTCGAAACGCTGGATCGGATGGGCTCCTTTGTGCAGTTGATCTGGTCAACCGACACCGAGGATCCGAAGAATGGCCGGACCCTTCAAATGGTACGCGAGACCGGTGCTCGTGCATCACAATACCTCGTGTTCTTGAATCTCGAGCTTGCGTCGATGTCGGCAGAGAGTCTTGAGAAGCTGATGAACGCTCCTGAGATGGCAAGTCGACGTCATTGGCTAGAAGGCATCATGGAGTATAAGCCCTTCTATCTCAGCGAAGAGGTTGAGAAGGTCTTGGCCGTCAAGAATCTGGCAGCTCGTGCTGCCTGGGTGCGCATGCATGATGAGTTGATGGCATCACAGGTCTTCCGTCTCAACGGCAAGGAATACACGGAAGCGCAGATCCTCAAGCTACTGCATGAGCCCGACCGTGATACACGTAAGGCCGCAGCTGAGTCTGTGTCGCAAGGACTTGCCGAAGGCATCAAAGCGCAAACCTTCATCTTCAATACCGTGTTGGCCGATCACATGGCCAACGATCAGCTTCGTGGACATTCATCCTGGGTAGAGAGTCGAAACCTTGCAAATGAGGCATCTGATGCTTCGGTGCAAGCGTTGATCGATTCCGTTGTAGGGCGATACGATCTCGTACGACGCTACTACCGACTCAAGAAGCAGCTCTTGGGGTATTCCGATTTCAACGATTATGATCGTTATGCATCAGTCGGCAGTGATGAAACGTTCTGGACGTGGGAAGCTGCGCGCGATATTGTGATCAAGGCATATTCAACGTTCGATCCGCGTGCCGGTGAGATCGCCCAGATGTTCTTCGATCGCAATTGGATCCATGCACCGGTACGCAAAGGCAAGAATGGCGGCGCATACTCTGCCGGAACGATCGCTTCAGCGCACCCCTATGTGTTCATGAACTACACGGGTACCAATCGCGATGTGCAGGTTCTGGCCCACGAGCTTGGACACGGCATCCACCAGTACCTCTCCCGTCAGCAGGGTCCGCTATTGATGGACACTCCGCTGACCGTTGCAGAGACCGCCTCCGTCTTTGGTGAGATCATCACGTTCAACCTGCTGTACGATGCTGTCACGGACGATAAGACGCGTCTCGTGATGTTGATGAACAAGCTGGACGACATTCTCTCGACCGTGTTTCGTCAGATCGCACTCAACCGCTTTGAAGACGCAATGCATGTTGCACGTCGCACCGAAGGTGAACTCAGCACCGAGCGTCTCAGCGAGCTGTGGCTGGAAACTCAATCCGCGCAGTTTGGTGATACCGTGACGCTCTCGCCGGGCTACAAGTACTGGTGGTCCTACATCAGCCACTTCATGCACGTACCGGGCTACGTCTATGCCTATGCCTATGGCGAACTTCTTGTGCTGGCTCTGTACGAGTTGTACAAGGCCGACAAAGGTGGATTCCCTGACAAATACATCGCGCTGCTCTCGTCGGGTGGTTCAAAGCGACCAACGGAACTGCTCGCCCCCTTCGGGATCAATGTGGAAGATCCCAACTTCTGGCAGACGGGACTTGAAGTGATCGACCGATTGATCACAGAAGCGGAACGTCTGGCCGGTCAATAAGGACCGAACTTCAGCATCCCCACGCCGAAGAATCCCGATACCGTTGAATTGTCATAGCGCCGGTTGCCGATCGTGGCATCGATCCCAGTCACGAATCGATAGCCGGCGCCGACCGTTAAGCGGAGCCACGTGAGGATGTTGACCTCGACATTGGCCTGCGGCTCGAACACAAAACATGCTGCGTTGTAAAGACTATTACCGTCCCAATCATCGCCCATTCCGCCATCGTGACGATAGACCGTGAACCCACCAGCGCCGATGTGGGCGAGGATCGTGCCGTGTACGATGCTGTTTGCGCTGATGAGGTACTCGAGTTCTAAGCCACCATACCCAAAGGCAATGTTGGTGTCAAGGGTTGTCGCGTTGTCGAACTCATTCATATCGGTGAAGCCATATCCACCGCCGCCGATCACGAAGGTGCGGTTGATGACCCACCCGCCGCGTGCGCCAAGGAAGATGCCGGTGGAACCGTCAACGGGTCCCACCTTGATCACGGGTCCGCCAAAGCCGCCGCTTGTGTAGTTGTCGGTTGGAATGAGCGTCTGCATCTGATCTTGCGTCTGCGTAGAATCAGCTGCCGAGGCGATCGTTGACGCCAAGATCGTCAGCGTCAACATCACGGTAATTGCAGAGATGGTCTTCATAACTTACCTGCTAATGTGAACACAGCGTTGACGTAGGCATCGCTGTTGTTGTAATGATGAACGGCTTTTTTCTGTCCGTCCTTCTTCGCGGTCCACCCATTGGCTTTCAGGTAGTTGGCAATGCTATGTGCTGCATCGGACATCGAATACAGATCGATGATGCCATCGGCATTTCCATCAACGGCCCATGAGTTGTACGATGACGGAATGAACTGTGGAAATCCGAACGCACCGGCCCACGAGCCCTTCAACGTGACCACATTCATCACTCCGCGCTTGTCGATGGCCTCCAATGCTTGCAACTGCTTGATCGCCCACGCCGACTTATTGCGGGCTCTCAAGGAGATCTGCTTGTACACGCTGTCCATCTGAAGAGAGTCCAGCGTCTTCCCCTTCGTCACATTCGCCACACTCAGGTCGATCGATGTTGAATCGTCGGCGAGTAGCAAGCTTAGAAAGACCGATGGAACATGAAACTTGCCGGTCGTTGTCCCACATCGTGATTCGATCCACAAGATCGCCGAGACAACTTCCTTGGGAACACCGCGCTTCTTCTGAACGGCCCGCAGCAAGGAGTCATTCTCCTTCATAAAAGCTTTGACCTGCTTGACGCTTTTACGGTTGTAATGTCCGGAGTAGTCTGGGACGTTACTGTAATTGGTCAGATTAATGCGGACCGCTTTGTCGTAGAACTCAGCATCATAGGCACCGGCTACACGAACTAGGAATGCACTGTCTACACCGGCGGTGCGTGCCTGGTCTACGGCCCGACGAAGATCTGCCGACACGATCGTCTGGGCTGATCCTACGACGGCCCCAAGAATGTGCAGCGTGATGATCAAGACTGTTGTATTCATATGCGTTGTGCCAATGCGTAGAGTTCTTGTCCGGTGATATCCTGATACCAACGTGCAGCCCGATCTCGAATCGATGGTAGGGGGCGACCCATTGCCTGATGAAATGTGGTGTTGCTCAATCGATACGCCCGTTGTGTGAGACGAGAATTCGCTTGTTGTGCCTTGAGGAACAGGACCTTAAAGCCAGCACGCTCAAGGATCGTGTGCAGACTCTGTTGCGTGTAGTGTACCACGTGGTGGTGAGGCTGAAACCAGATCCACCGGTCGCGCAAGACCTTCGACCAGAATCCGCCGGCGTTGGGCACACGGATGCACAAGAGTCCGTCGGGATTCATTCGCTCATGCAAACCCTTGAGTGCAACATACGGTAGCTCGATATGCTCCAATACGTGCCACATCGAAACAACATCAAAACAGCCGTTGACATCGGCGATCTCGGCGTCTACGCTGATGCCGATCTGTTGGGCATAGGCACGAGCCGATAGTGAGGGTTCAACCCCATGCACGTCGTAGCCGTACCGCCGCACATCATCGAGAAAAAAGCCGTTATCGCAGCCAACATCCAACCACCTGCCCGGCGGTGCCTTCCGTTCAAGCACGTCGCCGATCAACGACGCATACTCCGGATACCGAAAGTAGCGGTGCATCTCCTTGTTGGAACGGACGGTTCGTGTAAGGGTGTACTGCTCTTCGTAATAGTCCGGATCGTTGGTCGCTCGCAGCTGCGGAGGTGTCACCACCACGCCGCAAGAACCACACCGAAGCATGGATGACCCGCCTACGGAGGTTGCCGAAAGGACGTTTTGATCACAAACTGGACAGTTCAAGGCTGACATTTGCACGAAAGTTACCGATTTTCGTCGACCATGTTTTGATCAGACACCACACCACACCATGAAGTCGATCCTCGTATCTCTTGCATTTCTCACTCTTGTTGCGTGTTCTGCAGAGGCACAACCCGCTTTGGAAATGCAAGACACCGTCAACTGGGGCAAGGTCGTTCCCGATGTCAAACCCGGCGAACCGTCAAAGGTCACATCGGACGTGATCATCAAGAACACCGGTACCGACATGCTTCGCATCACGAACGTCCGTCCGGGTTGCGGATGTACGACCGCGCCGCTTGACAAAGACTCACTGTCTCCCGGCGAGCAGACGATCATGCACGTCGCACTCAATCTTCCTCAGCAGAACGGTCCGCTGGCGAAGACCATAACCATCGAAAGTAACGACCCTAAGGCGCCGACGAAGGTGATCAATCTGTTGGCCGACGTTCAACGTCCGATCCAACTATCATCATCGTTCATTCCGTTCAACAAAGGCGTGGTCGGCGACTCGATCCGCGGCTCCGTAGCGATCTCCGTAGCCGGCACCAAGCCGGTCACGGTCACCTGCAAGTCCACACAGAGTAGTCTGGTCATTCTTACGCCCATGCCGATGGTGATCAAGCCCGGCGAAACAGCAGACCTGATCGTTGCCTTCCTAGCCAAGAACAAAGGAACGTTTAGCGTACAGGTCTATATCAAGACCGATCTGCCGGGCTATGAGTCGTTCGACCTCAGCGGTTACGGCTTTGTCGACTAAGGAACACAAAGCCCCCTAACTCATACATCACGCTCAAGCCGGGTTTAGAACGCCACTTGTCGGCATCATTGACCTTGGCGACGAAATAGACGGGCTTGTCAACGTCGCCGTTCACGAGCCATGATTCCCAGTCTTTGTGGGGAATGCCGCGGGCTGTTGACGACAGGTGATATGGTTTGTTCGCGTAGAACAGGTCGGCATACGTCTTCATGACCACCGGACGGATGTAGACATCCTTGCCGGCGTGGGCTTGATAGAAGTCTAATGCAGCTCCTTGGGTGTAGGGTTCGATGCGTGGGGCGACCAACGGAAGCACAAGTGAGACGAAGGCGATGACGCTGCCGTACATGGCAACAAGTGCGTGCAGTCGTTGATCGCGCCGACGATACCACCATGCTGCAATGACACCAACAAGGAGGATCAGTGCCACGTAGGGTTCAATGCCGATCCACGTCACATCACGCATAATGGCACTGCGAAGGAAACGGTCTCTAAACGTCGGCAAGGACAGCAACCAGTCACGTTGCATAAAGGCCCAAAGCACGACGACCACCAGAGCCGACCAGACAACGCCGAGGAGCGTATAGCTTAGCGAATTCCACCATCGCCACGACGATGACTTCCGTAACCACCGATCTGCATAGACCGTTGCAAGGTAGGTAAGGGGCAGGTAGGTCATCGAAGAGTAGTGAATGATCTTGGTCTTCACAGCGCTGAACACCACGAGCACAACACACAGGAGGATGATCATCCCAATACGCATGCGGCGCTGATCATCGGTCTCGTCGGAGGCAGAACGAAGTCCGCCCAACAGGAGCAGCGACGCGGGAAAACAGCCGATGAGAACAACAACGAAGTGATACCAGAACGGCTGGGCATGGCCGGCATCACCCGTTGTAAGTAAACGAACCTGATACTTGAGATTCTCCATGACGAAGGTTGGACCGTTCTGCAGGTAGTCGACCAAGAACCAAATGCTGCTTAAGATCACCGTCACAACGGTGGTCATCACAACGATCGATGCATACTGCTTCAGTGCTCTTCGGTGGAAGATCAGGTAGGCAACGCCTGAGGTGAGCATCACCAATCCGAATCCCACCGGCCCCTTTGTCATGACGGCACAGGCACTCCAAAGGCCGGCGATCAGGGAGTTCCTGAACGTGGCCCCTTCAAAGGCCTTCATCACCCACAACACGCCGAGAAAGATGAACAGATTGAACAGCGGATCGATGATGCCCGAGCGGAAATAGAAATGGGGCAGAAGTGAGCCGGCATAGGCCAACACCCATAACCAGCCGAAACGCTCGTCGTGAAGTCGGCGGCCGACCGAAAAGATCACCATCAACGTGATGGCGCCGATGATCGCGTTCGGAAGGCGTGCCGCAAACTCGTTCACGCCGAACACCTTCATCGAAATGACTTGCGCCCAGATAAAGAGCGGCGGTTTCTCATAAAACGGTCGGAAATCGATCTGCATGTGCAGATAATCGCCCGTGACGATCATCTCCCGCGCACATTCGGCGAAGTTGATCTCGTCCCAGTCAAAGAGACGCACCGAACCAAGGAACGGAACAAACGTCACCAGAGCCAACAAGCCGACAAGTAGCGTACGCTTCATCGCGCAAAAGTACGCGTCTCCTTCGCATCTTGCAGGCGTAACCAGCCCGGATCAGGGTAGTTATGACGGCGTAGATTAAACCGAACAGACGGGGAAGGCGACAGAGGGCGCCGACAACAGAAAGGGACATGTATGCCAAGTTTACAGCCATATACCGGACCGTGGACGGCGGTCCAAGCGGCCCATCTCATCCGCAGAAGCTGCTATGGAGCTACACCTGCACAGATCGATAGTGTGGTGGCCCAAGGTCTTACCGCGACCATTGAGCAGCTCTTTACCTTTGGTCCGATCCCCACACCACCGGTGAATCATGAGAATGGACTTCCATGGGTCGACGGCGGCGAGGGATATGATATCTCAAAAGGTGAGGCCTTCTACAACAACATCACCAAGGCCTGGTGGCTTAAGACCATGGCAGCAGAAGGACTGTCGATCCGTGAAAAACTCACGGTATTCTGGTCGAACCACTTCGCCACTGAAATGTCCGTCGTCGGCCAGGCCCTGTATTCTTGGAAGTACCTCTCCTACTTCCGAGAGAATGCGTTAGGCAACTTCAAGGATCTCGTACGCCAGGTGACCATCGAAGAAGCCATGTTGGTCTATCTGAATGGGAACACCAACACAAAGGGCAGCCCGAACGAGAACTACGCACGCGAACTGCAAGAACTCTTTACCATTGGGAAGGGGGCGGAGATCGGTCCTGGTGATTACACCACCTATACCGAAGAGGATGTTCGTGCTGCCGCCAAGGTTCTCACCGGATGGCGCGTCGATCGTCGGTCAGGCAAGACCGTTTTCGTTGCCCAACAACACGACACCACCAACAAGCAGTTTTCGGTGCGCTACCAAAACCGCGTCATTCAGGGGCGCACGGGTGCCGGTGCGGGAACGCAGGAACTCAATGACCTGCTTGACATGATCTTCGCGCAGCAGGCGACCTCCGAATATCTCGTTCGCAAGTTCTATCGGTACTTCATCAACAGTGAGGTGCCCGACGATGTCGAGCGCGACATCATTCAACCGCTGGCGCAGCAGTTTCGAACGAACGGTTACAACGTGGAACCGATCCTGCGAACGCTGCTTTCGAGTGAACACTTCTTCGACGCTTCGTTGATCGGTTGCCAACTAAGTAGTCCGGCCGATCTGTTGGTTGGATTGATGAAGACCATCACAACCTGGACCGCCCCCTCCGACCCTCTTATAGCACATCGGTTCTTCTCCGGTCTTGCCGGTGGCATGGCGGGTCTTCAGATGGATCTAGGCGAACCACCGAGTGTAGCGGGCTGGGAGGCCTATTATCAAGAGCCCGGTTTCTACCACGCATGGTTGACAACGGCAACACTGCCGCTGCGAAACGGTATCACCGACTCCTTATTCCTTCCCAATCGCAACAACGATCGGAAGCCGTTCCTTGATACGCCGATGTTCGTGAAGACCTTCCCGGCGCCGAATGATTCTTTGGCACTGATCGATCATGCCAACCTGCTATTCTTTGCGGTTCCCTTCTCGGAGGCAACACGCATGCGACTTGCCGAAGAGGTCTTAATGGACGGCGCGAAATATTATGAGTGGACGATGATCTGGGATGCGTACATCGACGATCCAAATGTAGTGAACACGGCAAAGGTCAAGACCTATCTTGATCGGTTGTTCAAGTATCTATTCCGCATGGCGGAATATCAGTTGTTCTAAGAGGAGGATACCATGAAACCGAACAAGAATGGACTCAACCGTCGTCAATTCCTGATTCGCTCTTCCGGAGCGGTCACGCTGCCGATCGTTTTGAATGGATTGCCACTCAAGGCCTTTGACGGGCCGCGTCTGCAACAGCTCTTCAACACCCAGGAAGAATCGGATCGTGTGTTGGTGTTGGTGCAACTCAACGGCGGAAACGATGGCTTGAACACCGTCGTCCCGCTTGACCAGATGGACACCTATACAACGGTACGTCCGGGTGTCGCGATCCCCGAGGCCAAAGTATTGAAGATCCGCGATGACGCCGGCTTCCACCCTTCGATGACCGGGTTCAAGGAGTTGTACTCCGAAGACAAGGTCGGTATCGTTCAAGGCGTGACCTATCCGAGTCCAAATCAATCCCACTTCCGCTCGAACGATATCTGGATGAGCGGTAGCGCATCAGATCAATCATTGTCGACAGGATGGATGGGGCGCTATCTCAATACCATCTATCCGAGTTATCCGCAAGGGTATCCAAATACCACCATGCCCGATCCAGTGGCCATCCAGATGACGGCCGTCGTGGGCATGACGTTGATCGGTCTGGAACACCAGGCCATGGGTGTTGCCTTGCAAGACCCGGAGACGTTCTATAACCTGATCAGTGGCAACGATACGCCCGGCACCGACCTGCCGTCGGCGAAGTTCGCAGCCGAGAACGTGCTCTATGCTCGTGAGGTCCAGGTCAAGTCCATGGAGTACTCCACTGTCATCAAAGCCGCTGCAGACAAAGCAGACAATAAGGTCGAATATCCCACGGCGAATCGTCTTGCCGATCAGCTTAAGATCGTTGCACGGTTGATCGCCGGCGGTTTGAAGACCCGCGTCTACGTTGTCCAGCACAACGGCTTCGACACCCACGCCGCACAGGTCGATGCCGACGATCCGACGATAGGCGCTCACGCAAATCTTCTTCAGCAGTTCAGCGATGCTGTGTTGGCGTTCCAACGTGACCTCGAAGCACAGAACGTGGCAGAACGCGTGGTGACGATGTCGTTCTCGGAATTCGGACGTCGTGTTGCCTCCAACCTGTCGTTGGGTACCGATCACGGGACAGCCGCTCCGATGTTCTTCATCGGTGCACCGGCTGAACAGGGTATTCGTGGTGTAAGCCCGAACCTCGAAGACCTCGACAACAACAACTTGAAGATGCAGCACGACTTCCGTCAGGTCTATGCGTCTGTTCTTCAGCAGTGGTTCGGCGCAGACCCCACGGTAGTTAAAGACATCTTGTTCCAAGAGTTCTCCACGATCAAGGTGATCAAAGGGGGCGGGACCACATCCGTTCAAGAGGATAGCGTCGCCAACGGCTTCACCCTGGCACCGATCGCACCAAATCCGGTGCGCGGCAGCGCCAACATCCGCTACACGCTCACGGCGTCGGCGCGGGTGCGCATCGACGTGTTCGATAACCTCGGCTTCCATGTAGCGACGGTCGTCGATGCCGAGCAGACCGCGGACGCTTATCAGTATGCGTTCGATGCAGCAGGTGTTCCTTCGGGCACGTACTTCGTGCAGATCCGCGTGGGGAATGAACGCGCTGCCCAGCCGATGATCGTTGTGCGATAAACGCCGAACGTAACCTTTTTGAATGATCAAGCCTCTGTGAGATGAGACCAACATCCACGGAGGCTTGTCATGTTTCGCCCCTTCCCAACCAGATCTGATGCCTTGAAGGGCTATGGAGTGTCGATCTCCATGTTGCTGGTGTGGTGTGCAAGCACCCTGATACCAGCGGAGACATTCGTTCAGGTGAAGCCGATCGCCGAGTTTTCAAGCACGATACCGATCATACCGCCGGAACAGATCAAGGTGCTGGCTGAGGTGGGTGGCCCACCGCCATCGGAGATGGTTGAAGAGGTCGCTGATGAAGGCTCCTACGTCCCGGTAGAAGAACCACGGGATCAAGATATGCCTCGCATCCAGACAACAGAGCACATGTCAGACCCGGATTGGACGGATCCAACCAACGTGATCGGACAAGACCCTGGCGGGAGGTCTCGCTTTCGTGTGAACGTCCCTGTTGCGACCGAAGAGCCCGTCCCGGAGGATCCGCAGGTTGCCGTTGTTGAGAAGGAACCGGTAGTGGACATGGCATCACTGCGTGACGCGATCCAATATCCGGAACAGGCGAAGCGTATCGGTGTTGAAGGGACGGTCGTGGTACGCGCACTCATCGATGCGAACGGCCGCATCAAGCAAGCCGAGATCTATGCAAGTGATCATGCCATGCTGGAGAATGCAGCACTCGACGGCGTACGCAAGGCAAGGTTTACGCCTGCAGAACAGAATGGGCGCAACGTGCCGTGTTGGGTTTACGTTCCTGTGTCGTTCCGACTTCGCTGATCAAGCGCGGGTCTTGGCAGTCGACATTCCAACGTCGGTAAGCTCTAGCAGTGGGAGTGCACCACGTTCGACAACATCCTTGCTGATCACGCAGCGGCGGACATTGTCTTTGTCGGGCAGATCGTACATGATGGGGTTCATGATCTCCTCCATCACACCACGCAGTGCGCGGGCGCCGGTTCGACGTGCCTTGGCCTTCTTGACGATGGCCATCAGAGCTTCCTGTTCGAAGTCGATCTGAATACCTTCAAGCAGCATCAACTTCTGATATTGCTTAACCAGGGCATTCTTCGGATTCGTCAGAATGTCCAGCATCGCTTCATCGCTCAACGGATCGAGTGCCGTCACCACCGGCAGGCGGCCGATGAATTCAGGGATGAAGCCGAACTTCATTAGATCGTCGGGCTCGACGAATTTGAGTAGCTGGGATGACTCTTCTTGTGTTGCGTTCACGCCGGCCGTGAAGCCGATCGTTGTTGGGCGCATGCGTCGTGCGATGATCTTCTCGAGGCCTTCGAATGCACCGCCGCAGATGAAGAGGATGTTGCGGGTGTTGACGTAGATCAGCGGTTGTTCCGGATGTTTACGTCCACCTTTTGGTGGAATACCGGCAACCGTGCCTTCCAACATCTTCAGCAGGCCTTGTTGGACACCTTCACCGGAGACATCGCGTGTGATCGAGGCAGAGTCGCTCTTGCGCGTGATCTTGTCGATCTCATCAACGTAGATAATGCCACGTTCGGCACGCTCTACGTTATAGTCGGCATTCTGGAGCAGGTTGACGATGATGCTTTCTACGTCGTCGCCAACATATCCCGCCTCGGTGAGCGTGGTAGCATCGGCGATCGCGAACGGAACATCAAGGATGCGGGCAAGTGTCTGTGCCAGCAACGTCTTTCCGGTGCCGGTCGGTCCAAGCAACAAGATGTTGCTCTTCTCGATCTCGACATCGTCAAAGGGGCTGACCATGTCTTCGGCTTGAATGCGCTTGTAGTGATTATAAACGGCAACGGCCAGCACTTCCTTGGGGGTGTGTTGGCCGATCACATAGGCATCAAGACGACTTTTGATCTCTGACGGTTTGGGCAGCGACGAGAGGTCGCGGTTCAGGGACGGCTGTGGCTGGTTCTTGCGGAGGATCTCAACGGAGTTCTGCACGCAGATGTCGCACATGTATGCGCCTTTGCCTGCGATCAGACTCGTGACCTCTCGTGAACTGCGACCGCAAAAAGAGCAATGCAGTTCTTCCGGGTGGTCAGTACCACCGCCATGCGTTGTTGTAGCCATGTAGCGTCCCCCTACTACGTCCGTTTATGGTCGTTCCAAGATCTTATCGACCAGACCATAGTCCAGTGCTTCTTGCGACGTCATGTAGTTGTCGCGATCTGCATCCTTCTTGATGGTCTCATAATCCTTGCCCGAGTGCTTGCTGATGATGTTGTACAGCATATCTCGCGTACGGATCATTTCCTTCGTGTAGATCTCAATGTCCGATGCCTGACCTTGTGTGCCACCAAGAGGTTGGTGCATCATGATGCGGGAGTGCGGAAGCGAGAATCGCTTGCCCTTCGCACCGGCGCACAACAACACTTGGGCCATCGAGGCAGCCATGCCAACGCAGATCGTCGAAATATCAGGCTTGACGAACTGCATCGTGTCATAGATCGCCATTCCGGCCGACACGCTACCACCAGGCGAATTGATGTACAGAGAGATGTCCTTCGTCGGATCCTCACTCTGCAGGAACAACAGCTGGGCTATGGTCAGACTCGCAACCATGTCATCAATCGGTGTGCCAATGAAGACGATGCGTTCTTTGAGTAGACGTGAATAGATGTCGTAGGCCCGCTCTCCACGGCTGGTCTGTTCTACGACCATCGGCACCAATTGGTTGTACATCGTTGATCTTTCAGGTAGTTAGCTAACGGTTTCGAAATCCGAGTCCACGTTAACGTCGTTGATCACGGCATAGTTTACCAACAGCTTCATCACCTTGTCGGCCATTATCTGGTCGGCCAGGTTGCGGTTCTGACGCATGACCATGCGCAGTTGCTCTTCCGTGACGCCATACTTTTCGGCGGCTTCGGCTACGTCGGCGTCTTGAACCTCGATGCTCTCGGCTTCAATGATCTTGGCGCGGATCAGCTCCCAACGGACGATGCGCTCAGCGGACGGGCGGAAGTCATCTTCCACATCGTGAGCCGTGAGCTTGTCCAGGCCGGGAGCGCCTTCATTACGGGTTTTGAAATCGTCGAACAGCTGATGCACAACGGCGTGTACTAAGGCACCCGGGGCGTCGAACTCGTGGGCATTGACGATCTGATCAACGATCTGATTCTCCACGCTGTCACGCGACGCGCGCTCGAAGTACTCGGTGATCTGGGCGCGAATGTCATCGCGCACTTCTTCCGTTGACGTGAACTTGCCGCCGGTGATCGTCTCCACAAACTCGTTGGTGAACGCTGCCGGTACCACCTTCTGAATATCCGTGATCGTCACGCGATAGGAAGGGGGCGTTGCATTGGCGTCTTGGGTCTCGGCCACATACGTGAAGGAATCGCCAACCTTCTTCTCATTCATCGAGTTGCGCAGATGCATGTCCACTTGATCGTCGTCAAGGAAGACGCGCTCTTCGCGTGCTTCTTTGCCAAGGATCGGCATGGATGACTCCGGATCAAGTTCGTTCAGCGTATAGGTGACCACGAACAAGCTGCCCGTTACCACATCTGCCGGCTCGAACGACGCTGCGCGAAGGCAGATACGGTCGATCTCGGCCTGAACATCGTCATCGGAGATGTTCTTCACCGGACGGTTAACGGTCAGGTCGCGATAGTTGCCGAGTTCGAACTCCGGCATCACTTCAAATTCGATCGTAAAGCCAACGCCTTCTTGCGACTTACGAATGTCGGTCAAAGCCGGATTTCCAACAACTTTCAAGTCGTTGCTCTTAGCGTACTTCCGAAACTCAGCGTCGGCGATCGTCTCAAGTGCTTCGTTCTCGATCTCGCGTCCTAATCGCTGCTTGATGATGTTCACCGGCACCTTACCCTTGCGGAATCCCGGCAGGGTGATCGACGCTTGAGCGCGCTGATAGGCTTCATCGTAATGGGGTTTCAGCTCATCTTTGGTGAGCTCAATAGTGACCTCGCGACGTGTACCGTCCGGGGCCGTGATCTTGCTTTCCAACGTGGGGGCTCCAGTTAAGTATTTCGTTGTGCGGAAGGAGAGACTCGAACTCTCACAGGTTGCCCCGCCAGATCCTAAGTCTGGTGCGTCTGCCAATTTCGCCACTTCCGCAGAACCACAAAGATAGGGAAATAGTGGAGAGGGTAGAGGGTAGAGTCCCTGACTTCGATGTCCCTGTCTTCGATGTCCCTGACTTCGACGTCCCTGTGCTAGATGTCCCTGTGCTACAGCATCTTCGTCCCATTCGGCACCGGCTCATCTGCCGTTGCCAGCACCACGGCGCCGTCTTCTCGGTGGAAGCCGCAGACCAGGACCTCGCTGAGCCACGGGCCGATCTGTTTGGGCGGGAAGTTGCAGACGCAGATAACTCTTTTTCCAACAAGGGCTTCCGGTGCGTAGAGATCCGTGATCTGTGCCGATGAGCGTTTGGGCTCGCCCCCTCCCAGATCCACCCACAATTTGTAGGCGGGTTTACGGGCTTCGGGGAAGGGTTCGGCGCGGACGATGGTGCCGATGCGGAGGTCGACGCGGACGAAGTCGTCCCAAGTAATGAGGTCTGGTGCCATAGATTGCAATATGTGCGATGTCTTGGTGATAGGGGGCGGGTGGGCCGGAATTTCGGCAGCGATGGACGCAGCGAAGCGCGGCGCAACGGTCGTGGTGGTCGAAGAGCGCCCCTATCTGGGCGGACGAGCCAGGTCGTTTACGGACAAGACGACGGGGGAGGAGATCGACAACGGCCAGCATTTGATGATGGGCTGTTATGCGTCGACGCTCAGTGTACTGCGTGAGCTTTCGACCGACGGGTTGATCCACCGTCAAGATGCCTTGAGGGTGCGGTTCATCGATGCCGACGGTCGGCAAGACCTCCTCGACGCAGGGCTGCTACCCGGCGCCGCCGGAGTGGCGGCCGGCATCGTGCGGCTTCGGCACCTCTCAACGCGATCGCGACTCAAGATCTTGGACCTTGCCGTTCGGTTGCGCATGGGACGGGTGGTGAGCGCCGATCTCACTTGCGAGAATTTCCTCCTTCGCTACGGACAGACCTCGGAGGCGATCACACGATTTTGGGAGCCGATCATCTTGGCGACCCTGAATGCGCCGATCGGCCAGGCCGCCGCCGACCTCCTCGTGGCTGTGATGCGTCTGGCCTTCTTGGGTGGGCCTGAAGATTCCAAGCTCTACCTGCCCACCGTCGGGCTGAGCGAACTCATCGCCCCCTTCCCGGCATGGATGGCACGGCATGGCGGGAGTGTCCTTACCAGTACGTCGTGCGACGAGATACGGATCGAAAACAGCAGAGTCACCGAGGTCGTCCTTAGTAACGGGCAGACCCTGCGACCACGTCAGGTGGTAGCGGCAGTGCCGGAACGATCGCTCTCAAAACTGGGAACAGGGAACAGGGAACTGGGAACTGGGCCCTTGGCACCTGGCACCTGGCACCTGGCACCTGGCACCGGGCACCTGGCACCTGGCACCGGGCACCTGGCACCTGGCACCGGGCACGCGGCATTTTCCCCGATCATCTCCATCTACCTCTGGTACGATAAGGCCTTTATGGATGAGACATTCGTGGCGGCGTTGGGGACCACGACGCAGTGGGTGTTTGACCGGAGGCGGATCCAACGGTCGGTGTCGGATGACGTGGTATCGGCGTATCCGGGGCACGTGGCGTTGACGATGAGTGCCGGGTCATCGCTGGCGCAGCGACCGGCCGAAGAGATCATCGAACATTGTGATAAGGAGCTGCGGCAGTTATTCCGTGGCCGCATGGAGGGTGTGAAGCGTTTGCACGGGCTGGTGATCAAAGAGAAGATGGCAACGCCGCTGATCACGCCTCGAACGGAGCGACCTGTGGTGTCGGCCTTGCACGGTATGGCCACAAATCTGTGGGTGGCGGGTGATTGGACCGGCACCGGGCTTCCGGCGACGATCGAAGGTGCGTCTAGGAGCGGGGTTGCAGCGGCACGAGCCGCTCTGCCAGTTTGACCAAGCCCCATCCGGCCAGGGCACCGATCCCCACGCCCCCTATCACATCAGAAGGCCAGTGGACGCCGCAGTAGATGCGCGAGAAGGAGATCGTCGCGGCGATGGTCCACCAGATCCACCGACGGCGTGGATAATAGAACGAAAGCACCATCGCGGCTGCTGTGTTGTTGAGAGCGTGATTACTTGGGAAGGAACCGGAACCGCTGTTGATGAGTCGGTGTACGTCTCCGAGAACATCATAGGGCCGAAGGCGACCGATCGTTTCTTTCAACAGGTTCGTACTCAGAGGGTCGAGGATCGCAACGGTGACAACGAGTGTGGCGGCACAGATCCGACCACGTCGACCACCCTTCCAGGCCAGTAGAATAAGGGCTACAGCGTAAACGGGCCTCCAATACGTGGTGTTGGTGATCACCGGCATTAGGACATCGAACACCGGATTCTGCATGCCGAGATTGATCGCGTAGAAGATCCACGCGTCCACTTGTTCGAGCCACGAAAACAGGTCTGGAAGCACTTGGCGCAATCTACGACGGTCATATTTATCCACACCAACCCAAGACCGTTGACGACTCGTGAGTCGAACACTATTTTGCCACTCGTCTCACGGCGCTGCAGCATAAAGAGGAAGATCAGCAGCATAACGGAACGGACCTTTGCGTCGGAGACGATCCCACCTCTCGATCTCACAACCCATCATCTTGGAACGGGCGGACACAAGACGCACCCGTAGCGGTAGCGTCACCCTTTGTGGATGCTTAGCCAAGGAGATCGGTCGCGTGATCGAAAGGTGAAAACGGGGGCTAACGGATCGTTTCACTTTGGAGGCATTCATGAAGATTTCGCGACGCTTTACATCGGCGGGAATCAGTGCATACGAGCAATTCTCGTACACTCGTCGGTCGTCCATTCTTCGCAACCCAGACGGCTCGGTGGTATTCCAGATGGACAACATCGAGGTGCCGTCACAATGGTCGCAGGTCGCCACGGACATCCTTGCGCAGAAGTATTTCCGACGCGCCGGTGTACCGCAGACCGACGACACAGGTGCGCCGCTTGTTGATGAGAACGGCAAGCAGGTCACCGGCCCTGAACGATCCATTCGTCAGGTCGTTCATCGTCTTGCCGGCTGCTGGCGCTGGTGGGGCGAGAAGTATGGTTACTTCGACACCGCAGAAGATGCCGAAGCGTTCTACGATGAGATCTCGTACATGCTGCTAAAGCAAATGGCAGCACCGAACTCGCCGCAGTGGTTCAACACCGGCCTGAACTTTGCCTATGGCATCACGGGCAGTGCACAAGGACACCACTACGTCGATCCGGACACCAAGAAACTCACGCGTTCCAAAGACGCCTACACCCACCCGCAACCTCATGCCTGTTTCATTCAGTCGGTCGATGATGACCTGGTGAATGAAGGGGGCATCTTTGACCTCGCAACACGCGAAGCACGCATCTTCAAGTTCGGCTCGGGAACGGGATCGAACTATTCCAACCTGCGTGGTGAAAAAGAGCGTCTCTCTGGTGGCGGTGTGTCATCGGGTTTGATGTCCTTCCTCAAGATCTTCGACCGCGCCGCAGGTGCGATCAAGAGCGGTGGCACCACACGCCGTGCAGCCAAGATGGTGATCGTCAACATCGATCACCCGGACATCGAGAAGTTCATCGAGTGGAAGGCCAAAGAGGAAGAAAAGGTCGCCGCTCTGGTTGCCGGCTCGAAGGTCTGCTCGACCTTCCTGCAGGCCATCATGGATGAAGCTCATGCCGGTGGCTCTGATCCGAAGACCAACAACAAGCTCGACGCGCTCATTCGGAAAGCACTGCATCGTGGTGTGCCGTACAACACGGTCAAGCGCACGCTGGATCTTGTTGCACAAGGATTCACCAACCTCAACTTCAGCACGTACGACACCCACTATGAGGGTGAGGCCTATCAGACCGTGGCCGGACAAAATTCCAACAACTCCGTTCGCGTAACGAATGAGTTCATGGAAGCTGTCCTCAATGATGGCGATTGGGATCTGGTGTGGCGTACCGACAGCACCAAGCGTCGTACCGTCCGTGCTCGCGACCTGTGGAACAAGATCAATATGAGTGCGTGGAAGAGCGCAGACCCGGGTCTGCAGTTCGATACCACGATCAACGAATGGCATACGTGTCCGGAAGACGGCCGCATCAATGGCTCGAACCCGTGCTCGGAATACATGTTCCTGGATGACACGGCGTGCAACCTTGCTTCGCTCAATCTTTCTCACTTCTATGACGAGCAAACGTCAACATTCAAAGTTGACGACTACAAGCACGCTGTCCGCCTCTGGACTGTCGTCCTTGAAGTGTCAGTGTTGATGGCGCAGTTCCCGTCGAAGGAAGTTGCTCAGCGCAGCTTTGACTTCCGCACGTTGGGACTTGGATACGCCAACCTTGGTACGGTGCTCATGGTCAAGGGCATTCCGTATGATTCGCCGCAAGCGCTGGCGATCTGCGGTGCCATCACCTCGATCATGACGGGGGAATCGTACGCAGCATCGGCAGAAATGGCCGCAACAGTTGGCCCCTTCCCGAAGTACGAAAAGAACCGCGAACACATGCTTCGTGTGATGCGGAATCATAGGCGTGCAGCATACAACGCCCCGGAAGCGGAATACGAAGGTCTGACGATCCTTCCATCCGGTATCGACCATGACCTTTGTCCGTCAGAACTCAGTGCTGCCGCCAAGGAAGCATGGGATAAGGCCATCGAGCTAGGTGAGAAGCACGGTTATCGCAATGCCCAAGCAACGGTGATCGCCCCAACAGGAACGATCGGACTTGTCATGGACTGCGACACGACCGGTATCGAACCGGACTTCGCCATCGTCAAATTCAAAAAGTTGTCAGGGGGCGGATACTTCAAGATCGTCAACCAGTCCGTCAACAAAGCGCTTCACACGCTCGGTTATTCGGAACAGCAGATTGACGAGATCGAGAAGTACTGCAAGGGACACGGCACGTTGGTCGGCTGCCCGCATATCAATCGCGCAACACTGCGCGATAAGGGTCTAACGGACGAAGCCATTGACAAGATCGACGCACAGCTCGATTCGGCCTTTGATATCAGCTTTGTCTTCAATTCTTACACTTTGGGTCTTGAGCTGTGTCACAAACTCGGCTTCACCGATGAGCAACTCAAAGATCCGTCGTTCAGCATTCTCAATGGCCTTGGATTTTCGGCAGAGCAGATCGAAGCGGCCAATGACTATGTCTGCGGTACGATGATGATCGAAGGTGCGCCGCATATCGATGACAAGCACTTACCGGTGTTTGATTGTGCTAATAAGTGCGGCCGCAATGGACAGCGTTACATCGACTATATGGCTCACGTGAGGATGATGGCGGCTGCCCAGCCGTTCATTTCCGGTGCTATCTCGAAGACCATCAACATGCCCGGCGAGGCAACGGTTGATCAAGTTGAAGAAGTACACGTCGAGTCGTGGAAGCAAATGGTCAAGGCCATTGCACTCTACCGTGACGGATCGAAGCTCTCGCAGCCACTGAATGCCAGCGCCGATAGCTATGATGAGATCGTGATGCTGGGTGATGAAGACACGCTGGACGAGACCAAGGGCCCGAAAGAGGTCTATGAGGTCATCAAGGAACGTGTCTATCACCGCGCTGAGCGTCGTCGTCTGCCAAAGCGTCGTCACGGCTACGTCCGTGAGGCCACGGTTGGCGGCCACAAGGTCTACCTCCGTACCGGAGAGTTCGAAGACGGCAATCTGGGCGAGATCTTCATCGACATGTACAAAGAGGGAGCGTCCTTCAAGGGTCTGATGAACTGCTTCGCCGTGTTGGCTTCCAAGGCACTCCAATATGGTGTGCCGCTCGAGGAACTTGTTGATACGTTTACGTTTACGCGATTTGAGCCGGCCGGGTTCGTTGAAGGGCACGAGGCCATCAAGAATGCCACGTCCATGCTCGACTACGTCTTCCGCACGCTCGGCTACGACTATCTCAATCGGACGGATTTCGTCCATGTGAAGGCCGTTGACGAGGTCAACCCGGTCACCTCTTCGATCGACGCACCGGATGACGATATGCCGATCAATGCCCGTCGTATCGAGGACCCATCCAACTACATGCCGCCGGCCGAGGTTACGCCGGCAGGTGCCCAGGTCAAAGCCGCTGCCCCCAAAGTGATAGGGGCCCCGGGCGGCAAGGCCGCCGGATATACCGGTGACACCTGTTCGGTCTGCCAGTCCACGCGTCTGCGACGCAACGGCAGCTGCTCGGTGTGTGAGGATTGTGGGAACACGACGGGATGTAGTTAGTGTGCTAGTGTGCTAGTGAAACTAAATGAGACCCTGGGGGATACAATATTCCTCGGGGTCTTTTGTTTTCAGTTGGTGGTACTATTTGGCACCGTTTTTTCTTTGGATAAGCCGTCAGAAGCAAGTAATTTCCAGTACTTACGCGTAAGTGCGACAGTGAAGATCCTACCACCAACGAGAAAGGAGGGCATCATGAAGTTTCGTATGCTCGCTGCGACCGCTCTTGTAGCCGGTCTGGCTTTCGTAGCAACGGACGCCTCCGCGAAATGTGATGACGCCAAGAAGGCCTCGAACAAGGCATCTTCTTGCTGCTCAACGACTAAGACGGCCAAGAAGGCATCGATGACCTCGAATTCCGAGTGCACGGATGCTCAGAAAACGTCGGCGAAGTCAGAATGCACAACGGAGACCGCAACGGCTAAGAAGGCCTCGGTGACCAAGAAGGCAACGTCGTGCTGCTCATCGAAGACCACAAAGGGCGCTTCGATGACGTCAGCGACATCGACCACCACGGAAGCTGCCGCCGAAACGGCAAACAGCGAGAAGTGAGAAACGTTTGTTGATTTTTCGAACGGGGATCTTGGCGTGTGAACGACAGGATTCCCGTTCTTGATAACAACGGAACAATGGTTCCGTAACAATTTGAACGCTTGGAGGTAGATCATGTCAAAGGGCGGAGCAGGTAAGGTCTATTTCGTGCTTTATCTCGCCGTAATTCTCGAGCTCCTGATCATTATCGTGGAGCGCGACGAGGCAGAAGAGCATTTGATGGCGAAGCAGAAGGAATCGATGCGTATCGTAGAGAGCATCCTTTCCCAATTGCAGGTTGGTGCCGGTACGGAAGGCATCAACACACGTCCGTTAGATCTCATTACACTGCCGCCTGTAGGCGTCAACGTAAAAGAGGTGCTCGGAGCAGATCTGAAGCCGGATCGTAAGTATCTGGTGGAAGTTGGCATCACCGACGTATCAACGGCGCTGAAGCAGACTGAGGTCGAGGAGCCGAATGAATATTTAGAGCGCATGAAGAGATTCTTGCGCTTGTCTAACGTGGCTGACCTCAAGTACGAGATCTTGTACAGCAATCAGCAGTCGGACGAAAAAGCGCCGGACAGCAGCTCGTATTCGTTGAAGGCCACCACTGAGCTCTCCTTAGACCACAAGGGAATGGAGCAGGACCTTGAAAATCTCTGGAGCCAGCAGAAGGGCGATCAGCGTGCTTTTCTTACAAGCATGCAAGAACTCCTCAAGTCACCCCGATATGCTCCGGTAGCTACAACGGGATTTAAACCTTCCAAAGAACGCGAAGAGTACTACTACTCGAAGGGCGTTACGGATAGTCTCGGTAAGGATGCAACAAAGAAGCGTTCCTTTGTAGTGAACTTCGAGCCCAAAGAAGCAGGATGGTACAAGCTGAGATTCTCTTCGCGCACGAATAAGATCCTTGGTGTGTCGATCAAAGAAGGTCAAGGGTTTGAGCTCGACCCGGAAGAGAAGGTCAACATTGGTACCGTTCAGCTGAAGGTGAAAGATCTGATCAAGGTTCGCGAAGAACTTGAAAAGACCACCGATAATCTCCCGTCGGCAGAACTCGCCCGCACAAACATTTCAGATTTCGATGCGAAGCTTGACGAACTGGCAAGGAATACCGATGACCTTCCAATGAAGTCACGCATTCGACTCTATGGCTACATTGTGAAGTTGACGACTCCGGGAATCAGTTCAGAAAATGCGTTCGAACAGAACAAGGGTCAGATCGAGTTCACCATCCGTGTTGTCAAGCCAACACCTCAGATCACGGATCCGAAGATCGCTGACCTTGAAACGACTGTTCGCGTATTCGACAAGCTTAGCAAGATCGTCCTTCCAATGCAGGTCACGCCTGCCAACGGCAAGACGGAGATCGTGAAGAATCCAGGCGGCGCACGTGTCAGTGACGGCGGCGCTACCGCCAGCAGCAGTTCTGGCGCCGGAACCAAGTGGGTCGGTAAGAATCTTGAGATCCCTGTGACCGGCAATCTTACTCCACGTGATGAACCGTACGTATTCGAACTGATCCAGACCAATGGCTCGAAGCGTTCCGAGCCGATCCAGTGCTCCGTCTATGTCTATCCATCAACGATCTCCAATGCAGATCTAGTGAACAATGCACTTGAGGCTGCATGGGGTGATGCTCTTGAGCTGGTAGTCACGCCGTCCTCGGGCAACACGATCAAACCAAACGAATTCGTGATGCAATTCAACATGGGAGGGGGCTCGCAGATCGCACCTCTTCGCAAGCTGAATGTGCAAAGCACCGACAACATCATCGTTCCTGCCGGTACCGACAAGGTTCAGCTGAACGTTGGCTGGAAGGACCCACGTACCGGAGAGGTCGTTGAGATCTACAATGGCTCCGGCGAAGTTGGTCTGAAGAAGCCGACGATCGTGACCACGGACATGCGCGCTGATCCGATCACAGATCAGTCCTCCGGTGAGTTCATTGTGAAGGGCTTTAGCGTCAAAGCACCGATGATCAGTGAATCAGATCGCGCCAACGTAGGCAAGGTCGATGTCCAGGTGTCCAATGCAACGATCAAGGACATGCGGTCGGGCCAGACCTATAAGGCCACCGTCGTTGGTAAAGCTCGCAAATCGGCAGGCAGCGATTATGAAGTGACATTGAAATTGACGGGTGGGAAGTTCCCGTTGACTAGGGGCCAAGTAAAGGGTAGTGTGACAGTGACCATATCTGCGACGTCGACCGCCGAGGGAAGTGAGTCGAAGCCGCGTATGATCACAAAGACCGTCTCGGTGAGTAACTAACACCGACGGCGGAATCTTCTTGATCGGAATTGATTAGAACATACTTCGTGGTAGGACGTACTATGACGCGTTTGCGAACGGCGCTCATTGTTGTAATGACAGCAATGATCGCCGCAGGGCCGATCGCCGCCCAACAAAACTCACAGGTGAAGCAGTTGCTCCAGCGATTCAAAAACTGGAGGTACGGCATGGTGTCTGTGTATAAAGTGAGTGAAGAAGACGGCTCGGTCAACAAGCTGAATGTATTGCTTGGACCGAAAGAGCCGGAACTCACGGACGAGGCGAAGACCTGTAAACAGAGGGACGAGGTCGAAAGTCTTGTGTTGACCGGTGGCGAAGGCATGGATGAGAAGGAGATCAAGAAGGTCCTCTCAGCTCCCGGTTGTAAGGCCTACGAAAAGTACTTCACCCAACGCACTGCTTGGGAACGCGCGCAGTTCAAAAAGGCCTACATCGTGACAACACGCCGTACCGGCAATGATCCGGTAAAGGTGATCGGTCTTCTGGTGCAGAAAAGCTCGGAAAGTTATTACGGTATCAAGGATGACCTTGATCCGCCGACAGATGTTTACCTCGAAGGACAGCTCAAGTCGTACGAACTTGATCAACAGGTCCTCGTTGACGGTGTGGTGAAGAAAGCACGCGAAGTCCTCGAAGGAACAAGTAGCCCGAACCTCCTCGACTACCTTGGCAATCAAGTCGTCCAGGGCAACTACGAGAATGTTACCCCGGAAGCACAAGGTATCGGAGAAGAAGGCATCACGTTTGTTGCCAAGAAGTATGGCAACACCACCGGCCTTACGGAAGATGATGTACAGCAGTACATCCGAATCACGGAAGGTCTGCCGCAAGACTATCAGAACAACAACGAAGTGATCGTAAGCTTGGCTGACGGTGTTTCGTACCGCCGCTACGAGCGCTCTGCAACATCAAGCGTCAGCGGTGGTGAACCGGAGGTTGATACAACGCGTCCAACGAATGCCAATCTCCCCAAGTACGGTGTTGAACTTCGCTATGGTCTTGAGGAGATCAACTACCCATCCTTGTGGAGTGAGCGTTTGTCGCTCAACGCTCTATGGGGATCATCCCGTCTCGGCGTCGTACTGCCAACAAGCGGTTGGTCGAGTCTCTCAACGGAGTTCGGGAATACACAGACGATGACCAACGCCGGCATGGGTATCAACGGATCGTTCGACTTCCCGATCCGCGTGATCGATGCTTCCGGCGTTTTCAATATGTCGGCATCGTACGTGTTCGATGATGCGAACCAAAGCGATCACATGGTCTTGAATGCCGACCTAAATCGCTACGAAGATTATCTCGTCCGCTACCACGCGTCGATCCAATATTCATTCGCAGTCAAGATCGACAAAGACTTCATGTTCCGCATGCGTCTTGGCGGTACGCTCTATGGAATGGAATCATGGGCGAACGTTGGTACGAACCCGGATTCAACGGAATACAAAAAGGTCGACGAGGAGTCGGTTGGAGGCGTGTCGGGTAGGATCGAGTTCATGACAACCGGTTGGTCAACACCGGTTGGATTCACGATCTCGTACTTCGATGAAGCCGTCCTCGCTAAGGCATGGTTGCAGGTGCCGGTCATTGACCAGTTTGCCCTGCGTCTCGATGCAAGTGTCTTCACGCCGGTATTCCGTGATCCACGCGCGTGGGAAACGAACGCTGTTGTGATGCCAAGTCTCCACCTCATCTTCAACTTCTGATCCAGAATCCATGTCACGAATGAAACAGCTTCTACTCATTGCCGCGTTCTTCGTCGTCGGCGCCGGCATGATGCCCTTGCAGGCTCAGTCCACGGATGAGGTGATCACGGCGCTCAAGACGATCGATCCGGAGATCCTTCAGTACTTCCCGCGTTGGCGTGTATGTGAACCGGATCTGCAGGTGCAGATCAAACAAACATTCGCCTTGATGGGATATGATCCGTCACGCCTTGACGAGAAGAATATCGTTGTTACGTCGGCACCGGTGAAATCCGATGTACCGGAAGCCGATCGCTTCTATGATCTCATCCTCATCGAATGTGGTACCGAAAAGATGGTGGCCGCCGAGATCGCATCGTACATGCGAAAGCTCTCCGTTCGACTCTCCGATCCGAAACGTCCGTACTGCTACACGGAGATCCCCCCAACACAACCGCCGTCATCACCGCAAGCTGATGAGATCATCAACTTCATGGAACCGACGAATGTGACGCATGCCTTCACACTGTCGGCATTCGAGCAAGCCCTGAAGATCGGCAAGAGCGGTTTCTGGCTGAAGGCCTCCATGGGTACCGATCAAGTGGGTTACACCTACTGGTCCTCGGGCGAAGCCCGCGTGCAACTCCAGCGCCCGTTGTACACCAACGATGACGCCGCAACACGTCGCGCAATTCCGTACCTCATCAACGCACGTCTCGGCTTCGGCTATCGTCTGACGGGTTCAATGGATGGTCAGGATCGCCTGCTCGACTTTGTTCCTGGTCGTAAGCTCAACGCCGGCACTGGTGGCAAGATCGTCGGTGGGTTGGATTTCCACCTCCCAATGCATCCGCAGGCCGGTATCGGTGTCAACCTTGAACTGCCGCTCAAGGGCATCAACGCAACAGATGATATTGATGCCACGACGTATTACGTGTTCGACATCGGCAATCGTCGTATCACAGCGCCGACCTATGCTGAAGACCCGTATGGCACTGCTGCTCTGCTTCGCTCAACGGGCCAAGTGACACTCTTCTACAACTGGTGGTTCGGTGCCAAGGGGCCGGAGAATTTCTTCCGCGCCGACATCGGTATGAACTACGCCGAAGTACGTGAAGCAGCTGTGTTCAAGGATACCACAACAGGTCGCGAATACCTCGGTTACGAAGGTGTAAATGGCCTGCAGCTGTGGAAGCCAAACGAAGCACTCGATTGGATCTACGCTAAACTTGAGTACCGCAACCAAGGTTCGTTCCCATTCGGTGTTAGCGTACAGTACTCGAACCAAATGCTCCTTGGTCGGGCCTACATCCCGGTCTTGGGCGATTGGTTCTATGTTGAAGGTCGCTATTCAACTCCTCTCCGCGACGCTCGTCCATACGAGATCGAACATTTCTTCATGGTCTCTCCGGTTCTCCGTCTGAATTTCTAAGTGTGATACTGCAAATTTTGAAGGGGCGGGCATTACGCATGCATTTTCATGTATGCCGAATGCTCGCCCCCTTCCGTTTAATAGGTGCCGTACTTTCATTGATGCTTGTGATGAGCAGTGGCACCGCTGCGCAAACCGACTCGCTTGACAAGGCAAAACAAGCTGCCGAAGACGCTAAGATCAAAACGTCGCTGGAAGGTCTGAAAATGACCATTCAGAACGTCGACATCACCAAGTTTCCACTCGTCAAACTCATCGTTGAGGTCTACGACGATAGTGCGCGCGTGATGGAACATGTCGACCCCAAGACGCTGACCGTTGTAGAGAACGGTGTTCCCAAACCCGTTCTTGGGATCGAGAAGATCGACATTACCGAACGCATCCCTGTCGACTTCGTCTTTTTGATCGACATCACCGGCACGATGCAGGCCTACATTAACGGCGTCAAGAACAACATCGAAAAGTTCGTTGATACCCTGCGAACACGTGGCATCGAGTATCGTCTTGGTTTGATCCTGTTCTCCGACATCATCGAGCAGGTCTATCAACCCACCACCGATGTGCAAGAATTCAACTCGTGGCTTAGCAAGGTCTTTGCCAGCGGCGGCTTTGATGAGAAAGAAAATGCCCTCGAAGCCATTCGAGAAGCATCAAAGACCAAATGGAATCCCGCCGCCAACAAGGTCCTAGTGCTTATTACAGACGCCCCCTACCATCAGTTTGGTGAAAGGGGCAATGGGCGTACGTACATGACCACGGAATCGACCGTAGATCTGTTGAAGGAGCAGCGTGCGCGGATGTTCGCGATCGCTTCACCTGAGCTGCCGGATTACAAGACGCTGGCAGAAGCAACGCGCGGATCCGTGTATGATATTCGGCAACCGTTCTCACGCATCTTGGATCAATACTCCACGCAGCTGACCAATCTATATGCGCTGTCGTATCGCAGTGATTCTAAGGTCGTCAGCGATTCGATCAACGTGTCGATCCTCGACGAACAAAAGCGTGAACTGGTAAAACAACTCATTCCGATCGTTGAGATCGGACGCAAGTTCATCATCGAGAATCTTCTCTTCCCCACGGCCAAGGCCGAGCTGCCAGACTCGGTCGAAGAGTTGGAAGTGTTGATCACGTTTATGCAAACACGTCCGGCCGTGCGCATTCGCATCGAAGGCCACACCGACAACACCGGATCCGCAAAGACCAACGAGCTTCTTTCGCAAAAACGTGCCGAGGCCGTCAAGGCCTACGTTGTCCAACGTGGCATCGATCCACGTCGCATCCAGACGATGGGCTACGGCCCATCCAAACCCATTGGCGACAACCGCACCGAGTTCGGCCGCAGCCTGAACCGGCGGACAGAGATCGTCATTACGGCCAAGTGATCGCGGCTAGGTCTGCGACATCTAGCACGGCGACATCTAACACAGCGACACCTAACACAGCGACACCTAACACAGCGACATCTAGTACAGCTACATCAAGGTCTGCGACGACACGGTCTGTGACGTCGCCGTCTTAGATGTCGCCGTGCCAGATGTCGCCGTGCCAGATGTCGCCGTGCCAGATGTCGCCGTCTCAGATGTCGCTGTACTAGATGTCGCTGTGCCAGATGTCGCCGTGCCAGATGTCGCCGTCCTAGAAGTCTCCATGCGAAAAACCCGAAAAGATCTTCGCGTACGCCGCGTTCGTACTGTCCGCTGCTGGGCGGAGCAGCGAGATCACGGTGACCTTGCCCATGGCGTGTTCACGCAGGGCGAAAGCGGCGGCGGTTTGCTTAGTTCTGCTGATGATGCCGTCGTTCATTGGGCCGTTGAGTGTGCCGATGAGATAGATACGGGCGGGAAGATCGCTCTTGGTGAGTAGGCCTGCGATCATCGACATGATCATGGTCTGCTTGCCGATGCCGAGTTCGTTGGTCTCTGCAAGCGACTTGCGGATCATGCGTTCGTATTCACCCACAGAGGCGCACCACGGATCGGTGACCGTAGAGCCAAGGACCATGTCCGTTGTGAGTGTGTCAGTGCCGATGTCGGTGATGATGCGGTCAACGATCGTATCAACAACCGGACCTTCAAGCGATGAGAAGATCACGGCATAGCTGACGGCCTTGGCGTTCTTATGACGCTCCTTCTGAAGGACGTCGGTTGGCTTCTTAACGTCACGATACAGCAAACTCAAGATCAGACCGGTCACCGCCAACGCTCCGATGCCAACGTAGATCATCAGCCATCCGCGCTTCTTCGGCTTGGGAAGAAAACTCTCTTCACTCATTCTTCTGTCACCATTTTGCCCGCATCAACATCGATCTCTACGGGATAGTTTCCGGTGAAACAGGCCGTGCAATAGCCAATGCCCGGACCACTCGGTACTGCATCCATCAAGCCCTCAACACTGAGGTACTTGAGCGAATCACATCCAAGTGCCGCACCGATCTCATCCTCGTTCGCGTAGGCATTCGCGATCAACTCCTCACGACTTGGGAAGTCCATCCCATACATGCAGGGATATTTTACAGGGGGCGAGGTGATCCGTACGTGAACCTCGCGTGGGTTTGCCTCGCGAATAAGGTTGACGAGTGACTTCGACGTGGTGCCGCGTACGATCGAGTCATCGACCACGACGACCTTGTTGTTCTCCAACACGCCACGCACAACGTTGAACTTCGTCTTGACCTTGAACTCGCGCTTGTCCTGTCCGGGTGCAATGAACGTACGTCCCACATAATGGGAACGTATCAGTCCGATCTCATACCGCGTTGGGAATTGTTTCTCGTTCACGCGCGCATAGCCCAGCGTTGCTGTATTGCCGGAGTCGGGCACGGCGATCACAACAACCTTATCTTCTTCTGTTCCTTCAACAGGACTTTCTTCGGCGAGTGTCTTGCCCATTTTCCGGCGCACCTTGTCGACTTGATGTCCGAAGATGCGGGAATCGGGACGCGAGAAGTAGACATATTCAAAGATGCACCGGCTGGAGCGATCCATTGAAGGGTCGATGTAGTGCGATGTGAACTCACCGGTCTTGACCGTATGCTCGTTGATCTCCAGGATCTCATTGTGCGCCACATCTCGCACATATTCAGCGCTGAGAATATCGAGTGCGCACGATTCGGATGCTACGATATATGCATAGCCCCCTTCATGCTTGAGTCTGCCGATGCAGAGAGGTCGGAAACCGTGTGGATCGCGTGCGGCATACAATCCGTTCTCGGAGAGCATGACGAGTGAATATGCACCATGTGTCTGCGTGATCGCATCGCGGATCTGCTCGATCTGTGATGGCTTTTTGCTGCGTGCGATGAGATGGAGAAAGATCTCGGAATCCGTCGTCGTTTGGAAGATGGCGCCGTCTTGCTTGAGCGCTTCGCGCAACTGACGCGTGTTCGTGAGATTTCCGTTGTGGGCAAGAGCGAAGAGGCCGCCCGTATAACTGAAATGAAATGGCTGAATGTTCGCCAACGAATTGCTGCCGGTCGTTGAGTAACGATTGTGGCCGATGGCTGAAGAGCCCTTCAGTGTCTTGGTGAACACATCGTGGTGGCCGAAGACATCAAGGACGAGGCCTTCGCCTTTATGCACGCCGAATCGGGCGCGACCATTGTCTTCGTTGTGATACATGGTCACAATGCCCGATGCCTCTTGGCCACGGTGCTGCAGAGCATGAAGCGCATAGTAGCTCAATACTGCTGCCTGAGGGTGATTGAACACCCCAACGATTCCGCACATTATTCTTCCGCCATGTTATGATAGACGTTTTGGACGTCGTCGTCCTCTTCCAACTTGTCGATGATCTTGATCACTTCTTCGGCCTGTTCATCAGTCACTTTGACCGTACTGTTCGGGATGCGTCGTAACTCGGCATTGGTCACATTCACGCCGGCGTTCTCTAGTGCACGTTGCACTGAGATGAAGTCGGTGAAGGATGTGTAGACGAGGAGTTCGTCATCTTGCTCCTGAATATCGTCAGCACCGGCCTCGATGAGCGTCATCTCCAACTCGTCGCGGTCGAGTCCGGCAAGCGGAATGGTGAACACCCCTTTGCGCGTGAAGATGAATTCCAAGGAGCCGGAGGTACCGAGCTGTCCGCCGCCCTTGTTGAAGAAGGAGCGTACGTTCGCAACGGTGCGTGTTGGATTATCGGTCGTGGTCTCCACCCAGATGGCTACGCCGTGGGGAGCATAACCTTCGTAGTTGATCTCTTCGAGATCAGCCGAATCTTTTGCCGACGCCTTCTTGATGGCATTCTCGACATTGTCCTTCGGCATGTTGGCTGCTTTGGCGTTCTGGATCACCACCCGCAGACGCGGATTGGTCTCCGGGTCCGCTCCGCCGGTCTTCACTGCAACGGCGATCTCTTTACCCAGCTTGGTGAAGGTCTTTGCCATATTGGCCCAGCGCTTTTCTTTGCGGGCCCGACGGAATTCGAATGCTCTACCCATGAGTCAATGTGAGAATGTGAGAATGTGAGAATTCATAATGTCTTTTCATATACGCGGTAGCGGCGGTACAACTCGCCCTTCATGGTCTGTGTTGCGGCGCGATTCATCATCACGTTGTCTTCGAGGATCCAGGACGCTTCGCCGTGGGTGATACCGCGGGGGGCGCTACGACGTCCGACCTCGTGGTAGAGGGCGGCATCGATGCCGAGCTTTTGGAATTCCGGGAGAACGCCGAGGACGACGATGCGCAGGAGTGTGATGTTCTTCTTCTTCGTGAGCAGATGCCACAGTCCGGTGATGATGTTGCCGCTGCGATTGTGGATCAGGCACTGGTTGACGTTGGGAAGAGCGAGGATAAAGCCGGCGATCTTGCCGTCGACCTCAGCAAAGAAGACGTAGTTGGGGTCGGCGATCTGTTTGAGATCGGCGGCGAGAAAGTCGAACTCTTCGTCGGTCATCTTCACAAAGCCCCAGTTGGGTTCCCAGGCCGTGTTATAGATGTCCTTGATGGTGTTGACGTCGCGCTGGAATTGTTGCTTGTTCTTGAAGTCGACACTGCGGAACGAGATCTTATTACGTTGAATGAGTGCGTCGACAACGCGATCAAGCTTCTCTGAGCGATAGGTGCTTTGATCCAGCAGATACGCAACAAGGTCTTGCACCTTGCCATATCCGGCACGTTCGATCAGTGTTGCGTAATACGGGGGATTGTAGGTCATCAACAGCACCGGCGGACCATCACCTTCGACCAACAAACCGCATTCATCATTCATTGACGGATTCACCGGACCACGCACGGCCGTCCGACCACGGTCACGCAACCACGTCTCCGCATAGCGAAAGAGTTCGTTGGCAACCTCTTGATCGTTGATGCACTCAAAAAAGCCAAAGAAGCCAACAGTGTCGTGATGGGCCTTGTTGTGGTTATAGTTCACAATGGCCGCGATCCGCCCCACCGTCTTTCCTCCACGCTCAGCAAGAAAGAGCTGCATCTCGGAGTGCTTGTAGAACGGATTCTTCTTCTGGTCGAGAAGCTTCTTCCGGTCCATGATCAAGGGGGCGACCCAGTTCGGGTCATCCTTATAGAACTCCCACTGGGCCTTTATGAACGGCATCGTATCGGTGGCAGCAAGAGCTCGAACCGTGAGGCTCATCGGCGGTATCTCCTGAGTTGCAGACACAAAGATACCGAGGTTCTGGTTCGTAACTTGGTGCCACGTGCCACGTGCCAGGTGCCAAGTGCCAAGTGCCAAGTGCCATGTGCCAAGTGCCAAGGAAAAATGTTTGGGTCTTGTTATGAAGTTTATCGTCGTTCTACTTTTTGCGTTGGGTGCCAATGCTACCGTTGCGCAAGAATCATCTGTTGCCGACCGGTTCAAGGCTGACGCGGAGCGGCTGTACGAGGTCACACAGGCCGACAAGGGCTTGTGGCCGCTGATCGCGGAGTTCTGCGACCAGTATCCGGCGCGTTTGAGCGGTTCGGAGAACCTTGAAAAGGGGATCGACTGGATCGTTGAGCGGATGAAAAAGGATGGCTGGGACGTGCGGACGCAAGACGTGATGGTACCTAACTGGAAGCGGGGGAAGGAGTCGTTGACGCTGATCACGGCACCGGGACGCGAGATGCCCGTTCTGGGACTCGGAGGAAGCGTGGGGACCGGCGAACGACCGGTGAAGGCCGAGGTCTTAGTGGTCAACAGTTTTGACGACCTCAAGCAGCGTCAGGCCGAGGCGAAAGGTCGCATTGTGGTCTGGAACGTGCCGTTCACCACCTACGGTGAGACGGTGCGCTACCGTTATAGCGGTGCTTCCGAGGCGGCGCGTTATGGGGCTGTGGCCTCGCTGGTGCGCAGCGTTGGCCCGTTTGGGATGCAGACGCCGCACACCGGTGGCATGGGCTATAACGACTCATTGCCCAAGATCCCCTCAGCGGCCATCACGATGGAAGATGCCATGCTGTTGGAACGGATGCAGGCGCGCGGACAGCGTCCCGTACTCGCGTTGTCCATGGAAGCGCGATGGGAACCCGACGCCCCCTCACGAAACATCATCATCGAGATCAAGGGGTCGGAACTCCCTAACGAGGTCGTCGTCATGGGCGGCCACATCGATAGCTGGGATGTAGGGACCGGTGCGATGGACGATGCCTCCGGTTGCTTCGTGACGTGGCGGGCTCTGCATCACATCCATGACCTCGGTCTGCGGCCGAAGCGGACGCTGCGGGTGTGTTTCTGGACCAACGAAGAGAACGGACTTCGCGGTGGCAAGGGTTACGAAGAGCAGACACGTGATGAGACACACTATCTCGGCATGGAGGTCGACGGTGGGACCTTCCGTCCGACCGGATTCTCAGGGTCGCTGCCGGAAGACATGAAGCAGTTTGCCCAAGCAGTACAAAACAAACTGCTCAGCCGAGTTGGAGCGACGAACTATGAAGTTGGAGAAGGTGGCGCTGACACCAGCCCCCTTCAAGAAAAGGGCGTTCCCGTGATGGAGCTGACCGTTGATACGACAAGGTATTTTTGGTTTCACCACACGGCAGCAGATACGCCGGATAAGCTCGATCCCACTGAGTTGAATCAGTGCACCTATGCCGTGGCTGTGATGGCCTGGGCCTTTGCGAATCGTTGATCAGCGTCCGGTAAGTGTGGCCTTCATCTTGACCTCTTTGCCGTCGCGGATCACCACGACGTCAACGACCGTGTTGGGCTCTAACGTGCTGAGGGCAGCCGTGAGATCGTAGATGTTCTTGACCTTCGTGGTGCCGATCTGCGTGAGGATGTCACCGGCTTGCATTCCGGCTTTTTCTGCCGGAGTGCCTGCACGCACTCCATCGATGCGAAGACCTTGGGGATCGTCGGAATAGTCGGGGATCACACCCAACGAGACCTTGAATCCACCGCTGGTGACCTTTGCTGACGGCTTCTCGGCGCCTTCGGCGAACGTGATGCGTGATGATGCATCAGCAACGGTTCGCACCGAACGTTCAACAACATCAAGGATCTGGGCTTCACCATCGTAGTTGATCTTGTCCCACGTGTCCGTCGGACGATGATAGTCTGTGTGCAAGCCCGTAAAGAAGAACAACACCGGGATCTTCTTCGGAACGAACGATGCATGGTCGCTTGGTCCAAAGCCATCGGCCGACGTTGAGATCTTGAGCCCCGAGCCCGATGTCGCTGAGTCCAGGATCGATGTCCACGTGGCTGAGGTGCCAACACCGTGGACGTTGAGTTTATTGTCCTTCAAGCGACCGATCATGTCCATGTTGATCATCGCAACGGCCTTGTCAAGGGGCAAGGATGGCGTCTGTACCCAGTGTTTGGAGCCCATGAGACCTTTTTCTTCTCCGCTGAAGGCCATGAAGACCACGCTGCGTTTTGCCGGTGAGGCCGACAGTCGCCGAGCCAGTTCGATCACACCCGATGTGCCGGAAGCATTGTCGTCAGCACCCGGATGGATGATCGGTTCGCGCGTGGCATGACGTGAATTCTCGTCGCCCATGCCAAGGTGATCATAATGCGCACCAACGATCACGTATTCACTGGCAAGTGATGGATCGGTTCCGCGCACCATGCCCATGATGTTGTAGGCAAGGCCATCTTCATAGGCAACGTGGGCTTCGATCTTCACGGTTGTGTTGAGGATCTCGAAGGACGCAGGCTTCTTGGAGGATTCGATCTCCTTCTCTGCAACGAACAACGACTTGCCTTCGGGAGGGAAGATGCGCGCACACGGCGTCCGACGTACCTGCAGGGCAATGATGCCGGCGTTCTTGCCCATACGATCCAGACCAAAACGATCAAGGACATCGCTGGAGTCACCCTTCTCATTGACGATCACGATCGCCGCGGCGCCTTTGTCGCGTGCCGTTGTGGCCTTGGATCGCACGGTGGAGAGAAGCTTGAGGTCTTGATCTTTCTCGGCCCACTTGGGCAGTCCGGCCAACACGACCACAACAGCCCCCTTCACATCGATGCCTTTGTAGTCGTCGTAATTCGAACCATGTGGTGAAAGGCCATAACCGGCAAAGACGAGGCGTCCCGTGACCATGCCGGTGTCCGTAAATCCGAACGGTTGATAGTCCGATCCCTGCTTCCACGCAAGCTTGGTGGGGCGTACTTTCTCGATCGGAATGCCGGGGCTTGGGCGACGTGTTTCAAACCACACCGAGTTCGGCTCGACGAGCTTGACGTTCGTCGTCATCGAGAACTGGTTGCGATACGTGCCGAAGTCGCCCACCGGTTCGAGGTTGAACTGGTTGAAGTGTGTGACGATGTACTTTGCTGCTCGTTCGATGCCATCGGTGGCCGGAGCCCTGCCCGAGCATTCATCGGAGGCAAGGAAGCGCACATGTTCCAAGATCCGGTTGCCGGTCTCTGTTGTGGGTGCCGGAGCCGTCTGGCCGAGCACTGCCGGTGAAGCAATAACAAGAACGAGGAGAAGTCGGAGGAGCGTCATAACATCATCAGTATTTTGCAGGAATACCAAAACTACGGCATGCAGAGCAAGATCAGGGCCTTGGCGTCGGACACGCTCGTTTACGGGATCTCGACCGTAGCGGGACGGTTTCTGACGTTCCTCCTAACGCCCCTTTATACCAACTATCTGACGGCCGGCGAGATCGGTGATGTGACGGCGATCTATGCCATGATCGCCTTCGTCAACATTGCCTATTCGCTGGGTCTGGAACCGGCATTCATGCGGTTCTGGGAGAAGGACAACGCCGAACGCAGTCATGAGGTCTTCTCTGCGGCCTTCATGGGCGTTGCCGTCCTCGGCGTCGTCGTCACTGCGTTGACCGTCCTGCTCGCCCCCTACATTGCAACGTCATCGGTGTTGCAACTGGAGGGTCAGGGGGCAGATGTGGTTCGTATCGCTGCCTTCATCCCGCTCTTTGATGCCTTGGTGTTGATGCCGTTCGCGCGACTTCGGATGCAACGAAGGCCGCGGACGTTCGCACTTCTGCGCTTGCTGGCCATCGTCATCAATGTTGCACTCAATGTGCTGTTCGTTGTCCTGTCGGGATGGCACGTTGAAGGTGTCGTTCTTGCCGGTGTGGTGTCGTCGGCAGCTACCTTCATGTTCTTCTTGCCGTCCGTCGTCCAACGTCCGACGACCAACGTCACACTCGCTACTCGCTACTCGCTACTAAGGGACTTACTCAAGTTTGGTTTGCCGACAGTACCGGCCTCGTTCTCCTCCATCATGGTGCAGGTGGTGGATCGTCCGCTGCTGCTGATGATGACGAGTAGTGCCGTGGTGGGTCTGTATCAGACGAACTTCCGGCTTGCTATTCCGCTGATGATGTTCGTGACGGTGTTCGAGTATGCGTGGAAGCCGTTCTATCTGTCGCATCGCGATGATGCCGATGCAAAGACGGTGTTCGCGCGCGTGTTGACGTTATTCACCGTCGTCTGTGGCGGCATCTTCATCGCAACGGCCACATTGATGCCATATATCGTACAGATGCCGTTCATTGGCGGACGCTTTATCAACCCTGCCTATTGGTCGGGTCTGCACATCATCCCGATCGTGATGTTCGCTTATTTCTTCAACGGCGTCTTCATCAACCTGGCAGCCGGACTGCACATTGAAAAGAAGACCGGTTGGCTTCCGGTTGCGACCGGTGTTGCCGCAGCATTGAATGTTGTGTTTACGCTGCTGCTTGTACCGTCGATGGGGATCGACGGTGCAGCATGGGCCAAGGTGGTGGCCTATGTAGGCAGCGTGATCGTGTTGTGGTGGTATGTGCAACGCGTTTATCCGATCCGGTATGACCTGCGTCGCATCACAACTACCATGCTGGTGACCGCCGCAGTCTACGTCGGGAATCAGCAATATCCCTCGGTTGTTATGGCCGTTGTCTCGCTTCCGGCCTATGTTGTTCTCCTCTTTGCAACGGGCGTGATCGAGCGCTCGACCCTTCAGACCTTGATCAGATTGGTACGTCGATGAAACATCTTTGGACTCTGTTGACACTGGTGATCGTGACTACTGCATGTACAACACCGCAGCATCACGAAGAAGAGAAGACCATTCAAGGTCGACTCGCCTTTGAACACCTGAAGTATCGTGATCCGCAGACCAATACCATCCCGGCGCACATTCGATCGGCGGAGTTGCGATATGCAGCGTCGATGCCTGGATCACTTCGCCGCCTGAACAAAGGTGATGATCTACAGTCGTACGGTCAGTTCTCACAAGTTGGCCCCTACAACATCGGTGGTCGCACGCGGGCCTTTGTGATGGACGTGCGTGACACGAACCTGCTTCTTGCCGGCGGCATCTCCGGCGGTATGTGGCGTAGTACCGATGGTGGTGGTACGTGGTCGCTCACGACTGCACCCGATCAACTCCACAACATTACCTGTCTTGCACAAGACCAACGTCCGGGTAAGGAGAACACCTGGTACTACGGTACCGGTGAAGCGTGGGGCAACTCTGCGCAGATCACCGGAAACGGAATGTGGAAGTCGACCGACAACGGTCAGACGTGGAACGTGCTTACGTCGACCGTCTCTGATCGCACCCCTTCGTCGCATGCTTTTGCCTACACGTGGCGCATCGTGTTGGATCCGATCGCCAACCGCGATATCATCTATGTGGCAACGTCGCGCGCCGGTATTCAACGCAGTACGGATGGAGGACAGACGTGGCAGACCGCGTTGTCGAGCGATGCCTTCTTCAGTGACATTGCCATCACACCTTCAGGTGTGCTCTTTGCTACGTTTAGTTCCTTCACGGGGTTTAGTGGACAGACAGCGGCTCGATACGGTGTCTTCCGCTCTGTGGACGGTCTTACCTGGGAGAACATCTCGCCCCCTAACATGACCACATCCATCCGTCGTGGTGTGATCGGAGTGATCCCGGGAACGGAATCGATCTATGTGATCGCCGAAACGCCGGGTAGCGGTACCAAGGGTGTGTTCCGCTTGCGCACAGGTGATCGTGAAGAATGGCATTCGTTGTGGAGATATGATCATGGATCAAAGACGTGGGAAGATCGTTCACCAAACATCCCGTTGTTTGGTGGACGCAATGGCGACTTCTTCTCACAAGGTGGTTATGACCTTCTTGTTGCAGTCTCTCCGCACGACACGAACGTTGTGGTGATCGGCGGGACGAACCTATACCTCTCAACGAATTCCTTTACGACTCCCACGCAGTCCTCTTGGATCGGTGGCTACGGCCTTCCGAACCAGATCACGTTGTTTCCGTCATGGCCCAACCATCATCCCGATCAACATGCCGTCTTCTTCCACCCAACACTCAATAACGTACTCTTTAGCGCCAATGATGGCGGCGTGATGCGCACCAATGATCCGTTCCGTGACACCGTGCAGTGGGTAGATCTCAATCGCGGCTACTACACCACACAGTTCTACGCCATCGATATCAAGGATACTCCGGGCTCCGATGATGTGATAGGGGGCATGCAGGATAATGGTACGTGGTCGACCAATTCCGCTTCGCCGACGAGCATGTGGGTGACGCGTAACGGCGGTGATGGATCGTATTGTTATTATCTCGAAGATGGTTCGGGTCTGTACGTCTCATCGCAGCAGGGACGCATGCGACGTGTGGTGCTGGATGCACAAGGCAATGAGACGGCGCGGACGCGGATCGATCCGATCGGTGTTGGCAACGACGCATATCTCTTCATCAATCCATTCGTTGTCGACCCTTCGGATGAGCGCAGGATCTACCTTGCCGGCGGAACGATGTTGTGGCGAAACAATGATGTCACGCAGATCCCGCTTGGACGCGACGATTCGACAAGTGTGAACTGGGATAGTCTGCGCACGACCAAGACCAGCGGTGCTGAGATCTCGGCCATCGCCGCTTGTGCCGTACCGCAACATCGTGTCTATTATGGCACAACAGTCGGCAACATGTACCGACTTGATGAGGCACATCAAGGTGATCCCATTCCGGTCGACATCACGAACGGTCTCTCTCGTGGCGCCTACTTGAACTCGATCACCGTCGACAAACGAAATGGCGACCATGTCTATGCTGTCTTCTCGAACTACGGCGTCATCAGTCTGTATGCATCCACGAACGCCGGCGCTACGTGGCAAGCCATCTCCGGTAATCTCGAAGAGAACAGTAACGGAGGCGGCAATGGGCCTGCAGTGAACTGGATCGACATTCTACCGTTTGACGATTCGACCGACGTCTATGTCGTTGCAACGTCGACGGGTTTGTATTTCACGTCTGAGTTGAACGGAATGTCGACCGTGTGGACGCAGGTCGGTGCGGAAGAGATCGGCAATGTGCAGACCGACATGGTACTGACGCGTTATGCAGACAAACGCATCGCCGTTGGTACACACGGTCGGGGTGTCTTCTATGGCACCATCACTTCACTGCCGCCGCGCACCACACCGCCGACGTTGAGATCGCCAGCCAATGGTGCACGCGGCATCTGGCCGGATACGACGCTAGCATGGGATGCTGTTGATGGTGCCGTGAGCTATGCTGTAGAACTCTCAACAACGGAAGATTTCACAACGAACGTCACGCGCATCGACGGACTCAAAGCGACGTCCACTCCTGTGCGCGATCTCACGCAAGGCCCTGTGACCTACTACTGGCGCGTTTTTGCCTATGCCGGCGGTGGAAAAAGTGAAGCATCATCAACCTGGACGTTCTCAACAGCTGTCCGTCCGCCGGATGTCGTAGCTCCGACGAACCGTCAAGAAAATGTTGCCGGCCTTCCGGTGTCGCTGACGTGGTCGAGGATCCCCGAAGCATTGTCGTATGATGTTGAAGTGGCCACTAACCTCACCTTCAGCACCATTGTGGCTTCGGCATCGAATGTGACCGACACAACGACGAGCATTTCGGGTCTTGCCAGCAACACACGGTACTTCTGGCATGTGCGTAGTGCCGACGCCGACACCTTCGGTATCTGGTGTCAGCGGTCGCAGTTCACCACCGGTGTATTGACATCCGTGCAAGAAGATGATGTTGCAGATCAGATCATGGTTGTTCCCGATCCGGCAAACGATCATCTGGTTGTCACAACTGAAACAGCGCAAGGAGTGATCGAGATCGTCAACATCGACGGTGCGATCGTCTTCACAACATCGGTCAATACGCTATCTACGCGCATTGATGTGCGTCACCTAGCCACGGGTATGTATACGCTGCACCATCGCGACAACACGATGGTGAGGTCATCCTCATTCCGTGTTGTGCGTTAGGGTGTTGTGAACGCCGAGACGCCCGGTCCGAGCGGTACGCCGAGATACAGCCAACCCAGCATGAAGATCGTCCAGCCGATCAAGATCGCGAAGGAGTATGGCAGCATCAACGACAGCAAGGTTCCCAGCGAGCTGTCCTTCTTATACCGCTGCATCGCCACGAGGATCAACGGGATATAGGACAGTAAGGGGGCGATCATGTTCGTAGATGAATCACCTACGCGATAGGCGAGCTGTGTGGCTTCGGGAGAAATGCCGAGCAGCATGAACATCGGCACAAAGACAGGCGCCATGATGGCCCATTTCGCAGAAGCACTGGCGATGAGCAGATTGATCACGGCGGCAACAAGAATGAAGGCCGTCAGCAGCAACGGCCCTTGCAGCTGCATGGCCTTGAGGAGGTTAGCGCCGTTGACGGCGGTGATCACGCCGAGGTTACTCCAAGCGAAGTAGCTGATGAACTGCGCCATGACGAAGGAGAGGACGATGTAGCCACCCATCGTGGCCATGCCGTCGCTCGACATGGCGGCAACGTCTTTGTCGTTGCGGACAGCGCCGGTGATCTTGGCATAGACGATACCGCTGATCAAGAACAACAGCATCAGGATCAGCACGACACTCTTCTCGAGAGGCTTCAGATGTCCTTCCGCATCGCGCAGGATGGCTCCTTCCGGTACAGAGAGTGCCAAGACACCAACGATGCCAAGCGCAAAGGCGATCCCCGCCCAGCGCAGGCCTTTCTTCTCCGTCGGCGTCAGCCGCTCTTGCATGGCCTCTTCCGAGCTGTCATTAGCGGGATGCCATTCACCCAAACGTGGTTCTACGATGCGGTCGGTGACGATCGTGCCGACGATGGTCAGAAAGAAGGTCGAACCGATCATGAAATACCAATTCGCTGCCGAGCTAACAACATGTGTTGGGTCGACAAGTTTGGCGGCGGACTCTGTCAAGCCCCCTAACAACGGATCGAGTGAGGTGATCGAGAGGTTGGCGCTGAAGCCGCCGGCAACACCGGCAAACGTGGCAGCAAGGCCGGCGAGGGGATGACGTCCGACGGCGGCGAAGATCACGGCGCCGAGGGGGATCAGGACCACGTAGCCGGCATCGGCGACCAAGGATGAATTCACGCCGGCAAAGACGAGGGCGGCGGTCAGCAGTGGACGCGGCACGCTATGCACGGTGGTGCGCAGCATGGCGGTGATAAAGCCGCCACGTTCGGCGACGGCGATGCCGATCATCGTCACCAAGACCAGACCCAAGGGTGGGAAGTTGGTGAAATTGGTGACGGCATCGGTGAACATCCGGCGAATGTTCTCCGGAGCTAGGAGGTTCACAGCTGAGACGACCTCGCCGTTTCCGGGCTTGGTGACCGTCACGCCAAGAGTGGCTGCGAGCCAGGATGCCAGGACCACGAGGACGGCGGCGAGCAGGAACAACGAGACCGGGTCGGGGAGTCGTGCGCCGACCCTTTCCACAGCGTCGAGAAATCTTAAGAACAGGCTTTTCTTCATCCGGCAATATATTCGTTCTATGAGCATTTCAAAGAATATTCAGATCCTGCTCCAGCGCATGAATGTGGCCTGCAATCAAAACGGTCGCGAGCTGGGTGATATGCGGGTATGTTTGGCCTCGAAAGGCCAGTCGCCGGAACGTATCAAAGAGGCGATCGCCAACGGACTGCACCTCTTTGGCGAGAACAAGGTCCAGGAGTTATTGCCAAAGGTCGACGCAACGAAAGACGTGGAGATCGTGTGGCACTTCATCGGACATCTGCAGTCGAACAAGGTCAAAGACTGTATCTCATCGGTACAGTGTGTGCAGAGCGTCGACCGGCCGTCGCTCGTTGAAGAGCTGCAGAAGCAGTGTGTGGCCGTGAACCGGCACCTCGACATTCTGGTGGAAGTGAATACGAGCGGCGAAGAGTCCAAGACGGGCTGTGCACCGAATGAGGTCGACGCACTTCTCCAGCTGATCGGCAAGAATAGCCGCCTACACGTGCGGGGCTTCATGACGATGGGCGCAAATTCTCCCAACGAGAAGATCGTTCGTCAGGGCTTTGCCCAACTCCGCGGGATCCGCGACGATGCCATCGATCGCGGTCTTGTACCGGCGTCAGCCATCGAACTTTCGATGGGCATGAGCAATGACCTTGAGTGGGCTATCGCTGAAGGTTCAACGATGTTACGCATTGGAACGGCAGTATTCGGAGATCGATAACAACAGGAGCAACGAATGCATGGATTTGAATTTCTCGACGAGATCGTCCTGCTCTGCGTTGTTGCTGTTGGCGTCATCATCCTGTTCAACCGCGTCAAGCTGCCACCGGTCATTGGTCTGATCACCACCGGACTTCTTCTCGGTCCGAGTGGAGTAGCACTTGTTGCCCAAGACGACGTCATCAGTGCCGTCAGCGAGCTGGGCGTGATCCTACTGTTGTTTACGATCGGTCTCGAGTTCTCGTTGGATGACCTCAAGCGCCTCAAGCGCGTGGTGTTGGTAGGTGGTCCGCTGCAAGTGATCGCTTCGACGCTTGTCATCGGCGCTAGTGCCTACGGTGTTGCCCAGTGGACGGAAGGGGGCTTGTCACTCAATGCCGCGTTGTTGATGGGTATGGCGATGGCGCTCAGCTCTACGGCCATCTGCATCAAACTCCTGAAAGACCGTCGGGAACTCAATCTGCCGCACGGACGTGCCGTTCTCGGGATCTTGATCTTTCAAGACATTGCCGTTGTGCCGTTGATGATCGTCGTGACGATGTTGGCGCCAAGCTCTACGTTGACGGCCGTTGAGATCGCGACACGGCTCGGTCTACTTGTTGGTGTGACGGCCGTCCTCATGGGCGGACTCAAGTACTTACTTCCACGCCTCATCCCCTACGTCACCCGCGTCTCCACACCGGAAGTGCTTATTCTTGGTGGCCTCGCCCTATGTTTTGGTACTGCGTGGATCACCAGCACAGCCGGGATCTCGATGGCTCTTGGGGCCTTCATTGCCGGTGTGGCCATTGCGGGTACCGAAGAGGGCCACGAGATCGGACGCGTCCTGCATCCGATGCGCGATGCCTTCACCAGTATGTTCTTCCTGTCGATCGGCCTGTTGGTCAATGTCGACTGGTCATGGATGCCGGTGAATCTGCTCACGGCCGTCGGTATCCTTGCAGCCAATACGATCGTGGTGATCGTGATCCTTGCAGCACTCGGTATCAACCTTCGCACCGCTGTGATGTCGGGTTTGATCCTGGCGCAGGTTGGAGAGTTCTCATTCGTGCTCGCCACGGCCGCGCACGACTACGGCATCATCTCGGACTTCAACCTTCAGAACATGATCGTATCGATCATCATCACGATGATCGTCACACCGCTCTTGATCACCGTTGCTCCGTGGTTTGCTGAGCGAGCAGAGCCCGTGGTACGCTACGTTCTTCCGATCCGACGCTATTCCGATCGTCGCTCAGATCGTGATCCCGGACTACCGCCCTTGGTAGGGGGCGTGGGGGGACCGGTCGTTACCATCATCGGCGGCGGAGTGTTGGGCTCGAATGTTGCACAGGTACTCAACCGCACGGCGATACCGTATCGTATCCTCGAACTCAGTGGCACCAATGTGCAGCGTCTGCGCGATCGAGGATGTTCCGTCATTCAAGGAGATATGACCGATCCGGAGGCATTGGAGCGTGCCGGCATCATGCACGCGTCGGTGATCATCCTTGCCATCAGCGATCACACAGCGTTAGGACGTGGACTTCAACATTTGCGGCACCTCCGACCGGATGCGATGATCATCGTCCGAACACGATATGCACGAGACTCCGATGCGCTCCTTGATCGTGGAGCAGATGTGATCATCACTGAAGAGTACGAGTCGAGCATTCAGGTCTTCGTCACCGTGCTCGAACACCTCGGCGTCGACCCCGATGTGATCGCCGAACAAGAAGCCGCGATGCGTGAATCGCAGTATGGCCTGCTTGCCCGCCTACGTTCACCGAAGCACGACGACGCGGACGGCTTGTGAGACGCTACCCGCGCGGATCACGGCATTCCACACACCCGGGCCGCACATACTAACGTCGATCGGAATAGTGTTGTCGCCCGGATACAACATCGCTGTGCGCAACGTTGCTGCTGCTTCTTGTCCAAGGTCATTGACCATCACAACGTCGACCTGTTGTTCGATCTCTGAGCGTATGTGCAATGCTGCTTGATCAATAGCCGGTTGTGGTACCGCTTTGAATGATGCATGATGCATTATGCATGATGCATTTGAAAGGGAGGTAATGGTCTCCATATTCATCCCTTCATCACCCGGCTGATACGGAAGCCAATGGAAGTAGCACAACAGCATCTCGTCGGTCGTGGCCTCACCCCACGTCACGAGTTTAGGGGGCTTGTTGGGATTCTCAGGGTTGCTTGTTGTGTTATCGTAAGATGCCTCATAATACAACGTCGACCCGCGTGGCACCTTGATGGGATGACGAAATGCATAGCCCCCTTGCCAATGAAAATCCCAGTTACTGATCTTGATCAATCGGATCGTATCTCCGTCAGGATCAATGGCAAAGGCCCGGGCGTCTTTGCCCAGCAAGTGCATGTGGGGCGCGACAGCAATGATGCTTACATCGAGAGGAATATTGAATCTCGTGAGGAAGGTCTTGGTCGTATTCGCCGGGATAATGAACGAGCCGGAGGTGAGCTCACGTGGTGTGAGCGCGAACTCCTGAACTTCGCGGACCTCTTCGTTATCATGGAAGAAGATGTTGACATGTGAACGGTCCGTCTCAACAGTTGATGACGGGGCATAGTGGATCTGGATCACGAGATCGGATCCGGTATACATCCGTGCTCCGATGTTGGGCGGATAAAAACGTTGTTGCGCACCGGGCACCCAGCCGAGATAGGATGACGCCGTCTCGAAGCCCGGGTCACCAAAGCCGCTATATCCGGGTTGTGGGTCGGCAGCATCCAGTGCTCGTGCCGTCCCGGTAGTATCAAGGAAGTACAACACGTGATGGACGACCTTGGTGTTGCCTGGACGAAACTCAATGGCTTTGATGTTGCGGTCACGGATCAGGTTGGTTGGCAACACAAAGAAGCGATAGACATCCTTGTAGTTGTCCTGTACCGTCCACGTCTCTTGCATCTCCAACACAAGGTCCGGTGTGCCGAGCTGCGAACCCTCGGGAAAGACGGGCGGCTTCGGTGCTTGTGTGGGATCACCTTCCGGGGCATTGGCGTCGACCCATGCGATGATCGTGTTCTTCTCCGCATCCGTCAGTGAACGGTCGCCGAGGAAATCACCGTGTCCTTTCGCCGGCGGCCACGGCGGCATCTCATTGGTCTGCACCGCATGCTTGATCAACGAGGCCATATTCGCCACGTCCTCATAACGCTCAAAGGGGAAGGGGGCGATCTCTCCCTCGCGATGGCACGGCGTACATTTTGCATAGACGATGCCGGCAACATCGCTGCTCCAAGTCTGTGCAGCAACATCATTCACGGTGAGGCCAACAAGGAGAGTCAGGACAAAGAGAGTAGAGAGACGCGACATAGACATGCTGCAGGGTGATGAACGAAACGGGTGCAACTCGAGTTTTGCCGTAGATTTCCGTGAAAATATGTCAGAACGTCCAACCATCGCTATCATCGGCGCCGAAGGCACCATGGGGTCGCGCCTACTTCGGCGTTTGCTCGACAACGGCTACCACGTCCACGCCTACGACCAACGTCGGGTATCGCTGGATGTTCTGCAGGCCGGAGAGCACCTCCTTGTTGTTCATTCCGATCCGGTAACGGCCGCGTTGGCCGCCGACGTGGTGATCCTGGCCATCCCCTATGCGGCCGAACAAGCGCTGGCCGAGCAGGTGCGTGATGCCTTGGGTGACCGTATTGTGGTGAGTCTGACCAATCCGCTGACGCCGACGTTGGACGACGTGGTGACGCCTCATGATGAGAGCGCGGCCGAACATCTTGCGGCCGTGATGCCACACGCGCGGATCGTCAAAGCGCTCAACTCGCTGAGTGCTGCCGCGTTTGACACTCCGCAAACAAGCCGTCCTGTCTTCGATACCTTCGTCGCATCCGACCATCGCGACGCCGCTGCCGTGGTGGAGCGTATCATCACCGACATCGGCTTCCGCCCCTGGTACGTTGGTGGCCTCATCCTTAGCCGTACTCTGGAGCGCATGAGCGCCCTCCTCATCGGCGTCGCCCTCCGCTACCACCTCAACGGCGCCCTCGGCTGGCGCGTCGAACAAGTGCAACCCGACTCTTCCGACGACGTATAACGCCGCCTATGACTTCTACATACGCCCTGTTGCTGACTTTGCTGTCCCTGACCTTGATGTCGCAGTCTGCGATGTCGCAGTCTTCGCCGTCGCCGTCTTCGTCGTCCCAGTCCGCGACGTCCCCTCTCAGCGGTAGGGTCCTCAACGCCGAGACCGCCGAGCCCATCGCCGGCGCATCCATCCGCATCGACGGCACCAATCGTGGTACGTATTCGAGAAGTGGGGGTACGTTCCGCTTGCCCCTTACCGAAGGAGCCAAGACGATCAGTGTGCGGAGTATCGGCTATGAAGAGCAGCAGGTGGTGATCACTAAAGGCAGTGAGATGGTAGTACGGCTGAAACCGTCGGCCGTGACGAAGAAGAGTGTGAGCGTGGTGGGAGAGATCACGCCGGAAGAGGTGATCAAGCGTGCATCGGAACGAGCTGAGGAGAACAGCAAGCGCATCAAGACGCTGGTGAGCACAACGTATACGAAGATGCGGGTGAGTGTTGATGCGAAGATGATGAGTGAGCTTGACGACAACGAGTCGATCAACGAAACGTTCTCCAAAGTATATGTGCAGAGAGTGCCGGAGAAGAAGAAGCGCATTCACATCCTGCAGCGACGTCAGACAAAGAACATCATGCCCGAGCAGAACCTCGCAGTGTTTGATGAGTTCTTTGACTTCACGACGCCGGAGATCACGATCATTCAAACGCGGTTGGTGACGCCGCTGTCGCCCGATGCGTTGGATGACTATCAGTATACCATCGTCAACAAACGTCCGCTTGGGAACTTGATGGTCTATGAAATGACCTTTGAGCCCAAGGCACGGATGTATCCCGGCTTTGAAGGGACGTTGAGCATCATCGAAGGCACGTATCAGGTGATCGCGGCTGACTTCGCACCAACGAAAGAGACATCCTTCCCGTTCATCAAAGGTCTGCGATATCAGCAGCGATATGAGCGCATCGAAGATTCGTTGTGGGTGCCGATGTATCAACAAGCGTCGGCATCGGCCGGAGTGAATCTGCTTACCGGCATTGCTGAGATCAAGGCCAAGGTCTATGCCGAGACCTACGTGACAGATGTACAAGCCAACATTCAGATCGCCGATTCACTGTTGGAGCCGCCGGAGAAAGACTCGGCCAAACGTGGTCGTGTACGAGCAGATGTTGCCGGTGCCGGCGTCAACGTGCGCATGCGTGGCTCCGTTGTGACAGTTGATGACGAAGCCGATTCCACAAAGCCAGAGTTCTGGGAAGAGCATGCCTTTGCAGAACTCAGCGATGAAGAGAAACAGGCGTACAAGACTGCTGACAGTCTTGCCGAAGCCGGTCCGAAGAAGAAGACGGAAGGTGAAGAACGTCAAGGCGTCGGACTCTTTGCCATTGGTCCCGTGGGCTTCAACCTTGTACCGGTGATCGATCGATCGTCGATCACAGGCATGATGTACGGTGCCGACATTACGGCAACGTATGACCGGTTTACGCTGACGGCCGGAGGTGCCTTTGGTCAACAGGGGACACAAACGGGTCATGTCGAGGCCAACTACGACATCGTGAACTCGCGCGACTTCGATCTTTCGGTGCGAGGTTCTGTCTACTCTAAACTTGCCACAGTGCAGACCTCGCGCATGATCTTCAAGCGCTTCGACTTTTTGAACATCAGCAACGTGTTGTACACCGACTTCTCCGACTTCTACCGTCGCGATGGTTGGGATGTCGGCATCGAAGCCACTGTCGGCATCTTCGACATCGGTGTTGAAGGAGCATGGTCGCGTCACATCACCATGCCCCTTATCGAAACGGTGGAACGAGAGGTAGTCAATGCACAAGACGGTGACTACCGCACCATCGGCGCATCGGTCAGTGTTGCGGAACCGTCGTTCTTCGACGATCTTTTTGGAGGGGGCTCAACAGTCTTCGGTACTGTTTCTGCTTTGTATGGTGAAGAGACCGGTGCGGCGTTGTCGTTCAGCAAGGTAGAGGCATCCCTCGGCACGCGCATCAAGACCTTTGCTACCGGCTATTATCCGATGCGTTTGGATGTGGATGTGTTCGGCGGTGTGGCGATCACGGATTCGCTGCCGCGTCAGTATCAATTCTCAGTGTTGCGTCGATACAACTTCTTTGGTGCCCGCACCGACATGCTCAGCGTTCCCATCAACGCTTTTGGCGGCACGCAGTATGTACGTGCCCACATCGAGCATAACTTCACCGACCTCTGGTGGCGCGCCATTGGTCTGCCCACGTTCTCGAATAACCGCGGCATCGACCTGATCGGCGTCTTTGGTGCGGCCAAGATGTGGCAGGACAATGCACCGGTGACCGCCGCCCGCACCTACGATGCCACCGGCGACGTCTTCATGGAGGCCGGATTCTCCCTAAGCCGCATTCCCAGCTTCATCAGCGACCTGATCTTCCTCCGCTTTGATGCACGCTGGCCCGTTGGCGGCATGGCGAATAGAGGCAGTTTTGGGTGGGCGATCTCCCTTTCCAGCCCCTTACTCTAGACAAGATGTTAATTTTGTGGTTTACCAAGGAGCAACACTTCCATGTTCGAACCACAAAAAGACAAGACCCAAGAACTCCGCAGCCGTGTGGACCAACTACGGAGGTTCCTTTGACATCGACCGTAAGCGCGATGAGATCGCCGAACGGGAGATGCTTTCACAGGCCCCAGATTTTTGGGATGATCAGGAAAAAGCTCAGCGCTTGATGCGCGAGTCGGCCGATCTGAAAGATTGGGTCGATACATGGGAACAGGCCTCGTCGGCCGTTTCTGACGTTGAGGCATTGATCGAGTTGGCTGAAGAGGCTAAAGACTCGTCGATGGAGACCGACATCATCGGCGAATTGGAGCGCTGTCAAAGTGCCGTTGACGCACTCGAACTCCGCAAGATCCTCTCCGGCAAAGACGATCAACGCAATTGCATCCTTACCATCAATGCCGGCGCCGGCGGCACCGAAGCCCAAGACTGGGCCGAGATGCTCATGCGCATGTATACGCGATGGGCCGAACAACACGGCTTCCAAGTTCTGCTAGCCGACGAACAAGAAGGTGATCAGGCCGGTATCAAGAGCGGTACGCTCGAGATCAAAGGCCAATACGCCTACGGCTATCTCAAGGCGGAGAATGGCGTCCACCGCCTTGTCCGCATCAGTCCATACGACTCCAACGCCCGACGCCACACCTCCTTCGCTTCCGTCTTCGTCTATCCCGAAGTCGAAGACGACGTCGAGATCGAGATCAACCCTGCCGATGTCGAGATGGACACGTTTCGTTCAGGGGGCAAGGGGGGACAGAACGTCAACAAGGTCGAGACCGCCGTACGTCTGCGTCACATCCCTTCCGGCATCGTTGTCGCCTGCCAACAAGAGCGTTCGCAGTTGATGAACCGCGAGCGTGCGATGAAAATGCTCAAGTCGCGACTCTATCAAAAACGTCGCGAAGAAGAAGAAGCCGCCAAGGCCGCCATCGAAGGCTCCAAGAAGAAGATCGAATGGGGCTCGCAGATCCGCAGCTACGTCTTCCAACCCTACACGATGGTCAACGACCACCGCACAGAGATCAAGATCACCGACGTTCAGCGCGTGATGGACGGTGACCTCGATGAGTTGATCAAGGCGTACCTGCTGCTCGAAGACCAACTAGCGGAATAACTGAGTAACCGAATAACCGAATAGCCGAATAACCGAATAACCGAATAACCGAATAACCGAATAACCGAATAACCGAATAACCGAATGTCATTCCGAACCGAAGGTGAGGAACGAATAACCGAATGTCATTCCGAACCGAAGGTGAGGAACGAATGCAGAGTGAGCTGCAGATCGTAGCGCAGCGCTTGCGCGATGCCGAGCGTGTGGCCGTGCTTACCGGCGCGGGCGTGAGCGCTGAGAGCGGTGTTGCGACGTTCCGCGATCCGGATGGACTGTGGGCGCGGTTCTCACCGCAAGAACTGGCAAGCATGGACGGCTTTCTGGCTAACCCGGAGCGCGTGCGGGAGTGGTATGAATACCGTCTGCAGGTGATCGATTCGGTGCAACCCAACGCCGGACACTTTGCTCTTGCCAAGCTTGAGCAGCAGGTGCCGCACTTCACGCTCATCACGCAGAACGTTGATCGATTGCATCAACGTGCCGGCTCGAAGAATGTCCTCGAAGTGCATGGCAATCTCGTGGAGAATCGCTGCAACACGTGTTGGTGGATCGATGACGCTCACAACCACACCCTCACGTGTCCCAAGTGCGGCGGCATGATGCGTCCGAATGTTGTGTGGTTCGGCGAAAACCTCCCCGCCGACGTGTTCAAGGCCGCAGAAGATGCCGCCCGCAACTGCGACGTCTTCCTCACCATCGGCACCAGCGCCGAGGTCTATCCCGCCGCCGGCCTTCCCTACGAAGCCCGCAACTTCGGCGCCTTCGTGGTGGAGATCAATCCTAATCGTACGGAGTTTACGCCGTATGCTCATATAGCACTTCAACTACCGAGCTCTGCTCTTAGTCAGCTAATCAGCTAGACAGCTAGAATAGATGGCTAGTCAGCTAGAATAGATGGCTAGAGGGCTAGATAGCTAGAAAGGTAGAGGGTTATCGTTAAGTTTGGAGTCACTATTTCTAGCAATCTATTCTAGCTATCTAGCCCTCTAGCTATCTAGCTATCTAGCCCTCTAGCTATCTAGCTATCTAGCCCTCTAGCTATCTAGCCGACTAGCTGATTAACATCGGTACCGATATCGTCGACGTCCCGCGCATCAAACATTCGTTTGAAGAGTACGGTGATCGTTTCTTGAAGCGGGTCTTTACAGACACGGAGATCGAGTATTGCGATCGGTTTGGGGAGACGCGCTTCCTCCACTATGCCGCACGTTTTGCGGCCAAGGAGGCCTTCAGCAAAGCCATCGGCACCGGAATGCGTCAAGGCATGTCGTTCAAAAGTGTTGGTATCCGCAACGAACCCTCCGGCAAACCCGTGATCGAACTCTTCGGTGAGATGCAAGAACGTTGGGGCGGACATACCATTCACGTCAGTCTCTCCCACACCGCCGCCGTCGGCCTCGCCGTCGTCATTATTGAAGACTAACATGATCCCCTCCATCTACCATCCCACACGCCCCTTTACCCTTGGATTGTTAGGGGGCGGGCAGTTAGCCAAGATGACGGCGCAGGCAGCGTATCGCATGGGTCTGCGCGTGGCCGTGATCGAGCATGGCGAAGAGTCGCCGGCGGGCATGATGACGAAGCTGGAGTTCTCCGGCGGATGGAAGGACGATGCGCAGTTGGAGGCATTCATTGCGGCCAGCGATATCATCACGCTTGAGAATGAGTTCATCGATCCGGAGATCCTGGATCGCATCGCTGAGAAGCGTTTAGTGTTTCCAACGCCGGAGACGATGCGTCTGGTGCAGGATAAGTACACGCAGAAGCTGACGTTCTCGAACGTTGGTATCCCGACGCCGAGTTTTGCAGAGATCAACACGAAACAAGATCTCTATGACTTTGGTGAGAAGTTCGGTTATCCCTTTGTGGCCAAGACGCGCAAGTATGGGTATGACGGATACGGCAATGCCACCATCAAGCGCGACACCGAGATCGACATGGTGTGGCGTCGGTTCATGGAAGGCGAATCCCCTCGCCCCTTACTTGCTGAGTCGTTTGTGACGTTCACAAAAGAGCTGGCCGTGATGGTGGCGCGCAACAAGCGTGGTGAAGTGGCCGTGTATCCGTGTGTGCAGACCATTCAGCAGGGACACATTTGTGTGAGTGTGTTGGCGCCGGCACCGATCGAAGAACACTTGCAGGAGCGAGCGCAAGAGATCGCCGTCGCCTGCGTAGAAGCCATCGAAGGTGTGGGTGTGTTCGGCATCGAAATGTTCTTGACGACGGAAGACGAGATCGTCTTCAACGAGATCGCACCGCGTCCGCACAACAGCGGACACTACACCATCGAGGCCTGTCACGTCTCTCAGTTCGAGAATCACGTGCGTGCGGTGACGAACCTTCCACTCGGTTCACCCAAGCTGCGTGTTGGTGGTGCAGCGATGATCAACTTGTTGGGTGAGCGCACGGGAGGCGGCATTCCCGACAGCGTCGTAGACATGCTCAAGGTTGATGATGTTGCCTTGCATCTGTACGGCAAGAAAGATGTCCGCGTCGGCCGCAAGATGGGTCACCTCACCGCAACGGCCGCCACGATGGACGAGGCCTTCCAACGCGCAAACAAGGCGTTGGAGCGATTTGTGTGGTGATGAAGACGTCCGGCGTCCGTGCTGATACCTAGAGGTTAACATGCGAATCCGAGCTTTCTTCGCTGTGTCGATGATACTTCTCATGCACGCATGGGCGTACGCCCAGGTGCCGATCGACCTCTCGCAGGCCAAAGAGTTTAGGGTGATTCTCTCAGTTGACGTCGGACGGGGTCCCGGAGCGCCATACGTCGTCACGGCTCCCTGTGAGAACGAAGGTCGTGACTTTGTCTCCGTGCCTTCAATGGGTGGAGGACGTTCCCTCTTTACGCTGCCGAGAATAGATACCAATGCTGCACCTCCGGATGGGTTTCGAAGCACCTATATGCCGATCGATTACGATGGTGTATCACCGCATGAATACATGAATCAGAATGGTCGAGTTGACGCGTGCGCCAGTGGAGTCTATCCGTTTCAGAAGTCGCCACTCGATACCATACAATGTTGGGCATCATACCTGAATATGGAGAGGTCGGTTGATATCGATGGTGACGGCTTTCTAGATATTCTGTGTAACATCGGCGGTAACGGTGCAACGGCGTGGATCATCTTTGGCGGTCCCGCTGCCGGCCAGGGATGTGAACGCATGCTCCTCGTTCCAGTGGTGAAATCTGGAAACAAGTACAACATCACAAAGGCGTTCTACAAGAGTGCCGTAGGCGAATGGAGGCTCATCCAACAAGAGCGCGATTCCCTCGACCGAGCACCACGGCTGCAGATGTATCGCGTCACCTTCACACGCACGGAAGGCAAGCCCGACATCACGTTCACTCCACTTGGACGGTATCAAGGTGAAGACGTATCGCAGATCGATGAACCGTATGGAGAGATCTGCGTGGTTGTCGATTCCATCAACGGTACGGACCACATGCTCATGGATCACCGCATCGGGCCTCCCGGATCGCAGTGGGCGTTGGAGAGATTCGACGTCACGACTGGTCAAATTGTGAGCAGTGGTGAGGTCGTCTCGGGCTACGACTTTTACGTCGATAACTACAACGATCTGCAGTATACCCTGGGAACTTCCAAACCTCTCATCGTGATTGGCTATCTGTTTTGTTACGTTGACGATCTCTCGCATCCGATAGCTCGTTGGAACCCGAAGGGATCGGGTACACAACCATATGTTGGAATGACGGCCGTCAATGATCAGTCCGGTGACGGTACTCCCGATCTCGTCGTTGTAGGCGGAGGTGTCAATGGCACGATGGTCGTGTTAACCTTGGATTCGACTAGCACCGCGGTTCACAGCGAGGATGGAGATTCTGTGCGATTCAACGTTCGGCTCTTGGGAGCAGGTGTTGAAGTGGCCTCATCGACAGATGGGCTTTTGACCATACATATCGCCGCACTTGATGGGAGGTTAGTGAGTTCACTCCCACCCATCGCTGTTTCAGCAGGAGTCACGAGCATTGATCTTGAGCCGCAGATACGTCCTCTTACCAGCGGACCCTACTTTCTGAGGGTGTCGGTCAATGACCAAGTGAACACCATTTCGATCTTGAATTGAGATTCTAGCTCATCGCTGGTGCCTACAGACATTGTTGGATTAGGGGGCGATGTGGACTATGTTTGGCTATCACACCTATGAGGTCACGATGCGAATCCGAGCTTTCTTCGCTGTGTCGATGATACTTCTCATGCACGCATGGGCGTACGCCCAGGTGCCGATCGACCTCTCGCAGGCCAAAGAGTTTAGGGTGATTCTCTCAGTTGACGTCGGACGGGGTCCCGGAGCGCCATACGTCGTCACGGCTCCCTGTGAGAACGAAGGTCGTGACTTTGTCTCCGTGCCTTCAATGGGTGGAGGACGTTCCCTCTTTACGCTGCCGAGAATAGATACCAATGCTGCACCTCCGGATGGGTTTCGAAGCACCTATATGCCGATCGATTACGATGGTGTATCACCGCATGAATACATGAATCAGAATGGTCGAGTTGACGCGTGCGCCAGTGGAGTCTATCCGTTTCAGAAGTCGCCACTCGATACCATACAATGTTGGGCATCATACCTGAATATGGAGAGGTCGGTTGATATCGATGGTGACGGCTTTCTAGATATTCTGTGTAACATCGGCGGTAACGGTGCAACGGCGTGGATCATCTTTGGCGGTCCCGCTGCCGGCCAGGGATGTGAACGCATGCTCCTCGTTCCAGTGGTGAAATCTGGAAACAAGTACAA
>CAYXQJ010000004.1:155858-185545 GCA_964467455.1 uncultured Hyphomicrobiales bacterium | reverse complement strand
AGGAAGCTCTCTTCTTCGGCCTTGATGATGCGCTCGATCAACGCACGTTGTTCAACGATCTCGGGGAAGACGTCGCCCATGGTGGCGCAGAGGACGCCGACGTGTTTCCACAGCACGGGCTCGGTGAGGCCGAGGTTGCGGGCGTAGCGGGCGGCACGACGAAGGATGCGACGTAACACATAGCCCCTTCCCTCATTACCGGGGATGGCACCATCGGCGATCGAAAAGCTCAGCGTACGGATGTGGTCGGCAATGACGCGCATGGCCACACCGACGGGATCTTTTTCGTCCGGGTTGTAGGACTGACCGCAGAGGTCTTCCGTGAAGGCAATGATTGGCTGGAAGACGTCGGTGTCGTAGTTGGAGTTCTTGCCCTGCATCACGGCCGTGATGCGTTCGAAGCCCATGCCGGTATCGACGTGTTTGGCCGGTAATTCTTCCAGCGATCCGTCGGCTTTGCGGTTGTATTGGATGAAGACGTTGTTCCAGATCTCGATCACTTCGGGGACGCCGGCATTGACCAACGGACCTCCTGAACGATCCGGAGTGCGGTCGAAGTGGACCTCGGAACACGGACCACACGGACCGGTCTCACCCATCTCCCAGAAGTTGTCCTTCTCGTCAAAGCGATGGATATGGGATTCCGGCAGGTACTTCTTCCAGATCTCATAGGCCTCGTCGTCGGTGCGATAGACCGTGGCATGCAGACGCGTCTTGTCAAGCTTGTAGACGTCGGTCAGCAGCTCCCAGCTCCAGCCGATGGCCTCTTCCTTGAAGTAATCGCCAAAGCTCCAGTTGCCCAGCATCTCGAAGAAGGTGTGGTGGTAGGTGTCGTAGCCCACTTCTTCGAGGTCGTTGTGCTTGCCGGAGACGCGGATGCACTTCTGCGTGTCCGCCGCCCGCGTATAGTCACGCTTGCCCGTACCAAGGAAGACATCCTTGAACTGGTTCATCCCGGCATTGGTGAACAAAAGGGTCGGATCGCCGTGTGGGATCACCGGCGCGGATGGCACGATACGGTGCCCGCGCTCCCGGAAAAAGTCCAAGAACGATTGTCGGATCTGATGAGAGGTCATAAGACGCAAAATTACACCGCCCGTCGCACGTAATTTTGCACTCTATGAAATACTTGCTCCTCGGCCTCTGTGGCTTCCTTGCCTTCCTTGGTTCTTCAGCTTCCCTCGTCGCTGCCGACGGATACGGTGTCCACATCGACACGCGTGCAACGTCCAACGACCGGATCAAGGTCACCATCACCGTCCCCCGCGTCGACACCGACACGGCCACGTTCGTGTTTCCGGTGACGATCCCGGGTACCTATGAGTCCCACCTCTGGTGGCGTCTGGTGAGCGATTTCCGCGCCTTCGACACCACCGGACGGATGATGACGGTGCGCCGTTCTGCCGATTCGCAGTTCGTGATCGAAGATGCCCAGGCCCTCGGCTCTGTAAGCTATACGCTCGACGACTCATTCGATGACCGCGATGATCGCGTTAGCATCTTCCACCCTGCCGGAACGTCCTTCCAAGGTGATTCTGTCTTCGTCCTCAACCATGGTGGTATCGTCGGTTATCTCGAAGGCCTGCAGCAGAGGCCATTCTCCGTCTCCGTGTACCGTCGCCCCGACCTGTTCACGGCCACGGCCTTGCCGGTGCGCCACGTTGACTCCGTCACCGACGTTTATCGTGCCGAAACGTATGACGCACTCGTCGACGGTCCCGCCCTGATCTGCGTCCCCGACACGGCCACGTTCACCGTCGGCAGTGCCAAGGTCTTGGTAGCACTTTGCCACGGCCGCGACAAGAAGATCGCTGCTGATTATGCGAAGACCTTGAAGCGGACCACCGAAGCCATCAATGCGTTTTTGCCGGCACTTCCCGTCACACGGTATGCCTTCCTCCTCTATCTCTGGGATAACGACACCGTCAACGTCGTCAACGGCGGAGTAGCGCAAGGTGCTCTGGAACACAGCTTTTCGTCACTCTATTTCTGGCGCTATACCTCCAAACCTTTCGGTCTCAGTGATGTTGCCGCCCATGAGTTCTTGCACATCCTGATGCCGCTCAACCTGCACTCGGAAGAGATCGAACAGTTCAACTTCCGCGATCCAAAGATGAGCCGTCACCTATGGCTCTATGAAGGCACCACCGAATACTTCGCCCATCAGGCGCTGCTTCGTGCAGACACCAACTATTTCCGCAGTTTCAACCTACAGCTAGCACGTGGTGCCCGCGTCTCCTTCGACGCCTTGCCGGAACAATTTTCCCTCACGGAGTTCTCACGCAACGTTCTCAGCGAGAAGAACCAACAACTATATCCGCTCATCTACATGTACGGACCGATCAATGCACTCTGCTTGGACATTCTTCTCCGACAAGAGTCAGGGGGCAGACAGGGCCTGTTAGAGTTGGTCTATTCCCTCATGCAGCGATTTGGACCACAACGCCCCTTCAAGGATGAGGAGTTGTTCGATCAGATCGAATTCTTTACCTCAAAGAAGGTCCGCGAATATTGCGACCGCTACATCGCCGGTACTGAGCGTGCACCGCTTGCAGAGTACCTGCCGAAGATCGGCTACGTGTTCAAAGACTCTGTACCCGTCGAGCGGTTGTCGTACGGGATCGACGTTGATTTCAGGCGCGAGAGTGAGGAGATCAAGATCAAACCGGGGAACGCCAATCCACTTGGTATCAAAGAGGGTGACGTTTTGATCAAGATCGGCAAGGACGCCGTCTCACCAAAGAATCCGGAAGGTCTTGGAAAGATCTTCCGCGTGACCGACACAGAGCTCAACATCACGGTCCGGCGTGACGGTGAAGAAGTGGAACTCTCCGGCAAGCCGGTGAAGGTCACGGAAATGGATCGATACAAGATCGAGGTCGATCCTACGGCATCGTCCGAAGCGCTCGACCTTCGTCACCTTGTGCTTTACGGCAAGGCACGCACCAACTGACCTCCGACGTATTCGCCGAGGGCGCGATAGGCCTCGAACTGCTCCGGATCGAAGAACTGGTCGCCGGTGCTTTGATGCGGGAAGTCGGGTTCCATGCGGTCGTAATTCTCAACGTGTTCCGGCAGGTTGACGTCGGGGTCGGGACGCGTCACCGATGACTTGACGTAATACAACGTGCCTTTGGCGCCACCGCGATAGTGGATGGTGCCGACCACGACACTGCGTTCGGCTTTCTCGATCGGATCGAGATTGATGTCGATACGATGATCGTGTTCAACGAGTGCAAGACGGATCGCATGGTTGAACGAACCGAAGGTGTAGGACTTGTCTTGTTCTCCATCGATGACGATGATCACAGCACACTGACGCTGCAACAGTGGCAGCAGACCGAGGTTGTCGCCCGTATGTCCGCCGTCACTTACGTGGATGCGCTTGTGTGTGCTATCAGCACTTCCAAGCACCTCACGCATCAGATACGGCAGCCAGATCTCGGTTGAACCCCACAGCCCCTTCTGTGAAACATGCCATAGTGGATTGATGATCCATTGTCCGAGGCGAATGTTCAACAAGACCGAAAAGAACCGCTGTCCAAACGATGAATATCGCCCGGCAAGACTGCTGGCGGCAGCGCCGGAGACAGCCACGGCATCGCCGACGGTGACGTCGTCCGGTGTTGGGATGTAGCCCGTCTCATCACTGCCTACATAGCGCGGCGAGAACAAGAAGTGAATGCTCTTGCTGTCGGCCCGCAACAGTCCTTTCGCACGCTCAAGGTTGAGGGCGGCGGTAATGAGATGGTAAGGCGCGAGAAGAGCGTCCGGCGTCCGGCGTCCAGCGTCCGTAGAGCGTCCATCGTCCATCGTCCGGCGTCCGAGGTCTTTGAGCTTGAGGTCTTCGTCACTGCGGATGGTTTGGGCGAAGCCTTCTTTCTTGGGGATCCGTTGTGTGCGTAGGAAGGCCTCGGCGATACGGTCGCGATAGAAGCGGAAGGGCGAGAGACGATTCGCGTCGAACAACACGGTCAGCAGGACAAGTAGTCCGCTGCTGATGATCATGATCACCACGACATCGAACACACTGCTGTGGAGGTAGACCGTATCCATCAACCAGCGCGACAAGCCCGCGAACGGAAGGATGAGTACGGCAAGGGCAGCACCACCATAGATCAGCGACGGGTGGTTCTGCAGCCATTTCATGACGGCAGACATGATCTTGGAGCTGCGTTCTGAAGAGGCCGCCACAGAGCCCCCTACTGCAAGCGAAACGAGAGAGACGGAGAAGGTGACCCCATCCACGGCGCTGATGGAGTGGAGGATGACGAGGAGCACGGGAATGCTGATCGAGAGCAGCGTGAACGACACGCCCATCCCGCGCAGCGTGCCCAAGTAGGAGCGTACAACACGGTGGCGGCCGTCAACGTCGCGCAGGCGCGACTCCACGATGGCGGCACCGATCAAGACGACCACAGCGAAGGCAATGGCCATCGGAATTGGGAGGTAGAGTTCTGCGTGGCCGTTGGAGGAATAGTACGACCATGTAGGGAACTGCCGTGCGAGCAGCATCAAGATGAGGCCCGACACAGCATACGTGATCGTGATCGTGCGCAAGAACAGCAGCTCCGTCATGGAGCGGGCTGATTGTCCGGCTCGATCGGCACGAAAGAACATCGCAACACGAGCATGGGCCGTTGGCGAGACCACCGGCCAACATCCAACAACGGCGAGGATGCCGAGACCGATGCCGAGTCCGATACTGGTCAAGAACCCACCGTCGTTCAGAAACGGTGTAAAAAGAGACGCTCCGCTATGCCACGGACCAAACACGGCGAAGGTTGCGCCGAGATGTTCAGCTATGCGCAACACGAGTTCATCAACGGAAGAGTATGCATCGATCACTGCTGTTGGCTGAAAGCCGAGTTTTACCATGGCCTCCAGCAAACTGTCGGAACCGGTCAGCAGCACACAGAGAAGATGTACAGCGGATACGAGGGCAACGTAGCCGATGGCGAACATCGAGATGTGCAGGATCATGCCGCCGGTGAACGTACCGACCAGACGTTGAAAAGCGCGTGATGCCGTGCGCATCTGTTCGGAGAGGTAGCGTCCGCCCCGACGAAGATGGTGCATCTGATGTCGGCCGGAGAGCCCTTGAAACTCTTCACCTTCATCTGCTTCAAGACTCGTGAGCGGAAAGGTCCCGGGTCCCAGACCCGTTTTGAGCTTCGTGGCTTGTTTGGGATCGGTCGCCGAGGTCACGGTCAGCAGCGACGTCATGCAGCTCCCGATATATCCCCCGCCGGAGACCGTGCTGAGGTAGTCGACGTTCTTCAGCTTGTCGGCCTCGGCCATCGACTGCAGTACGCCCAGGGCAAATGTGGCACTGCGGATCCCTCCACCGGAGATCGCCATGCCGGTAAGGGGCGAATCAGGATCGATGCCCACGGTGTTGCGCCGAGCGTCGAGGTAGGATCGTTCATTGGCGATCACCTCATAGATCGACGCCACGGCCTTCTTGTCAGACGGTTGCTGCATGAAGGGTCCCTCCAGAAAGTTGCCGTCAATATACGCCCCTTACATCGTACTTGGTCCTTTTCCGTATGTTGACAATGTCGTATCAACGCTGACGTGCCGTTGAACTCAGTGAAGGAGTATCACCGTGAAAAACGTTATCCTCTTGCTCATCCTTATGCTTGAGGCATCGTGCGCCTTGTTTGGCGCCGACACGGTACGGATCGACCGAAGAGACGGTACGGGCCGGTACTACGACGGTGTTGTTGCCGGGGACACGCTCACATCCCCTGTCATGGATATTGGTGCTGCAACCTCGGTGGACGTTACCTTTCGAGCACGCAGAGTGTATCCTGCAGGCCACACGCACCGACGATGGGCCGATGATACGCTTCGTGGACCGGAGATCCCAGTAGCAAAAGGGAACACTGTGCACGGTGATACCCTTGTTGTTGAATGGTTCACACCATCATCAGGATGGACTCGACTCTTGTATCCCATTAGGCAAGATTCCATACGGCTACCTGAGTTCACCGATGCCTTTCGTTCGTACACCTATCTCGTAACAGACGACCTCCTTCCGAAGACGGAAGAGGATCGAAGAGGCTGCAGGTATCGCATCATTCTCAGAGGCACAGCGAGGACGAGCTTTGACGATGAGGATCCGTTTGACGTGACCGAGCACCGACTGTTGACCGATCAGCAGCGCGACCTAGTGATCGAGAAGATCGAACTTCCAAACTCATGGTCGATCTTACCGTATCATCAGACAACATCACTTCCCTTTCGGGTACGTGTCGCCAATCGCGCACGAGAGACGGCGAAGAACGTGAAGGTTATGCTCCGGATCTCACAACGCGGAGCTACATCGCCCATTCTTGAACATCGACTGCACGTGGATTCGCTTGCCCCCTACTCGCAAGTGTGGGCAGAAGTGGATGGAGTGGATCTTTCGTCAGTCTTGACAAGGGATCTCGATACGTTGGACATGTTCGCCGTGATCGACAGCTCGAATGGTGTTGCACACGAAGACATTGAGCCTGCGAATGATCGACTACTCCGGATCAGGCCGATCCGTCGAGGGCGGACACTTGCATACGATAACTACGAGGTTGAAGGACATCACGTTGTAGCGAACGAACTTGGTGTCGGCTCGAACTTCGGGATCACTGCCCCCGGTTCGTCCATTGCCAAAGGTGATAGCATTGACCGATACGGGGGCATTCGGAATCCAACTGTCAAAGGACCTTGGGGGATCTCGATGGCGTTTCGATTGAACGTACGCGACACACTGACCGGCTATCAGTTTGCCTTCGACCGCACTAGTGTTCGTGACTCCGTATGCGAGGTCATGATCCGCAAGGTCATCGATTCCTTTTCGGCAGAACTTGTGTCCGGCACTCAACTCACGTTTCGCCCTGGCCTAACCAGCCGCGGAATTGAACTCGATTCGATCTGCACCTATGAACTACCAGCAAGCATTGTTCTCGATACGGGGCTCTATGAGATGCACTTGATACAGCACAGCCCCGAACCACTCAACCTCTGCGCCACCGCCTCAAGAGCGGCCATTCAGTGCTTGGTCGCCGATGAACAACAATGGGGCCTGTACACCATCGCAGATCCTAGTTGGTATCTCACCAGAAGAACGACGTTTTTTACCTACTATAAACGAGACGCTCCAACCTTTCCTTTTGCGACTACACATCAAGGTGGATCTAACTACGGTTTTGTGGGACATCAGGCGAGAATGTCATACACCTACAATGATGTCGAAGGTACGTCAAGGGGCGAACACACCTATCGCCAAGGAACGTGGATCCCCGTCATGCGTGCGGTCTTGGGGGGAGCAGCTATCGTCACGACGGTATCTGAACGGCCATCAATACCGACTGGTGCTAACCCGATTCGAGTGGAGCTGTGGACGCTGCAGGGACAGCTTGTGTGGATGTCAACACAAACCGACATCAACACGATCGATAGATCGCAATTCTCCTCCGGCGTCTATGCGGTTCGCACGGTGTCAGAGCTTGGTGCCAGCACGAAGCTGATCGTTATCGACTGAACCAGTCGTTCTTCAAGACGTCCAGTCGTTCGGGATCGAACTGCGCGGCATCGTACATGCCAGCAGCCATCCGCTGTCGGAGCGCTTCGTATAACGTCACGGCGCAGGCCACACTGATGTTGAGTGACTGCACCACACCCACTTGCGGTATGAGGAAGTTGCCATCGGCAAGCGTGCGGGCTTCTTCGGACACGCCATCGTGTTCATTGCCAAAGACGAGGGCCACCTTTTGTGTCAGGTCGATGTCGTACAGATTCACCGCATCGCTGGACATGTGCGTGGTGAAGATGCGAAAGCCCTTTGCGCGGAGGTGCGCATAACACTCTTCCACGCTCTGATGCAGGTGTTGTTCGATCCACTTCCGCGCACTCGCGGAACTCTTCGCGCCAAGGTCAGGGAACTCCGTCCGACCATAATAGATGCCGTGTACTTCGAACACACCAACAGCATCACATGATCGGATCACGGCACTCACATTGTGCGGGTCATGCACATTCTCGAACACCACCGTCAGCGTCGGCTGACGTTTGCGCAGTACACCCTCCAGGCGCGCCGCCCTCTCAGCACGTATCGTATCAGGATTTGGCATCTAGCCCTCTAGCTATCTAGCCCTCTCTAGCTCTCTAGCCGACTAGCTGCTTATTTATCCGCTTCACCCATCACCGGATCGATCGATCCAATGATCGCCACCACGTCGGAGACCATGGCGCCTTCGGCCATGAACTTCAAGGCTTGGAGGTTGGACGATGATGGCGAACGGACCTTCATCTTCCATGGATGACCGGTACCGTTGCTGCTGATGAAGAAGCCGAGTTCACCCTTCGGTGCTTCGATGGCCGTGTAGGTCTCGCCGACCGGCGGCTGCTGACCGAAGTTGACCAACATGAAGTCGTTGATCAGCTCTTCCATCTTCGTGTAGACCTGCTGCTTGCGGGCCATCACGTTGCGGGGATCGTCCTCGTTGAGGACCGGCGTACGCGGTGTGGTCTCGAGCTTGTCCAAGATCTGATGACAGATCTTCATCGATTCCCAGATCTCGGCATTACGGCACATGTAGCGTGAATAACAGTCACCATCATTACGCGTGATGACGTCGAAGTCCATCTGATCGTAATACATGTACGGCTCGTCGCGACGCAGGTCGCGGGCGACACCGGAGCCGCGCAAGGTCGGACCGGTCAGACCAAGGGCAATGGCCTTCTCCGCCGTGATGTGGCCGACGCCGGCCATACGATCGATGAAGATGCGGTTGCGGTTGACAAGTTTTTGCACGTCCATCATACGGTCCGGTAGATCGTTCAGCCATGCCCGCACATCGCGCATCACGTCATCGGGGATGTCGTTGGCAACACCACCAATACGTGCAAAGGACGTCGTGAATCGTGCACCACAGATGCGTTCAAAAAGGTCGTACTGTTTTTCGCGTTCGGTGAACGTCCAGAGGAAGACCGTCATGGCTCCCACGTCCATCGCCGTGGCGCCCATGGCGAGGAGGTGGTTGGAGATGCGCGCCATCTCGCTGACCAACATCCGCACCCAAATAGCACGCTCCGGAACGTCGATGCCGCAGGCCTTTTCAACGGCCATGCAGTAGGCGACGTTGTTCGACATCGGCGAGATGTAGTCGAGTCGGTCCGTGTGCGGAATGAACTCATGGAACGTTGAGTTCTCCGCCAACTTCTCGAAACCACGGTGCAGGTATCCGAGCTCCGGTACACACTTCACCACGGTCTCGCCGTCAAGGCGCAGCAACACCCGCAACACCCCGTGGGTGGCCGGATGCTGTGGTCCCATGTTCAAGACCATATCGTTCTCAAGCGGATCCTCGAACATGGCCACGGTGTCCTTGTCCTGGACCTCGCGAAGGATCTTGTTCTGACGCAGCTTTTGGACACGTTCGATGGTCGACGTGTTGGTAACGGAGATCTGATTCATGCTGTGAAATTACCGAAAAATTTATCGAAGACGTTGGCGGATGTAGGCAGCGATCTGCTCCGATACTTCCGGGGTCGGCCAGTGCCCTCCATCGAAGGGCAGGAACGTGTGGGAGACGTTATTCCGTTCCAATGCCGCCTTGATGAGCTCACCCGTTTGGAACCGCACCGTCGTGTCCTGCCGACCATGCGTGATCAGCACATCGATCCCGTACTTGGCGAGGTCGTCAAAGTGCTCCACGGCATGCCCGTAGTCGTACATGCTGGCACAGACCGAGACCACACTCTGGAAGGTCCACGGATAGCGCGTTGCCAGCACATAGGAGTAGAACCCACCCTGACTGAATCCCAGCACAATGGGCTTGACCTTCGAGATCGGCAGCCGTGCCGACGCATCCGTCAAGGCATCATGATACCAGGCCGCCGAGGCCTTCACCACCTCCGACATCAGCGAATCGGGCATGCCGATACCCTCCCCCGATGCACTCAGCTTGACCTTCTTTGTCGCAATGATCTCGTCATACTTTGGATAGGGGGCTTCCGGGAAAATGAAGATCACGGAATCCAGTTTCATCGACCGGACCCACTGCATCATGAACTCCGGCGTGTGGCCATTACCGTGCAAGACCAAGACGGCCGGAAAGGTCTGCGCCGGCTTCATCTCCGATGGCAGGATCACATGGTACTTCGCCATGCGCACCTGTAGTGTATACATGACACTGTCGTGCGACCTTTCAGGCGACCCTACGGGCGACCTAAAGGGTGTCATTCCGAGCGCCAGCGAGGAAACGATGATGAGGGCAATGAGTGTGTAACGCATCACCTGCCCCCTTCAAGAAAGGTGCGTGCCTTGAGCAGCTGTTTACGTTGGGCAGCGGTGACCTTGGGGTATTCAAGTCCGAGGCGATCAAGATGACGGTAGATGACGGCAGCCATGGCGATCCGAGCATACCACTTGTTGTCGGCGGGGATCACGAACCATGGCGCATGCTCCGTTGATGTTGCCGTGATCGCTTCTTCGTAGGCCTGGACGTACTTCTTCCAGTAGCGTCGTTCTTCAACGTCGGCAGCGTTGAACTTCCAATTCTTGTCGGCATCGTCGATGCGGGCGATGAGGCGTCGACGTTGTTCGGCTTTGCTGATATGGAGATAAAACTTCAGGATGACGGTTCCGTTCGCGGCAGCGATATTTTCAAACTGTCGGATGATGTGAAATCGTTCCTTCCAAAACGAAGCATTGACATCGCGCAAGGAACGGACACTCGGAAGGTTCTCTGCGAGGACGAGTTCTGGATGAACGCGGCTGACCAAGACGTTCTCGTAGTGTGATCGGTTGAAGATGCCGATCTCTCCACGCGGCGGGAGTGCCTTGTAATGACGCCATAAGAAGTCGTGGTCGAGTTCTTCCTCGGATGGCCGCTTGAAGGACGTGACCTTGACTCCCTGTGGATTCAAACCGGACGTGATGTGTTTGACGGCGCCGTCCTTGCCGGCGGCATCCATGGCTTGGAGGACGATCAACAGACTATGTCGGTTATCAGCATACAACCGATCCTGCAACAGCGCCAATTGTGTGATGCCCCAGTGTAGAAGGTCATCGGCCGCATCTTTGATGATCACCGAACCGGTGTATTCTGTGGATCGGTGCTTGAGGTCAGCACTCGCCCCCTGACGGATCCGGAGGTTGTCGATCTCCTTCCAGAACGTTGTGCGTTGCCGAGGCGATATGGTCGATCCAAGATCCACGGACACCTATAAACACGAACGGCGCACTCGTGTTGGTGCGCCGTGAATGATCACTTGTGGGCGAGGTGGGACTTGAACCCACACGTCGTAACCGACACGGGCTTCTGAGACCCGCCTGTCTGCCAATTTCAGCACTCGCCCAACTGCTGCGGAGAGGGAGGGATTCGAACCCTCGATAGGATTGCTCCTATAACGGTTTTCGAGACCGCCCGATTCAACCACTCTCGCACCTCTCCCAGAGCAGCGTTTTTGTGGGAACGACAAATATACGAGGGGCATTGGAATTATCGGCGCGGATCTTCGGCGTCGATCTCGTCGAGCAAGATCAGATACGACTCATACCGCTCGGGGTCGACCTTGCCTTCTTCAACGGCCTGTTTGACGGCACATCCGGGTTCGTGCGTATGTGAACACGGCAGATACTTGCACGCATGTTGATAGGGGGCGAACTCTTCAAAGTAGTATGGCAACTCTTCTTTGTCGAGGTCCCACATACCGAATTCGCGGATGCCGGGAGAGTCGACAATACTGCCCCCTTCCGCAAGCGGGATCACGATGGCGGCCGTGGTGGTGTGACGACCTTTGCTGTACATCTGCGAGATCTCGCCGACGCGCAGTCGAGCATCGGAAAGACAATTGATAAGTGACGACTTCCCTACTCCGGAAGGTCCGGCCATGAGCGTCGATGCACCGATGACGGCCTGACGGAGCTCGTCGATCCCTTCACTCGTCTGCGCACTTAGGAAAAAGACCGGGATCTCGAGATCATCCCAATAGGCGGCGAAGTCTTCGGTAAGGTCCTCACGATATTCATCCGGGATCAGGTCGACCTTGTTGACGACGATCAGGGGGCGTAGGTCGCCTTTGTCGGCAGCGATCAAGTAGCGGTCGATCAGGCGTTTGTGGTAGGCGGGCTGGGCGGCAGCGACGACGATGGCCAGTTGGTCGACGTTGGCGACGAGGACCTGTTCCTTCTTGGCACGTCCGGCAGCGCGGCGTGACAACAACGTGATCCGCTCCTCGACCTTGACGATCATGCCCGTGGGCTGGCCGTAGAGAATGGCTTCGGGGTCGGGCTCAAACCAGACCACATCGCCGACGGTGACGATCGTGGTAGACGTGTGGGGACTGTCGACGATGCCGCTGACGGTGCAGAGGAAAAAATCGCCCTTGACGCTGACCAGCCACGACGGTCCGATGGAGGTCACCACCGTACCCTGTATCGCCTTATCCGACAATGCCTTACCGGATTTTACCCGCGTCCGTACCCGCTCCAGGCGTTTGGCGCGGTGGCGGGTCTTGGCCCGGTAGCTGTCATCTTCACTCGACACTTGGAATCCGGCATTGTGGAGATTACCTTTGCACTAGGTTTTCAAATTAGCAGGAATCCGTTGAACTATCGGTGGAATATCCGGGAAAGTATCGATGAAGAAGCCGTCCAGAATCTGATCCATGAACTCCACGTCCCAACACCCATTGCACGGGTGCTGGTGGGGCGTGGTCTCGACACAATCGACAGCGTAAGCACGTTTTTCAATCCTGACTTAGCCCAACTCCACTCACCGTGGTTAATGGACGGGATGGACGCAGCGGTCGAGAGGGTCGAGAAGGCCATACGTGACAACGACTTGATCTGGATCCACGGCGATTACGACGTGGACGGCACATCGAGCGCAGCTATGATGCTCCATTTCGTTACCGGAATCGGAGGTCGTGCTGACTATCACATTCCTAATCGTCTCGACGAAGGCTTCGGCTTTACTCCGCAGAGCGTAGATCGCGCTGTGGCCGCCGGTGCGCGCGTCATCATCACGGTCGATGTTGGCATCACGGCATCAAAGGCCGTTGATTACGCGGCGACCTTCGGCATTGACGTGATCATCTGCGACCACCATCAAGCTGCCGAAGAGCTTCCCAATGCCTTTGCCATTCTCGACCCGATCAAGCCGGGATGCTCCTACCCTTTCAAAGACCTTGCGGCTTGCGGCGTCGCCTACAAGCTGATCTCAGCCATCTTTGATCGACGCGGCGAACCGGAGCGCGCCTATCAATACCTCGACTTTGTCGCCATCGCCTCGGCGGCCGACATCGCGCCGTTGAGCGATGAGAACCGCATCATGAGCCATCACGGCCTGAAGCTTCTCAACGAACATCCACGGCCGGGCCTTAAGGGATTGATCGACTGCGCCGGCCTCACACTTGGCCAGCTGACCAATGCCAGCGTCATCTTTGGCCTTGCTCCCCGAATCAATGCGGCCGGACGGTTAGGCGACCCACGCCGCGCCGTGGAGATGATGATCCAACAAGACGAGCTCTATGCCTTCCGGATCGCTCAAGAGCTTGAGCACGACAACCGGAAGCGCCGTGCGATCGACGAAGAAACGTTTGAACAAGCAGCACGTCAGGCCGAAGCGATGCTGGCCGAAAAGCCGCGCAAAGCCCTCGTCCTGCACAGCCATGACTGGCATGCCGGCGTCATCGGCATCGTGGCCTCCCGTCTTGTAGAACGATTCCACCTGCCAACGGTGATGATGACGACGATCGACGGCACTGCCAAGGGCTCCGCACGGTCGATCCGCGACTTCGATATCCACAATGCCCTCAAGTTGTGCGAAGACCTGCTGATCGAATTCGGCGGCCACAAACATGCCGCAGGCCTGTCACTCAATGTGGATAACATCCCCGAACTGCGCCGTCGCGTCGAAGAAAATGCCGCGCTCATGCTCACCGAAGATGAGCTCACACCCGAGATCCAAGTTGATACCGAACTGCAGTTGAACGAACTATCTCCAAGTTTTATCAACTACTTGGGACGTTTTGCACCGTACGGGTACAGCAACCATCGACCGGTGTTCTACACCCGGCACGTTGTGTCAGCCAATGGTGTGAAGATCGTCGGCAACAACCACCTAAAGTTCCGCGCCCTCCAGAAGAACTTCGCCATCGATGCCATCGGCTTCAACCTTGGACATAAGATCAACGACTGCAGCAACGGCAAGCCGTTCTCCATGGTCTACACACTGGAGGAGAGTCTCTTCAACGGCACATCAATGCCGCAGCTCCGCATCAAGGACATTCGACCGGATGAATAAATGGTCGTTGTCGACCCCGACCATGTGATCGACGTGACCGAGGTTGCCGAGTGCCTGTTCCCCGGAGCCACGCTCCCCGACCTCGCCATTCTCCGTCGCCTCGCCCCTCGCGAGCCCAGCGCCGCTGCCGTTGCCGGTATGGCGGTCAACACCGCATTCGATCTCCTCGTCAACGACCCCTCCATCGACGATGTGGCACTTCTTGCCAAGTGCCTTTCCGACCATGCACTTGCCCTCGCCGCCTTAGGTGTGGAGGGTGTAGCCGTCCCCTCCCGGGTCAGCGCCCTCCTCCCCGCCGTCCGACTGATGCGGACGCGGTGGTCCGATGCCGAGATCCGCGTTGAACCCCACGTAGTCGCTCCGTCGCTCGGTCTCCAGGGTCGGTTCGATATCCTGGTGACGGAAGGGGGCGAAACAGACCTCATCGAGATGAAGGCCGGCACAGCACCGTCGAAGGTCCGGACCAACCATGCCGCCCAGGTCGCCGCCTATGCGTTGATGTACGAACAGATGCACGGCAGGCCCCCGCGCCGGTCCCTGTTGTGGTACGTCGCGGCCGAGGCCAACCCGCTGCGTCCGGTGGCCGACATCGCCGACCTCCAGCGTCGTGTGATCGAGGCGCGCAATGCCATCGTGACCCGACAGCGCGAGATCTCGCAACGCAACTTCCAGGTGCTGCGCAGCTTCACGGGCTCCGCGCTCAGCGCGGCCGGGTTGGCGGCAAGCTTCGAACGGTCGTTCGCTGATGCCTACCGAAATGCCGATGTTGTTTCGCGGACGGCAGCACAGGCATGGTTGACATTTCTTCAGAACGAACAATGGGAACAGCTTGCAGGCCAAGATGTTGCGAGGTCAGCCGCAGGCATGTGGAAACTGTCCTTTGGTGAAAAGCTGACGTCGTCGCACGTCGTCGGCGGTCTCACGCTCGACGAGGAAGGATCGGACTTATCCACAATGCACCTCCTCTTTCGGTCACCGGTTGCGATCACTGACCGGTCGCTCCGCGTCGGCGATATGATCTCCATCAAACCACAGGTCGACAACGATGCCTCCTTGGCCGTCGAGATGTTCAAAGGGGCGATCCGTGACATGACAGACCAGACGATAACCGTGTCGCTACGGAACAAACACCTCCACCCCACCGATCTTGCTCACGCCGTCTGGATGATCGAGCCCGACGTCTCGGTCTCCGGCCTGCGCCAGCAATGGGCCAGCGTCACCCAGTTCCTTCAGGCACCCGAGAGAAAACGCCACCTCCTCCTGGGCCTCCTTGCACCCTTGCAACCTTCCACCCTTTCACCCTTGCACCCTTCCCTGCCCCCTTCCACCCTTGCCGACCGAGCCGTAGCATGTTCCGACTATTTCCTCATCCAAGGTCCACCGGGCACAGGCAAGACGTCGACCGTCCTTCGCGACATCATCCTGCAGTTATCCACATCCCCATCAGAGCGCGTCCTCATTTTGGCGTTCACGAACCGCGCCGTCAACGAGATCTGCGACGTGCTTGACCATGCGTTGCCACTAGGTTCGTACCTCCGCCATGGGTCGCGTTCCGGGATATCCCCACGTCATGTGGATAACGCTATCCCGTTGTTAATGAAACTGCTTACCCCCTCTCAGCTAAGAGAGAGGATCGAGCAATGCAAGGTGATCGTCTCCACCGTCCAGGCCATGCACAGTGGTTCTGAGATCCAGTCGTTTGGGGAGTTTTCCACAGTGGTGGTGGATGAGGCCGGCCAGGTGTTGGAACCGCAGATCATCGGCGTGTTGTCGCGGGCCAAGCGGTTCATCATGATCGGCGATCACCTGCAGCTACCGGCAGTGGTCACTCAGTCGCCCGAACTGTTGAAGGTCGACTCCCCCGTACTCGCCCCCACGAAGCTGACGAACCTTGGCATGTCGATGTTCGAACGGTTGATCCGTTGTGCGGAAGCCAACGACTGGGATCACGTCTTGGGGACGCTGACGAAGCAGGGTCGGATGCACCGCGATATCATGGCCTTCGCATCCACGGCCTTTTATGGTGGACGGCTCGAGACGTTGTTCCCGTGGCAGGATGACCCAACACCAACCCTGTGGGATGATCTGCTACCCTCGAGGGCGATGTTCGTACCCGTATCCGACGCCGGGCGTCAGGCCGAAGCGGAAGCGGCTCGCATCGTCGAATTAGTGGAGCAGATCATTGCTAAGGCAGACACGTCAGAGGCAGAGATCACGGTTGGCATCATTACTCCGTTCAGGGTGCAGAATCGCCGGATCTTGACCTTGCTGCCGCCTGACCTTCGTGATCGTGTCAGTGTGGACACCGTGGAACGCTTTCAAGGAAGCCAGCGTGATGTGATCGTCTATGGGACGGCCGTCAGCGATCCGACGGAGCTCGCATCGATCCGTGCCGACGTCGACACCGATCATGGACAGATCGACCGTAAGCTAAATGTGGCCGCCACACGAGCACGTCAGCAGTTCGTGATGGTTGGCGACCCTGCCACCTTACGCACATCGCCATGTTATGCGAGGGCGATCGAGCTGTTGTATGGTGAGTAAGCACCACTGATGCTCTGACTCTTAAATTGCGTCATGGCAGGACATTCCAAATGGGCGAACATCAAACACCGCAAAGCGGTCGTTGATGCTCGCCGTGGCAAACTCTTCACCCGCGCTTCAAAAGAGATCATCGTCGCCGCTCGTTTAGGAGGGGGCGACCCTGACGCCAACCCGCGTTTACGCATGGCCATTCAAAATGCCCGTGCGGTCTCCATGCCGGCCGACAACATCAAGCGCGCCATCCAGCGCGGTACGGGCGAGATCGAAGGCGCTATCTACGAAGACATGACGTTTGAAGGATACGGTCCCGGCGGTGTTGCCGTGATCGTTGAATGCACGTCAGAGAATCGCAACCGCACCGTGCAAGAAGTACGGGCAACCTTCGCCAAGTATGGCGGCAATCTCGGCGAGACAAATTCCGTGAACTGGAACTTCACTCGCAAAGGTGAACTGAAGGTTGAGACCTCTCTGACCGAAGAGGCGTTGTTCGAGATCGCGATCGAAGCCGGTGCTGATGACGTTGCGATGATCGACGATGGTGCCCTCTTCCACTGCGATCCCGATGTGCTTGGTACCGTGGCGAATGACATCGCTGCGCGTGGACTTGATGTGAAGGAACAGCGGCTGGTCTATGAAGCGAACTCGACGATCGAGATCACCACGAAGGACCAAGCAAAACTGTTGATGAAGATGCTTGATGCCTTCGATGACAATGATGATGTGCAGAACGTCTTCAACAATGCCGACATTGCCGACGAGCTCGTCGAGGCCTTGTCCTAGGCATGCGCATCCTTGGTATCGACCCCGGCAGCGTAGTCTGCGGCTACGGCGTTATCGACGTTGAGGGCACGACCTATTCCGTCGTCGAGTTCGGTGTCATCCACGTCAAACGTCACAAGTCCAGCTTCCCCCAGCGCCTCGTTGAGATCCACGAACGCCTATCTGCCGTGATCACCCGCACAAAGCCCGATGTTGCCGCGTTGGAGATGGTCTTCTATGCCAAGAACGTCAAGTCCGTTGTGCAACTCGCTCACGCCCGCGGTGTGAGCATGCTGGCCTGTGCATCGTCGGGCCTCGACCCGATCGAATACACACCGATGCAGATCAAGCGTAGTGTCACCGGACGCGGTGCTGCCTCGAAACAACAAGTCAGTCACATGGTGAAGGCCATCCTTACACTCGAAGAGACGCCGGACTTCCTCGACGTCACCGATGCCTTGGCCGTTGCGATCTGTCACGCCGTCAACCAAGGTCGTCCCGAGCCCATCATCAAACACCGCTCCAAAGGCGGCACCCGCGGCGCGTGGAAAGAGTTCCTCGAACGTCGCGGCGATCTCTGACGCTCAGCGGACCACGCTGACGATCTTGTTCACGGATGCATTCTCGGTGGACGCGGACACAACGTACGCCCCACTAACGGTAGAAGGGATCGCAACCGTTGCACCCGGCGCACATTCTTGTCTCAGCACACACTCGCCAAGCATGGAATACATGCTGACCGTGACCGGTGTGCTCGCCCCCTTCACGCTCACCACACCATGATCGATCGAGATGTCAAGGGGCGTGTGGTACTGCTCATCAACGGACGTGACCGTCTCCAACAAGAACCGTGAGACGGCGTAGCGCTGCGTGGAAGCATCATAGGAGAGGCCATAGAGCCAGCGGCCATCGATGATGCGGAGGAGTTGAACGGTCGAGACAAGTTCGAATGCACCCTGCTGAGTCGGTATCAGCGTGCCATCAGATCGGATCTGATAGACGTGCGATGTGGTTGCCGAGCCGGTTGATGCCAACAGGAGATCACCGTTGGGACATTCAACGATACCGTTCGCACTCATCCTGGAACCGCGGATGTCAACGTGACCATCCGTGCCAAAGGTGACGTCTACGGTGCCATCGTCCTCAATGCGAAGCAGGCGCAGATACGGAGTTTGCACATTGTCGACTCTCTCCGACAGACGCAACACGATCACGTAGCCACCTCGTTGCTGCGACACTACGTCTTCGATCGCAGCGCCGGGGCTCGGCACCGGGATCACGAGCAGACCCTGCGCATTGCCAAACGTTTCGTCGAGACGGCCGTTCGCATCGAAGCGAGCGATCGCGAAGGAGCTTTGCGTGATGTTCGTACCGGCAAGAAATCGATCGTTGCGATCCACGAACATGGTCGACAACGAGAGGTTGACCGGCTCGGTTTGAAACGGTACAAAGACATCACTTGACGGGACGAGGCCACCAACCTTCGTGAAGCGTAGGTAGAGCGGCGAATCACTCGGATTCCAGCGCTGACTCCACATCACGACGGTGCCATCGTCCTTGATGCTGATCGGTGTGTTCGTGGTATACAAGGCCGTGTCCTGCCACAACGGCGTAGGTCGCAAGCGTCCAAGTCGATCGATCTCCGACAGTTCGTATCGAGCACCACGGTTGGCTCCAATCCAGAGAAGTTCTTGTGGGTTCAAGAGCGCATCAACGGCGCCGGAGGTAAGGTTCAGCGACAGCACACCATCAAGATCGAACAGTGGATCAGGAAGGCCATTCTTCATCATCCGTCCCACCAGCAAGGTCGTATCCGTCACTACACCGGGTCGGACCGTATATGCCGATCCATCGTCCAGGACAAAAATGCCTTCAAAGGTCTGCTGCGTTATGGGTAGTGCGGAGGCATCAACGGAAACGCCCTCCACGCCATAGGAGGGATCGGGAGTGATCTTCCATTGAGCGAATGCACTAACGGTACTGATCGTGACAGCGACGATCGTAAGCATTGTGATCTTTTGTGCAACCATGACCTTTTCCTCCTGATGACAACCTACAGAATACTTCTTTGTCGCAGGACGAACAATGAGCGTCCCTAACCCTATTCTATGGGCTAAGAACAACGATCTCAGTCTTGGTCTCGCGTCCCGACGAAGCACTCACGATGTACGTTCCCGACACGCCATGAGGAAGGTTCAGTGTAGAGTTCGCATCGCATGACGCCGTCAACACGCACTGTCCAAGCAACGAATACACGCCGATCGTGACGGGCTCGGTCGCCCCCTTCACCGAAATAACACCCTGGTCGATGCTGATCTCAAGGGGCGAGTGGTCACGCTCATCAACGGACGTGACGGTAGCAACGGTGAAACGAGAGAGGACGTACCTTTCCGTCGTAGCGTCTCCCGAGATCCCGTACAGATGACCTTCGTCATCAAACTTGAGGAGTTGAATGGCACTGATGATGCCAAAGTCGCCGTACGCGTTCGGAATGAACGTGCCATCCGGTCTGATCTGATACAAGTGAGAGTAAGCATACGTACCAAACGAAGCGAATAACAGGTCGCCGTTGGGGCACTCAACGATACCGCGTGAGGTCATCTGTGAACCGCGGATGTCCAATACTCCATCCACGCCGAATGTCGACACAGGGTCTCCATCTTCAGTGATCTTGAGCAAACGAACAAAGTAGTCGTGTGCGTTACCCTTTCGCTCGAAGATCGGCATCACGATCACATATCCACCCATCTTCAATGACAGAACATCCATCCACAAGACTCCGTCATTCGGAGACTTTTCAAACACAGCCAGTCCCATGGCATTACCAAACTTTACGTCCAAGATGCCGGCTTCGGTATATCGTGCAATGGCGTAGGACCGATCCGACACGTTACCAAAAGCCATGATCCGGCCTTTGGAATCCATCCTTGCTTCGTCAAGCGAGATCTCGATCGGGCTGGCCTCGTAGGGAATGAAGGCATCGTACGATGGGTTGACGCCATCCGGAACAACATAGCGAATGAATTGCGGGGACTCTGGGTCGGCCCAGCGATTGCTCCACATTACAAGCGTGTCCTCACCACGCTTACCCAAGATCTTGTTCGACATTTGTATCGCTGTATCCTGCCAATATGGAGTCGATCCAAGGCGTCCACGAAGGTCAACCTTCCACAATTCAAGTCTACCTGCTCTGCTTGCAGAGAACCACAGTCCATCGTTGGGAGCCAGCACATAGGACGCTGTTGTAAGCAACTTATCCAGCGCAATCATCCCATCTTCGTCAAATCCCGGATCCGCGTGACCGTTGTTCAGCACACGTCCCACGAGCCGGGTCGTATCCGGCGAGTCGAACTCACGGATGATAAATGCTGAACCATCATCTGCGATCACGACCTTGTGAGGGTGAACCGAACTTGCTGAGGCAGCCGCGGTTGCATCAACCGACTTTCCGTCTCGGCCATACGTCGAGTCGAACTCGATCTTCCACTGCGCATCTGCGGTAACTGATACACAGAACAACGAAACACACACGAGAAGAGATCGTTGTCGGACATTCATGATGTTATGGCCTCCAAATGGTGAAGGACCTGGCGGCCCCCTCGAATCGGACGACAGGGTAGTTTGGCTCTTGCGAGAACTTAAGATAGTTTCTGGGAACAGACTTCGTCAAATAGTTGGCTAAGCTGAGGATGGTCACTTCCCCATCTGGATCACGAGCGCCCCCTTCCAGACCTTCAAGGAGAGTGTGCGTGAACAGGCCGTGTTTGATCGAGAGTTGTTCTTTCGTCTTGGTATTGGGCGATACGCAGGCGATCACCGTCGCACCGGTGCTGCGTTGCAGCGATGTTATGAGGCGAGCGTTGTCGATCTCTGACGGTGTGAGTGCCACCTCGCCCGAATAACAAGCGTCGATGATCACGGCCTGCCGCAGACACGGAATGCGCATCAACCACGCTCGCAACGTGTCGGAAGTCAGCGATTCCTTGGCTAGCGTGTTGGGATCGTTCGCATTGAGAACGTCATGCAGAACGAAGGCGAACTGTTTGAATGGACCTTGTCGCAGAACGCTACCACGGCCGGCATAATAGAACACGAAAGCATCGTTGATCTCTGCTTCACGGATCACTTCTTCGAACGTCTCACGGATCTCGTCGAGTGTTGCCGAACCGTTAGTGATGAGCGTTGTTTCTTGATCTTGATAGGCGGCATTCTTGCCGCTGCCGATGCGCCGATACACGGCATCGGCATCATTGACGGCGCATTGCAGATCCATCGCCGGATTGCGGTAGGAGTCGATGCCAATGGCGACCAGCCACAGTCGCGACCTCCGAGGACGTGTGATCTCGGCGTCGACGGTCATGGTGTCTGAGACCATCGCTCCGCTCAACGCTTCGACGGACACACGCAGCGCATTCGGTCCGGCCGACAACGTCATGTCTGCCGAGACGTGGCGCACGCCGGAGTCGACGTCGAACGTTTGCAGTGAGACCACCTTGTCGTTGTTGTAGAATCGCACCTTGACGGTGGTTGGCGTCGACACCTTCACCATCGCATGGGCCTGATACGTTGTTGTGCGCACCGCACCCGACTCACCGCGCGGTTCGAAACGTACGGACGGTGGCTGGTCTTCGACCATGATCCTGCGCGGAGCCACGAGTTGAAGAGCACCCGGACCAAATCCCGTGAGGATGCCGGGCTGGAGATACTCGTCTTCATACCCTTCCAGCTCGACGATGTTGATTCCGCGCACCGCTTTGATCATCGATCGACCGTTCACCGTTCCGTCAAACCGATCGTTCTGGTCGACGGCGATCCAATCCTCACCCATCGGCAAGATGCGGACGACCTTGTTGCCTACTTCACGGATCACCACGGTGCCATCGTTGGAAGCAGATGCGATCATGGCACCATTGGGCGAAAGTGTCACGAACCGAACTTCACCGTCGTGCTCACGCCAGGTATACTTCAGGTGGAGTGAGTCTCGTGTCCAGACCTTTACAGTACCGTCCGCCGATCCTGTCGCTACCATATTCCCTGCGACGAGGACCGAAGTGATCTCTCCATCATGGGCCGCGTCGATCATTGCCAACAACGAATCCTTGTTCAAGTCATAGACGGCAAGTGATCCCTCGGCCGTGCCGATCACAACATCTGCCTGGGCATCACCGCAGCCGATAGCGCTGATGGTGCCTTTTGGTAACCGCACGCGTGACGTCTCGATCACCATGTCTTCCATACTTCCAATGCGCACACTGTCAGTCCACAACGTCACGTTCCGAATACCGATAGGTGCACTCGCACCGATCGAGGCGGAGCGCACCGTAACGTGCGACATCACTCCCGCCGAATCGAAGGACATCCGCTGCACCTGCTTGAGATTTTCCTCAACAAAGGTCATCGTACCTGCTGCCACCTGCAAGAACGATGTGACCACACCTTCACCGGCATAGGTGTGTACCACCGACATCGAATCAACGTCGATCTCAGCCGCCATCACGCGTCCAAAACCACCAACGAACAGACGCTTGCCATCGATCGTCCACGCAAGAGCACGGATCCCGTTCACGCCGAGATCTCCAAAGTTGACGTGAAAGGGGCGACGCAGTCCGTAGATCGAAACGTTACCAAGATTATCGCCCACGGCACAAAGGTCTCCGGCCGGTGAGAACGCCACTCTGGTGATGATACGAGAGGTGGACGGCACCTTGGTGAAGGGGATGAAGCGTGCCGGCTGAATCCACCACGTATATTGTTGCGCCCATTCCTCGCCGTAGACCATCAACATTCCATCGGCGTTCTGCGCCACTACGTCAAGACCTTTTGCCTCGAACGGTATGACCTCACGATCAGTCTTACCGATCGGAAGTCGCAGTACTCTTTCGTTGGCAGTCGCGATCAGGATCGTGTCACCCTGTGCCGTCATAGATGCCTGGCGCACGTAGGTGCGGATGCCGATGGTGTAGGTGTTGACCTTGTCGAAGGTTGTCCCACGGATCTCCGTGCACGATCCCTCTTCTGCTACGGCGACGAGACACGTTGGCGTCTCAGCGACCAACACGATCGGTGTCGAGCCGGCACGCTGCAAGGCGATCCGTTGTTTTGTGCGGCTGTCGAGCACTTCCACCGCTCCGTCGTGCAATCCGCACAAGATCTTGCTGCCGTCACGCGTATAGGCGATCGATCGCACAGGTGCCGACACTTCAACGGGACGGTCGGTCTTGGCACCGGTGTTGGCATCATAGAACTCGATGCGTGCTTCGTGGGACATGCCGGCCACAAGAATGTTGCTGCGCGGTTGATAGGCCACACAGGATGCCGGTGTCTCCAGATCGATACGTTGTGCTTGCCCCTTTTCAAGATGCCATAAGCGGATCGTGCGATCGGTGGCACAACTGGCAAGTTGCTGTTCGTCGTTGACGTTGAAGGCGATGCCGGTAACGAAGCCGCCGTGGCCGCTGAAGACGCGCAAGACGGTGCCGAGGGCGGGCGCTGACATCTTCCAGAGTCGGATGGTGTGGTCGTTGGAGGCCGTGGCGACGATCGTTCGCGAATTGTCGACGGCAATGGCATTGACCCGCGCCGTGTGGCTGGTCTGGATGACAAGTCTGGTCTGTGCACCGGCCGCAACGACTGCAGTACACAGCATCATCAAGCAAAGAAGGTGCTTCATCGTTTGCTCCTCATGGCCGGGATCTACCGCGGGGAAAATAGCCATGACAGGCCAAAGTGCCGGTCTTAGTTGCCCTAAGATCTAAGGCGCAAGCCTGATTGTCCGTATTTTTGTGGCTCTGACAGCAATTCCCCCACTCTTCTTCAGGATCGACCTACCATGGCCATTCGTATTGCCATCAACGGTTTTGGACGTATCGGACGTCTGGTGTTTCGTGCCATCAAGAATCGCGGACTTGACGTCGACATCGTCGGCATCAACGACCTCACCGATGCAGCTACCTTGGCACACTTGCTCAAGTATGACTCGGCACACGGCAAATTCAACGGGACCGTGTCGGTCGATGGGTCGAATCTGATCGTCAACGGCGACAGCATTGCGATCTCGGCTGAAAAGCAGATCGCCAACCTTCCGTGGTCCGACCTTGATCTCGTCATCGAATCAACGGGCGTGTTCACGTCGAAGGAACAACTCGAACAACACCTCAAGCATGCCAAGAAGGTGATCCTCACCGCACCGGCAAAAGATACACTTGATGCAACGGTCGTGCTTGGCGTCAACGATGCCATCCTCACCGGCAACGAGAAGACGATGTCGAATGCATCGTGCACCACGAACTGCCTTGCGCCGATGGTGAAGATCCTCAACGATACGTTCGGTCTGGAACGCGGCTACATGACGACGGTCCACGCCTACACGAACGATCAAAACATCCTCGACCTTCCGCACAAAGACCTGCGTCGTGCTCGTGCCGCCGCCGTCAACATCATCCCCACCACAACCGGTGCTGCAAAGGCCGTGTCGGAAGTGATCCCCGAGATGAAGGGTCGTCTTGATGGCTTGGCTTTCCGCGTACCTGTACCGGATGGTTCGGTAACGGACCTCACGGCCGTGCTCAAAACAGAAGCTAGCAAGGATGAGATCAACGCTGCCTTCAAGGCCGCTGCCGACGGACCGCTCAAGGGCATCCTTGAATATTCGTCCGATCCGTTGGTCTCCTCCGACATCGTCGGCAATGCCCACTCCTGCATCTTCGATTCCAAGCTCACCATGGTCCAAGGTAACACAGTCAAGGTCGTGGGCTGGTACGATAATGAATGGGGCTATTCCAACCGCATCGTCGACCTTCTGGTGAAGGTGTCGAAGTGATCCGTTCGATCGCCGACATCGACGTTGCCGGAAAGCGCGTGCTGACGCGTGTCGATTTCAACGTCCCGCAAGATGACACCGGTGCCATCACCGATGACATCCGCATCACGTCGGCGTTGCCGACCGTGCGCAGCATCATCGACCGCGGCGGTATCGCCGTGTTGATGTCGCACCTCGGTCGCCCCAAGGGCGAACGCAAGATGAAATATTCTCTCGCACCGGTGGCCGCCCACCTTGCCTCGTTGTTGGGTGGTGCGGTCACCGTGCACTTCGCCGAAGACTGCATCGGCGACGCCGCGGCTTCCGTGGTCAACGCCGCCAAGCCGGGCGACGTCGTGCTTCTCGAGAACCTTCGCTTCTACGGCGAAGAAGAAGCGAACGATGACGTCTTCTGCAAGCAGCTTGCCGCACTCGGCGACCTCTATTGCAACGATGCCTTCGGTACGGCCCACCGTGCCCATGCCAGCACAGCCGGCGTTGCCCACCTCTTCGACACCGTCTGTAGCGGCCTGCTGCTCCAGCGTGAGCTCGACTACCTTGGCAAGGCCCTGGCCAACCCCAAACGTCCGCTCGTGAGCGTCATGGGTGGCTCGAAGATCTCCGGCAAGATCGACGTCATCTCGTCGCTCATGAAGTCGTGTGATACGATCTTGATCGGAGGGGGCATGATGTTCACCTTCCTCAAGGCGCAAGGCAACAACGTCGGCTCTTCGCTCGTCGAAGAAGACCGTCTGGAGCTTGCACGCGAGATCTTGACCAATGCCCAGGCAAACAACGTCAACCTCGTCCTGCCTACCGACACCGTCGTGGCCGACGCCTTCAACAACGACGCCCAGCGCAAGGCCGTCGGCGTGGATGCCATTGAAGACGGCTGGATGGGCCTCGACATCGGGCCGGCAACGGCGGCACATTATGCCGACGTGATCACGTCGGCCGGCACGGTGGTCTGGAATGGTCCGATGGGCGTGTTTGAGATGGCCAACTTTGCCAATGGCACCATGGCTGTGGCCGATGCCATGGCGGCGGCAACGGCGAACGGCGCCATCACGATCGTTGGCGGGGGCGACTCTGCCGCCGCGATCGCGCAATTCGGTCAAGCGTCGAACGTCAGCCACGTTTCAACTGGCGGCGGTGCCTCCTTGGAATTCCTCGAAGGCAAGGTCCTGCCAGGCGTTGCAGCACTGGATCGATAACCTTCATGCCACGACTCTTCCCGCCCTTCATCAAGTTCCTGTTGTTCGCCAACATCGGGATCTATTTGTTTACGTCGATGTTCGTCATGGGCATGACCTTCCAAGGTATGCCCATTGATCGCGCCTTCATGGATTGGTTCGCCCTTTGGCCCGTCGAGAACGGCTTCATGCCATGGCAGCTGATCACCTATCAATACCTGCACGGTGGCTTCTCCCACATCTTCTTCAACATGCTCGCATTGTGGATGTTCGGCATGGAGCTGGAGAATATCTGGGGCACACGACGCTTTGCAACGTATTACACGCTGGCCGGCATCACGGCCGGTATCGTCCACTTGATCGTCACACCATTATTCGGCGGCGGCCTCGCGCCGACCGTGGGCGCTTCGGGCTCTATCATGGGTGTCTTGCTTGCCTTCGGCATGATCTTCCCTGACCGACCGGTGATGATGTTCCCGATCTTCTTCCCCATTCCGGCGCGGATCTTCGTGTTGCTCTTCGCGGGCATCGACCTGATCATGGGCTTGAGTAATGCCGGCGACGGTGTGGCACACTTCGCCCACCTTGGCGGCGCCCTCGGCGGCTTCTTGCTGCTGAAGTTCGGTGAGCCGCTATTCCGTTGGATCGACCGCAAGGGTCATGGCCGGTCGTCGATGTACGTCAACGAGCCGGACTTTGTGGATGTCTCCTACCGAGATGTACCACGTCCACGGGCAACAGTGTATCCTGTAACGCCCCCTATCGAAGAAGAGGAACCAACCCACACGCCGACGCGGTTTGTGGTGGACGGTGAGCGGATCTCGCAGGAACAGATCGATGCGATCTTGGACAAGATCTCACAGGCGGGATATCATAGTCTCTCCGATCGCGAAAAGAACATCCTCTATCAAGTAAGCCGACAGCTTTAATGCGACGTCAAACGATCCAGGTCCGCATCGGAGATCTGTGGATGGGGTCCGACCATCCGATCCGTGTTCAGTCCATGACAACGACGAATACGATGGATACGCCGGCCACGATCGAACAATCCATTCGGATGATCGACGCCGGCTGTGAACTGGTGCGCATCACGGCACCGTCGATGCGGGAAGCAAAAAATCTCGAAGCCATTCGTAACGGACTGCGCGAGCGGGGCTACACCACACCGCTCGTAGCCGACATCCATTACACACCAAATGCGGCCGAGATCGCAGCCCGCATCGTTGAGAAGGTGCGGATCAATCCCGGCAACTACGTCGACAAAAAACAGTTCGCCGTCAAAGACTACACCGACGTTGAATATGCTGCCGAGCTTGATCGTATCCGTGAGCGCTTTACGCCGCTTGTACGCATCTGCAAAGAACACGGAACGGCGATGCGTATTGGCACCAATCACGGTTCATTGTCGGATCGCATCGTCAATCGGTATGGCGACAACCCTGCCGGCATGGTAGAGAGTGCGTTGGAGTTCTTGCGCATCGCCGAAGATGAGCAGTACACCAACATTGTGTTGTCGATGAAGTCGAGCAATCCGATCGTCATGATCGAAGCGTACCGACTCCTCGTCAAACGCCTGCAAGAAGAGAACCTCCAACCCTATCCTCTCCATCTCGGTGTCACCGAGGCCGGTGATGGTGAAGACGGCCGCGTAAAAAGTGGCGTCGGCATCGGCACCTTGTTGGAAGACGGTTTGGGCGATACCATCCGCGTTTCCCTCACCGAGGAGCCCGAAGCCGAGATCCCCGTCGCCAAAGCACTTGCAGCACGGTTCGACACGCACCTCGGCGGACACACTTCGTCCAACACAACGCCTGCTCCGATCAATCTGCACTATCATCGCACACACAGTCAACACGTCGCCATGATAGGGGGCGAGCACGTCCCCCGCGTCATTGCCGACCTGCGCGGTGTGACCATCGCTTCTGAGCACGACCTTGCCGGCATCGGACACTTCTACGATGCCGTCACCGACAAGTGGACGATGACCGATCAAGCGGCAGAGTTCGTTATCATGGGCGCAACACCGTTGCCCTTCATGCCACCGACGGGCATCAGGCAGATCTTGGATGAAGAGGTGTGGTTAGGTCATAGCGACAAGTTATACGCAGTCCCTCTCTCGTCCATCGTCCAGCGTCCATCGTCCGAACTCCAATTGCATGCAGTGCTAAACATTTTCGAGTGCACGACTCAAGACCTTACGTCCGATGTGTTGAACGATGTTGCATCGATCCCCGGTCTCGTCTTGATCGTGCGTGGTGTGAGTGATCGTCCGTATCGTGAGTTTCGCGATCTGTATCGTCGGATGAATGATGTTGGATTACGTGCGCCGGTCATTATCTCGGCGACGTATCACGGTGCTGATCTGGATGCCGACCTATTGTGTGCCTGTACCGATGTTGGATCGATCTTGGCAGATGGTTGTGGTGACGGCGTGATGATCGCTGTGGACGCCCCTTCCATCAACGAACAAGAGCGACTCGCGTTCAGCACGCGGCTCAGTTTTGGATTGTTGCAGGCCACACGGTTGCGGATGACCAAGACCGAGTACATCAGCTGTCCGAGCTGTGGGCGGACGTTGTTTGACCTGCAGGAGACCACGTCGATGATCCGCTCGGTGACGGACCACCTCAAGGGTGTCAAGATCGGCATCATGGGCTGCATCGTCAATGGTCCGGGAGAGATGGCCGACGCCGACTACGGCTACGTCGGCAGCGGTCCGGAGCGCATCACGCTCTATCGTGGCCAGGACATCGTCAAGCGCAACGTCCCCACGGCCGAGGCCGTCACCGAATTGATCGACATCATCAAAACAGACGGACGCTGGATCGACAAGGGTTGACTATATTTGTGATGAGTTGAGCGGTACTCTCTCCCCTGATTGCCGCGCTAGATGCTCAAGCCTGGAGTGTGACTTCGGGCTTTTTTTTTGTTTCCTCGCTCCGCTCGCTCGCTGACACCTCACCCCCCGGCCCCCTCTCGAGTTCGAGAGGGGGTGCCAGTTCCCTGTTCCCGGTTCCCCCGTTCCCAGTGAACTTCTTAGACCTCACCCCCCGGCCCCCTCTCGAGTTCGAGAGGGGGTGCCAGTTCCCAGTTCCC
>CAYXQJ010000004.1:0-155758 GCA_964467455.1 uncultured Hyphomicrobiales bacterium | reverse complement strand
CCTCACCCCCCGGCCCCCTCTCGAGTTCGAGAGGGGGTGCCAGTTCCCAGTTCCCAGTTCCCAGTTGCCTGTTCCCTGTTCCCTGTTCCCTGTGACCAAACATGGGATCGCGACATTTGTAGCATGTGAGCACGCACGAACCATTCCTTGAGGCCTTTCATTCTGTTCAGCGGGATGTGGAGCGTTTTGCGTTGTTTCTGGAGCGCGACCGCGACCGAGCGAAGGATCTGGTCTGTGAGGCGGTCTACAGTGCGTTGCGTGCTTGGAAGAAGATCGGTACATCGGAAGCGCTGAGAGCGTATTGCATCACGGCGGTGTTGCGGGCACATCGCAACGGAGCGCGAAGAGAAGAGCGATTTGTTCGCGGGACCTTAGACGAACTGGTCGCCCCCTCCTATCTAAGTCCGGAAGAGGTGACGGACGTGCAACTGGTGCGTGATGCCATTGCCCAACTGCCCGACCTTGAGCGCATAGCCGTGGTGCTTGCCGAGATCGAGGGGTGGCCGCTGCAGGACATTGCCCGCGAGTTGGGCATCGGTGTATCGGCCGTGAAGATGCGCGTCAAACGCGGACGTGACCGACTGCGAACACTTTTGCGAGAGGTAGATCATGAATAACGAACGACTTGATCGTGCACTGATGAACTTGCGATCGGCGTCCGTCACACCGACATTGGTCAGTGATGCAGATATCATATCTGACAGGAAGCACTCGCAACCGTTTTGGTGGTTGTTGGCACTGTCAGTTGTCATGATGAGCGTGTGGTACTTGTTGCACTCTTCTGTTGATGTCAACGATGATAAGCGTGTGGCTTCGTCGATCACCAGCAAGGTGCAGCAAAGAGAGCCAGTGGCCGTTGTGACTACAGAGGACACAGTCGTCGCAACATCAACCACATCACACGCCACACTTGATCCACGCTCGATCCTGGTGTTGAGTCTGACCGATGAGGAGTTGGCCGAGTTTGGGATCACAAGGATCGGCGATACCGTGATCGTTCCGATGCAATCGTTGGTTGTGGAAGATCCCGATATCGCCAGAACACTTGGCTTAGACTCTGCTCAACTTTCCGATACCGCAGCCCTCTTTCATTGGTCCTCACGATCATTTCCTGGCAGAGTTGATAGTATCAAGGCCTTATCGTTTGACGGCACCACGCTTGATCACCAATCGCCGATTCGTGTGTATTCGATCAAGGGTAACTATATCGCACCGTCAGCGATGATCTATCCGGCACTGGTTCGAACGGATCTGCAAGATTCGTTACTGGGAGCACTGATGCAGGCAAGGCCGTCATTATACCATGCCGTGGCTCCTCACGGTGGTATGCTTGCGATGATGCCATCTGCAACTCTTCGTCGAGATCGCAAGCCTATCATGATTCAAGTACACACGCCGGGCAGTGATCAACGAACACAGATCGAGTTCATGCCGACGGATGCGGTGCTAAAGTCACTACCGAAGCGTTTTGAAGATGCCGTTTCGAGATGTTATTCAGAGTTTCATCCGAACAAGCCAACAAAGCGAACAGTGGTCATGCCTGTGAGGGCATCAACGATCGCTTTGGTCAAGATCGATGGTGTGATCGGTCAGCCCGTTCTTGATCTTGATTCTGCGAGTCTGATGAACTTCGCCGTCATTAAGGACCCTGTCAGCATACGGTGCAGAGCGTTTGCACACACGATCGACAGAGAACGCACGACATTTCAGCGACCTACGCGAGAAGATCAGCCATGGCCTTTCTTCACAAACATGCTTTTCATCGAAACAGAGACGTTTCGAAACGTTCGACTATACCCCGAAGCCTCATTGAGTGAGGTGCACTTTAGAGGACCTCGAGATACGATCATCCACATCTCCAATATGTACACGATCGGCTCCGCTGCACCTCAAAACCAGAACGACTGGTTAGATCGATATCCTAAGGCAAAGACGTTCGCCAGCGAAGCCATCGCCTCGGCGGCAGCAGCTCGCATCCCTATCGATTCCCTGCCCTACTATGGCATCAAGGAAGGCAGCATGTTCGTTCCCGTTTCCCGGCTGATGCTTGGACTGAGGATCGAAACGCCGTGGGCAAGTCGCCCGGATTGGAATGGTGAAGAACGTCGGCTCGTCTTGTTCAACTGGTACCTACCCACCCAGCAAACGCTTGACGCCTTGCCCGATCACATCCGTGCCTTCGTCCAGCCGGAGTTTGAAGCGCTATATGCCTCCATCGAACAAGAGCTCACCGCAAAAGAGATGTGTGAACTGCTCGATCGTCCTTCAGCATTCGGACTCTGCTCGATCAACGACACTACTATTCGCATCGACGGCATCGGCCCCATACCCGCACGTGAGTCCTTCACGGTCTATGTCAACAGCTTAAGACCAATGATCGCATCACTGAACGTTCTCGGCGATGATGGACGCACCGTCTTGGAATTACGCAACATCACGATCTCTCAGGGGGCGAACCAGATCCCGGTACCGTTCGCAACAGAGAACATACCGTCAGGTGCATATACAGTGGTGCTCACAACAGCTGATGGCACCCGCTCATCACGAGTGCTCATCCAGCGGTAAACACTTGGCACCTGGCACTTGGCACTTGGCACCTGGCACTTGGCACTTGGCACCTGGCACTTGGCACTTGGCACCTGGCACTTGGCACCTACAGGTATCCCTTCTCAACGAGATAGCTGATGGCCTGCTTGAAACTATCGATCGACCAATCGGCGTTGCTTGCGTCGATGTTCACCTTGGTCGTAAGGCCATCGTATTCAGTAGTGACTTCCATCACAAGGTTCTTCTGACGTGTCTGCTTGTCCCATGGAATGCGGACACGAGCACACTTCGTACCGTTCATGAAGGTCACATCGTACCACGTATTCGTGAATTGGGCTTTATCGTTCGATTCGGTTCCGGAGGTGAATGCGCCGATCTGTTTCTCACCCTGCGATATCGTTCCCTTGTTGATGTCTTCTTTCACCGTGATCTTACCCGTCATCTCCCGCTTGACCTTGAGAGCACCCGGATTGAAGGGGGCAGGACGTGGATGCTTACGAACAAAGTTTCCTACATCCACGCTGCGAAGGCCCGTGGCATTCATCAGATTCTCATTGACGACGGTCTCGCACACAGAAATGGTCGACATCGAAAAATCATCCCATGCCACCATGCCGCTGCTTGTTCCGAAAAATGTGTAGCGGTGTTTGGTCGTTCCGTCAACCCCGCCTTTGTCAGGCATCACCTCGATGGCCTTCTCACCCGTCAGCGTAGAAAAGGTATAGGTCTCAGCAAATGTGCTCACACCCCCTACAGACAACACTGCATATGGTTCACCGGCATTGAAGACGGTGTCCATCGACACGATCACGGACCGTTCACTGCGTGACCGATCCTTCATGGCTTGATGGGCATTAACATCGGAATTGATCCGACTGCTGCCGCATCCAACAAGGACGACGGCACTCGATGCAAGAACGATCCTATACAACACAACACACTCCTACGCAGATAACGAACAGACGATGAACTGATAGCGCTATAAGTCACGTTACCGAATTACGTTACAACGAAAAAAGGCCCTCCTCTTTCGAGAAAGACCTTTTCTAAAAATCCAGACTTCGTTGTCGCAGACTACGATGTCGCTGTGCTAGACGTCCCTGTGCCAGTTGTCGCAGACTTAGACGTCGCTGTGCTAGATGTCGCTGTGCTAGATGTCGCTACGCTTAGTCCTCACCCACCAGCTTCGGCTCGCCCTGCGTGAGGTCGGCCGTGTCGCCACCGGTCTTCGGCGGGACGCAGGCCACGATGACGGCATCCGGACGATCCGTGAACTCGACACCCGGGATGTTGAGGTCGGAGATGTGGATCGACTGGTTGACGCCGAGGTTGGTCACATCGACGTCGATGTGCTCCGGCATCTTCGTCGGGTCGACCACACAGTGGGCCTTGTGCATGACGTGCTCGAGAATTCCGCCCATACGCACGCCGGCAGCTTGGCCGGTGAGGTGGAGCGGGATATCGACGTTGAGCTTTTCGCCAGCAGCAACACCGAGCAGGTCGATGTGGAGGATCTGATCCGTGATCGGGTCGAACGAAATGTCCTTGAGGATGGCGCTCTTTCCGGCCGCGCCCTCAACAACAAGATTGATCATCTTGGCTTCGGCCGTGTAGACGACCGGACGCAGATCGAGGGTCTGGACGGAGAAGTGGACCGGGTCCTGGTTCTTGGCATAATACACGCCCGGCACGCTGCCGTTACGACGGATGGCCTTGGCGGTTTGCTTGCCCGGCTCACGCTTGGTGGCCTTGAGAGTGACTTGGCTCATGAGAGCACCTTATCGGATTGAATTGAAGGTCAATTTTGGATCTTATCGAACAACGAACTGATCGACTGATTCTCGTGGGTCCTCAGGATCGCTTCTGCGAAGAGAGTGGCCACGCTGATCACTTCGATCTTGGGATGATGGTCCCGAAGTGGGATCGTGTCTGTCACGAACAACTTCGAGATCGCCTCCGACGCCACGATCTTGTTCACCGCTTCACTACTGAAGACCGGGTGAGTGCAGATGCCAACGATCTGGTTGGCACCCGCTGCCTTGATGGCTTCGGCACACTTGACGAAGGTTGAACCCGTGTCGATCAGGTCGTCGACGATGATGATGTTCCGTCCGCGGACATCACCGATGATGTTCATCACTTCAGCCACGTTGTGCTTGGGACGGCGTTTGTCGACCACTGCAAGGTCGACGCCGTCGCCCAACATCTTGGCGTAGGATCGAGCCGTCTTCACGCCGCCGACGTCCGGTGCAGCCACAGTGAGGTTCTCTAGCTTGAGAGATGCCAACACCGGGATGGTGACCGTCGAAGCGTACAAATGGTCGAGTGGAATGTCGAAGAACCCTTGGAGCTGCGGCGTATGCAGATCCATTGTGATCACTCGGTTGGCACCGGCCTGCGTGAGCAGGTTGGCCATCAACTTTGCCGTGATCGCTACCCGCGGTTGGTCCTTACGGTCTTGGCGGGCATAGCCGAAATACGGGATCACGGCCGTGATGCGTGACGCCGACGCTCGCTTGGCCGCGTCGATCAGCATCAATAACTCCATCCACGTATCTGATGGAGCGAACGTAGATTGCACAATGTACAGGTCGACGCCGCGAACGTTCTCCTCGAATTTGACCCAGATCTCACCATCGCTGAAGTTGCGGATGGTAACTTTGGACAATTCGCGGTGTGTGGCCCGAGCGATCTTGTCGGCGATCTCGGGATTGGACCGACCTGAAACGACCTTGACCTCGGAGTTCACACGTTCTTTCGTCAATGTTCCCGAATAGCTGGGGCGGCAGGGATCGAACCTACGAATGGCGGGACCAAAACCCGCTGCCTTACCGCTTGGCGACGCCCCAAAAGCAGAGCCACAAATATAGAGGAAAAACTTGGAAAATCTACTTCCCATTATCCAGGGCGATGGAAATTCTCCATCCCCGTTTCCGTGGCAGATCTGGTACGAAAGTATCGGCGGCCGAACGATCAATATTCCCTCTGCCACCGAGATCGCCCAACGGATCTACGGAGATCAATACCAACGTTTTGAAGGTACTGTGGCCGATGTGCAGCACACGTTCCCCTCTGAAGACGCCGCCGCCGCCCATATCAAACAACGGGCGTTAGAACTCGGTGCCGATATCGTCGGCATTGCCCGCGTGGAACCGTCAGACATCTACCAAGGCCGCACCGTCACAGATGCGTTAGCCGTCGTGGTCGGACAACGCATGGACTACGAGGCCTTCGTGACCGTACCGTCAGAGTCGGCCGCCATCGAATGTATGCGCATCTACGAGACCCTCGGCGAAGTGGTGATCGCCCTTGCCAACGAGATCCGCGCCCTCGGTTGGAATGCCACCGTCGAACATCCTATCGGTGACAGTTCCGTCATGCACATCCCGCTGGCCCTCAAGGCCGGCTTCGGAGAACTCGGACGCCACGGCTCGATCATTCATCCCACCTACGGACCGCTCTTCCGCATCGGCTCCGTCCTCACGTCCATGCCCATTTCAACCGACGCACCCATCAACGTCGGCATCGGTGACTTCTGCGACAAATGCCAGGCCTGCCGCATCTTCTGTCCGGCCGACGCGATCCCCGACGAACGCTCCGCCAACGGCCGCTACATGGTCGACACCGGCAAATGTTTCCCCTACTTCGCCCGCCGCAACTACTGCTCCGCCTGCCTTGCCACCTGCGCCTACAAACACAAACAATGGGCCCAGATGCATGACGGATCCATCGGCCCCTTTCCCGATGTACCCTTCGGCACCATCCCGCCCCCTACCGACCCTGAATACGATGGCAAACATGACTACCCAATGCTGAGAAGGGGCGAGCAGTCACCGTTTCATCGTACACCATAACACAGCTTATAACGAAAAAAGGGTCGCGATCTCTCGCAACCCTTCTTTACATCTAATTCTAGCTCTCTAGCCCTCTAGCACACTAGCAAACTAGCACACTAGCACGTTAACGAGTGTCCTGCGCCACAAACGGCAGCAACGCCAGATGGCGAGCGTACTTGATGGCACGTGACAGACGACGCTGCTGAAGCGCCGTGACGCCCGTGATACGACGCGGCAGGATCTTGCCTTGGTCGTTGGTGAAGCGACCCAAGAACTTCGGATCGAGATAGTCGATCAAACGGGACTTCTTGAGCGGGTTGGTACGACGACGCGGCTGATTCCGCTTTTGACGGAACGGCGAGTTGATCGTGTTCGGATTTGCAGTGCGCATCGCGCGCGGTGGTGGTAATGCCACGAAAATTCTCCGGTTTTACTTTTGCGATTGTGCGCGCACGGCCTTCGTCTTCTCCATGCGCTTGTTGAAACGCTCCACACGACCGGCAGTGTCAAGCAACATCTGCTTGCCGGTGTAGAACGGGTGGGACTTGGAATCGATTTCCAAGACCAGACGCTCTTCCTTGTAGCAGGAACGCGTCTTGAAGGTCGAGCCATCGGTCATCACGACGTCGATGGTGCGATAGGCCGGGTGAATACCCTTCTTCATGTTCTTACCTCGTGAAATCCATCTTGTCGAGTTGACCAAGGTCGTCCACCTGGACGAACTTCTCTTTGAACTTGGTGGTGCCTTCAGTCGAACGGAACGTGTTGATCACCTTCACGCTGATCTTCACCGGACCGCCCTTCTTCTTGTTCTTGTCACCGAATGATTGCTGCTTAGCCATGGTTGTCTCTGGACATGCTTTTTGATGTGAACGACAAACTTACGGAGTTTCTCCATGTTTAGCAAGAGGTTAGACGATATCTTTGTGCCATGACCGTGACGAAATTTGGCGGCGCCGTCCTCTCCACCCCCGAGGGCTTCCGCGCCATGGTCGAGATCCTGCGCTCCAGCCAACCCGGCGTGGTCGTGGTCTCGGCCTTTGCGACCACTACCCGTACCCTTGAAGCCGCGGCCCGGGCTGCCGCTGCCGGACTCGAAGCCGAGGCCGATCAACGGCTTCGCGACGTTCTGGACGTCCACACGTCACTCGTCCACGCCGTGGCCGCAGCCCACGCCGACGCCCTGCAGGTGCTGCTCCACGAGGTCGAGACCGACCTCAAGACGCTGCTCTCCGGCGTGGCCATCACCCGCCAGCTCACCCCCCGCACCCTCGACCGCATCCTGGCCTACGGCGAGCTCATGGCTCTCCACATCGCCCGCCATGTGGTGAAGGGGGCAGGTATGGACGCCGTATGGTGTGATGCGACATCTGTGATCGTGACCACCGACGAATACGGTGCTGCTTCGCCCCTTACCGAGAAGTCACAGGTCCGCGTCGACAAGATCTTGCGTCCACTGGTCAAGGCCCATCAGTTCGTCATGGTCCAGGGTTTCGTCGGCGCCACCGAGAACGGCATCGTGACAACGATGGGACGTGAATCATCGAACCTGACGGCAACGTTGTTGGCGTCGCTGCTCGGCGCCGAAGCCGTCCACATCTGGACGGACGTGGAAGGCATCCGCACCGGCGACCCGGCGTTGATGCAAAACACGCAACACATCGCCCAGTTATCGTATGAGCAAGCAACGATCGCCGCTCATCACGGTGTGAAATTGTTATTCTCGACGATGATCGAGCCGGCCGAACGCGCCGGCATTCCCATCCGCATCAGCTCGATCTGGAATCCCGCCGCCGGCACCACCACGATCAGCAACGAAGCCGGCGACCCACGTCCGATCGTCGCCATCCACGACGCCAACGGCGCCGAACTCCGTAACGTCGACCTGATCTTCGTCACCCCCGAAGAATGGCTCTCTGCCCTCTCCAACAGCATCACCCACATAAACGACACCGACAGCTTCTACGTCATCAGCGACCCGAACGATCACTCTGTATCGATCTCGGTGGATGTTGATGATGCACCACTTCTTGCCACCCAGTTGCACACGCTTTTAGTTGCAAGTAGCAAGTAGCGAACAGCAAGTCGTATTCCCCATTCCCCATTCCCCATTCCCCATTCCCCATGAAACCAACGCACGACAAGATCCCTACCTCCGAGTTCACTCCCGGACGCACCTATTCCATCGCCTTGAACGGGCGTTCACTCTATGAAGCCGAAGTGGTCAAATTCCACGGCGGCTGCTGGGCCACCGTGAAGGTGCAGAAGGCACTGGATGAGAGTCTGGCGCAGGACTACACGCCGGGTATGGAGTTCGACATCAAGGTGGCGAACTACGAGATCACTCCGTCGTATTGACCTTAGCAAGGATGCTGTCCATCATCCGCTTTTCGAGGATGCCGTTGGACGTCCAGAAATAGACTTGGTTGGTGATGAACTCTTCGAAGCCGGAGAGTTCGGCGCGCAGGGTGATGACGGTCTGACGCACGCCTTCTTCCTTGACGTTGATCTTGTATTGAATGCGGCCGGTGATCCAGATACCGCCGCGGATCTTCGGCAGTTGGCCGAATTGCTCCATGTACTTGCGCGTGGTGTCTTCGCCTGTGGCGAGCATGCAGAAGTCGCTCACGTAGACGCCCTTGTAAAAGCCCGTTTCTTCGGCTGGCTCGATGACCTTTTCTTGCTGCGGCTTTCCGCAGCCAAGTTCCACCATCGATGCCTTGATCGCATCCCACACCTTACCAAAGGAAGCCGGTACGGTCTCCTTAAGGATCACCTGTTGTGGTTCGTCACCGGCAAGGGCCGTATTGGTTCCGAAGACGGTTACGGCGATGAGTGCAAGCATGAATATTCTGATCACGGGCCTCTCCTGAAATTCGTCGGTTGATCTCGAAATTTACGCAGCAGACTTTGTTGGACGATCACCGGAGAGCTGGACGCTGACGACCTTCGACACGGCCGGCTCTTCCATCGTGACGCCGTAGAGGGTGTCAGCCGCTTCCATCGTCTTTTTATTGTGGGTGATCATCAAGAACTGTGTGTTCTCGGAGAACTTCCGGATGATCTTCAAGTACCGGTCGATGTTGGCGTCGTCCAACGGCGCATCCACTTCGTCGAGGATACAGAACGGACTGGGCTTGACGAGGTAGATGGAGAAGAGCAGCGCAATGGCTGTGAGGGTCTTCTCGCCCCCTGACAACATTTCGATCGAGTGTGGGCGTTTACCCCGCGGCTTGGCGATGATCTCGATCTTGCATTCGAGCGGATCGTTGTCTTCATCTTCGATCATCTGCAGGTCGGCTTCGTCATCTTCACTAAACAAGACCTTGAAGAGTTCCGTGAAGTTCTCGCGGATCTTGGCGAAGGTGTTCGTGAACTGCTCGCGGGCAGTGCGGTTGATCTCGGCGATGGTCTCTGTGAGTGTACGCTCGGAGTCGACAAGGTCGGCAAGCTGCTGCGTCAAGAAGGCCAGACGTTCCGCTTCCCGCTCGTGTTCTTCCAAGGCGAGGAAGTTGACGTTGCCCATTGATGTGAGCTTGCGTCGAATGTCCTGCACATCCGTGTGAAGTTCTTCGGGCGACTGTTCTATCTCCGGTACCGACGGCTCCGTCGGCACTTCGATCTCGAGTTCTTCCACGGCTCGACGAACCAGTGATTCCATACGCAGTTGGGCGCCGTTGAGTTTGAGATCGGCATCATGCAATTCCTGCACGATCACCTCAACATTCCGACGCTGCACACGTACCTGTTCCGTTGCGGCATGTGATGCGGCCGTACGCTCTTGCAACGAGAGCTCCATCTGTTCGCGACGTCCTACGGCAGAGGCAAGTGCTGCTGTTGCCGTGTCGACCGCTGCCCGTGCTTCGGTGAGTTGTTGCGACAACACCGTGCGTTGTTCTGCCAGTGAGACGCGCTCTTGTTCGCGTTGATCGCGACGTTGATCGATCGTCAGACTTTGATTCGACAGACGCACTTCATCGGCCTGCAGCGACTGCAGATCACCGTCAAGGCGTACCATCAAGATCTCTGCTTCCCGCAGTTGTGCCGACGCATCGTTCATGACACTTTCGGCGACGACCATGCGTTGCATGGCCTCCTCCACCTGACGCTCGTGCTGCATGAGCTGCTGTTGTGCTTCTTCGGCATGCACGTCCAGCTCTTTCATCCGCGCACCAAGCGATTCAACCTCGCCACGGAAGCCTTCGGCTTCTTGCAGAAGGTTCTGTCGTTGTCCGTGCAGATCGTCGATACGTCCGCGCAAATTGTCGATGCGCTGCTGACGATCATTCCGTGCCACGGCAGCACGTCTGACCACTTCACCAAGCACGCGCAGGTCGATCGTCTGCAACTCGGCCTTGATCTCGCGCAGACGCGATTCTGTTGTGCCGATCTGTTGGTCGAGTTCGACCACTTCCTGACGCAGTTGTTCGATACGCTCGCGACGTCCAACGCGTACACCTTCCGTACGTGATGCGCTGCCACCGCGCAGTGCCCCGCTGCGGTGGACGATCTCGCCGGCCAACGTGACGGCCGAATCCGCCGGTGTTGATGCGATCGCTGTCCACGCTGCATCCACATCACGCACCACCACGGTACGCCCAAGGATCCCGCGAACGGCACCACGCAACGCTTCATCACACTGTACGAGTTCGCTTGCCCATCCCTTCATCGCATCGTTTTGATCGATGGAAGGGGGCGAGGGCAGTGTTGGTACAGCATCACGACATAGGAAGGTCGCCTTGCCGACATTATTGCGCGACAGTGCGCCGATGGCCTCTTGTGCCTCGGCACGGTTGGCCACAACGAAGTAGCGCGCTGCATCACCAAGTGCTGCTTCGATCGCCACCCGCAATTCATCCGACGTGTTCAACACTTCAGCCAACGTCAGCTTTTCACCCGAGGGTTTCCACTCCGGTGTGTTCATCAAGAACTTGCTCGACTCTGTGGTGTCAACGAGGCCGACCAAGAATTCCAGTGACGCATTCGTGTGGGCGGCCTTGGCCTTGAGGTCTTCGACCTTTGATTGCAGTCCTTCTTGTTCCGAGCGCAATGCTGTTTGGCGGGCTTCCGCGTTATGCAGATTCGCCTCTGCTTCATGCAGTGCTGTCTCAAGCTGCGGCAGGTCGGCCGACTCACTGGTGATCTGGCGTTCCACTTGATCTTCGCGCTCAAGCAACTGCGCAAGTTGTCGTTCATTCTCGGCCAGGCGTCGCGTACACGCCTCACCCTGGATGCGTACTCGGTCGGCTTGCGAGCGTTGTTCGTTGACGTGTTGACGCAGCGTCGTCACTTCATCACGACGTTCCGTCAGAAGGTCGCGAGCACTCTGCAATTTCGTTTGTGCACCGGCCACGATGGCGCGCCGTTCGTCCAGCGTTGTATTCGCCTGCACCAGTTCATCACGCATCACATGCAGTCGCTCGCGCACGATGCGCAGTTCTTCTTCCGTCGACACCTGTTGTTGCGACGACTCATTATGCTCGCGCTCCAGACGTTCGCTGGTGCGTTCTACCGAGTTCAGTCGCTCTTCCAACACCGACGCTTGTTGGCGGAAGTCGCTCAGCGTTGACCGCGTCTCCGACTCCACATCCAGTGCCGTCCGCAGTTCCGCTTCGGCCTGTTCGTGGGCTTTCTCAGCGGCATCCACGGCCAGCTCATGTTCTGCGAGCAATGCTTCAGCAGCTTCCTTGCGTTGACGCACTTCGGCGATCATCGCTTCGAGTTGCTTTAGGGCCACGTATTCATCGGCATATTCAAAGGCAAACAGGATACGATCAAGTTCGCGCAGTCGCGTCGAAAGCTCTTGATGTTGTCGTGCCTTTTCTGCCTGACGTGCCAGCGAGTTCACCGTCTTCTGCACTTCGCGCACGATGTCTTGCACGCGCGAGATATCGCGTTGTGCTGCTTCCAGCTTCCGTGTTGCTTCTTTGCGTCGTGCCTTATACTTCGTCACCCCTGCCGCTTCTTCAAACAGGTGGCGTCGTTCATCCGCTTTATCGCTCAGGATCGTCTCGATCATCTTCAACTCGATCACCGAGTAGGCATCGGCGCCCATGCCGGTATCCATGAAGAGGTCGACGATATCGCGCAGGCGGCACTGCGTCTTATTGAGCAGGTACTGACTTTCGCCGCTGCGGAACAGACGTCGTGTGATCACCACTTGCGAATATTCTGTCGGCAGGATCTTCTTGTTATTCTCGATGGTGAGCGACACTTCCGACATGCCCAGCGGTTTGCGGGCTTTCGAGCCATTGAAGATCACTTGCTCCATAGAGTCGGCGCGCAGGGCCGACGTTTTTTGCTCGCCGAGCACCCAGCGGATCGCGTCGACGATATTCGTCTTGCCGCAGCCGTTTGGTCCGACGATCGCCGTCACACCATCATTGAACGACAGGTCGGTCTTCATCGCGAACGACTTGAAACCGACCATCTCTAAACGTGAGAGGTACATGTTTTACAGGGTTTTGTGGGAGTTCGAAGATGCGGTTTTACGCCCGTTTCCCCCGTCCAGAGTTATCCACAGCCAAAATCTTGCATTTTTACACCATGAACACCCTCATCCTACTAGCCCTTTTCGCCTTTTCGCCCTTGCACCCTTTTACCTTTGCACCCTTGCCTTTCACCCTTGCACCCTTGCCTTTCACCCTTGCACCCTGCATTCTCGGCTTCGCCGAAAAAGGCACCCTGGACACCGTCCTCACCCCCGACCTCCTCGCCGACGTGCTTCCGAACCGCACGCCCCCTACCAAAAAGTACGTGACCAAATACGTCCCGGTCGGCTATCAGCTCTGTCAATATTCCTGGAAAGGGGCGAGGGAAACGTCGCTCACCGTGAACGGCCAGACCACCGTCGTCACCAAGCCCGACATCGTCGCCCTCGGCAATGTCCGCCCGGTCACCCCATCGGAGAAACGTCCCAAGTTCCCCGCCGTCGACCTACCTGCCGATCTGCAGAACATCACCGCCGTTTGGGACTCCACCAATTCCGAGCTCATCATCTACGAAGAGACGGTACAGTATTCGATCCGTGTGGACATTGATAACGATGTGAAGAAGAACCAGAAGGTGGCGGTGGAGTTAGCGGGGAAACTCAAGTGTGAATAATCGCTCAGCAGCGAGCAGCGAGTACTTAGCAGCAAGTAGCGAGTCTCTAATCACCGATCACATAACGCACGCCCGTCCGGAAATTCAGCAACGGTAGCGCTTCCCATCACACACTATTAACTCAGCGCTTCTTGAAAAGTAGGAAGTAGTCGATCGAGATCCAGTTCAACACCAGCAGACCACCCGCCACGAGTAATCCACCAGCCGCTTTTCCGCGAACGGTAACATAGATTGACGTCGCTTGCCCAAGAACGGCGATGATGATCACCAACCACATCACAAGCAACATCATAACCTCATTTTTCCTTCGTTCGATTGAATACCATGTGCACCAGCAATGGCCGAGGGAAGTATCCCGTTCCTGACCCGGTTGAATCAAAGGTTTGACCATAAGAGGTAGAGACCTGAGCGTGAGCCTTGTTCTTGTTCACGAACACAAGTGTGAACCGCGAAGTTCTCTGCACAGTTCTCTTGTCATATGCTAGAGAGTCCAGAGCTGACCAACTAGTTTTCTCTCATTTTGGTCCAGTCTCAATCGAGTCTTTTGGTATTGCCAGTCCGGGCTGCTCATTGCCGATCTCATCCTCACGAAAATATCGCTGGGAATCGCGATCCTTTGTGATTCGAATGTCTTGGATTACAGCCTTCTTGATTATTCCATACTCTTTATCGGATTCGGTTGCCCGCCAATGGCTTTCGGTCTGCTTCAAGAGCGTTTCCGATCCTGTTGCGAAGAGCAACGTAAGAACAACGATAGTTGGCTTAATCACATGACATTACCTCCTCAATTTCCGATCAGATAACGCACGCCCGTCCGAACGTTCAACAACGGCACCGACGACGGATCGAACTGTACCACGGGCACGAGCTCTCCAAAAACCATGAGCGAAGGCAGCACCTCGTAATCGGCACCAAGTCCAAGCATCCAGTATGCTGCCGACCATCCATCGATATTAGCGCCGATGCCGCCCACAACATATGGCGTCAACGTTGCATGCTCACGCACCAAGCTCACATTCATACCGGCCATAAGCATCTGCAGGGTAACATCCGTGCCGTCATTTTCGAGGGGCATATGGCTCCCTTGAAAGCCCAGCCAAACATGATCGCCGATGGTATTGATCGGAATCTCAATCGACAGGGCATATCCCCCGCCGACCTTGATGCTGTTCGCGCCTGACACAGGCATTGCCGCACCTGCGGAAGCCGAAAGTCGGAAGTCGTTTGAATCCGCAGCACTTGGTGTGAGTACAAGTGTCAGCACGAGAGAGAAGCAGAAAGTCCGCAATGACATGATCACCCCGGAGATACTGTAGAAAGTTGTGAGTTTAGGTAGTACTAACAACTTGACCGAAAAAAAGAAAGGTGTAACCTGTAGTAGTTCCAAGTTCATTACAAACTATCCCAAGGAGACGCCTTTTGACTAAGGCAAAAGCTACGGCGAGATCACCAACGGTGCAAATAGAAACACCGCTGTAAGAGACATTGCGAACGGCGACTTGCTAGATGGTGGTCGCGGCGCCGCATGCAGAGATCGATGCGTATATCGCGCAATTCGTCCATGAGCGTGACGATCAGAACCACCGACTTGTGGTCCGTAACGGGTTGGCACGTGAGCGGACGATTCAAACGACGGTTGGCACCTTGCACGTGCGCCAACCGCGCGTCAACGACCGCCGAGAGGGGCACCACTACGAGAACGCGATCGTACCAAAGTTCAGTCGCCGGACCATGACGATCGATACGATGGTCGCGAGCCTGTATCTCAATGGTGTTTCATCCAACCACATGGAGGAGGTCCTCAAGAGTATGGTCGGCGACAAGTTCGGGTCGATGAGTCTGGGTGTGGTTTCGGGCATCATCGATCGATGGCAAGATCTGTATCGAGAATGGTCGCAGCGTGCAATCGAGAAGCGATGCGTCAATGTGCGGGGCGACGGCAAATACACAATGGTTCGCACCACGAAATTACCGTCCGTACATATTGGTCGTGATCGGCTGTGACGAGCACGTCAACAAGGATCTGTTAGTTTAGTCGATGGCGAACCCGAAAGTGATCTGTCGTGGACGGCGGTGCAGATGGATCTCAAGAAGCTACAGGGGACGGCCAAGTCGATGTTGCACCAGATGTTCAATGCAGAGACCGAGAACGATGTGCGCGAGCAGTTCGACGTCTACGAGAACACGTTCATCGATAAACATCCGAAGGCTTTCGAGGCGATCGAAAGTAGACTCAAAGCGCCTCTGGCGTATTACGCATTCCCGGCAGCGCACTGGAAGTCGATTCGCTAGACGAATGTCATCGAATCGACCTTCGCCACCATTCGTCGACGGTCTAACCCAACCTACGGCCATGGTTCAAGAGATGCCCCCTTGGCCATGATGTTTGTCTTGGCGGAAATGTCCTCATTACTCAGACAACGCAGGTTACCTCATCCACAACTTTAGAAGTATCTTCGTCTAGGACTCCACCAATTCCGAGCTCATCATCTACGAAGAGACGGTACAGTATTCGATCCGTGTGGACATAGATAACGATGTGAAGAAGAACCAGAAAGTGGCGGTGAAGATCGCGGGCAAGTTGGAGTGTAAGTAGGTCTAAAAAATGTCGCAAATGATGCTGGCAGTATATACGTGGGTGGTGCTTTCATGCTGTTGTAGTGTAGCACTTCTGGGCTGTCTTGAGCAGGGATCTGATACGGCGACAGACTACTTCTTTCGAAACAGCACCTCCATACGCGATACGTCATGTTGCGAGGACTTTCGTGCTCGTACGTTGGGTGGCTATTCAATGACACTCAGACCTATCGATCAATGCACCGTCGCTATGGGGCCCGATGTACCTCGGTACATTGCAACGGCGCTATGCGTGAATGATCGCGAAGGAAAACACCTCAGGAATGTTCTCCTTGTTTCAACGATCGATTCGATAACTAACTCCAGATGCGTGGGCATCTTTGATGGACTCATCGACAACGCAGAACCTGGCCGAAACACGTTCAAGAAGTTATGGTCGACTCGGAAAGGCTTGGTGATCGAGCATCGAAACACACGCGGCAACGAGTGGGCCATCTACTTCCGTTATGACTTGAGGAGTGGAGACAATGATGTGGTTACTCTCTATCAAGGCGGTTCAATCATTACGAACATAGACGGAGTTGTCGATACGAACACGCGGTACGACGTCATAACCGTGCCGCTCGACACTCTGATCAAGAGACCTCCACATACACCGCTTATGCGCCGTGTGCCTAGCGAGCTTAGTCAGGTTCGAGATGCACTGAGAGGAAGATGGTTGTTCTACCACGACGACCGATACTCGGTCACCTTCGATGATTCTACGTTCTACTATAATGAAGATGCGAAAGGTAAACGATCGTACCGTGTTGATCGAGCCAAGCAATTGACCAACCCACCAAGCGGATCAGCCCACGAGTCCTTTGGAATCATCATCGGTGGTGACAAGCCTGATACTGTATGGATCATTGGCGCTGATCATACGGGACTGTCCCTATACCTTCCAAAGCAGAAGTACTGGGAAGACCTCGTAAGAGCAACTAAATAGTCCACGTTCTAACCCCTCTTAGGATTTGGATAGTTCGTCTAAAATGACCACTTGAAGTTTGTTGATCAAGAAGTGTTCGAATCTGACAAAAGCTTCTAAGATTTCTTCCTAACGGACGGTGTTCTAGGTCTTCGGATCTTGCGAGCAGCAACCGGCGAAATACCCTTCTTCCGTCGTGATACTGAGCCGGCTCTCTCTCGTTCGGATCCGTCATCGGTGTTGATGAAACTGAGAACTTGTACATTCAGATACCCCGCGATCTTTGCGAGGGTTGATAGCGTGGGATTGGAATTCGAATGGAGTAAAGCGGAGATCTGAGCATGCGTCAAACCTGTGCGCCGTGCTAGCTCAGTTTGCGTCAGATCCTGTTCTTCAAGGATTTGTGCGATCCTCCGTGCCAATTCGAACTGCCATGTATGAAGCACAACCTCGTCCTTCGTGCGTCGTGCGAGCAGTCGCTGCAAGGTGTCTGTTCGTTTTCTCGTGTTCATTGTAGTCTCTTCGTATTCAAAACGTAAGCGAATCCTCGAATTGAGGGATGAGTCGATTCCCTACAACCCTTATCTCACCAGTATCGATCCTTTCATTGACCATCGCAACCGTGTCGGCTAGAAATATTGCTTCCCGATAGGCCGTTGCATTGTCTTGAATCGGTTCATCTTTGATCTTCAAGAAACCTGCTCCACAGATCAGAATTCCTCCACAACCTGTCGGATAGGCGCATAACATCCTGCTCGGTGAATATCCTAATGCCGAAGCCTCATCATTCTGCTTGTACATCGCATACACACCTCGATTCGGGAGTTCAGGTCTCAACATAACTTGACGAATGTGCCGCTCCTTTACAACAAGGTCAATGAACGAGGCCTGTTTTGTGCCAACCTCAGGAGCCTCACGTTCAAGCAGTTCAAGGTGCGCATCCGGCAAGTGTACACCGTCACGCACCACGGCATAAAGGGTACTACGATCAGAAATCCACTCCTCAATGACAACCATACAGACGAAAGTTCTGTACAATATAATGTAAAATTGAACCGTGACAAACAGTAATTGATCTCGCGAAAGCGGACATCAATCAGGCGATTCTATGCGAAAGTACACAATTGACTCTACCCTCTACCCTCTACCCTCTACCCTCTACCCTAACTCCAGTCTTTCTTCCTGTTCACAAACAACATCGGAAACACGGCCGCTACCGTGGTATAGAGTGTTGTGGCCACACCGTACGTGAGGAAGAACGTGTAGAACGTTACTTGCATCGGCTGGATGTAGAAGAAGAAGTAGAGCAGGTTGTGGATGAAGCCGGCAAAGGCGACGATGAGCAAGAACTTGTAGCTGCCAATAGTGGCGGCGCCGAAACCGTCGCGGAAGAAGTAGCCGGCAACGAAGCCGGCAATGGTCTTGGCAAGGGCGTTGGTGCCGATGACGTCGGCGCTGACGACGTCGAATAAGATGCCGCATAAGAAGCCGGCCAACATGCCGGTGAACTGACCTTCCATGAGGGCGATCCAGACCACCAGGATCAACAAGAGGTCGGGAGTGACACTGCTGACGGCGATGAAACGCAAGAAGACGACGTGCACCACACTCAACAACATGGCCGTCACCGCATAGGTGATCATGCGCAGTGCGGGGTTCGAGGTGATCTGGTCGCGGTCGAGAATGGGGCTCATGGTCTGCTCATCGCTGCGTGCGACGCTCCTTCAACGCTCGTTGAATGCTGTCCTCAAGGGCCACACGCTCAGGATCGGGGACGTGGTCGATCACGTACATCTGCTCCAAGGTGTTGAAGTTCACCGCCGGCTCTACCAACACACGCTGGAACAAGGAATTCTGTTCGTCGCGGACGTCGCTGATCGCACCGATGACGACGTTCGCCGGATATCGCAAGCTGTAGTTGGAGGTGACGACGAGGTCGCCGACCTTGACGTCGAACGTCTTAGGAACGTTCTTCAACGACAACTGCGTCTCCCCTTCCCACTGGATCATACCGTCAACAGCACTGCGATAGACCTTTGCGGCCACGCGCGTGTCGCGGTTGAGCAACAACTGCACGACGGCATAATGTGGTGATGCACCGATGATCAAGCCCACGAGACCTGCATCGGTCACACAGGCCATGCCCTCGCGTACTCCGTCCTCCGTGCCACGGTTGATCGTGGCATAGTTGCGCAACTCCGTCGTCGTCTTGCCGATCACGTCGGTGGCGATCAACCGGTCTTCCGTCAGCGCGGGCAACTCCAACATCTTCCGCAGCGACTGGTTCTGCACCATGGCCTGACGGAAGCGGGAGGATTCGATCGACAACTGCAGATTCAATTCGCGCAAGGCCGTGTTCTCGGCCTTCAACGCAACGGGGTTCGGCACCCAGGCAAACAGACTTTGGATCCAGCCGATCGAGCCCACGATCACGGCCCGAAAGCCCCCTAACTGCGACAACGAACCGAAGCTCATGAACGAAAAACTCATCACCACCAAGGCGCACAAGGCGATGTAGTTCTTGAACCGAACAACGAACTCGATAAACCGGCGCATCAGTACCGCTTGGACTTGATGAGCACGCTGGAATACGCTTGCAGGTCTTCCAGGACCTTTCCGGTGCCGCGGACCACGGCGGTGAGAGGATCATCGGCCACGTGGACGGGCAGCGACGTTTCACGACGCAGACGCTCGTCCAAGCCCTTCAACAACGCACCACCGCCCGTGAGGACGATGCCGCGGTCGAAGATGTCGGCCGACAGTTCAGGCGGGGTCTTCTCCAGCAAATTCAAGACGGCTTCCACGATCACCGACACATTCTCATTCAGTGCTTCGCGGATCTCTTCGCTCGAGACCACGATCGACTTCGGAATGCCCGAGACCATGTCGCGTCCCTTCACTTCGATCTCAAGTTCTTCTTCAAGGGGCCAGGCACTGCCCACATTCACCTTGATGATCTCGGCCGTACGGTCGCCGATCAAGATGTTGTGATGTCGCTTGAACCAGTTGACGATCGCATTCGTGAGCTCGTCACCGGCAATGCGGATCGACTCATCAGCCACGATGCCCGACAGGGCGATCACGGCGATCTCCGTCGTGCCACCGCCAATATCGACGATCATGTTGCCCATGGCTTCATGCACGTCCAGGCCCACGCCAATGGCTGCAGCCATCGGCTCAGCGATCAGGTGCACTTCCTTGGCGCCGGCATGTTCTGCCGAGTCGCGCACGGCCCGCTTCTCCACCTCCGTGATGCCCGACGGCACGCAGATCACCATGCGCCGTGCCGGCTGCCACGATGCCGACATCTTTCGGATGAAGGCCCGCAACATCCCCTCGGCGATCTCGAAATCGGCGATCACACCATCCTTTAGGGGGCGGATGGTCCGGATATCCCGGTGCGTCTTGCCCACCATCTCCTGGGCCTCATGGCCAATGGCGATGATGTTCTTGGTACTGCGGTCAAAAGAGACGATGGAAGGTTCGTTGAGGACGATACCCTTGCCTTTTTGCCAGATCAGGGTATTTGCCGTGCCGAGGTCGATACCGACATCGTTCGAAAAGAGGCCAAAACGCGCCATGAAGTTCGTAGGAAGAGGGAGTTCGGACAGTGGTTTCCGCGAAGTTACGAAAGCCGCGCTCGGGATAGACAGCGATATTGCAGGATGACGCTGAAACAACATCTCCGTGAGAGTCTGACGCTGGCCCTACCCGTGGCCGCGTCCCAGGTCTCGGATATGCTGGTTCTCGCGGCCGACAGTATCATGGTGGGCACGCTGGGTGCCAGCCAGCTCGCCGGGGTGACGCTGGCCGGGTCGGCGTCGATCATCGTCATGCTCTTCGCCGTGGGCTACACGGCGGCCATCACGCCTCTGGCCGGCGAGGCCCACGGCCGGGCCGACACACCATCCGTGGTTCGTTATGCCCGCGCAGGCCTGGTCGTCGCCACCGTGGCCGTCCTCGTCCTGAGCGCGCTGTTGTTGCTCTTCAGCTCCCGCCTCGACCTGCTCGGGGCCCCGGCCGACACGACGGCTTATGCCATCCCCTACTTCCGGTGGATCGTCCTGTCGTTTGTGATGCGCATCTGGTTTGGTGCCTTCAAGCAGACGGCCGAGGCCATGGCCAACACGCGTGTGGCCACCATCATCAACGTCGGCACGAACGTCGTCAACGTCTTCTTCAACTGGCTCTTCATCTTCGGCAACCTCGGCATGCCCGAGATGGGCGCCGAGGGTGCAGGCTTCGCCACGTTTCTGGCGCGTGTGTTGGCCACGGCGGCGGCGTTGTGGATCTGGATGAAGACGGACTACTTCGCCCCCTACCGAAAAGAATGGGGACGTCAGCGCAGAGAGAAGGTGCACATCATCGATGCGGTCAAGAAGATCGTCCGCAGCGGCACCGGTATTGGTCTGCAGATCGTCGTCGAAGTGCTGGGTTTTGCATCGGGCACCATCATGATGGGCTGGATCAGCACGACGGCCATAGCGGCCCATCAAGTTTCGCTCAACCCGGCATCGATCACCTTCATGATCGCCTTGGGTGTGTCGAGTGCGGCCACGATCCGCATCAGCAACTTCCGCGGCGAGAATCGGTTGGGTCATGCACGTGAAGCTGCCCGCGCCGTCTTCCTCATGGTGCTGGCCTACGAGGTCTTCATCGCCATCATGTTCATTGCGTTGCGATGGGTCTTGCCGACACTCTATGTGCAGGACGAAGCCGTGATCGCTCTTGCGGCCACATTGTTGATCTATGCCGGGGCCTTCTCCATCTTCGATGGTGCACAGTGCATTGGCCTTGGCGTGTTGCGCGGATATAACGACATCAAGATCCCCACGGTCATTGCGACCGTCTCGTATCTTGTCGTGCAAATTCCTGTCGGCTATATCGCCGCCTTTCCGCTCGGTCTGGGGCCACAAGGTATATGGGTCGGCTACTGCGTCGGACTCGTCGTGGCAAGTATCGCCTACTTCATCCGCTTCCGGCAGATCACACGAGCAAGTGCTGGTTGATCGCCGACATGACCTCTTCCGGTAGACTCGCCTGCTCTGCGAAGTCAGGCCAACGTTGAATGGCCGACAGCACATCGTCGATGATGTCAACGGCACGTTGTTTCTGAATGGTCGCCACCTTAGCCGACTGTAACAGATCGGAACGAAGAATGTTGGATCGCTTGCCATTGATGGTCATCTGATGTGCAGCCGTCCATCTCCCTGCGGGATTGAACGCATATGTCACGTCGAATGCCGGTGACAGCGACCATACACCGTGTTGATCCATCAAGAAGGCAATGTTCTTGACATGGTCATCATGATTCCGAGCAACGACGTTGAAGACCATGCGACGGAATTGCTCTTCGCGTTCCGTGATCGACAGATCGAGCTGACGCATGACCATGAACGCTTGTTCGTACGAGTACGCACCGGCTTGATTGAAATCGAAATGCGCCAATGCACCAAGTGACTGCATGTGGAGTTTCGAGCCATTGGAGGTGCGGTCAAACCGACGCGTCATAAAATGTCGCCGACCATTTTCTTCGAAGAGGCGGCACTCACTCATGGTAATACCGGCTGCGCGAGCCATGAGATAATAAGCATATTCGATCGCTCCATATCCGCGGGGATCTTCGAGCTCTTTGTCTTTGTTGCCCGAAACTCCATCAAACTTCAACAACCAGTACTCGAAACCTTCGGTCGTCGATATCTGTCCTGATCGCACTTCATTCGTCTCGGGATTCCACGCGATCAAGGCCTTCGCCCTAGCACCACCTGCCGACGTACCAACTCTGAGGATCTCATTCAGTGCATGTGCTGCCGCTGCACTATCAAATCTTGTAGAGAGTGCTCTGCGATGTGTAAGTATCTCGGATGCCAGTTCAACAAGTGCGCTGATCTGCAACGGATCTGCATGGTCGGTTTCCGGACCGAGAACGGGTTCGAATTCCAGCGCACCGACTCCGCGTGTTCCTGTATAACACAGACGCTCGATCGCGCTGAAGGACTCTGCCTGACGACCCTGTGTTGCCAGCCATGCGTCGATAAGCGCTGTTCCAAAACGATCTGGCAATGAATCGGCGACCAGGCCGGGCAAGCCGTGAAAGGTAGTGCTTGGGAGTTGTGGGAACGAGTACGTCTCGGTACTCAACGGCATCACGATGGGCGATACCTGGATTCCACTGCGGGCAAATGCCCGGTCGTATTGGAATGTGGCATAACTATCACCATCGTTTTGGGCGATCGCACCGATCGTTCTATTCCATAATCGAACAGCAGCATACATCACACGCCCCAGGTCCATGGTGTGTGTTCATCAGTGTCGTCTGATCGCTTCGACGCTCGTTTACGTGTCTTGCCTTGAAGTTTCAAGAGTTCCATTGGACTGGTCTTCGTCTCCGGTATCAAGACATCGAATCGATCCACGAGACGCAACACGCGCAGGACGCGGACCAGTGTGGTCAACCGCGTTGCTACCGATCCTGCCTCAAGGCGTTCGATCGTACTCTTCGACACTCCCGCTTCCCGAGCCAGTTCCGCCTGGGTCATGTTCCGTTGCAGTCTGATCGCCTCGATCCTATGCCCCATCACGGACAGGATCTGCTCGTCGGTCATGAGAAACTGAATAGTCATAACACAGCAAATATGATGAATTACATCGACTATTCAAATATTTTTCATCATATGTGAAGACTTAAAGCGTAACAGGAGTTCCTGCCCCTTCGATATGCCGATCCGAGTCGACACCACAACACTCTGTTGGATCTCCGCCGTCTGCTCATCCCTAAAAACAGTGAACCTCTCACCCTTCCACCCTTTCACCCTATCTCAACGCCACCCCGTATGCTCTCCCGTCAACTCCAACAACTTCGCCAGCCGTCCCGGACCGTACACATGTTCCGTCGCGCGCAGCAACACGGCACATCCTCTGCCTTTCGTCTCGGTGACGATATTGGCGCACCAGTGCATGCCGTAGATGAAGTAGACGTACAACACGCCCCCTTCCTCGAACATCGGTAGTGTACGTGGCGTTGGTCCATGTCAACAGCACACGCCCATCCGCATACACGCGCTTGATAAGGCAGCCCACTAATTCACGAGCGACAGTCGTAGTATCTCGTCGAAAGAAGGTAAGGGGCAGGCGTTGCATGTCACGAAGATCATAAAAAACAAAGACCGCCGTCGGGTCATGCCATGGCATGACCCGACGCGGTACGGTCATGCCTCGGCATGACCAGCCATTGATTCTATCGCGTGATCATCACACTCACAGCACGCTGCGGTTCATCCGGCATGACGAGGATGTAGGCACCGGAAGCAAGACCGCGGGTGGCGATCCATCCGGTGTTCATCGCTGCCATGCCAACCACGTAGCCATTGACGTCGAGTAACGTGGCAGCACGTTCCATCGGGAAGCGCACACGTTCACTCGAGGCGTCGAACCACACGGTCGGTGCATCTGCCTCTTCGTCAACACTAGTGGTGATGACGCGTCCGACGACGATGCATTCGGCATCGCCGGTCTCGGCATTACACAGCACCGTCACCGTTGCCGTGTCCGCCCCTTCCGTCGATCGTTCATAACACAACTCCGTGACGGCGATGTTCTCGCCCGGATTCAACACCGTAGGATTGGCGGCGTTGATCGTGCTATTGACAATGACGTTAGGGTTGGAACTGGTGAAGCCCGTGATCGTCACCGATGCCGTACCACGATTCTCGACCACGAAGCCGCCGGTCTTGCAGATGCGCACGCCGGGGCCTTGTACGCCTGCATCCCAGTCTTCCGTGAGCAACTTGCCCACGAGTCCTGTGCCGTTGAGTGCGACTTGCTTGTTGCCGCACGGTGTGGCGATGAGGAGTGTGCCGCTGTCGCCGGATTCACTGTCGACATTCGGTGAATAGCGCACGACGATCTCACGCGTCTCACCAGGGCCCAGGACGATCGTGGACGAAGTACCACCGCTGATGATCTCGAAGCGATCGCCGTTGGATAACGTGATGCTCGAGATGGTCTGCGGTTGTGATGTGGTATTGGATACCGTGATGGTCTGTTCCACCGATGTGTTCGCCCGCGTGGTCACCGTAATGGCGTCGGTAGACGGCGTGGGCACCTTCGGTTCAATGATGACTTCCTGCCCGGCAACATTCCCTGCCCAATCGCGGATCCACACATAGGCAACGGCGCGTTTCGACGGATCGATCGCTTCGATGCGGAAGGTGAATTCCTTGTAGGAAGGATCCTTAGGGAAGGAGTTGTCGGTGACCAAGATCAACCGTGCATTGACCGGCAACGGCGTGCCGTTGATCGTAATGGAAGCGATCCCCTTGTCGATCTGATCGCCGGAGCCAGGCGGATCAGCCGGAGGATCCGGCGTATTGCGGATCTCCCGAGCGACCATCTCGACCACCGTGCACGATGCCGTGGTCTGAAGGACCTGAGGCGGGAGGGTATCGACACCGGGAATGATATTCTGCACGTTATCATGCACCCCACCCCCGGCCGAGGCAACCACTGCGGACCAAGCCAGCAGTGCGATGCCTAAGGCAATTCTGAACATGTTTCACCTTTCTGATGTAGAAGAACGAACGTTCAGCGGCCGCCTCGTTCACAAACATCACCTCGGTGAAATAGTTACATCGTAGAGTTCACGAAGTGCGTTCGCCACGTTGCGCCACGTGATCAACCAGGGTGGACGGGCAGCGGACATGCCTTCTCGCGGTCGCTCGAACGCTTGCGCAACAGCGGATCTGATCGAGGTCGCGGAGTGGGGATCGACGTATCGTACATCTGCTCCGAAGATCGTTCGAAGGTTCGGAAGATCACTAACGATCACGTGGGCACCCGCAGCAGCGGCCTCCATTGTTGAGAGGCCCTGGGCTTCTGCGATGCTTGCAAGGATGTGGACGTGCGCGGTCGCATACGCCCCTTCCAACAACGGATCGTCGTGGGCAAGGCCCTCGATCCAGTGCAGGTTCGAGGATGATGCAACGATCTGTCGGAAACGTGATGCATACATCTCGGTTTCGGCGCCACCGTGAGAAGAGACTCCGCCGACGAAGACAACTGGTTTGCCGAGGTCTTTGAGGGCTTCGGCAACGGCCACCTGATTTTTGCGCGGTTCGATACTTGCAACACACAGAACGCAATCCCTTACGCCATAGCGCGCTTGAAAAGCAGCACCGTCAGCATGAAAGAATCGTTCGTCAATACCATTGGGGATCACGCTGATCTTCCCTACATCCACGCCATATGCCCTCACAAGTTGAGATCGCTCCACATCGGAGATGGCGATGATGCGATCAGCACCCGCGAGTGATCGCTGACGTAAACTGTAGGTGGTCTCGGGCATCACATGTTGTAGACGGCGCATGAGGGAGAACTGCCACAAGGGGCGCTCCGGCATGAACATTGCCACGGCCACAACGGGTATCCGTTGCTGTCGGGCACGCTCAATGATCTCCGTGTGCGGGTACTCCGTGCCGAATACGTGGATGACATCCACGTCGAACGCTCGCATCCACGGATCATATCTCACAACATCGATACCGATCTCCTGCAGTGCCTTGATGGTCTGCAATTGTTGCACCTCCATGCCTCCGAAGGTAAGTGCATACGGCGCATGCGGCACCACTAACACGCGTAGGGGCCGGTTCTCTGCTGTGTCATTCTGGGTCGGTCGACTCATCTATGAACAAAGGTATGGTAGTTTTGTAAATGCAGATCGGCCACGTCAACGTAGATCAGGGTGTACTTCTTGCCCCAATGGAAGATGTCACCGACCTCCCCTTTCGACTTATCTGTCGACGGTATGGGGCCGACATCGTGTACACAGAATTCATCTCGAGTGACGGCCTCGTCCGCGATGCTCGCCGTTCGATGGAGAAGCTGCGTCTTGCCGAAGAAGAACGTCCTGTGGCCATCCAGATCTTCGGCGGCGACATCGACGTGATGGTCGATGCGGCGCAACGCGCCGAAGCCGCCGGACCCGACTTTGTTGATATCAACTTCGGATGTTGGGTCAAGAACGTTGTGGTCCGCAACGCCGGTGCAGCGTTGTTGAAAGATCCACCACAAATGCAGAAGCTCACGCGCGCCATCGTTGATGCCGTGAAAGGACCGGTGACGGTCAAGACACGTCTCGGTTGGTCGCAAGATTCGATCGTCATCCTTGACGTTGCACGCATGATCGAAGACGCCGGCGCAGCCGCGCTGACGGTGCATTGCCGCACACGCGACATGGGACACGACGGCAGCGCCGACTGGACCTGGATCCCAAAGATCAAAAAGGTCGTCAACATTCCGGTGATCCTCAACGGTGACGTGAAGACACCACAAGATGTGAAGCGTGCCTTCGACACCACCGGCGCCGATGCTGTGATGATCGGTCGTGCTGCGATCGGTCATCCCTTCTTATTCAAGCGCGCCAAGGAATTCCTCACCACCGGCGTCGAACCCGCCGAAGTCCACCATCGCGAGCGCATCCTCACCTGCCTTGAACATCTTCGCCTCGAGATCGACCACAAGCCACTCCGTCGTGCCGTGCACGAATTCCGCAAACACTACGGCGGCTACCTCAAGGGTCTTGCAAACAACTCCCTCGCCCGCCAAGCCGTTGTGCAAATGGACTCCTACGACGAGATCGAAGAGCGCCTCCTCCGCTACGCCGACGAGCTGGACGAAGTCAGTGTCGCTTGACCTCTACCACGTCGCTCACTCCTTCTTCACCTCTAGGTCGCCCATAGGGTCGCCTAACAGGTCACCTTTAGGTCAGGTCTCCTTCAGGTCGCCTAACAGGTCCCCTTCAGGTCCCCTTCAGGTCACCGTAGGTATAAGTGGAGGGGTAGACTCCATCGTCCTCCTCGACCTCCTACACCACATCGCCCCCTCCCTTCATCTGGAGTTGACGGTGGTCCATGTCCACCATGGACTGCGTGGAGCCGATGCCGATGCTGATGCGGCGTTCGTGCGATCGGTCTGTGAAGCGCGCAACATCCCGTGCATTGTTGAACGGGTCGATGTGACGGCCTATGCAGACGAACATCATTGTGGGATCGAGGCCGCAGCCCGTGCATTACGATATCAGGTTTTTGAACGCGTCGCCAAAGAACTGCAGGCACGATATGTCGCCGTAGGACATACTGCCGATGATGTAGCCGAGACCATGTTGATGCATCTTGCCCGCGGCAGTGGTGTTGACGGCATGTCGGCTCAACGCGCCGTGCGAATGTTGAATGACGATGTGGCGGTGGTACGCCCCCTACTTAGCGTTCAACGGAGTGACATCATCGAGCACGCACGCACACATGCACTCACCTGGCGCGAAGACGCTTCCAACACCGACTTGAGTTTTCTCCGCAACATGGTCCGCAGTGAGATCATGCCCAAGATGCGCGCCGTCTTCGGACCCGACGTGACGATGCGTATGGCCATCACATCGGAACTCCTGGAAGACGCCTCGATGATCGTCAGCGACGTTGTGGCACAACACGTCACGGATCCCCTCGACGTTGACCAGTTGCACACGCTACCATCTCATCTCCTTCGCCCCATCATTCGCGAATTCTTGAAAAGGGGCATGGGGTTCACGCCATCGTACGTGGATGTGCAACGTACACTGGACCTCCTCGACGCCGAAACCGGAAGTCATGCATCGCTTTCAGGCAATCACATGGCATTCCGTGAACGTTCAACGATCAACCTGGCACCTGGGAACTGGGAACTGGGAACTGGGAACTGGCACTTGGCACTAGGCGAAAACAAAGCGTATGTTGCAGGTTCTCAGCGGCTGGACGTCCGGACGGTGCCGGTGCAGGACGTGGAGATCCTCCCTGATCCCCATGTGGCCTATATCGATGCTGATCGGTTGAACGGTCCGCTGGTGTGGCGGACATGGGAAGACGGCGACAGATTCGTTCCGTTTGGAATGCAAGGCTCCGTCTTGGTCAGTGACCTGCTGACCAATGCCAAGGTCCCCTTTTCTACCCGCCGGACTCACCGCGTTGTCGCCGATGCCGACGGCATCGTGTGGCTCTGCGGGATCCGTCCCGCTGAACGAACACGCGTCACCGCATCCACTGCGAACGTTCTCATTCTATCAACCACAGACCACTAACCACAGACCACAGACCACCAACCACAGACCACCAACCACCAACCACCAACCACCAACCACCTATGCACGACATGATCCGCGTTCACGACCGCACCTTCCGACCCTATATCCGCCGGGAAGAGATCGAAGTCATGGTCAATGCCATTGCTGAGTCGATCAACCGCGACTTTGCCGGACGTGAACTGACGATGGTCGTGATCCTGCGTGGTGCGATGGTCTTCGCTGCCGATCTGATGCGAAAGCTCAACATGGCCGTCACCGTCGAAGTGGTCCGCGCCAGCTCTTATCGCGATCAAATGTCGTCATCAGGAACTGTCGCACTCGACGATGTGGTTCCGGACATCACCGGTCGCCACGTACTCATTGTGGAAGATATCATCGACTCGGGCACGACCATGCGCGAGCTGATCAAACACTTCTCAAGCTACGAGCCGGCCAGTCTCAACGTCGCCGCCCTGCTGAGCAAACCCGACCTCCATCAGGGTCGCATCCAGATCGACTACGTCGGCCGTGAGATCGCACCGGACTTCGTGGTCGGCTATGGCCTAGATTATGCTGGACATGGACGGAATCTGGACTCCATCTGGATCGTTGACGACAACTGATACATGATGAACCGCACCAAAACGTCTTCCGCCCCCTAACCTGAATTCACCAACTCTCGCTTCCATGGATCAACGTTCCCAACCCCCTCGCAAACCGCAGAATGACGACGACAACGACCTGACCATCAGCCGGGTCCTTCGGAACGTCTTGATCTGGGTAGGCATCCTTGTCAGTCTTATCGTCATCGGCCTGATGGTCACCCAACCACAAGGTCAAGAATGGCCGCTGACGTACAACGAATACCTCGAGACCGTCAAGTCGAACAACGTCAAGTATGCTCGCGTCACGAAAACGCAGCTCAACGACTTTGAATTTCATGCCGACCTCAAGCAGCCGATCACGTTACAGCGTGACGGACGCACCGTTGAGAACGTGACCAAGATCCGCACCAAACTCGGCATGGTGGACTCCCAAACGGAGGCCTTCTGGCGCGAACACGGATTCTCGTGGACGTATGAGGACGGCGACTCCCCATGGTGGGTGTCGTTGATCCAGTTCCTGCCGTGGATCATCCTGCTTCTGGCCTTTTTCTTCATCACGCGCCGTATGCAAATGGGCGGCGGCAGCACAAAGGGCATCTTCTCCTTTGGCAAGAGCCGCGCCAAACTCCTCACGGAAGGTAACATCCACGTCAACTTCGCCGACGTTGCCGGCGCCGATGAAGCCAAAGAAGAACTCAAAGAGATCATCGACTTCCTCCGCGACCCCAGCAAGTTCACCCGCCTCGGCGGCAAGATCCCCCGCGGTGTCCTGCTCCTCGGTCCTCCGGGCACCGGCAAGACCCTTCTTGCCCGCGCCGTTGCCGGAGAAGCCGGCGTACCGTTCTTCTCCATCTCCGGTGCCGACTTCGTTGAGATGTTCGTCGGCGTTGGCGCCAGCCGCGTCCGCGACCTCTTCGAACAAGCGAAAAAACATGCCCCCTGCATTGTCTTTATCGACGAGATCGATGCTGTCGGTCGTCATCGTGGTGCCGGGTTAGGGGGCGGGCACGACGAACGCGAACAGACACTCAACCAACTCTTGGTCGAGATGGACGGCTTTGAACAGAACTCGGGCATCATCATCGTGGCGGCCACGAACCGTCCGGACGTGCTCGATCCGGCATTGCTCCGTCCGGGACGTTTTGACCGTCAGGTGGTCGTCGACCGTCCGGACGTCAAGGGCCGCGAAGGCATCCTGAAGGTCCACGTCCGCAAGGTACCGATCGCCAAGGACGTCGATCTTGAAGTGATCGCCAAAGGCACACCGGGCATGAGCGGTGCCGACCTCGCCAACCTTGTCAATGAAGCTGCACTGCTGGCAGCACGCCGCAGCAGCAACGAAGTGGCCATGTATGACTTCGAGAACGCCAAAGACAAGGTCCTGATGGGCGTTGAGCGCAAGAGCATGGTCATGTCCGACAAAGAAAAAGAGACCACGGCCTACCACGAGATCGGCCACGCCCTCGCCGGCAAGTTGTTGCCCGGCAGCGATGCCGTCCACAAGGTCACGATCATCCCGCGCGGCCGTGCCCTCGGTGTGACGTCCTACCTGCCGAACGAGGAAATGCATACGATGAGCCGTGATCAGCTGATCATGCGCCTCATCACCCTTCTGGCCGGACGTGCCGCCGAGAAAGTGGTCTTCAACCAGCTCAACACCGGCGCGTCGAACGACCTGGAACGTGCCACGGCCATCGCCCGCAAGATGGTCTGCGAGTTTGGTATGAGCGATGTGATCGGTCCGGTACGGTATGCCAGCCAGCACGAAGAGGTCTTCCTCGGCCGCGAGATCTCGCAACCGCGGGACCACTCCGAAGAGACCGCTCGCTCGATCGACGCCGAGGTGCGCCGCATCGTGGTCGAGGCCGAACACAAGGCCGAGCAAATGATGCGCGAGAACCTCGAGATGCTGCACACGCTCTCGCGGGCCCTGATCGAACGCGAGATCCTGGACGGCGACGAGCTCGACGTGCTGATGCGCGGCGGATCGCTGCCGCCCATCATCAAGGATGTGGCCGGCTTCCGCGAAAAGGTCCGCGAAAGCACCAAACCCGCGCCGCCGCAGCCGGATGTGGACCCAGGAACCGAGGGCCTGGCCCTCAACCCGTCATAAAAAGTAGAAAAAACTGACTTTTGACATAGTTTGGTTCGGTCGGCCCCTGTAGATTTCCTGCAGAAACCGACCGAACCACTTTTTTTGGGAGTAGAATTATGAAACGTTGGATGACCCTCTCGACCATTGCCGCCGTTGCGTTGATGGCAGCAAGTGCACTCACGACCACCGGCTGCGAAGAGATCACGGATGCAGCAACGATCAACGTCCCGATGACGGTTGATCTCTATCCGACCTCGATCAATCCGAATGTGCCACAAGTTGACAATGATTGCGTGGATCTCTCGGAAGATTCGGACTATAACGACAACAAGGACAAGATCAAGGGTGGCGAATTGAAGTCTGTGACCTTCCAGATCACGGAGCTCACGCAGCCACAGTTCGATCCGCAGACAGCCGTGTTCTCAACGGTGACCTTCTCCCTGAGGTTTGACGAGGAGGCTTATGGTGACACCAAGGTATATAACCTGGGCACGTTCAACAACGTTGCCGTCAAGGATGTGATGAATGCGCCGATGAACATTCCGGTAACGAACGATGCCAAGCAGGCGATCGACCTGATCGCACGCGGTCGCGCAAAATTCTGCACGGAGTGCAGCTACGGTCCGTTCACATCGGGTCCGGGCGGCGCCGCCTTCCTCAAGGGTCACCTGCAGCTGAAGATCGACTTCAAGGCCGGATTGTAAGGTCAGATATTGAGCTTCATCGCGATCCGTTCCGGCAGCAGCCGATAACAGAACATGATGAAGCGCCAAAGCCCGGGCGTGTAGATCACCAGGCGTTTGTTCTCGATGGCGCGCACGATTGCGTCTGCCACGCGATCAACGCCAACCATGAGCGGCAGTTTCTTGCCGGCAGTCATGGGGGTCTCTACAGGTCCGGGCTTGACCGTTAATACGTGCACTCCGCGCTCGGCAGCCGTACCGCGAAGTCCTGCGGCATAGGTGTTAAGCGCAGCTTTTGCCGTTCCGTAGGTGAAGTTCCCGCGACGTCCTCGTTCGCCGGCAACACTGGAGAAGATCACCACCGACCCGCTCCCCTGCTGTTCAAGACGACGGACGAAGCGATGCGCCAACGAGATCGGACTCATGGCATTGGTGATGAGCGTGTCGAGCGTTGCATCAATGTCGTTGTTCAACACGTCCTGGTCAGGCAGCACAGCGAACGGGATCAACACCAGATCCACCGTCCCAAGATGTTCGAAGCTCATGTTGACCAGGTCATCATGCAGGTCGCGGATCCGTAGGTCGGCGATCATCGACCGGACGCCGCCGGCACCGGCGGTGAGCAACGCTTGTGCACATTCTTCTGTACGCTCCGCGCTGCGAGCAACGAGAACGAATAACGAACCGCTCTTTGCATACCGCTTGGCGATGGCCATGCCGATCGCACTTGTTGCGCCAAGGATCACGATCCGTTTTGGTTGAAGACTCATGTTGTACGTCCTTGTATCCGCTTCCACATCATACTTGACATCTTGGGGTCGACATAGTTGTTGAATCGTTCAACGTTCGGATACATTCGATGAAACATCTCCGACGATAACCGAGCATCTTTGGCGAGGTAGACGCGTCCACCATGGGCGTGGACGATCTGGTCGCACGCATCCATAGCGCGTAAGGCCGCCTCTCCCGTATTCGGAAGGTCGAGCGCCACCGTGATGCCTTCCATCGGGAACGACAACATTCCATGCGAACGTGATGGACCGAAGTGTTTCAGCACAGCAAGATAGATCGGCACCTTCCACGTATCGAACGTATTGAAGATCGTGTTCAGACAGTGCTCGCCCCCTTCATGAGGGATCACACATTGATACTGGAAAAAGCCGCGAGGACCGTAGACCTTGTTCCATGATGCCACTGCGTCGAGTGGATGAAAGAAGGTCTGGAGATCGGTAACACCGATTCGTTGCTTGGGACGAGATGCATACCGAACGGCATTACCGATACGTGCCATCGTCCTCTTCAGAAACGGTCGTCCTGCGTGTGCCAGCCAATGAAGTCCGGCCGGTGAGAAGACGCGTGCCTGCGTTGTTGGTGCAGTAACATGATCTCCACCGGAAACGATGCCGCGACCACGGTGTTCGTGAGCACACAAAAGATCGATCCAGGCGACCGTGAATTCGTACTGATCATCCATTCGAGTCAAGACCGCAAGGGTCTCGGAAAGATCGCCGGTCTTGACCTCTTCGTAGGCGATCTGCGTTGACGGGATCTTCATTAGCTGGATCTCCACGTCAAGGATCACACCGGTAAGCCCGAGTCCACCGATCGTTGCAGCAAAAAGATCGGCATGTTCATCAGCGGAACACACGACCTCGCTGCCATCACTACGGCGCAAGCGGAACCAGCGTACATGGTCGCCGAACGAGCCGCGACGATGATGGTTCTTTCCGTGAATGTCGTTCGCAATGGCACCGCCGATCGTCACGAAGCGTGTGCCGGGAATGACAGGCAACATCCACCCCATCGGCGCGATGTGTTCGATGACGGCTTCAAGATCACAGCCGGCATCACAGACGATGACGCCTCGATCGGGATCGAACGATCGTATCGTTTGCATGGCCCGACCGTTGATGATCGTCCCTTGGTCAAGCATGGCCACATCACCGTACGACCTACCATAACCGTGAACGAGGCACGGTCCTTCAAGATCGACCAATGCGAGATCCGTCGTGAGGTCAATAACACGTTCCGTGGAGGCGACCGCTCCACCCCACGATGTGAACCGCTTCGTCATGTCAGGCGCGCCAACGTGACAACGGCGATCAAGAACAAGGCCACGAGATAACTCGCACCGTCTCGCATGGCGAAGTGAATGGCATCTTCGTGCATCTCTCCACGGTGCGCCAGCAGCCACAGGCGGCCGACCCAATACGTCAAGCCGGGAACGACCAACCACAACCACTCCGGATGTGCATACAATGCCGTGACCTGCTCACTCTGCAGATACAACGCGATCACCAACATCGATAACAGTCCGACGGATGATCCGGCCACAAGGATGAACTCGGCATCACCGACATGATATCCGCGACCGCTGATCTTTCGTCCATCACGCTCAACGGTCGCCTTGAGTTCCGTGTATCGCTTCAGGAACGCCAGACTCGTAAAGAAGAACAATGCGAACGTGAACAACCATGGCGAGACCGGCACACTCGCAACAGCACCACCTGCCGCCACACGCAAGACGTACAGTCCAGCAAGAACGATCACATCAAGCAAGACGACCTTCTTTAGCACGAAGGAATACGCCGTCGTGATCGCCACATAGATCACCAACAGATTCAGGAAGGGGGCAGGCAGTACCCACCATGCGATCACAGCAGAGATCACCAGCAACACCATGGCGAGCATGTAGCCCTGGTTGATCGTGATCACGCCGGCAGCGATGGGACGATCGCGCTTGTGCGGATGGGTACGATCGGCATCGCGGTCAACGATATCGTTGATCGTGTAGATGGCACTTGCGGCAAGACTAAAACAGACGGCGCCGACGGTCACCATGACCACAGCGTTGAGGTCGCTGAGGTGATGTGCCAATGCAAGCGGGACGAACAACAACGCATTCTTCAGCCATTGATGCGGTCGTAGTTGTCGGACGATGGCAAGCGGGAATGAGACAGCGTCAGGCATGTCGAGCAAAATAGCCCTTGATCTCGGATGTAAAGACACCGTCGCGTTGTTCGCAGGTTTGCAACAGCGTTTCACTCTGCTGTTCCAGCTCTCCTAGCGAATGGTATCGTTCGGCAAGATCACATAACGCTTCGGCATCGGCCATGTGATTGTGGAAGCGCATCTCGGCGTATTCTTTTGAGGAGAACGTCGTGATCAAGAACTGCCAGTCGGATGCCTGGGCCAACAGCAACTGTCGGAACACGTTGAGCATGATCCGCTCCATCGTGGCGTCCCACGAACGCACCGGGCTCTTCTCCACCAACATGCGCAGACGCCGTTCAAAGCGATACTCGCGTTCCCAGGTCCATTGTACCTCTGGGTTCATCCAGACCTCGTGTGTGCCGTTACGGCCCCACGAAGACTCGGGCAAGGCGACCACACATTCGGGCCGCACGCGATCGAGCTGTTCCGATGCCGTCGTGGTCTGCAAAACATCGGAGGCGTGGATGTGGCGGATGACGTGTTCAAGGAAGATCGGACCTTCGAACCACCAGTGACCGAACAACTCTGTATCGAAGGGTAAACACACGGTCGGAGGCGTAGAGGAGTGTCCGAGTTGATGTTTGACGGCGACTTCGAGGATGTCCACGTAGTGCCGTGCATGATCCTTGGCACGTTGCTCTGCCCACAGCGGCATATACGGCTGTTTGTACTGCATGTCGGCTTTGTTGTCCGTCACGCGCCAATACCTCATCGCACTGCGGTAGTACTTCTTGTGAAAATCCAGATAGTCAGGATCGCCGGGATATCCGGTTTGGCCACTCCACACTTGCAGTGCGATCATCATGTTCCGCGTGAAGACGGCGGCGGTCTCGGGATGCTGCTCGCCCCCTACCCGATAGACGTTGAAGACACGTTGTCCGGGCGGATCGAGCGGTGTTGAACAGTGTCGAATCGGCGTGGCCTGGTCCAACGCCCCTTGGTCGGTCACGAAGAACTCCAGCCCATATCGCGTGAGAAATTGCTCGATGCCGTTGCGATGGCGAGGCACGGCATAGGCACTCACGGGGAGCAGCGTGCGCCAGTCGTACGACGGACGATAGGCACATTCGGGAAGCCAGATGCCGCGAGGGCGGCGGCCGAAGTGACGTTCATAGGAATCGACGGCGAGGCCGATCTGCAGGTCGACGCTTGCTTCTTCGGCAAGCAAGGGCAGGTATCCGTGCGTGAGGCCGCAGGTCATGATCTCGATGTCGCCGCTGTCTTGCAATCGACGTAAAGCACCGATCACGTCACGACCATAGACCTCGTCGAAGATCTTCCACTTGTCGGCATACCATTCAGCCCAGTAGGTCGAGAGTGCAATCAGGTCGTCCGAGGCGCCGCCATCGGCGAGTGCGACGGCATCCCCTTCTGCCAGGGCGACGTGTTCGGTACAGTAGGCCTCGAAGACGGCCGGGAAGTCGGGATGAGCAAGCTGTTCACACAGGACCGGCGAGATATCGAAGGTGATGCCGGGTCGGATACCGTCGGACCGCAGACGGTCGCACATCTCAAGCAGTGGCAGGTAACACTCTGCGACAGCTTCACAAAGCCAGTCGCTGCCATGTGGCCACGTCCCGTGGTGCAGGACGTATGGCAGATGCGTGTGGAACACGAACGTGATCATGTGGAACCGTTCATGGGGCGAATGACGGGGCTCGAACCCGCGACAACCAGAGTCACAATCTGGGGCTCTACCAACTGAGCTACATCCGCCGTGTGAACCACAAAGTTACGGTTTTTTTCCATTTACCGGCGTAAAGGTGCCGTCGGGCTGGACCTGTGGAGGAGTGCCGGAGATCTTCAAGCAGTTCAAGCCCGGCAGGCTGACAAGCTCTTTCACGGGCAGTTCGGTGATGCGATTTCCCGATGCATCCAGCTCGCCCAGCTGGAGGCAGTTGCCGATCTGCGGCGGGATGGTGGTGAGTTGGTTGTTAGAGACCACCAAACGCTGGATGGACGTGAGCTGGCCGATCGCCGCCGGCAACACCTTGATCTGATTCGAGTCCAGATCCAGATTGCTCAGCGACGGGCTGATCATGTTCGATGGTAGCGAACTGATGTTGTTCACCGAAAGGTCCAGATCGGTCAGACGTGGCATGTTGAACAGCGTGCTGTCGACCTTCGTGATGCGGTTCTTGGAGAGATTCAACTCCTTGAGAGCCGGCAGACCCTTGATCTCGTTGACCGACGTGATCTTGTTGTTTGCAAGATCCAACACGGTCAGCTGCAGGAGGTTCGACATACCTGGCGCGAGTTTCTCGATCTGATTGTCGCGCATGCTGAGTTCTTGCACCGCCAGCAATGATCCGATGCTGGCCGGGATCTTTGTGAGTCCACACTCGTCCATCTTGACGATCTTCACATTGGCGAGACTGTTCATCGACTTTTCATCGAGCTTGCCAAGGGGGTTGCCGGTGAGGTTGACGCGACGAAGCTTGGGGAAGCTGGAGAGGATCGAAGGGATCGACGTGAAGTTGTTGTACGATAGGTCGATCTCTTCAAGTTGCTGGCATTGTGCCAATTCAGCGGGCAGCGACGTGAGTTTGTTATTGGAGAAACGGACGGCCTTCAGCGACGTAAGACCGCCGATCTCTGCCGGCACGGCTTCCATGTTCATCATGGCCAGGTCCAAGACCACGGAACGCGTTGGCGTCTGCAACGCTTTATCGATCGCGGCCTTTGCATCACGCGGTTTTTCCATCCCGCGGCGCATGCCACCGGAACCCGGCATAAGAGGCTGTGAATAGACGGGAAGTGCCGCCATAACTAGGAAGAGCGTGGTGATCAGGTTTTTCATCATGCACAAAGATACCGTGAGTGTTCAGTTCGGTACGACTACGACCGTGCCGCGGACATATTGGCCGTGCTCGTCACGCAAGGTGATCAGGACGAACTGCGTCCGACGTCCGGCGTCTGGCGTCCAGCGAAACACACGTTCTCCTGTTTCCGGGATCACCGATCGACCGCGGTCGACTTCACGACCATTGAGGTCATGAACCGTCCATTCAACCACGCTGCCAAAACCTGGCGGCAGGTCGATATGATCCTTGACCACGGACCGCCGGTCAACAACATTCGCCCGTCGCATTGGTTTCCATGCCCCCATCATGAGTCGGTGCGTTGACGAACTGGTGACCGAGGCAAGGGGCGTTGGAGAATAGACGACTGCCGTGTGGTCGGCGATCAAAACGAAAAGGATGGTAAGGGGCATCATATGGCGTACGTACTGCCAGCCCCCTAAAACGTGACATTTGGAAATGACGCGTCCAGGTGCCAACTTCGTATCCGTTCCTACCAGCCGCCACACATGGCGAGCTCCTTGATGACCGCGCGAGATGCGGTCCCCCCTACCCCGTTACGAATTCAGTTTTATCCACTTTGCGTCAGAGTGCGCATGGCACCACGGCAACGACCGCCGAGAGGACCTCGTAATCATCGAGATCGTCGCTTCCGCGACAGAGATCGTGACCGAGACCGCGACCCACAGGGTCTACCTAACGAACCATTTGAAGAACCACCGCAGGCAGAGCCAACACCGGTTCGCCCAACTACTCCGCCCATCGATCAGGCAGGTCTGAAAGCCAAGAAGGTCGCAGAATTGATCGAGGTCGCCAAGACCATCGGGATCGAAAATCCCGGCGACTTGAAGAAGCAAGACCTGATCGCGAAGATCATCGAGACCGACAACGCACGTAAGGTCAAGGAGACCCACCAGCAAGAGCAGCTGTCGCTGTCCGTCGGCGTGGTGGAAGTCCTGCCCGACGGCTATGCCTTCTTGCGTTCGTCCGATAACAACTACCTACCGTCGCGCAGCGACGTCTATATCTCCCCTTCGCAGGTTCGTCGGTATAACCTTCGCACCGGCGATACGGTCAAGGGATATATCCGTGCCGCCAAGCCCGGTGAGCGTTTCTATGCTCTGGTGCGCATCGAACAGCTGAACTATCAGCCGTTCTTTGAGAACCAGCCGCGCATTTCCTTTGAGAATCTCACCCCGCTCTATCCTGCCGAACGTCTACAACTCGAGACGATCCACTCCGAACACAGCACGCGCATCATCGATATGATCGCGCCGATCGGCAAGGGTCAACGTGGACTGATCGTGTCGCCGCCGAAAGCCGGTAAGACGATCTTGTTGCAGAAGCTCGCCAATGCGATCGCCCGCAACCACCCGGAAGTGAAGCTCATCGTCTTGTTGATCGACGAACGTCCGGAAGAAGTGACGGACATGCAGCGCAGTGTGAATGCCGAGGTCGTCGCGTCGACCTTTGATGAACCACCGGAACGCCACGTACACGTTGCAGACATGGTCATCGAAAAGGCCAAACGTCTGGTTGAAAGCAAACAAGACGTGGTGATCCTGCTCGACTCGATCACGCGCCTTGCCCGCGCCCACAACACCGTGGTGCCGCAGTCAGGAAAGCTGCTCTCTGGTGGCGTTGATGCCAACGCATTGCATCGTCCGAAGCGTTTCTTCGGCGCAGCCCGCAACGTGGAAGAAGGCGGCTCGCTGACCATCATTGCAACGGCCCTTGTGGAGACAAACTCGCGCATGGACGAAGTGATCTTTGAAGAGTTCAAAGGCACCGGCAACATGGAGTTGGTCCTCGAACGAAAGATCGCCGACCGTCGGATCTATCCGGCCATCGACGTCAATCGTTCCGGTACCCGACGCGAAGAACTTCTGCTCACGCAGGAAGAACTCAACAAGGTGTGGATCTTGCGCAAGGTCCTCGGCGATGATCCGCCCATCGAAGCGATGGAGACCCTTCTTGAACGTCTGCGAGCCACCAAGTCGAATGCAGAGTTCCTCAAGTCCCTCAACACCTAATGGTCTCGCCTTTGCGATGAACCTGTCCTTGGCCGTAGGCGTGCTCATGCTTGCGGCCAAGTGGACGGCCTTTCTGATCACGGGCTCGTCGGTGATCTTCTCGGATGCCGCCGAAAGTGTCGTGCACATCATCGCGGTGTGGTTCGCATGGTATGCCCTGCGTCTGACATCACGCCCACCGGACAAAGAACATCATTACGGTCATGATAAGATCGCCTTCATCAGTGCCGGCGTTGAAGGTGCACTCATCTGCATTGCGGCGATCGTCATCATAGCTTCGGCGATCGAAAAACTTATCGTCGGCATCGAACTCCAACGCCTTGACCTCGGCATGACCATCACCGCCGGTGCCGGCGCAGTCAATGCTGCCCTCGGTTGGTTCTTAGTGCGCCGTGGTCGCCGCGATCACTCCCTCATCGTGGAAGCGAATGGCAAACACGTCCTCACCGATGCATGGACCAGTGCCGGCGCCGTCTTGGGACTTTTGCTCGCCCAATGGACAGGGCTCCTATGGCTTGACCCTGCCATGGCGATCCTCTTCGGTGCGAACATTTTGTATGAAGGCAGCCGACTCGTCACTCGCTCCGTTGATGGCCTGCTCGACCGCACCGACGCCGAACTCGAACAACGCGCCCACAGCATTCTCAAAGACTTACTTGGCAACTTACCTGGAAGCTTACCCGGAGGCCGTGGTGTTACCTACCACCGCCTCCGCCTACGTATGTCGGGCCACATCCCTCACATCGACCTACACCTCCAGTTTCCCGACGAGATGCCGATCGCTGAGGCGCACCGGATCGCCACGATGATCGAAGATCGTCTCGCAACGGCCCTGCAACGCCCCAACACCGAAGTGTTCACGCACCTCGAGCCGTCCACTCATCCAGGCGACCATCCATGACGATCGGTGTGATCGTCAGCACCTATAACCAGCCGCACTGGCTCGGCCTTGCCTTGGAAGGATGGTGTCTGCAACATCACCGGCCGGACGAGATCATCATCGCCGACGATGGGTCGGATACCGTCACTGCCGAGGTGATCCGTTCATTTCAAGGCCGCTTGCCCTTGCGACACGTATGGCATGCCGACGATGGTTTTCGGAAGACCGAGATCCTCAATGCTGCGATTGCGATCTCTACATCAGACTACCTCGTCTTCACCGATGGCGATTGTATTCCACGCGCAGACTTTCTTGCCGTCCACGCACACCATGCACGTCCCGGACGGTTTCTCTCCGGTGGCTACCACAAACTCACGTTGGACGCCTCACAGGCGATCACGGCCGCAGACGTTGTCCATCAACGCTGCTTCGTTCGCTCATGGCTCGCCGCACATGGTCAGCCGCCTTCACGCAAAGACCTCAAACTCCTTGTCAAGGGGCGAGCAGCAACGCTCATCGATCAGCTCACCACAACACGTCCGACGTGGAACGGTCACAACGCATCGGGATGGCGTAACGATCTGTTAGCCGCCAACGGCTTCGACGTACGTATGCGTTACGGCGGCGAGGATCGAGAGCTCGGCGAACGCCTCGAGAATGCCGGCATCCGAGGTCATGGCATCCGATATCGTGCTGTTTGTCTGCACTTGGAACACGGACGCGGCTATGTGAATGCTGCCGATCTCGAACGCAATAACGCCATTCGTGCAGAGACACGTGCGACACATCGCGTTCGAACCGAACACGGTATTGATGAGCAAGATCTCAGCAGTACTTCGACGCTTCTCGATACGTCAGGCCACTCATCACATTACGGTGCGCGTCAAGAAAACGTCTGACGCGATGCGGATCTGTTTTCGAATATTCTCGAAGGGCCCAACCAGCCCCCTTCCGAATAAAGAATTCTGTTGATGTGATGCGACGTTGGATGAGTTCAAACAACAGATCGGCATCGGTGTGTTGTTTTGCTTTCAGCTGCACAAGAATGGCAGAACGTTGCAGCCAGATGTTGTCGTCATCGATCCATCGTCGGGCTGTTGTGTGCAGGTCCATGTCAGGATATCGCGTCAACAGTGGATAGGCCGCGTTTGGTGCGAGCGTATCGATCGTGTCCCACCACGAGTCGTGGGTGATGAGAAACTCGAGGGTTCTCAGCGAACGGCCGGCATCAATGTCCGGCAATGTTTTCTTCGACAAACTGCGCCGCAACAGATCGCAGGCAACGTAGCGGCACTCACGGTGGGGATCGCGCCACAGTTCTTTGGCGACCGCGAACGGATCAGCTTGATGCAGTACGTCGCGGAAGCTTGTGGCTTCGATCTGTTTTCGTGTTGGTGAGTCGACGCCGTAGAAGGTGAACAGATCACGCATATAGGCCGACATGGCAACGGCACGATCAGCATCTGCATGGGATGCCAATCGTGCCGTTACGGTTGCGGCGATGTGTTTAGGGTTAGCCAAGGCGCTTTTCGATGGCTGTCTTGACGCGAGTCATGGCTTCTTCGATGTTCTCGATGCTGTTGGCATAGGAGAAGCGGATGAAGCCTTCACCGTAGGCACCGAAGGCCGTACCGGAGAGGCAGGCCACACCGGCATCGTTGAGGAGGAAGTTCTCCATCTCGGCACTGGTCATGCCGGTGCCGGTGATGTTCGGGAAGACGTAGAACGCTCCATGCGGTTTATGGCAGCGGAAACCCGGGATCTCGTTCAAGCGCTGGACGATGAGGTCGCGGCGGCGTTCGAACTCAGCGAGGAATTCGTTCACGCGCGGCAACGTGCGATCGTTGAGGGCTTCGATACCGGCGATCTGTGAGAACGAACTGGTGCACGACGTGCAGTTCGTTTGGAGCTTGGCGACGAGCTTGGCGATATTCTTGGGGAAGAGACCATAGCCGAGGCGCCATCCCGTCATGGCGAACGTCTTTGAGAAGCCGTCGAGTACCATCGTGCGTTCGGCCATTCCGTCGAACTGCGTGATGGACGTGTGGTGGAAGTCACCATAGACCACTTGTGAGTAGATCTCATCGCTAAGAACGATGATGTCGTGCTTGACCGCCAACTCAGCGATGCGCTTGAGGTCGTCATAGGTCAAGATACCGCCGGTAGGATTTTGCGGCGTGTTGATGATCAGCATTCGCGTCTTCGGCGTGATGAGCTTTTCGAGGTCCGCGACGTCGAGACGAAACTCGTTCTCTTCTTTCAACTGCAGCGGCACCGGCACGGCACCGAGAAAACGGATCACCGATTCATAGATCGGAAAGCCCGGATTCGGATAAATGACCTCATCCCCTTCATCGATCACGGCCATCATTCCGTAGAACATGATCGGTTTTGCACCGGGCGTGATGACAACGTTATCGGCATCCCACATGTGATAGCCGCGGGTCTTGTTCATGTATTCGGCAACGGCCGCACGCGCTTCCGGAAGGCCGGCGGCAGGACCATAGTGCGTGAAGCCGCGATCGAGTGCATCTTTTGCTGCATCGATCACATTCTGTGGAGTATCAAAATCGGGCTCACCGATCTCCAGGTGAACGATACTGCGTCCTTGGGCTTCAAGCGCTCTGGCTTTCAACAAGACTTCAAACGCCGTCTCTGTTCCGAGACGGGACATCCGTGCCGCGACATTCATACTAATGATCTAGGAAAAGGTGTGGTGGAACAGCACGGATCTTCCGTGCCATACATCCTGCAAAAATACGGAGCGATGGCTCAGGCCGAGCGCGTGATCTCGATGGACCGTGCGTCGTCGTTGTCCGGGTCGGGCGACAGGCGGACGATCCAATAGGCCTCGGGCAAGTGTTTACCGGCGTGTTCGGGCCACTCCACGAGCTTCAGACCGTCATGGGCAAAGACCATGTCGTCGAAGCCCACGTTAACGAGCTGCTCTTCGGATTCAATGCGGTATAGATCCACGTGGTAGATCTTCAGCGCATCCCCTTCCGTTGTCTGGCCGGCGTATTGGTTGATGATCGTGAAGGTCGGACTCGTGACGAGGTCCTCGACCGCATAAAACTGGCAGATCCCTTTGACGAACTCCGTCTTGCCGGCACCCAATTCACCATAAAGCGCTACAACGTCTCCACGCTGCAGTCGTCCGGCAAATTGTTCACCTAAACGGATCGTCTCCTCTTCGCTTTCTGAACGAAGTATCTCAACGTCCATACTACCCCACGATTAGTCTAACCCCGTGACTCCAAAATTACCACAGGAAGGACCATCTCCTCCAAGGAGATGCCTCCGTGTTGGAAGGAATCACGGTATTTGGAAAGGTATTTATGGTAGTCGGTGGGATAGACGAAGTATCGGTCATCCTTGGCAATGACGCATGTGGTGGCCACGCCGCCCGCCGGGATCTTCCAGGCCTCGGGGTCTTTGATCACCAGGGCGTCGCGCTCGTCGGCCTTGACGTTCCGACCGATCTTGTAGCGCAGATTGGTCGTGGTCTCGCGGTCGCCGATCACTTTTGCACCCCGCAGGCACCGCACGCTTCCGTGGTCGGTGGTGATGATGATCTGGACGTCGGGCACGGCGGCCAGCTGACGCAGGATGCCGTAGAACGAGGAGTGTTGGAACCAGGAATTGGTCAGCGTCCGATAGGCCGGCTCATCAGGAGCGATCTCTTTCAAGATCGGATAGTCGCTTCGTGAGTGGGCGATCATGTCCACAGCATTGATCACAATGGCCGTGAGCTGATGTTTTGCATAGCGCATGATATCAGCCTCGATACGCTTGCCGAAGTCCGTGTCGATGATCTTGATGTACTGAAGATCGTTCTTGAGTTTGATGCGCCGACGTTGCAGGAACAGATCCAAGAGTTCTTTTTCATTCCGGTTCAGCGTGTGTTCATCACTTCCCCGTTCATCGATCGTGAACTGCGGATAATGTTTGTTGATGTCCGTCGGGAACAGACCGGCAAAAATGGAATTACGGGCATACGGCGTCGCCGTGGGAAGGATGCCGCAGTAATACTCACGTTGAATGTTGAACTGATGGCGGACGTGTTGCTCCATGACCATCCACTGGTCAAGGCGCATGCAGTCAACCACGATAAAGAACGTTGGCCGACCGTTTTGCAGTCGAGGGACGAGGAACGAGTCGAGCAGGTGCGGCGACAACAGCGGCATCCCCTCTTCGCGCTTGTCGCGGTCAACGAGCCAGCCTTTGTACTCCGACTCGATGAACTTCGAGAACTCGGCGTTGCATTCTTTCCACTGGTCGCGCAGCGACTGTTCAAGCCCCACGTCGGGGTGGCGGTCCAACTCTACGCTCCGCTGTGTCAGCTTGATATACACGTCGAGCCACTCAGACCAATCCATACGGTCGAGCAGCTTACGCGAGATCTGACCGTACTCCTGATGGAAGTCGGCCGTGATCTTTTCTTCCTTGATCCGTTGTGTTTCCAAGAATTTCTTGCAGGCCGCCAAGATCTGTGTGGGGTTCACAGGTTTCGTCAGATAGTCATCGATCTTCCGACCGATGGCTTCTTCCATCAACGTCTCCTGCTCGTTCTTGGTGACCATGACGACGGGCACCGACGCATCGATGTCCTTGAGCACGGCAAGCGTCTCCAGACCGGAGATCCCCACCATCATCTCATCAAGAAAGATCAGATCGAATCGCTGCTGCTGCGCAAGTTCGATCGCATCTTCGCCATTGGTGGCAGTGCTCACACCGTAGCCACGCTGCTCAAGTAGGATCAGATGCGGCTTTAGCATCTCGATCTCGTCATCAACCCAAAGGATCTGTTTCATCTAGTCGGTTAGTCAGTTTGTCAGTTAGTCGTTCCTCGCTATCGCTCGGAATGACACTCGGTTATTCGGTTATTCGGTTATTCGGTTATTCGGATGATTGCCATCGTCGTCGTTGCTCTCGCTATCAATGTCTCCGTGCCGTCTCGCTCGCAGAACACGTCGGCTTCGCAGAAGTGCATGGAGCGTCCGGCTTTGACTACGCGCCCAACGGCGCGGAGTCGGTCGCCGAGGCCTTTGGCAAAGTAGCTAACCTTGATCTCGGCCGTGACCGTGTGTTCATCCTCGCCCACCAGGGTAAAGCCGGCAAAGCCGGCAGCAACATCGGCGATCGTGGCCGTCACGCCGCCATGGACGAGGCCGAGCTGTTGTTGGTGTATTTGGCGTAGATCGATCGTTGCCTCAACATGTCCGGGCTCGATCACCATCAGCTCGCAGCCGATGTGTTTCATGAATTCCTGACGATGCAGGTGGTCTCGGATGATCTCTCGAAACCTAGGGGTCTTCGGTGTGAAGTGCATGGCGCGAAGATACTGCTCCGAAACGGCTTGCAGGGCACAGACCTTCGGCCTAAGTTGTTGCTGAACATTGGAGTCTGCACGTTTATGGTCGACCTTATCCTGGGCACGAATTGGATGATCTTGGTGGGTGTCCTCACCGTGGTAACAATGGTCCTTGTGGTGTTCATGCGACGCATGATCCATCGGAGCGTGCCTCTCGACGTGATCCGTGAGGCGCACGATGTCTCTGCCGTGGTCTATACCAACCTCGGCGTGATCTATGCCCTCGTCGTTGGCCTGATGGCCGTCCACGGACAAGATCGTTGGATCGAAGTGCGCGAGACCGCCGAGCGTGAATCGGGCTACATCATCGCTGTCGGTCGATCTGCACAAGCACTACATTCCCCTGCCGGTGAGGAGATCGTCCGTCGAGCCGTATCGTATGCGAACGCTGTTGCCGAATCCGAATGGGATGAACACCAGGATGGTCCGTCGCCAGCCGCTCGTAAGGCCATGATCGGACTCTGGGATGCCGTCCACGCGATGGAGGCCACCACAGATGGTTCCAAGCCGGCATCGCAGACCACACTCACGGCCCTCAACGAATTGATGCAGCTCCGTATGTCGCGGATCTCGTTGATGCGGGAACACATCGGCCCCCTACTGTGGACCATTTTGTTGGGAGGGGGCGTGTTGTTGGTTGGATTTCTGGTGTTGTTCGCACCAAAGACGGAACAACTGCATTCGCTGCTGACGTTGACGGTCACGGTCAGCATCGTCTGCGTGCTGCTCTTGATCTTCATGTACGAACATCCTACCGATGGTGTCTTATCGCTCTCCCCGGAACCCTATCGGGCCGCAGCGAACATTCTGTTGGGACGTTAGAATCACACTTTCGTCCTTCGTCCATCGTCCTTCGTCCTTCGCCAGAACGAGAAACGAGCAAGACGTATGAATTTCAATAAACTCACGCTCAAGGCGCAGGAAGCGGTGCAACAAGCGCAAGAGCTTGCGTCAGAAGCACAACATCAAGCCCTGGAGCCGATCCACATCCTGTCGGCATTGTTGAACGATCCACAAGGTGTTGTCCCGCCCATCCTGAACAAGGTTGGTGCGAACATGGGATTTGTTCGACAGAAGGTTGACGAGACGATCAAGGCCCTACCGACGGTGTCGGGATTTTCCGGCAGCCATCTATCGAACGACACGCAGAAACTGTTTCAAGATGCGTTCAAGGAAGCATCGGCGTTGAAGGATGAGTTCGTCTCGACAGAGCATCTGTTGCTCTCGATGACAACGTCGAAGAGTTCTGCGTCGTCGATCCTCAAGGATCAAGGTGTGTCGAAAGAGAACATCTTGCGCGTACTTGCCGAGATCCGGGGCAGTCGGCGCGTGACCGGACAGAATCCCGAGGACACGTATCAGTCGCTGCAGAAATATGCCCGCAATCTGAACGACGAAGCGCGCAAGGGCAAGATCGATCCGGTGATCGGACGTGAGGACGAGATCCGCCGCGTCTTGCAAGTCTTGTCGCGTCGCACCAAGAACAACCCCGTCCTCATTGGCGAACCCGGCGTTGGCAAGACGGCCATCGTTGAAGGCATTGCCCAACGGATCGTCTCCCAAGACGTACCGGAATCATTGCGAACAAAGACGATCTTCTCACTCGACATGGGAGCGTTGATCGCCGGCACGCAGTTTCGCGGTCAGTTCGAAGAGCGTATCAAGGCCGTCGTCAAAGAGGTCGCCGAATCGAACGGCGAGTTCATCCTCTTCATCGACGAGCTGCATACGTTGATCGGTGCGGGAGCTACTCAGGGGGCGATGGATGCTGCCAACATTCTCAAGCCCGCCTTGGCGCGCGGTGAGCTGCGTGCGATCGGTGCGACCACGCTAGATGAGTTCCGCCAGCACATTGAAAAAGACCCGGCCTTGGAGCGTCGATTCCAAAAGGTCTACGTGGCAGAGCCGAGTGTCGAGGATGCCATCTCCATCCTACGCGGACTCAAGGAGCGCTACGAGGTCCATCACGGCGTCCGCATCACCGATGCTGCCATCGTCGCAGCGGCCCAACTCTCCAACCGCTACATCACCGACCGGTTCCTACCGGACAAGGCCATCGACCTCGTCGACGAAGCCGCATCGAAGCTCCGCATCGAGATCGACTCCATGCCCGAAGAGCTCGACTCGTTGGAGCGCCGCATCCGTCAACTCGAGATCGAGCGCGAAGCGCTGCTGCGAGAGATCGCCTAGTGGCGTCACCAACTTAGCTAAGTTGCGTACTAACTAGCTATTCTGCATGTTGCGTGTCACGTTTCACCACCTGAGCGGCACGTAGATGATCATGGTCAACATGCATAAAGCGAAGTCGACATTGTCGCAACTCGTCGAGGCAGCGCTATCCGGTGAAGAGGTCATCATTTCCCGGCGTGGCAAGCCAATAGTTCAGATCGTCCCTCTAGCGAAACACGCTGATGAAGAACTTCGTCCGATCGGCTTAGGTGTGAATTCTGACCTGCCGAAAAGTCCGGGTGATCTGGCAAGCTATAGCGTCGCTGATGACTTCGTAGACGATGATGATCCCAACGATCCTCTGAACTGGTGATGTCCAACCTCCTGCTTGATACGCACGCGCTCTTGTGGTTCGACCAAGAACCCGGTCGATTCACCCCTAGGGTCAAAAAGGCCTTGCGCAGCAAGGCAGCCACCATCTTTGTCTCCCCAATCAGCCTATATGAGCTCTACCGAAAACACGTGATCGGGAAACTGCCGCAGGCTGAAAGTCTCTTACAGAACATCGAGAGACGCATGTTCGACTACGATTTTCGAATGCTGCCGATCACTGCACGACACGCGATACGTGCAGCAAGCCTCGAATGGGATCATCGTGATCCTTTCGATCGACTCCTCGTTGCACAAGCCATTGAAGAATCTTGCACGATCGTCACGACAGACCGCCGCTTTGGTCAGGTCGACGTTCCTACACTATGGTAGACCTTGTCAATTGTACTTGACAACATACCTCCTGTCAAGTATCTTTGACCATGGCCGAGGAGAAACATCACAACAAGGTTCGCGAGATCCGTAGTCAACACGTCATCACGCAGGGTACCTTGGCCGAACGTGTCGGCGTCAGCCGGCAAAGCATCAACTACATCGAACAGGGCACATTCGCCCCCTCCGTCTATTTAGCCCTCAAGATCGCCGAGGTGCTGGAGACAACGGTGGAAGAGTTGTTTGGAGGAGTGTAAGAATGTTGGAGCGCCTTCGCGAGCAAGTGAAGAAGTCGGGATATCAGGAACCTTTTGTCGTGATAGAGCAGGACGAAGTGTTACGCGCGATCAATCACGAGATCATGTCACGTGTGTTCCTTGGGTGGGCCATCATCCAGGGATTGGCCGGGTCGCTCATCGGCATGTTGCTTGATGATCAATTGTTGCTTGGATTCACCTTGATGGCCTTTTCAGCCGTCGCCATCGCCGTGTGGCAGATCTGGATCACGAAACGTGGTCTTGTCTTGGCCGCAAAAGAAGGTACACTGTTGAGTCAGGCTGCGCGCCGCATGGCGATAAAGGTTGCCATCTTTCAAGGTGTCTTCTTCGGTTACATCATGTGGTTCATTAACGGTCGCCTTTCAAGGAGGAAACATGAAGCGTGAGGAAGAGCTACTACTTCAAGGTGATGAAGTACTTCTATCGTTGACGCATCGCGCTGCATTCAACGCGATCAAGCTTGTCCCGATCATCGGCTACCTCGTAGGTGTGGCAGTACTGATCCTCGTCCGTTCTCACATCGGGATCACGATCGGTTTAACCACGATCTGTTTCGCGTTCTTAGCGTCGCTCATCTTCGAACTCACATTGGGCTACTATGGTGTTTCGCGTGGACTTGCAGAACTCAAACAGCGCAACGTGGTTTCCAGATCGGCCGCAATCAAGCGTACAGTCATGGCCACGGTGCAGTTCATGTACGTGTGGTTCTCTGTCTCGTACTTTGCAATGAACGATTCGTTGGAAACCGCAATTCTAGAGACACTCGGTGGCGCAGTGATCGTGGTAATTCTCATGACCCTTCGGTACCGACGACGTTTAGTGAAGATCAAAGGCTAGCCATATGAAGAGAGATGAAGCAACGGTCTACGATGACGATGACCTCATCAACTCCGACGAGATCCTTCGATCTCTAACACATCGTGCGGCGTATCGCACGATGATCACCATGCGGTGGATCCTGCTTCCAGGATCGATCCTTCTAACTCAGGTCGTACAAGATGATCAATGGATGATCGCGGGTTACACGCTATTTGCGGTGTTCTTTCTTACCGCACTGATCTTCGAAGTGATCCTTGCATACGACGGCGTGTTCAAAGGCGTTGAAGAACTTCGCAAACATGTCCGAATGGACAAACGTACGATCGTAGCCAAGGTGATCGAGATCTTCATCAACATGATCGGGCTATCACTATTGATCAGTTTTCTATCAAAGAGTGATTCACCGCTGCTGGACACCCTGATCAGAGGCGTCGGACTTGGGATCATGCTGAGCAGTATGTATCTCTACCGCTGGCGCCATCATCTCGGCAAACCCTCGCACTAAAACGAAAAAGCGCGACAGTTTCCCATCGCGCTCTTTTACTCGGTTATTCGGTTATTCGGTTATTCGGTTATTCGGTTATTCGGTTATTCGCGATCAACGCCACTGCCGCAAGAACTCCAACCGCTCTTGCAACTGTGCCACCGGGATCAGGAGCTTGTCCTTGCCCAAAATGCCTTCTTCTTGTGAGCCGAAGACGAGTTCGTAGTCCTTGCTCATCACGATGGCTTCTTCCGGACAGACCTCTTCGCAAAATCCGCAGTAGATGCAGCGGAGCATGTTGATCTCGAACAACTCGGGATAACGCTCTTTCTCGCGGTCGGTCTCGGCAGCACGGACTTCGATCGCCAACGCCGGACACACGCGTGAACATAGTCCGCAGGCAACACAGCGTTCACCGTCTTCTTCCAAGACGAGGACGGGACGTCCGCGGTACGAACCTTCCGGCGTCCAACGCTCTTCAGGATACTGACGCGTAAAGCTGGGACGGAACATTTGCCGGAACGTGAGCCCAAGACCACGAGCGATCTCAGGAAGGTAGATACGTTCCCAGAAATTCAAACGTTGTGATTCAGTGTTCTCGGTGACGTTGGCCATGGTGTGGTCAGTGGTCGGTGGTTGGTGGTTATTGCAACAGAAGGAGGACGATGCCGGTGATGGCGATGTTCGCCAATGACAACGGCAACAAGACCTTCCAGCCGAGGTTCATCAACTGGTCATACCGGAAACGCGGCAACGACCAGCGAACCCAGATAAAGACAAAGACAAGGGCGAAGGCCTTACCGGCAAAGGCACCCATGCCGAGCAATACCATCGGCAAGCTCGTGGGATCCATGCCCAACAAGGCCGCTTCATCGATGAAGGGAACAAGATCCCATCCACCAAGGAACAAGGCCGCCATGATGGCACTCGAGGCAAGGATGTTGGCATACTCAGCGAGATAGAGCAGACCGAACTTCATGCCGGTATATTCCGTGTGGTAGCCCCCTACCAACTCCGGCTCAGCTTCAGGAAGGTCGAAGGGCGCACGGTTCGTCTCCGCCAAGGCAGTGATGAAGAACAACAACAAGCCAAGCGGTTGGTAGAAGACGTTCCATCCGTTGGCCATCTGACCTTGGATGAGCTCGACGAAGTTGAGTGAACCGCCGATCAAGACCACGCCGACAACGGCGAGACCCATCGAGAGTTCGTAGGAGATCATCTGGGCCGATGAACGCAAACCGCCCATCAATGAATACTTGTTGTTGGACGACCAACCGGCAAGAGCGACGCCGTAGACACCGACGGACGTCATGGCCAAGATGACCAGGACGGCAACATTCATGTTCGGTGCCATCGAGAGGCCATATTGCTGACCACCGATGGTCAGCAACGGACCACCCCAAGGGATCACGGCATAGACCGTGATCGCAACACCGATGGCGATGACCGGTGCCAAGGCGTGGAACTTGTAGTCGGCAGCAACGGGGACGATGTCCTCCTTCATGTAGAGCTTGAACACGTCGGCGAACGACTGCAACAAGCCCCATGGTCCAACACGATTCGGACCGATCCGGAGCTGGATCCATGCAGCGATCTTGCGTTCGGCAAGCACCATGTAGGCAGCCGACATGAGCATCACGTTCACGAGGATGCCGGCCTGAGCAACAATGACGAGCAGTTGTGTGAGATCCATGTTCCTTCTTGACCTATTGCGGCTTCATGACGTGAGATTCGTAGACCACTCCTACCGGCTCCGGCTTGTCGGCCTTGCCAAGGACAAGTCCTTGATGCTGATCCAACAGATCGTATGACATGCCGTGGAATCCGGCGACGTGTTTGGCGAGATCGTTGAACACGTCTTGCGACGTTGCATACGACCAATCGGCACCAAGTTCGGCAGCGATCGAGCGAATGATGCTCCAGCCTGAACGACAGTCGCGGCGGGCACCCTGCGTCCAGCGGTCGTTCGGTGCACCGAACTTGTCCCACCGACTCATCTTCATGCCCATCGTGCGCTGGTTCTCAGCCGTGACCACAGCCGGACGGAAGCGCTGTACGCGATGCATCAGGTTCGTGAACGTTCCATCCGATTCGGCGAACGTTGCCAACGGCAAGATGATGCTGGCCGACTGTGCCGTAACGGACATGTGCGACGTGAGGGCGATCACATGATCCACATTCGCAATGGCTGCCGCCAACTCCTGCGAGTGTGCTTCTGCCGTATCGGCAAGGATCACCAACACCTTTACATCGCCATGCTTGATGCGGTCCGTCAGTTGTTCGATCGTATGTCCACCCGATGTCGGCGCGATCCCTGCGGCATGTGCCCCGATCGCATTCGGCGCCGTTTCATTCACACGGAGTTTGCTATCGCCAAAAACGTGATCGATGTGCTTGATCATGTCGATGTTCGACGTCTTCAACACATCCTTCGCCAACTTGGCCAACGCATAGTTGTCTTCATTCGATGCTAGTGCCGACCCCAAGACCATGATCTGCGACGGCTTCACGCCATTCAACGCCGCTGCTGCAGCGCCGATCGCCTCTTCCCATGTGGAGGGGGCGAGCAGTCCCCCCTTGCGGATCATCGGACCCGATGCACGTTGTTCATTTACAACGGCCGGTGTGGTGAGCCGACCATGATCGCACATCCAGTACGTGTTCACGTGCATGTTCGTGCGAGGTTCGGTACGAAGCACTTCGTTGTTCATCACGCCCAACGAGATGTTGCAGCCGCGGGCGCAGCCCGGGCATACGCTGTCCGTGAAGGACATTTCCCAAACGCGGGCTTTGAAGCGGAAGTCCATGCTCGTCAAAGCGCCAACCGGACAGATGTCGATCACATTCATCGAATACGGACTGTCGAACGTTGTCCCCGGGAACGTGCGGATCGTCACCTTGTCACCACGCTGCACAAAGGTCAGCACGGGTTGTTCGGCGATCTCTTCCGAGAATCGGATGCAACGCGAGCAGGAGATGCAGCGCTCACCGTCGAACATGATCTGCGGTCCAAGTTCGACGCGCTTCTCCTTATGCACCTTCTCTTCATCGAAGCGACTCTTGCCCTTCGAATGGTTGAAGGCATACTCCTGGAGCTTGCACTGGCCGGCTTCGTCGCAGATCGGACAATCCAGCGGGTGGTTCACCAACAGGAATTCCATAACGGCATTCTGCGCCTGTTCGGTCTTCGGACCTGCCGTGTCTACGATCATACCGTCGCTCACCGGAGTGGCGCAGGCGATCTGCATCTTCGGCATCCAGTTCACCACGGGTGAACCATCGGCGTTGAACATCAGCGAGCCGTCGGTGTCCTTCTTGTGGGAGCCGACGTTGACCAAGCACATCCGGCAATTACCGGCTACCGACAAGGCGGGATGCCAGCAAAAATGCGGGATGGTGATGCCGGCCTGAAGCGCGGCTTCAATGATGGTCTGTCCAGCGGCCGCTTCAATGGCGCGGCCATCGATCAGTATCTGTGGCATATGGTGGCAAACATACGACTTATAACACTTTAGCTGATTTCCTATGTTTGGCATATGCGCAGACTCTTCGTTCTCCTCGCCGGGCTCTCAATTGCCCTCTCGGCCACGGCCCAAACCGGGCGCATCCCGAAGAACTTCGTTCCGCTCTCACTGAGCTATTCCTGGCCCGGCGGCGGACTGTCGGACCGACTCGACGCCGACCCCGCCCTCGGTTTCTCGCTGGGCTACCACTACAGCACCGATCGCCATGTGCGCCTCACCGTGCGGGCGTCGTGGATGCGCATGACCCTGGGCATCACCGACACTGCCGGCAACGCCGACTACGGCCTCACGCACGTCGGCATCCTCGGTGGCGCCCTGTACCGCTTCAACAAACACGGATGGACCCCCTATGTTCAAGCGGAAGGGGGCATGGGGATCATGTTCGCCGACGAGACGATCGACAAAATCCCTCGCGCGATCGACGGCCTCTCTGAGGTCAAGGTCAGCTTTGCCGGGACGGCCGGTGTGTTGATCCCGGTGTCGGAGACCATCGATCTGGATCTGAGTGGTCGATATCACTACACGTACGTCGATGATGGCTTCAGCGCCATCGCCGCTCATATCGGAGTGGTCTACGCTCTGCGGTAAGGGTTACTGCGGCTTCCGCAGATCCGAGATCGACGACTGCTGGGCGATCTCATGCGCCTGGGCATGGATCTCGGGTTCCAGGCGGGCTTCCACCGAGCGCCAGATGCGCTGACACGGGAAGCGGTTCTCGTACAAGGCGCGGCCGATCACGACGCTGTCCACATTCTTCGGTGCATTACGCTGCAGATCCCATAACTGCTGCGGTGAAGCAATGCCACCGGCCATGGTGATGCGGAGCGACGGTCCGGCAGTGTCGCAGACAGTTTGGACAATGTCCATGTCTTCACCCGACAACGCCCCCTCCCAATCTTGTTCGGTATAAATGACACGTTTACCGCCCAAGTCACGGACACGTTGTAGGTAGTCGGCATCGCTGATGCGGCCGATGTCATCACCGAGGAAGACGTGTTGTTCGTGACTGCGCATGCCGAAGATCACACGGCTCGACCCGAAATCTTGCACCAACGACAACACATCATCGGGTGCACTGAAGGCCGTGATGTTTACCACCACTCGATACACACCGGCTTCGAGCAACATGCGGATCACACCGATGTCGCTTTGAAACGTGACGAATTCCACGGGAATGTCGACGGCCTTCTGCATGGCCACCACTTGTTGCAGCGTGTTGAGGTCGTCGAGGGCGGCAAACGAATCGGTATCCGTCACATGAATGCACTTTGCATTCTCCCGACGCCACAATTGCGCGATCTCCACCGGGTGGTCGGCCATCTCTGCATACAACTGCTCCGTGCCGGGCTCGCCGGCGATGCAGCGCGCACAGTGACCATTGGAGAGGTCGATGGAGGGGATGATGAGGAGCTGGCGCATAGTTAGTCAGCTAGTCAGCTAGATAGCTAGATAGCTAGATAGTTAGAGTGCTAGAGTGCTAGAAATTAGGTGGAGATGCGGAGGGAGGCGCGGATGAGGGATTCGGATGATGTGGCGAGGTCGGGTTGTTGTTGAAGGGCGGTCTTGACGGCTTTTTCGGCGGCGGCCTTGGAGTAGCCGAGGGCGATGAGGGCACTGACGGCGTCGTCGGCGGTTTGTGACAGGACGCTGACCGAATCAGTAGAAGTGGGGACGACGCCGATGATCTTATCACGAAGTTCGACGACGATGCGCTCTGCCGTTTTCTTTCCGATGCCGGGAAGGCGCTGCAACGCTGCAACATTACCGGTGGCAACGGCTTTGCGGAGTCCGTCCAACGACGTTGCGGACAACACACCCAGCGCGATGCGACCGCCGATGCCTTGGATCGTGGTGAGCAACTTGAAGGCATCACGCTCTGCCTCCGTGAGGAAACCATAGAGCTGCATGGCATCCTCACGCACGACCATGATGGTCTTCAATGTCACGTTTTGCCCCACAGCCGGCACGTTGTCTAAAGTCGACAGAGGTACGCTCACGGCATATCCTACGCCGCCGCAGTCGACGACGACGTCCATTCCGCCTTTGGCGGCCACTGTTCCGGTGAGTTGAGCGATCACAGGAATGCAATTTCAGGAATTGAGGTGAATCATGACTATGTCCACTGTCGAGGTCGGCAAGTTTGCCGAACAACTCGCTGCCGACTATCTCCAGGATCAGGGCTACGAGATCCTTCGTAAGAACTACGTCTACAAAAAGCTTGGAGAGATCGACATCATCGCCATGCTCGACGATACCGTCGTCTTCGTTGAGGTCCGCTACCGTACCAGCACCGCCTACGGAACACCCGAGGCCTCGCTGCGTCCGGGCAAACTCCGGAAGATCCGCCGCACGGCCTCGATGTGGCGGACCATCTACGGATACCACGACGCCCCCTGCCGTTTTGATGTGGTGGCCATCGATCTGGTGGGTGGCGAGCCCGTGCTCCGACACTTGGAGGGCTGTTTTTGACGGCGAAGTGAGATATTCGCAGTCATGTGGCAATACATCGTCAAGCGTATTCTCCTGTTTCTGCCGACCCTGTTCATCATTACGGTGATCTCGTTCGGTGTCAGCCGCATGGCTCCTGGAGACCCCGCCGCCTCGAAAGTTGGCGTTGGTTCGGAAGGGGGCATGGGGGCTCGCTCAACGATCAATGCCAAGACCGTGGAGTTGATCCGCAAGCAGTGGCATCTCGACAAACCGGTGTGGCAGCAGTATATGATCTGGACCGGCGGACTGTTATGCTTCGACATGTCGCAGGTCTTCGAAGGTGGCGTCACGAGCTGGAATAAGGCGCGCTTCACCGGAGTACCCGACTTTGGAAAATCGTTCACGGATAACCGGCCGGTCTTCGACAAGATGCTGGAACGCGTCCCCGTGACGCTGATCATGAACTTGCTGGCCATCATCATCGCCTACTCCATCGCGATCCCTCTCGGTGTGTACTCATCAACGCATCCAGGTACGGCCTTCGATCGGGTGAGTACGTTCGTCCTGTTTGCCTTGTATTCGCTGCCGGTGTTCTGGATCGGTACGCTGGCCGTGACCTTCCTGGCCAATCCCGAATTCATCTCCTGGTTCCCGTCCGGGGGCTTGCGCTCCCCTGCCGCCTCGGCAGGATGGAGCTTCTGGCAGCGGTTCACCGACTATGCCTGGCATCTCGCGTTGCCGATGGTGGTCTATGTCTATGCCGACTTCGCCTTCATCTCCCGACAGATGCGCTCGTCGATGTTGGAAGTGATCCGTCAGGACTATGTGCGCACCGCTCGCGCGAAAGGCCTCGATGAAAAGCGCGTGATCTACAAGCATGCCCTACGAAACGCACTGATCCCGTTGATCACGATCATTGCAGCGCTTGTACCCAACTTGATCGGCGGCTCGGTGATCGTTGAAACGATCTTCAGTATACCCGGCATGGGCGAGCTCTCCTACAAAGCCCTTATCGCGCGCGACTATCCGATGATCATGGCCGTGTTCACGATCTCGGCCACGCTAACGCTAGTGGGCATGTTGCTGAGCGATATCCTGTATTCGGTGGCCGATCCGCGCATCTCGTACGGAAAGAAATCCTCATGACCACGACGAACGAACAACACGGCGAGAACTACAGCGCCTTCGTCCGACGTCAGTTTCGGAAGACAACCTTCGGCATGGTCGGTGTGTGGATCGTTGGCATCATCACCGTTGTTGCGTTGTTAGCCGACGTTCTGGCGAACGACAAACCCATCATGGCCTCTCGCAACGGCGAGCTCATGTTCCCGGTCTTCAAAGACTACGGCGTGGCATTGGGCCTTACAGAATGGACCGGTGAATATGCGACGGCGAACTGGCGTGAACTGAGCTATGACTGGTCGGTCTTCCCGCCGATCCCGTATGCGCCGGGCACCACCGACAAGACGTTGATCAGTTTGAAAGATCGTGCTCCATCGGCAAAACACTGGCTTGGCACCGACGACATCGGACGCGACGTCATGGCCGGATTGATCCACGGATCGCGCTATGCTCTCTCCATCGGTCTTGTGGCCATGTCGATCGCCCTTGCCATCGGCATCGTACTCGGAGCCATTGCAGGATTCTTTGGCGGACTTACCGATCTGTTGATCTCTCGTCTGATCGAGATCGTGATCACCTTCCCTCGCTTCTTCTTGATCATCACCATCGTGGCGATGATGGAACAAGGATCGTTGTGGCTGATCATGGCGTTGATCGGCTTCACGGGTTGGACGTCGATCGCCCGATTTATGCGCGGTGAAGTGTTGCGTGTGCGCAACCTCGACTATGTGAGCGCGGCGACGGCGCTGGGCTACAGCACACCGCGCATCATCTTCCGTCACGTGATGCCGAATGCCATCGCGCCGGTGATGATCTATGCGGCCTTCGGCATCGTCAGCGCCATCCTCTTCGAAAGCGCCCTGTCCTTCTTGGGATTTGGTGTGCCCCCTACCGTCGTCACGTGGGGCAGCGTGTTATTCAAAGCCCGCGCCAGCACGTATTCGTGGTGGCTGGCAGTGTTCCCGGGCTTTATGATCTTCATCACTGTGAGCGCCTTCAACTTCATCGGCGACGCGCTGCGTGATGCAACCGATCCGCGCCTACGGGCTTAGGCGCTCGATCATCCACGTGTCGCCATCACGTCGGTAGCGAATGCGATCGTGCAAACGCGAAGGACGTCCCTGCCAGAACTCTACCGCCGAAGGGATGACAAGATATCCGCCCCAGTGCTCCGGACGTGGTACGGTGGTTCCGCGATAGCTATCAGCAAGCTGTGCGTAGTGTTCTTCCAACTCGTCGCGAGAACGAAGAACGGAGCTTTGATGCGAAGCCCATGCACCGACCTGACTTTCGAAGGGGCGCGATGCGAAGTAGGCATCCGATGCTTCTGCTGAGACGCGTTGTGTGGTTCCCTCGATGCGGATCTGACGTTCCAGTTCCGGCCAGAAGAAGAGCAACGCTGCCTTAGGATTTTCTGCGAGGTCACGTCCTTTGTGGCTCTGATAGTTCGTGTAAAACACAAAGCCCTGATCTGTGACCCCTTTCAACAACACCACACGCATCGAAGGTTGACCATCGGCGTTGACCGTTGCGAGGGTCATCGCCGTCGGCTCGATGAGTTGAGCGGCAATGGCTTCGTCGAACCACGACGAGAATTGCGCCATCGGATCGGCTTGAACAGACCGTTTTGTGAGTTCTTCGCGTGCGTATTCGCGACGCAATGCAGCAAGGTCGAGGTGTTTCATGACACAAACTTACTCGGTCACGGTGAGCAACACGGTCTGCGGAGGCGCGCCGTTGGCGGAACTCAGCTGAATGGCGACGACACCCGTAGGCCACGTGTTCGTATCAATCTCGACGACCGAACCGGAAAGCGTCCGACGGTCAATGGTGCGTCCGGTGAGATCAGCGATATGGATGCTCGCCCCCTCCCCTACTTGGAACATGGCAGATGTGCCGCGGACGATGGGATTGGGACCAAGGTAGCGTGAAACGTCGGTCGTTGATTCGTCAACAGATGTGAAGGCCATCGTGGTCTTCTGACAGAGCAAGTCGTCGTTGGGATCAAGAGCCAGGGAGTCGGCAACGAACGGTGCTTTGAAGTTGAACGTTTCCGTTTGGTTGCGAACGATGAACGTCGTGTCAAAGACCTCAGCGTCATTCACAATGCGTAGCGTAAGCGGAAACTCGAATGCAGACGGAATGTTTTCACCCGATTGCAGTTGGGTGAGTTGTACGGTCGTACGATAGCCACCGTCGTGTGCTAGTGTGTTGGCCGTCATGATGCCCATGAGTACGGGATGCCCGGCTTTGACCAACCATTGATCGAAATACGTGTCCCAGCTGATGACCGGCTCCGGGATCTCGCGTTTGAGCACGGCGAGGAAGTCGGCTGTTTGTGCGGCACCAAGATGATAGTCGTCGAAGTAGGCGTGCAGTGCGGGGAAGAATGCGTCATCGCCGACCATACGGCGCATCATGTGATAGATCCACGCCGACTTGCTGTACGTTGTGGCTTCGTTGAAGATGATGCCGATCGGAATATCATAGACCGGCGGTTCGTCGAGTCCGCGACGCATATATCGTTCACGTCGGGCAGATAGGACGCCATTGTATCCTAGGGGGCCGTAGGCCGAACCTGCCCAGATGGCTTCCGAAAAAGACGCACCGCCTTCGTTCAACCAAATGTCGGCCCACGTGGCACACGTGACAAGGTCGCCGATCCACTGGTGGGCGATCTCGTGGGCATAGCCAAGTTCCACATCGCCTTGAAGCCACCGGCGATTGATGGTGGACATGGTCTGATGTTCCATGCCGCCGTATTGGATCGGTGCCACGGTGACGTGGCCATAGGTGCTGAAGGGATATGGTCCATAGACCGCTTCGAACGCACCAAACATCGCCGGAATATTCTTGAGCGCATTGACGGCGTTGTAGCGCTCGCCTTCGTGATCACCAAGCCAGTGATAGTTGTAAATGGGGATCACTCGTTCATCATCGGCACGATACTCTTGATCATAGCGGTGATACTGTGATGCATTCACGCAGACGAGGTAGGTTGGCATCGGCAGCGGGTGATGCCACGTTTGCCAGTTCGTATTCGCGTCGTCAGCAACACTATCGGTTCGCACACCATTGCTCACGACCGTGTATCCATGTGGAACGCGAACGTGAACCGTGAACAAAGCTTTGTCATGGGGCTTGTCATTACACGGAAACCAACGGCGTGCATCTTCCGGCTGCGAGAAGGTAAATGCCACCGGCGAAAGCAGGCCGAGGGTGTCAGCTTCCACTTTCGAATACGCATAGAAGCCGCGAGTGTCGGAGGCGTTGGCAAAGTGGATCACGGCATCGACGGTATCGTCAGAGGCGATCGGTGTGACGGGCGTGATCACTAAGGTTGACGTGTTCTTCTGAAATTCGGCTTTGACACCGTCGATGTAGACGCTGTCAATGATCACACTACGTGCGTCGAGCGTCCACGTTGGTCGACCTTCCGTGAACCGAACACGCATCGCGACCTTTGCTTCTGCTTTCCGTTCAGGGCGTTCACTACGAGCGGTCTGGAGGGCCATCACCCAGTCGAACCACAGCTCATAGGAGAGTACGTCCACCGTTGAATCGATGTCTTTGACCGGGAAGCTCTCGGCAAAGGCGTGCGGTGCGTGCCGAGGAGCGATGGCCTCTTGAATGTTCGGATCGAGGAAAAAGCTCGACGGGAGAGCGAACTTGTTCTCTTGTGCATTCAAAGGTGACGTCACCAACACACCGGCATACCAGCACAGCAGCAGACTAGCACACCAGCGCACTACCTCATGCACCATGCGGACCTGTGCGTGGGAGCGGGGCTTTGTCGCGGACGTAATGGTCCATCCACCAACGGATGTCGGCATTGGATTCTCGGCGTCGCCCCGCGAGGACGTGGTCGGCATTGTCATACATCACCAGTTTGTAAGGGTGCTGAAGTCGTTGTAATTCCAGCGCAAGCATGATCGAGTGTTCAGCCGCGACCCTTCGGTCGCCGGTGCCATGCATCACCAACAATGGTGTGGACTTGCACAACCGATCTGCAAAGGTCAACACACTGCGACGTTCTGCTTCTGCTTGCTCGATCGTCGCCGGTGCCAAATGTTTCCGCATGGTCTGTCGGATGTAGGCGTCAGCCGGCTCGCGGTGGGTCATCGTCGGCGCACCGAAGGTCACCGCTGCCCGAAAGACATCTGTCCGCGTCAACATCTGAAAGGCCATCATCCCGCCGCGACTGCCGGCAACGAGGCCGAGTCGCTCTTTGTCGACATAGGAAAAACTGTGCAGCAGCGGAATGCAGGCCATGGCATCATCGACGTCTTCTGCTCCCCAAGCCTCCGTACCCTCGCTGCCGCCAACACCGCGGTAATTCGAGGCGATGCAGACGTATCCCCAAGAGGCATACAGGCCAATGATCGACATTGCTCCTTCGGCCGTTAATGCGCCTCGCGGTCCGCTTCCGCCGCGATTGAAGATGATAGCCGGCGACGGGCCCGTGGATGCAGGCGGTAAGGCGATCCATCCGTTGATCGCCAAGCCATGGCTGTGATAGCGGATGGAATGTAGTGTGACCGCTTCGTATTTCGAGAGTTCATTACCCGACAAAGCGCGACGTGCCATCGATAACGCCGTCGCCGGCGTCGGCACCTGTGTCATCTCAAGCAACGTTCCGTCGGCGATCACCGCGCGTAGCGCTCGCGATACTTCGTGGAAAGACGTTTGTGTCGGTTGGAAAGATCGACCTCGCGGCCATCGATCCAAGCACGTTCTACGCCGATGGTACGACCATCAAGGGCGTCACCGGTTGACAGAAACAGCGTTGCGCTCTTTCCCTCTTCCAACGAACCATAACTCGCGTCGATGCCGAAGATCTGGGCAGGCCACAACGTGATCGCGGAGAGAGCAGCATCCGGAGCAAGTCCGAAGGCGATCGCCGTCCCTGCCTGGAATGGTAGGTTGCGCTGTTGCCATGAACCGTTGTCGGACAAGCAGAATTTCACACCGGCAGCCTGTAAGCGAGCCGCCAACGTGAAGGCCTCATCATAGCCACTTTCATCGCGCTGCGGCAAAGAATGCACACGTTGTACGATCACCGGCACGTCCAAACGCTTCAACCGATCGGCCACATACGGCGCTTCATAGCCGCCGTTGATCACCACACGAATGTCGAACTGCTCTGCCAGGTCGAGTGCTGCCTCGATCTGACGTTGCGAGCCGGCCGTGATGATCACCGGCAACGTGCGGTCGAACACGGCGCGCATCGCTTCGAACCGAATGTCGCGGCGCGACGTGTCGACGTTGCTCTTCGCTGCCAGCCAATACGCCCGTGCCTCCCGGAAGACCGTGTTGATCTCTTGCAGTTGTTGGGCAATGTCCTTCTTCTGCTCTTCGGCACTCTTCGACATCCACCAGGCCTTGATCACGTTCATGTTCGGCCAGTTGACGACCATTGCAGATCGTGGCGTGACGGCGATATCCTCACGGGTCCAACCATCCATGCGCATCATCGACGACATACCGCTAACAAGTCCGCCTGTCGGCGTGACGTTGGCAAGCAAGATGCCGTTGTTGCGGATCGTCGGGATGATCTCCGAATCCGGATTATAGGCCGTTTCAGCACGAGCGTTCGGATTGATGGATCCTGATTCCGACATGTCGTTCGTCGATCGCACCGCATCGATCTCGATCAACCCGATCGTTGTGAAGGGGGCGATAAAGCCGGGATAGAGATGTTTGCCCTGACAGTCGATGACTACGGCCGCTTCCGGACGTTGCACCTCGGTGCCCACGGCTACGATCTTGCCGTCCTTCATCACAAGCGAACCGCCGGTGATCACCGGCCCTGCAGCGGTATGGATGGTGGCATTGGTGAAGACCACGGCTTCAGACGTGGCTTTTCCCGGGATCTCCTCACCGGCCTTCAGCGTGCCGAAGACGGCACAAAGGGCGAGACAAAGGGTCGTCAATTTCATCTGCATAAACGCTAAAGTACGCTCTTAATGTGAGATACCCCCAGACGTCACCACTCGTCTGGGGGCACTCCCCTTCTCACCTTTCACCACCACAACGAAAGGAGGTCAGTCCGTCTCGCTGCGTATAATGATCGTGAGGGTTGCAATATAACCGACGGAACGTGGTAGTACAATAACGGATTTTTATGCTGAAATCACCTTTTCAAGTTGTAGGATCCACCGATTCTCCCGAACTTTGTCGTTTCGGGGTGTAGCGTAGCCCGGTTAGCGCGTCTGCTTTGGGAGCAGAAGGTCGCAGGTTCGAATCCTGCCACCCCGACTACCGACGTCAGTTCAAACGTCGGAACTACGGCGTAACTTTCTCGGTTCATCTAAGGTTAGGCAGATCAACGATCTCAACCAATTACCGAACGCGCCATGAAGTTCTCTGTTGTTACGCTGTTCTTGTGTTGTCTTTTCGCCGCGACGTCGGCAGCGACTGACCATGACGGCCTACGCCTCTACCCGACCGCCGTGCCGAATGGTTCGTCCTTCCCCGCCGTATCCGTTGTCCGTGGTACTGAACAGGTCGACCTTCACGACCTTGTCGCCGACAAGCCGACGATCCTCATTCGATTTCTCGGATACTCCTGTCAACACTGCGTTGAACAACTCACGTACCTGAATCGCCACGCCGATCGTTTGCGAGAGCTCGGAGTGCGTGTGATCGCCTTCAGCAGTGATGATCCGGCAACATGCGAACGGTTGATGCAGCGGATGAAGTACGATCGTCACGTCTTCACGATCCTCAGCGATGTTGATGATGCCGCAGCCCGCAGTTTGAAGCTCATCCAGGATGAACGCGATCTCCACGGCGTCTTCGTGATCAAGAACGGCGTCATTGCCCTGAGCATCTACAGCGAACAACCGTACATGGACATTGAACGGTTGGTTGCAGAAGCAGCACCAATGGTTGTCGCTTCAACACCACATGCCGTTGACCGCTACCTTACACAGCCATTTACGATCGAGACCATTGCCGGCCCGTCAGACGGGATCAACGCTCCGATCGATCTGGACTTCAACAAAAGCCCCCTCCATCCGAATGATCTTTGGGTGGTGACCACTGACCGTCCGGGTCATGCCATGGCCATCATCCACAATGCAACAGATGCTTCACAGCGCGCGATCCGCCTGAAGAAGGATTCACGTGCTTCGCACTTCATGTGGCGTACGTTGGGTATTGCCATGGGCAGCAATGGTGCATTCGCGACGGCACAGAACGGTGAGAACGGCGGCGGTGATCCGTTCTATCAATTCATGGGACCAACATTATGGTCGAGTGATACGGCCGTCTTTGCATCACGGTATCAAGATGATCGCCGGATCCTTGCATCACACCTCGACATGCTGCATCAAAGTCCGATGGGACTCGGCATCGCCCATGATCACGACAACGTGTATTGGGTAAGCTGCGGTTATTACGGCGATATCACGCGATACGATTTCCAAGATCCGCACGAGGTCGGTGGTACGGACCACCGCGACGGCATCATCCGCCGGTATCCGCAAGCCACGCTCTCCCGCGGCGAACGCGGACGTCCGGCCCACATGGCACTCGACCACTCCACGGGCTGGTTGTATTACGTCGATCCCGGCACGAACACCGTCTCGCGTCTGCAAACACGCACCGGTGTTTCTGACACGATGCTCACGCCCCCTGAAGAAAGCGCCGAATACCTCCTCGAATACACGGGTTGGGAAGGGGCGAGCGTTGAAGCCTACTTAGGAGAACCGCTGGGAGAACCGGTGGGGATCGAGATCGTCGATGATCGTTTGTTGGTCGGCGATCGCACAAGCGGCAAGATCTTCGTGTATGCGATCACACCAACCGGACCTGAGCGCTTGGGTGCGATCGATACGAAGGCCACGGAACTCCTGGGCATCTGCGTCGGCCCGGACGGTGCGATCTGGTTCGTGGATCGTGGTGCTGCCACGGTACAACGACTCGCGTTTGATGTTGAACCGCGACTGGTTCCTCATCACGATGTCATGGTCGTCGATCGACACGACACGTTGCGCATGACGTATCACAATGCCACGGGCACTGATCGTACAGCCACCTTCACGTCATTCACCCGAAGCCTCGATGAACGCGGTGAAGGCGAGTGGATCGAAGCCGGCGGCAGATTCGAATTCAATGTCTCCGCCTCCGGAGGCACGGAGATCACGTTCGACATTGCCGTCTTCGATACGCTTGCGGCTAGTGAGTTCATGATCCAAGAGGTCAACACCGACGGCACCTATGGCGTCCGCGCCAATACGATCGTTGTCCCGCGCGCCATCAAACGTGTGTTGGTCGAAGACGCTACATCCGAGACCTTCCGCATCAGCGATGCACTCGATCAAACGGAGCGTCTGGACTATGCGCGCCTGCGTTCCGACCTCTTCGTGCGCGTCGCTGATTCACTACCCAAACTGCAAACCGTTCTGTGGAACGGCGGCAGCTTCGGCGAGATCAGCATCACCGACGATGCCATCTTGATGTCGTTGCTCACGCGCAAGATCGAGATCTTCCTCATCGCCGATGACCCGCTGCTCCTGCGTACCGATCTGCCCAACAGTCTGAATTTCTTCAACGCCTTTGGTGCCTCCATCCGCGGCGCCGACACCGATCCTGCCACCTCATCGGCCAATGGACAGCGACTGTTTGCCGGCATTCCCGGTGACTCAGTGTCAGGGGGCTTGGCATTGATCGATTGCCAACTCCCCCGCCTCAACCACCACCGCGGCGGCGACTTCGTTCCGAACGTCTACTTCACCGAGCGCGACGGCCAAGGTGCTGCTACCGGCATTTTGACGCGCACCGTTGATGGCGACACGCGCATCGGTGCCATCCGTTTTGAACATCCGAACTATCGATCCATCGTCCTTGGCATCAACGCTTCCCGCTTTCTTGGCGGCGAGCAGCGCACCACACTGCTTCGCCAAGGCCTGATCTGGCTTGAAGCCGCATCCGAGCCGGAGATCGTCGACACGGTCACCTCGGTCGAGGAAACATCAGACGTGCAACCCATTTCACTCATCGCGCGCGCCAATCCGATCATGGACGTCCTCGCCTTCGACGTCATCGGCACGGCGGCCTCGGCCGACGTGGGCCTGTACAGTGTTGCCGGCCAGCGCTTGGCATCGTTGTACGAAGGTGAATTGAACGGAACGCTTGACATCAGCCATTCTGTGAGTACATTGGCGGCTGGTACCTACTTCGTGATCGTGCGGACGCCGACCGATGTAACGCACCTGACCATCGTCAAACGCTGAGTACTCGCACTGCATGGCCCGATCCGTAACGAAACGAAAATCTGCACCGCCGGACCTGGCAACCCACGAGTTTGGGAAGAGCGCCGAAGCCGACCTCGCCATCCTGTTGACGGAAGGCAAGCGTCTGCTCAATCGTTTCGACGTCGACATGGTAGAACGCGCCTTCTGGTTCTGCTACGACGCTCATAAGAACGACGTGCGGGCAACCGGTGAGCCCTACTACACTCATCCGCTTCAGGTAGCGCTGATCGTCATCCAAGAGATCCCGTTGGACGACATCAGTGTGGCGGCAGCATTGCTGCACGACGTGGTCGAAGACACCTCGTATTCGCTCAAGAACATCGAGCAAGAGTTTGGCCACGAAGTGGCTGCCATCGTTGACGGTGCGACGAAGATCAGCGACGTCTTCAAGAGCCGGGAGATCACCCAAGCCGAGAACTATCGAAAACTGCTGCTCTCGTTGGTCAATGACGTCCGCGTGATCCTGATCAAGTTCGCCGACCGTCTGCACAACATGCGCACGATCGATGCACTGTCGCAGCAGCGCCAAGAACGTCTCGCCCATGAGACGATGGAACTGTACGCCCCCTTCGCCCATCGATTCGGATTGGGCGAGATCAAATGGGAGTTGGAAGACCTGTCCTTCAAGGTGTTGAATTCCGCGGCCTATAACGACATCAAACGACAGCTCAATACCACGCGTGAAGAGCGTGAGGACTTTATCGAGCGATTTGCGCAACCGATCTCGGACCGACTAACGGAGAACGGGCTGCGCTTTGAGATCAACGGACGGCCTAAACACCTGTACTCCATCTACAAGAAGATGGTCACCCAGGGCAAGTCGTTGGATGAACTGTACGACCTGTTCGCGGTGCGTATCATCCTGGAGTCGGAAGACAATAACGACTGCTTCCTTGCCTACGGCATCATCAGCGAGATCTATCGTCCGGTCCCGGAGCGGTTCAAGAACTACATCAGCATGCCGAAGAAGAACGGCTACCGGTCGCTGCATACCACGGTGATCTCGGCCGACGGCAAGCGCGTTGAGGTGCAGATCAGAACACGGGCCATGCATGAGTTCGCCGAGCGCGGTGTTGCGGCCCACTTCCGATACAAGGCAGAGTCGGGCGCCACGGCGTCGTGGATCGACAGCACCGACCTTGAAGAATGGGCCAACTGGGTCCGTGACATCTTTGAGAACGCCGGCGAAGAGGCCGCAGAGGAGTTGTTGGAGTCGTTCAAACTCAACCTTTATCAGGACGAGATCTACGTCTTCACGCCGAAAGGAGATCTTCGGATCTTACCGAAGGGGGCGACACCGATCGACTTTGCCTTCGACATCCATTCGCAAGTTGGCGCCAAGTGTATCGGTGCAAAGGTCAATGGCAAGATCGTCCCCTTGGACCATCATCTGCAGACCGGCGACCAGGTGGAGATCCTCACGTCGCGGAATCAGACACCACACCGCGACTGGATACGCATTGCGGTGACGCATAAGGCCAAGACGCATATCCGGCGGATCCTCAATGAGGAACGTCGACAGTTAGTCATCGACGGAAAAGAGATCTGGGAGAAACGTGCCAAGAAGGCCGGCATAACGATCAACGAGGATGATCTGGAGCGGTTGTTGGTGCAGGCCAAGTACGAGAGCCGCACAGACTTCTACGCAGCGTTGGCCTCGGGTACGTTGACGGCGGACCAAGCCGTGGCGCTGGTACAAGATCGCATTGGACCACAAGCCCCCTCCCAAGAGCCGGAGAAAGAAGAGACCTTCACCTTTACGAAGTTCTCGGATGCGGCCCGAGATAATGCCGACGGCGTCTTCATCGTGGGCGACTCGGCACCGCAGAGCAAGGTCATGTTCAGCTATGCGCGGTGCTGCAACCCGGTACCGGGCGATGAGATCATCGGCATCGTAACGATCGGCAGCGGGATCAAGGTCCACCGAACGAGTTGCCACAACGTTCAGGAACTCACCGAAAAGCTCAAGCCGCGGATCGTCCAGCTACAGTGGTCAAAAAAGTGGCGCGGCGAGTTCCTTGCCGCAGTGAAGATCACGGGCGACGACCGTGCGGGGATGCTCAACGACATCACCAGCGCCGTGATCAGTGTTGGCAAGACCAATATCCGCGGGGTCAACATTGATGCCTTCGACTCGTTGTTCGAGGGGATCCTGACGGTCTACGTCACGGATACGGATCATTTGAGCAAGATCTTCGATAAGCTGAAAAAGATCAAAGGGGTACGGACCGTCGAGCGATTCGAGGCGTGACGGTTGGGTGGCGTCTGCCTCCTATATTTGCGGATAACTCAGAACTGATCAATCGGGGACTCGCCTTGGATCTTCAGGTCATCTTATTCTCTTTGTTCGCGATCGGCGCCGTGGCTACGGCCATGCTGACGATCACGCGACGTAATCCCGTGGCCTCGGCCATGAGCTTGGTCGCCCATTTCTTCATGTTGTCGGGATTGTACCTGACGCTGGAGGCGCAATTCGTTGCGGCCGTCCAGGTCTTGGTCTATGCCGGTGCTATCATGGTCTTGGTCGTCTTCGTGATCATGCTTCTCAACCTCGGCAAAGAACAACAGCTTGCTGAGCGCAGCAACATGATCCGGTTGGCGGGTGGAACGGCAACGGCTGGTTTGTTCATCGTCATGGTCCTGATGTCGCTCATGGGACGTCCGACCGGCGCTAACCAGCTGTCTGACAAGGCCGTTGAGATCGGCACCACGGAAGCGATCGGCCAGAGCTTGTTCACGCAATATCTCTTCCCCTTCGAGGCCGTCTCGCTGTTGCTGCTGGCTGCCTTGATCGGTGCGGTGATCCTTGCGAAGCGTCATGTCCAGGAGGGCGAATAACATGTTACCAACCTCGATCCCACTAGACTACTACCTCATCTTGTCGGCAGTGTTGTTCGTGATCGGCGTCGTGGGTGTGATCACCCGCCGTAATGCCATCATCATCTTCATGTCGATCGAGTTGATGCTCAACGCCGTCAACCTCTCCATGGTAGCGTTCTCGGCCTATTCCGGTGACATTGCCGGCCAAATGTTCGTCTTTTTCATCATGGCCGTGGCCGCCGCCGAAGCCGCTGTCGGTTTGGCCATCGTCCTGTCCTTGTTCCGTAATAGACAAACTGTGTATGTTGACGAAGTCAACATCATGAAATGGTGATCCTATGAAGAATCTGCTCGTCCTTTTGACGCTCGTGTTTGTGGTCGTCGGTTGCAGCACTGACACTCCGGAGCCGGAAGCCCAACAATTGACCATGACGGACCTGACGTTGACGCCGGGCTATGCTTGGTTCCCTGCCGAGATGGCCGTCTATTCGCCGGATCCGAAGATGGTGGAGTCGATCAAGCAGAACTTCACGCCCCAGCATAAGATCTGCATCTTCGTCAAGCCCTCATGCTCATGCCGCGGCACACAGCGCCTCTTCCCGCGCATCATGAAGGCCCTTAACGACGCGAACATCGATATGTCGAAGGTTGAGGTGTGGTCGATGCGCTCGACGACGGACAAGCACAAATACATGCCATCGCTCAACGTGATGTCGTTGCCGACCATCTTTGTGATGCGCGACGGTGAATTGCGCACGCAGATCCTTGATGCGGATTACAACAACAGCAACTCCGATTCGCTACTGGTTGAAGCACTGAAGAAATAATCGATCCATTTCCGGGGGGAAACACCATGATCACCAAGATCAGTGCATCCGATGAGATGCCGATCCGCTTCTTTCTTGGAGCGGCACCGTGCGGTATCGCACCGTCAACAGCAGAAGAAGAAGGCACAGAACTCAACTTTGCCCGATACTGGGTACCAAACCCCAAGGACTCCTACAGCGTCAATGCCACGGGAGATTCGATGGAGGGGGCTCGCATTTTCGCCGGAGACATGCTCGTGATCGATGCCGGCATGGAAGCACGCGACGGACACATCGTGGTTGCATGGCTCAATGGTGAGCTTACCGTCAAGCGTCTCGGTCATACAGCAGAAGGCCACACCATGCTGCAGCCGGAGAATCCGAAATACGCGCCGATCGTTGTTTCCGAGCACGACGAAATGCGAATACTTGGCGTAGTAACGAGCGTTCACCGAAAATTGTAGAAACATTCGGGAACTTCAGGTGTCTTTGTGCCGTTGACTCGCGTGTTGTAACACGCTACGAACTGCACACTAACCACCACATGGAGTTTTCCCATGCGACGTATTCTTCTCTCGTTGGTACTGCTGTTGTCTGTCACGACGGCAGGCTTTGCCCAGACCGCTCTCGTTCAGGTCATTCATAACTGTGCCGACCCGCTAGCAGCAGCGGTCGACATCTACGTCAACGGCGAAAAGGCCCTCGACGATGTCGCCTTCCGCTCTGCAACGGCCTTCACGGACCTTCCGATCAATGCTTCCGTTGCCATTGCTCCGGCTTCAAGCAGCTCTGTGGGCGATGCGATCTACACCGAACAACTCGATCTTATGAGCGGCGGCTCGTATTTGCTGATCGCAACCGGCGTTGTTGTTCCGAACAATTTTGCGCCGAACGCCGATCCGGAAGCCAAGTCACTTGGCTTCGACCTGTTGCCGATCGCCAATGCACGTCAAGCCGGTTCGACGGAAACCGACGTGGACGTGATCGTCTATCACGGCTCGACAGATGCACCGAAGGTTGACGTTTTGGCCGGCAGCGCAAAGCTCATCGAGGGCCTGTCATACGGAGAAGCTACGGACTACCTCACCGTTCCGCCGGCGAGCTATACGCTGTCGATCGCACCATCGGGTGGCAATCCTCTCTTGGCGTATACTGCCGATCTCTCCACGCTCGGCGGCCAAGCCATCACGGTGATCGCATCGGGCTTCCTGACGCCGTCAGCGAACCAGAACGGCCCGGCATTCGGTCTCTTTGCGATCACGAAGGATGGCGGTGCGTTCCTCGAACTCCCTACCACACCGGTCGAACAATTCGCTCAGGTGCAGATCATCCATAATGCTGCCGACCCGTTAGTTGCCGTCGTTGACATCTACGTGAATGGCGAGATGGCGGCTGATGATTTTGCATTCCGCTCAGCGACCGGATTCGTTTCGCTCCCGGCTAACACGGACGTCTCGGTAGCGATCGCTTTGTCGAACAGCACAAGCGTTGCCGATGCCGTTGCTACCGTCCCGTTCAACCTGCCTGTTGGCCGTTACGTGGCCATCGCGAACGGTGTTGTAACACCGGCCTCTTTTGCTCCCAACCCTGATCCGCGCGCACAACCGATCGGCTTCAAGATCTATCCGATCAGCAACATTCGTCCGGGCTCGTTGAATCCGGGTGAGGTCGACCTCATCGTCTTCCACGGAAGCACAGACGCTCCGGCGGTTGATGTCTATGCGAACGGACAGCTCAAGCTGATCACCGACCTCGTCTACGGTGCAGCCACAGAGTATATCAGTGTTCCTGCCGGCAACTACACGATCAACGTTGCACCTACGGGTGGCGCACCGATCGCAAACTTCCGCGCTGATCTTGCCGGCCTTGCCGGTAACTCCCTCGTCGTGGTCGCATCGGGCTTCCTCGCCCCGGCCAGTAACAACAATGGTCCGGCCTTCGGTCTCTTCGCAGCGTTGGCAGATGGCGGCGCACTGGTAGAATTGCCGCCGGTCACGTCCAGCGTCGATGAAGAGAACGGCAACGTCGCCTTCTCCGTCGCACCGAATCCTGCCAGCATCGGCAACAGCGTCAGCATCAGCGGTTCCTTCTCGGAAGCCGCCAACATCACGATCAGCTCCTTGGTCGGCAACGTTGTCGCATCTTCATCGCTCGGGAACTTGAACGGCACCGCCGGCGGTTATGCATTCGACACATCGGTACTCTCCAGCGGTGTCTACATGATCACCGTCACGGATGGCGGAACGACGACGTCGATGCCGCTGACCATCATCAAGTAACAGATCCTCCTCCTCCTCAACCCAATGAAAAAGCCCCTTGTCGAGCGATCGATAAGGGGCTTTTCATTGTTGGTGCAAGAGGCGGGAGTCGAACCCGCACGGGGGTGAGCCCGCTGGATTTTGAGTCCAGTGCGTCTGCCAGTTCCGCCACTCTTGCTCCGGGTGGGCGGTGAGGGATTTGAACCCCCGACATCCTGCTTGTAAGGCAGGCGCTCTGAACCAGCTGAGCTAACCGCCCGGAGAAGAACGACAAACATACGGGATTTTTTGAGATCAGGCGACGGATTCTACACGACGCACTTCGGGAACGGCGACGCGAAGTGCCCGTTCCACACCGGCGCGCATCGTCATCGGCAACATCGCACACTGCTTGCAGGCGCCCGTGAAGCGGAGTTCGGCCACACCGAGTTCGGCGTCGAACCGGACCAGCTCTACATCGCCCTGGTCGACCTGTAGATACGGTCGAACTTCCTGCAATGCCGCGGTGATGCGCTCTTCAATGGTCATGATGTTAGAGTTGGATCTCGACGAAGTTCGACGTTGACGCGGAGTTGGCCAACCGCGTCTGCTTGACCACGTTGGCGGCGATGGTACGGAAGGCGTCAGCCAGCGCGCCCGACTCCGGATCCAGCACAAACGGCACACCTTCATCGGCGCCCATGCGGATGCGGGTGTCGATCGGGACCTCGCCGAGCAGCGGGACGTGATACTCTGCAGCGATGGACCGCCCGCCCCCTTCACCAAAGATGTGGTAGCGTTTTTCCGGGGCATCGGGTGGGATGAAGTAGCTCATGTTCTCGATCACGCCGAGGACGTTGACGTTCACTTTGTTGAACATCTGAATGGAACGTCGCACGTCGACCAGGGCGATCTCCTGCGGCGTGGTGATCACTACGGCGCCGGTGAGCGGGATGCGCTGCGTCATTGTAAGCTGGATATCGCCGGTGCCCGGAGGAAGGTCGAACAGCAGGAAGTCGAGGTCGCCCCATTGGATCTGGTCGACCAACGTGCTGAAGTATCCGGCCAACATAGGACCGCGCAAGATGGCGGCCTGGTCGCGCTGCATCACAAAGCCGATCGAGGCGACCTTGACGCCGTATTGTTCGTTCGGGTAACCGATGATCTTGCCGTCGTCGGTCTTTTCGGCCCGCATGGACTCGCCGGCCATTCCGTACATCGTCGGCTGCGACGGACCATAGACGTCGGCATCGAGGATACCGACAGTAGCCCCTTGTTGGATCAAGGCGGCGGCCAGGTTGGCCGTCATGGTGGACTTCCCTACCCCGCCTTTGCCTGAGGCCACGGCGATCAGGTTCTTGACGCCGGCAATGCTGGCGCTCCGGGGTGTGGTGGGCAGTCCGGTCTCGCGGACCATCACCGACACTTCGGCATCGGGATAGTTGGCCAAAATCGTCGACGTGATGTCATGATCGAGGCGTCGAGCAACCCAATGGACCGGCTGGACCACTTCCAGGAAGACGCGGACGGCCGATCCGTCCACTTCAACGTTATGGATCGCACCAAGAGATGATAGGGGGCGACCCAGGTCCGGGTCTTGGATCTGGCCGATGAGGGTCGTGATATCTGTGGGGGTCATGTAACAATGCCAAGAGGTGGTGAGTCAGGCAGGAAGTTCAAAATTACAGGGAATGCTGGTAGTACAGGTCTTCCCATGTAAATTTGATGTTCGCCCCTCCGGGGCGTCTCTCGATCGAATCATTTTTCTCTCATGTAACACGGAGCAACGCGATGCGAACATCGCTTCTACGTTTGGGCGCCCTGATGCTACTCGCAGCAGGAACAGCGACCAGTCAGCAACATCAATTCTTACCGAAGCCGCCAGTAGCGTCTACGCCACAGGTGCCGATGGTCCTCAAAGTCCCGGCGACAGCACCGGTGAACGTGACGCGACCGAACTTCGTCATGAAGAGTGATGAATCTACCCAGTCCATCACGTGGTCCAACATGTTTACCACGCGATTTGGCCCGACGTGGGAATCGTTCAACCTGAACGATATGTTCACGTATGATGCTGGAACCAATACGCTTGCGATGGTGCAGTGCACCACGGAAGCCGGAACGCCGGCAACCGGAATCGTCAACGTCGTTCTTTCAACGGATGGTGGCGCAAATTGGTCGAGATCAGAAGTGTTCCGCCGTTCCAACGAACTTCTGTTGTTGCCGGGTCTCTCCATTGTCAATCAGGGGACTACCAACTTCGCTGACGTCTACTGGGCGTTAACGGGCTTCAACTATGTTGGCAACAGCACTGGCTATGCATTCAACAATACCGTCACTGTATTCCGCGACGAAACCGGCGTGTTCGACGTTCCGATGGAAGGACCGGAGAACAATAACAGCGGAGGCCTCATTTGGCAAACTGGATCTCTGGCCTCTGTTGGCGGTGACAATCCGTCTGTTTTGTTCATTAGCCAACCGTATGCTGATGGCCAGCCATTCGGTGCCTATGGTGTGTGGGGATGGGACTTTGGCGCCCAAGACTATACGACCAATACCATGCCAAGTCAGTTTGCGATGAGCAATTTCCCGCCAGTTCCACTGGGCAGTTATAACACCGTCAAAGCCAATATCGGCTCCGACGAAGATGGTCGCTACTATATGGTCGTCAACAACACGTTTGCTGATGCACCTGATGATCGCGTACCTGCTGTTTCATTCTCTGAAGACCAAGGAGCTACGTGGACAACCTTGTCACGTATGCCAACCAATCTTTATGAAGCCTACAGAACGCAGTACGGTTGGCAAAACATCCGTATGTACGATCCGTGGGCACAGTTCACCGGCACAGACTTGCTTGTTACCGGCGTCAATCAATTCTCGTACTTCTTCCGTGTCTCCCAACTCAATGAAGCAGGAACGTCCGTTATCAACATCGACATTGTTGAAGCTAAATACGATAACGGCACATGGACACTCACTCGCGTTGCAGAACTGAATGGCTTCCCTCTTGAGTTCGCTCGAGCCAAAGAGCCCTCAGACGCTATCGGCACTGAAACTGGCTGGCTTCCAAGTCTTGACAATAGTCGCAGTGGTCACGAACTCGAAGTCGCTCGTGCTGCTGACGGCGGTGGTTACGTCTTAAAGTGGATCGATGAGGCACCTGAACTTGGCGCAGTCCAGTTTGGCAAAACCACGACGGTATATTTCCGACAAAACCCGAGCGATCCGTGGCAGGAATTCCAGTACGACTCGATGTATACGACTGACGTGTACTTCTCGTATCGCACCCCTACGGGTTCGTGGTCGCCAAAGGTGAACGTCACAAAGGACGTTGCGTACGATCACGGCACACGCATGCCGGCCGTCGTCCCATCACTAAGCAAGGTTCCGCTGATCGGCTTGCGTCCATTGAGCCTTAATCAATACAACCCGGATTACGGATTCCTCCCGGCTCTGCGTGAACTGCCGTCACTGATCTATGATGGTACCATCGACCAGACCACTGTCAGTATCATTCAGTACGGTTCTTTCAATACCACAACGTCGGTCGAAGAAGAAGCTGAAACCTTCAACTTCCGCTTCAACGCCGTGTCGCCGAACCCGGCATCGAACGAAGCTGAAGTGGCCTTCACGACGGATGCTGCTGCCAAGGTCATGGTAGAAGTGTTCTCCACGAACGGCACGCGCATGGCCACCGTCCTCAACTCCGAATTGGGTGCCGGCATCCATGCTCTTACGATCGATGCTTCGAACTATGCTTCAGGCACGTACTATGTTGCTCTCACGGTCGGTGGTCAGCGTCTCACACAGCCGCTCGTGATCGTCAAGTAACATTCTCGAAAAATCGAGATAAATTGGGGGTGGCGTTATGCCACCCCTTTTTTTTTGATGTCACTTGATGTAAGGACTCCGAGATGAAGAGATCGCTCTGCTCAATGTGTGTGTTATTGCTCCTTGGCAGTGCAGCCGCTCTCTCACAAACCTGGACGCCCGTGGTGCCCAATCGCGCCGTCTATTCGTTAGCGTCCAACCCCAAGAACCCACAGGTCATCTATGCCGGCAACGTGGCGCGGATGTTCCTTCGCTCCAACGACGGTGGTCAGACCTGGCAAGACCTGGAGATCGGCAGCTTCGGCGGCGCCTCCCAGATCATGATGATGGCCGTCCACCCCGTGGATACGGCGATCGTCTTCGCCGGCGGACAAGGCCTGGACGGACTCACCCGCAGCACCGACGGCGGCCTTACATGGTCGACGGTACTCGTCAGTAGCGATGGCGGCAGACTTGAACTAGGCGGATCATCGGCACTTACCTTCCACCCCACCGCGCCCGACACGGTTTATGCCATCCGCTTCAGCAATGGCATCGTCTATCGCTCTTCTGATAAGGGGGCGACCTGGGACTCACTCTCCACGGTTCCGGATCTTGCTGGCACTGACCGCATGCGCGTCATCAGCGCCTGCCCAGACAGTGCGCACATCATGATCGCCAGCGGACGCAGGGCCTATATGCACCGCTCAACCGATGGTGGCAGAACGTGGACAAATGCAACGATCTCCTACGCCCTCCATCCCGACGTTGACATCTCCAACATTCAGTGGAGTCCATCGATCCCCGGTACTGCCTATGCAACAGCACAATACAGTCTCTGGGGCAACACCGGTAACGGCGGTCTTCTACGCTCAACCGACTACGGACTAACATGGGACCGCTGGCGCTTTGTTGATACAGCGCTCTATGCTCTTCACGTTCGTGCAACAAAACAAGGTGATGAGATCTTCCTTGGTGGATGTCAATTCGACTTCCCTTCAGATTCCGGCAAGATCAAAGGCGACTCGATCGTTCTTCGCAACGTCAATGGCGGCGATGCCTGGCAGGACCTGAGTGATGTGACGTGGATGCAGAACGAGATCGGCGACGTTGGCAAGAATGTGTGGGGCTTTGCCGTGACAGAACGCAACGGCTTCCCTATCGTCCTTATGGCCACCGACGGCGGTGTCTACTCGTCCGATCAAGTAACATCCGTCACCGAATTCAACTCACGTGATGTAGAACACCGATCGATCTGGACAACCGCTGAACGACTGAACGTTGTGAATGGAGCTGACTATAGCATCATCGATCTCCAGGGCAGGACCATTCAACAAGGTCATGCTGAGTCCACAGAACTTCAGATCGACCATCTGCAACACGGTACCTACCTACTCCTTCAACACAATACCGATCGTCCAAAGATCACCGTCTTTCAACGGTAAGGGAAACGTATGAAGCTCCTTCACTTCTTGTTGGTTTTCGCATTGACACCATTGATGATGTCGGCCACAACACCGTCGTGGCGACTCCTCATCCCCGTACAGGCCTACACGGTTCAGATCAACAAACTCGACCCGGATAAGTTGTATATCGGCAACTGGTCCAATCAGTTGTATCGTTCGAATGACGGTGGCAAGACGTGGGAGATCAAAGAGATCGGAACCGTTGGCCCCCTTAATTACATCACCTCCGTGCATTTGAGCACACTGGATACGAACGTCATCCTCACCGGCGGTGTACAAACGAACGGGATCCGCAGAAGCGAAAATGGCGGGACAACATGGAAACAAGCGTTGATCGATTCTTCAGGTCGCCGTCAGTGGTTCGTCTCTGAAGCCATCATCGAAGACCCGAAAGATCCCAACGTTCTCTATGCCGGACGCGGCACGAACTACAACTCCATCTTCAGAAGTACCAACCTTGGTCGGACGTGGGATTCGATCTCCGTTATATCGGTGGATCTTACCACGCGCATTTGCACCATCGCGATCCGCCCGGATAGCACGAACATTCTCTTTGCCGGTTGCAAAGGAGGCATCATCACACGGTCTGACGATTCCGGTCGGTCGTGGAGGCGTGTGCCGGTTCTTCGCGGCATCGACTCGATCAAGTTCGATACCGAGATCCCGAAGATCGTGTTCTCGAGCCGTGACCCACAAGTAGGATATGCGATCGCGACCATCATCGCCGAAGCGAACATCTCAGATAATGGCGGCATCCTGAAGACCACAGATGGTGGTGCAACGTGGGACCGTATTGCCTACGCCGATACCAGCTTTTGGGCAGTTGAGTGCCGACCAACACCGGATGGCCTCAATGATGAGGTCATCATCGGCGGATTTCGCGTTGACAATACCGACACGGTGATCAAGGGCGACAGCTTGGTCTTCCGCTCGCTTGATGGTGGGGCAACGTGGACACAAATGCAGAACATTCCCTGGCAAGAGAACGAGATCCAGGACACCATTCGCAACGTCTGGTCGATCCGTTATGACTCCGTCGGTAAGAAGATGTATATGGCCACGTTCGTTGGCCTGTACGTCCTCGACGAAGTAACGTCTGTTGACGAGTCTGTCACGTGGACATCATCAACACTCCGTACTTCGATCTCCGACGCCACGTTGCAACTCGTCGACGATGAGAGTAGCGATCGTGAACAGACGTGGGCACTCTATGCCATGAACGGCAACCTCTTGATGCAGGGGGCGATCCCTCCCGCTCAAGGTCCTACATCGCATACATTAGGCACAGTAAGCAACCTTGCCTCGGGTCAGTATCTCCTGACCGTTGGCACCAAGGAACGCCTTCGTACGGCGTTGATCTCGATCGTGCGTTAGACCTGTTCGGCTACAACGGTATTGACGAGCGATCCCAGGCCTTCGATCGTACAGTCGACAACGTCGCCGACTTGAAGCCACCATGCCGGGTCGTAGACCTTGCTGCCGTTGAGTTCCAGAAAACATCCCGTACCACACGTGCCCGAGCCGATCACATCGCCGGGATACAACGTCACACCATAACTGGCGCGTTCGATGATCTGGGCGAAGGTCCACGTCATGTCCTTCACATTGCCAAGGGCAACGTCCTTGCCGTTGATCACACACGACATCTGAAGATCATACTTCTCGCCGTTCGGCGTGTCGATGCGTTTGTGGGCAAGTTCATCCTTGGTGACGAGCCACGGTCCGAGAGCCGTGGCGAAGTCTTTGCCTTTTGCCGGACCGAGGTTGAGCTTCATCTCTTCCATCTGAAGGGTGCGGGCACTCCAGTCATTCATCACCATGTAGCCGGCGATGTAGGAGTCAGCGTCGGCAGCCGAGATGTTGCGTCCTTGTTTGCCGATCACGATCGCCACTTCGAGTTCGAAGTCGAGCTTGTCGAGATGCATCGGTAACACCGGAATGTCGCCCGGACCATAGACAGCTTGATGATTGGTGAAGTAGAAGATCGGGATCTCGTCGAACTCCGGGATCATTTCCAGGCCGCGGTTGCGTCGCGCCGCTTCGACGTGCTGGCGGAAGGCATAGCCATCGCGCATCGACGTCGGACGTGGTACCGGTGAGAGCAGCTCGACCGATGCTGCCTCGACGCAGCACTCCGGCGTCGGCGCCGCGCTTTCGAACCATGCCGCAATGGCGCGGGCATCGTGCATGGCGGCATCGCCCAGGCGCAGGAACTGCACCATGTCGGACGGCATCATGCCAAGCTGCATGGTGCGATGCTTGCGGGCTTCTGCATGCCCCTTTTCAAGATCGATGATCGTGTTGCCGACAAGGATACCGGCGCGTTCACACAAATGCTGACGATAGGTAACGAGTTTCATGTAGACCGAAGAAGTGGTGTACGGAAGGATAGGAGCAAGGTGGAGATCGTGAGGAGGGAGGCTGCAGTGCCGAGGTATTCAACTTGGACGCCGAGGTGCATCCATCCCATGAGTCGGTCGATCGGCATGCCAGGTGCTATCTGAAGGGCCAGGACGGCTACGACGATCAGGATCTTTCGTGATGTGGTGATCTCTCTCATTGCCGGAGTACAGATCACGGCAAACGAGAGTCCACAATACAACAGATGGTGTGACCACATGTACGGAAGTGCGAGTACCGCTGCCAGAGAGACGATCGTCATCGTTTGCATGCGATCCAGTTCGCCACGATTCCACTTCCAGGCAGTGGCGATCATTACGGCTGCAAAGAACACAAAGCCAGCGGACCCAAACACGATCTGGGGTGGAAGTCCCGCTCGGATCAACATTGAGGTGACGCTAAGGTCATATCCAACCGAAGGAGTGATTCCGTATTGCATCGCGACTTCAAAGTTCATCGATCGTGTGAAGGTCACAAACGACAGCCAGACATCTATCCCGCTAACAAGCACCGAAACTCCGACCCAGAACAACGACGTACCGACCGTGAACAACAGCGTCCTCCAAGAGCGCTCCAACACGAACCACAACAAGAACAGCACAAACGCATGTTTGATCACCAAAGCACTTCCGAGTAAGATGCCGGCAACGGCTGGATACCCTCGGAGATAGGCGATGATCGATCCTACAACAACAACGGCGATGAACGGCTCGATCTGGCCGTTGACAAGGGCAAAGTGGATCGGAAGGCCGAGCATGAAGGCGATCGCCATCACTACGGAATTCTGTTGGACGTAGCTGAGGAGCAAGACCACGAATGCGGCCATCAGGGCGGCACCAACAATGATCCACCATCGCTGAATAGTAGCTATACTGGCACTATTGAACGGCAGTAAGATCTGTGCTACGATCGGAGAGTAGACATAGGGCAGGACCGCTACGTCACTCTCGGGCACCATCGTACGTGTTACGGCAGGGTCATAGAGATCAACGTGGTTGCTGAGTGCTCTCGACGCCCCAACGAATGCTGCAAGGTCGGTGGTATGACGGATCTCGCTTTCGGGGATGCGCGGATCAATGCGGGTGTGCATCAGTAGAAGACTGATCGCAAACAACATCAACCAGATCGTGAACCTCTTAGCGTCCAAGGGCATGACGTAGTGAGAGCATGCCAACCGTGCCGAAGCCAAAGAGGAACATCAATTGGAACGGAATCGCAGCGATCTCAGCATTCTGGATCGACGTCACGATACCGAACACGAAGTAGGCGGCCAGGGCGAGTTCGACCATGACCATCCAGCCGATGCGCTTTTGCACGTAGCGTTTCTTCTTCCACTCGTCGGAGTTCTGTTCGATGCGATACTTCGGCGTGCGCTTGAACTCCGTCTTCTTACCGATGATGGCTTCGATCACGGCGCGGGTGTTGTTGACGGCAAGGCCCATCGAGCCCGCCATGAAGACCGGGAACAACAAGAGTCGACGCTGCCAATCGAGGTGGATGGCACGCTGAGCGTACATGTAGAACAAGAAGGTCGAGATACTGGCCAAGACGAAGATCGACATGACGCTATAGAAATCATCGAGCGACATGATGCCGAAGAGTTGGTTCGGCATACGCTCTGCTGATGCCTTGATCACAACGATCGGGACGTTCAGGAAGGCCACCAGCATGATGAACGGGAAGACGATGTTGCTGGTGAGGTGGACGGTGCACTCAAGCTTATGCTTCAATGACAGGTCACTGCTCCATACTGAAGGCAGCAGTTTCTTGGCTGTTTCGACGGCACCCTTCGTCCAACGGAATTGCTGCGTCTTGAGCGAGTTGATATCGGCCGGCAATTCTGCCGGCGACGTCACATCGTTCAAGAAGACGAAGCGCCAGCCGTTGAGCTGTGCACGATAGGACAAGTCGAGGTCTTCGGCGAGTGTGTCGGAGTGCCAGTTACCGGCATCTTCGATCGTGCTCTTGCGCCACACACCGGCCGTACCGTTGAAGTTGATGAAGAAGCCGGCGCGGTGACGGATCTGTTGCTCGATCACAAAGTGTCCGTCGAGGGCGAGGGCTTGTGCACGTGTGAGGAAGGAGTAGTCTTCGTTGAGGTGTTCCCAACGCGTCTGCACCATGCCCACCTTCGTATCGACGAAGTACGGAATGGTCTTCTTCAGGAAATCTTTCTTCGGAACAAAGTCGGCATCAAAGATGGCGATGAACTCACCGCGCGCCACTTCGAGTCCTTCCTTGAGAGCGCCGGCCTTGAAGCCCGTGCGGATCGTGCGATGGATATGCTTGATGTCGAAGCCCTGAGCCGTGTAGGTCTCGGCAAGCTTGCGAGAAAGTTCAACGGTCTCATCCGTCGAATCGTCAAGCAACTGGATCTCCAGTCGATCCTTCGGATAATCCATCTCGCACACGGCCTGCACGAGTCGGTCGACCACGTAGAGCTCATTGTAGAACGGCAACTGTACGGTCACGACCGGATATTCCGATTCGGACATCTCCGCCGCCGGCACATGGGCGATCTTCTGCGTCTTGTGCCAATAGTAGATCATCACCAGGCCGTGTAGACCAAATCCGAACAGCACGCACAGTGCCAGGAAATAGGTGATCAGTAGCACGTTCTCCATGAGCGTAGGTTTCCCCCGAGGTAAGCGAACCGTTGAACAGAACTTTGTTGGCGTTATCGTGAACGCCGCTTACCAGTCCGACGAGACCTGCAGAAGAATGTCATCGACGATCCGATCGATCGCTTGGCGAGCTGCTCGTTGACGATCCTCCGTCGCATTGGCGACATCATAGGCGTCAAAGTTCTCGAACGTTCGCTTCCAGATCTGGCGGTTCTTCACCGCATCGACATACTCCACTTCCACTGCGACCACCATCTTGCGCTGGTTTTCCAGATCGCCGGACTGAACGTTCAGGATCTGATCCTGTACCCGTACCAATACGGCCGTAAGACGTGCATCGCCGCTCTCATCAACTAGCTGCAGCGTGTTGTCGCTTCGGAACCGCTGGAGTAACGTCTCCGTGCAGTACTCCCGCAAGGATGCGTCGCCGAATCCGCTACGATCCGTTACCGAGACGATGGCGATCGTCTTCAGATGATCAGGTACAGAGCCCCCCCGGAACGAGTAGCAGGCGGATGCTGCGAACGCCAGCGCTACCAAAGCAACACGCAAAAGTACCGGACGCATGGTGTGGGGTGCATGAAGGATAAATGAAAAGACATTCATTGTGGTCTTAGGTTATCCCCACGAAGGGGTTGGAGGTGCGCTCTTCACCGATCGTAGTGATCGGTCCGTGTCCCGGATATACGCTATAGTTCTCCGGCAAAACGAACAGTCGTTCGCGGATGGACGTGGTGAGGATCTGCATATCGCCGCCCGGAAGATCGGTGCGGCCAACACTGCCATAGAACAACGTATCGCCAACAAAGACACGACGGTGGGCTGCATCAACGAAACACACGCCCCCTTCCGTATGGCCGGGAGTATGGATCACGTCGAGGTTGATCCCGGCCACAACAAGATGGTCGCCGTGTTCAAGGTAGCGTGACGGCACCACGGGCTCGATGGTAAAGGGAAGGGGCCAAATGGTATGGCGCATGGGATCGATCAGGCGATAGGCGTCGTGTGCGTGCACCCACACCTCAGCGTCGGTTTGGCGAACCAACTCGGCGGCATCGGCGGTATGGTCCCAATGTGTATGCGTCAGCAGCAGGTGCGTGATGGTGCAGCCGGCTTCTGCCGCAGCAGCGAGGACAATAGACGCGGAGTCGGGCGGAGCATCAATGACGAAGGCCTGGCCGAGTGCGGGGTTGCAGACCAGGTAGGCCATGGTGGCTACGGGTCCGCATTCGAATGCCTGAACGGTGATCATCATCAAAAATACCCACGTCTTGCCGACTCTTTCCTATCTTCGCAGACGTCAACCACGAGTAGATTCCATGGTAGCGAATTACATCCCGTTGATGGTCATGATCCTAGTGGGTCTGATCTTCGGCGTCAGCAACATCTTCCTGGCCGAATGGCTTGGTCCGAAACGACCAACGAAGGAAAAACTTTCGACGTATGAATCGGGCATGGAGCCGGTGAAAACGGCTCGGGAACGATTCACCGTGAAATTCTATTTGGTAGCGATGATGTTCATCCTCTTCGACATCGAAGTGGTGTTCATGTATCCGTGGGCCGTACAGTTCAAAGAACTGGGCATGTATGGCTTCACCGCCATGATCCTCTTCATGGTGTTGCTCTTTAGCGGTTATCTCTACGTGATCAAGAAAGGTGCCCTGCGATGGGATTGAACGAACAGATCCAACGCGATGGCTTTGTGGTCACCACCATCGAATCGGTGATGACCTGGGCGCAGAAGAACTCCTTGTGGCCGATGCCGATGGGTATCAGCTGCTGTGCCATCGAGATGATGGCCTTTGGTGGTCCGCGCGCCGACTCCTCACGCTTCGGCAGTGAGCGATTCTCCTTCTCCCCGCGTCAGGCCGATCTGATGATCGTTGCCGGTACGGTCACGTACAAAATGTCGTGGGTCGTGAAGAAGATCTGGGACCAAATGCCCGATCCGAAGTGGTGCATCGCCATGGGTGTGTGCACGTCCACGGGCGGCATGTTCCGTTCCTATCCGGTCGTCCAAGGCATCGATCAGTTCTTGCCCGTCGACGCCTACGTTTCCGGCTGCCCTCCGCGTCCGGAAGCCCTGATGAAGGCCCTGCTCTACATCCAGGAAAAGGTCGCACAGTCAAAGCCGACGCTGATCAATCTTGGCAAAGAGACCGGCCCGCAGGATCGCAAGCCGCTCATCGTCACGGCCTAAGATGATCGTTGCCGGCATCATGACCGGAACGTCGCTCGACGCGATCGACGTTGCCATCTGTGATATTTCCCTCGAGGGTGATCGCCATGCGGTCACCCTCCTTTCGTTTGCGTCCACACCCTACCCCGACGACGTCGCCGACCTTGTTCACGCCGCCATCAACGGCACCGCCACCATGGAACAACTCAGCGACCTCCCCTTCCTCCTCTCCCGCGCCTACGCCTCTGCCTTCACCACTCTACACTCAACCCTCAACCCTCAACACTCTACACTCAACCCTCAACCCTCTACCCTCATCGGGCTTCACGGCCAAACCCTCTACCACCACCCTCCCATCTCCACATGGCAGGGGGCGAGTGGTCCCGCACTCTCGGCCTTGCTCGACCTGCCCGTGGTCCACGACTTCCGCAGCGCCGACGTCGCCCTTGGCGGACAAGGCGCACCACTCGTACCGATCTTCGACCGTGCGGTGTTCTCGAGCGAAACGGAAGACCGTGTTGCGTTGAACATCGGAGGCATGGCGAACATTACGCTCCTAGCGAACAACCGAATAACCGAACAACCGAATAACCGAAGCGAAGAAGCACGTTCCATCACTGCGTTTGATACGGGTCCTGGTAATGTCTTGATCGATGCGATCTGCCGTCGAACCTTTGGCACGAAATACGATGCCGACGGACGTTTCGCCCGTGCCGGCATGATCAACCAGCGTGCGCTGGAAGCCCTGATGGCACATCCCTACTTCGCCATGGAGCCGCCGAAGTCTACCGGACGTGAAGTGTTCAACGATGCCATGGCCGAAGACCTGTATCGCCGGTACGCCCATCCATCTGTGCCCGGCGAAGACCTCATCGCCACGGTGACCGAACTCACCGCCTGGAGCAACTGCGACCACATCCGCCGCTATCAGCCCACCACGAAAGAGGTGATCGTGAGTGGAGGGGGCGTGCACAACTCCTTCCTCATGGAACGGATGCGAGCCCACTTGCCGGGAACCGTGTTCTCATCATCGGTTGTTCACGGCGTTGATCCGGACGCAAAGGAAGCAATGTGTTTCGCCTACCTGGCTGCGCTAACCTGGCACGGCCTGCCGGGCAACCTCCCAAGCGTCACCGGCGCTTCGCGCCACGTCGTCCTCGGCACCATCGCCGACTCCCGAACACGTCGCTAAGGACGAAGGACGCCGGACGTCGGACGTTTCTTAACTTTGCGGCTTACCTCGAAACCATCACACTGGAACTACGACCATGAGTGCCTTCAGCCTTGAACTGTCCGAGACCCACGAAATGATCCGTCAGACCGCGCGTGACTTTGCGCAGACGGAAGTGGCGCCAAGCAGCATCGAGCGCGATAAGACGGGCACCTTCCCTACCGAGATCATCAAGAAACTTGGTGAGCTGGGCTTCATGGGCATGATGGTCGATCCGGAATATGGTGGGTCGGGTCTTGACGCTCTTAGCTACGTGTTGGCGATGGAAGAGATCAGCGCAGTTGATGCATCGGTTGGCGTTGTGATGTCGGTGAACAACTCGCTCGTCAACTGGGGTCTGTCGACCTACGGCACTGAAGAGCAAAAGAAGAACATCCTCACTCCCCTCGCCCAAGGCCTCGTCCACGGTGCCTTCTGCTTGTCCGAACCAGAAGCCGGCTCTGACGCAACGCAGCAGCACACCACGGCCGTCCGCGGCGATGGCGGCTGGATCCTCAATGGCACCAAGAACTGGATAACGAACGGTACCACGGCCAGCTGGTACCTCGTCATGGCCCAGACCGATCGTGAACTCAAGCACAAGGGCATCACCTGCTTCATCATCCCGCGCGAAGCCGAAGGCTTCGAGCCGGGTCTGAAGGAAGACAAGCTCGGCATTCGTTCCAGCGACACGTGTTCGATCGGTCTGACGAACGTCTTCGTCCCCGACAACATGATCCTCGGTGAAGTAGGCCAAGGCTTCAAGATCGCCATGGAGTCCCTCAACGGCGGACGCATTGGCATCGCTGCACAAGCACTGGGTATCGCAAAGGGTGCGTTCGAAGCCGCTCTTCGTTATTCAACGGAACGTAAAGCCTTCGGCAAGCCGATCGCCGACTTGCAGGCCATCCAGATGAAGCTCGCCGACATGGCGACGCGTCTCGAAGCAGCGCGTCTGTTGGTCTACCGTGCTGCCTGGATGAAGGATCAACATCAGAACTACATCAAGGCCGCTGCACAAGCCAAGCTCATGGCTTCACAAACAGCTGTCCACAATGCTCTCGAAGCCATCCAGGTCCACGGCGGCTACGGCTACGTTCGTGAGTATCTCGTGGAGCGCTACTTGCGCGATGCCAAGATCACTGAGATCTATGAAGGCACAAGCGAGATCCAGCACATCGTCATCGCTCGTGAGCTGATCAAGGCGCTGTAACGATCAGTCGATCAATCTTTTGTCAAGCCCCTCGTAACTCAACGTGGGGCTTTTGCATTTATGCCGATCGGTCGTGGATGTCGAAGTTGGAGGTGAATGTCAGGATGAGATCGATTCGTCTCAATCCTGAACAAGACTTTGTTCGGTCGCTCGCAGCTTACCAGGCACATCCGTCTACACGCGGACGCTTAACGACAATAGGTGCACTTGCTCGTGCGGTTTCGATCCTCCCACGGTCAAATGTGGAATAGCCCACAGATTATTGATCGTCTGTACTCGGCGCACACACTTCAGTTACGAACATCCTTCTACCTGAACCATCAAGAAATCTACCGTGGGGACCTATCCGCGTGTCATACGCGCTATATCCACTTACAACAATCGTATCTGGCAGACTCTTCGCGTTCACTGTGAGAATCGGGGACCATATCCAATATCCTCTACCAGAATATCCCGCACTATCAACATCTACAGTGAACCATGTCGTATCTACCCCGTTGCTACCATCTTGCACTACTCGTACCTTGTCATAGTATTCAACTAGATTGAGCGTGACCTTCATCGTATCTCGCAAGTGATCATAACAACGAGATTCGCTCTCCTGACAACATCCACAAATCATTGTGAACGACGAGGTGTATATCAACGCTACTAACAGCCCGCAATCAATGTTGCGCTTATTCACCATGATGCTCTGAATAGGTGGGGTGTTTAAGTCCAGAGTGGGGTCACGATTGTGATGTCACTCCAGTTGAATGTCATTGAATATCACTTCATGCATCATCATAGCAAGGACGGTCGACACTGTCAAGGAGATCAACTCAGCATGCAACACCCTGAAAAGGACCCCAACGACAGTGCTGCGACAGCCTTGGGGCATACAGTTGAACACCTTCTCCGCGATGCCAAGATCACCGAAATCTATGAAGGCACGAGCGAGATCCAGCACATCGTCATCGCTCGCGAGCTGATCAAGGCGCTGTAACATTCAGTCGATCAATCTTCTGTAGAGCCCCTCGTTCCCCAACGTGGGGCTTTTCGCATTTTATGTCGGACAGGCACGGAGGTCGACTGACCCTCAGCTGGTGCGATAGCTTACCACGCTCTCACGGCCGCCTCTATCTGATTCTGCGCTTTGTTGCAAAGAGTACTTGCTCGTACGGATACAGTACTCGAACCTCTCCTTCTCCATCTCACTTATTCGCGCCGACCACTGAAATCTACTGCAGTCTGAAAGCATGCGACAACTTCCTCAATTTTACTTCGCGGCCATTGATCATTCTGAAACTGCCGGACAACCACGTCACCAGCTCTAATTCTTAGGAACCACGTCGCAGTGCGGTTTAATGAATACACTCTCATGCTGATACTCGCAGTATCTAGGTTACTCACCAACTCTCTTTCAACACCCTTCTCTGTATATCGAACACGGACTTCTAAATTTGATATCTGCAGTTCGGCAATGCAATACTTGGTCTGATAGTGTGCTTTCAGGATCTGAACAACTGCAATGAATAGCGCTACGCAAATTCCAATGAACACCGCATCAATTATCAGTGATAGTAACATTAGCAACAACCCAATGACCGCGCTTGAGGCGTATACTCCTCGAACATCAGAACTTTCATCTCTACAATCTCCAAGAAACACCTTGGTTGTGTAATCGCCGTGCATTTCAATCACGCCGTTTCTCATCAACAGGACGCAGATTACTAGGCACTACGCCGGTATTGTCCCTGACCGGCAAGTTTGACCTTTCTGATAAGCAGTCCAGAGTAGCCTGCGACTGCAGCTGCCGATGGAGCTGATCGATCTGCTCAAGGCCGTCAATCGTTACGTTGACAATTGTAATAGCCTCGGCTGCCGTCTCTATTTTAGTCATACTGAGCTCCACTCCCCCTCAATTGACATTGGATCGATCTTCATGCACCATATTACACATGAAGGTCGACATTCGCACCCCTACGGCAATCTCGCACCGAGCTTGATCTCCCACAAGCGCGTTTGACGCGTGATGTTGGGAGAGTTGTTGAGGGTCTGCGAAAGGTCCAGACGGAAGAGACGCAGCAACTCTTGGTCAGCAAGGACGCTCAAGGGGACGCTGATGGTGAAGGTGCTGTTTCCGGAGAAATCGGAGATCTGACCGGAGACGCGGTAACTGACGTCGCCGAAGAGCTGACCGCTCAAGGTGAGACGCGATTGTGAGATGTCGGAACCGACGTCGAGCTGGGCGTTCTGGATCATGGGAATGCCGCTGACAAGGTCGGAGAGCGCACTGGTGGCAACAGCCGACATGGCGGCGTTGACCTGGCCGACAAGGTCGCCTTCACCGCTCGACATCAACTCGTCCTGCGTCTTGCCCACGAGGATGAGCATCAAGGCGTCACCGGCAACCTTGGCAGAGTCGCCGACAACTTCACGGTTGCGACGCCACACGCGATAGGAGATACGCGGTTTCTGCTTGGTGCCCGTGATCGTGAGCTCCACCTTGTACTCCTCCATGTCGTTCTCCGTACCGGGAACGATCCGTCGGTCCTCATACACAGCTTTGAGATCGAGACCGGGATTGGTCATGCCCCCTGCCGTAAAGTTCAAGGTACCCGATGTCAAGAAGGGCTTGTAGAACTTGTACGTGGACGCCCCCTCCTTCACACGCACCTTTCCGCGCATGTTCGTGGAGTTGTTGCCGAAGCGACCGGTGAAGGTCAACGGCTCTTTGAGGTCGACAAGTTCAAGGTCGGCCACCAAGATCTCGAAGGTGCCGAAGATCATCGTCAACAGCGTGCGTCCTTCAAGATAGATGTCGAGGTCGTATTCAAGAACGTCGATGAACTCTTCCGATGATGGCTCGAGGATCTGCTGGATGGCGCTCGCCACGGCACTCTGCATCGTGATCGACGAGTCAGGTTTCTCTCGCTCCGGACTCTCCGTACGCGGCGAACGCGAACGGGATGCCTTTTCGATCAGCGTTTCTTGATCGAATCGTTTTGAATCCGTGCGCTCATACGTGAAGGACGTATATCGGGCCTTCGTCGCAGAGCGCTCCTTCGGGAAGATGATGTCCGAGTAGCGTACGACAATATCCCCCACCAGCTTTGGTGAGGTGAGCTTGCCGTATAAACGGATCGGCTCTTTACCGGAACGGATCACCAGGTCGCCATAGATATCCGGACTGCGGGCCTGCGACGACATGTTCATCACGGCAATGCCGGTCTTTGACGGCGTGGTGACCTTGAAGTCCATACTGTCCACGGCAAGTCCGTCGAACACCACCACGCCGCTGGCAACAGCCGCTCCACCACGAAGGTCACGTTCCACATTGCGGACGTTGATGGTATCCAGGATCAAATACGAATCTTTGAGATGCATCACTCCGTCGGCTTGATAGACGAGGTTCGTCGATGAAGCCAAGAAACTCGCATTATGGAATCGGCCTTCACCGCTGAGATCGATGTCGGTCGGAGTTGTCCCCTTGATGGCGATCGACGCATCGGCCGTACCGCGCACACGTTCCACGGCGGGCAAGAAGGGCTCTATTGCAGCAAGCGTAAGCTTCTGTGCCGACATCTCGATGTCGATCGGGCGGTCATCGACCAGACGTTGTTTGACGTTGGCAAATGCGACGTCAAGGGGCAGTGCATTGACCTTCAACGCAAGGGTGCGGTTGTTCTCCTTCATCGTGGGATCCACGATCACGGCAGAGCCCGTGATGTTTCGGTCAACATGCTTCAGGTCCACCTGCATGGTGCCGATCGGAGCGCTGTTGTAGCGTAGGTCTTGGGCCTTGACGTTGGCGACGATCTCCGGTGCTTGATACGTCCCGTTGATCGTGATCACGGCCTCCGTCATCAGACCATCCACCAGGCGCACTGGATGTTCAGCGTCCAAGACCGCAAACTTCGGTATGTCGCGCAGCGGGAAGTTGTCAACGCGAACCACCGCCCCTTTGAAGATGGAGTCCGATACAAATCCGGTGATGGTGACCGTTTCGGCCCACGGACGTTGCACGGCGAGTTCTTGAATGTGGGCGATGCGGTTCGAGACGGAGATGGTCGACGGTCTGATCAGACGCCACTCAAGACCCTTCTCACGATCGATGTTGACGTAGGCCGAGTCGAGGTGCAGGATCGACTCTCGGTCGAGTGCCTGCATCCGTGCCGAGACCGAAAAAAGCAGGTCGTTCAATCCCGTCGAAGCACTGATGGCGAGTGTGTCCGGCATGGCCGTGAGATCGATGCGCGGACGGATCAACCGATCTTCGTTGATCATGATGAGTGAATCACACGCCCCCTTGACCGACATCCATTCAAGCTTGGGTTCCGTGGCAATGTGGTGTACACGATAACTCGCACTGGCCGTCATGGGGTCGGTATAGATGGCGAGTGAATCCGTCGCGAAGGTGAAATATTCGAAGTCGATGTTCTCGAAGCGCGATTCGATATGATCTGCCGACGTGACGACGAGGCCCTTGATGAGGGCACTGCCTGACATCACAGCATCGGGGATGAAGAGATTCAAGATCGATGTTTCGTCAAGATCGATCGTCACCCGCATCTCCATTGGCGTCATGGTGATCGGTGATGCCGGAGCGCCTACCTCGCCACGAACGAGATGTTTGATGCGACGTTCCACGTTGTGCTGGATCGCACCAACGCTGGTGACGATGGCGTCGATCACGGCCGTTGGTTCGAAGTCACCGATCAGTCGGACGGAGCCGAACGTCGACGTCAGCTCGAACAAACGCTGGAACTCGACCCTGCGCGAATCAATGTCGACCGTGAACGGCATGAGCGCTCTGTCGGCCAAGGCGAATTGTGAGATCCGTGCCGACGCCGTACCGAAGATCTTGTCGAGCTCGATACCTTCTGCATCAACGGAGATCTCGCCGGTGACGCGGTGTGGGAAGGATGGATCTTTGAGTAAACGCCCAAGATCGATACGACGCAAACTCATGTTGGTCGTGTATCGAAAACGGGCCGTGTCGGCAGCGTTGAGCGTGCCGTTTAGGGCAATGGTCTGACGCAACGACTCGTCGAGGTCCATCCAAAGCGTTGTGTCTTGCTCAAAGGGCGTGAGGTCAGCGAACAACGTGTCAACACTGATCACGCCATGACCGTCGCCGCGGATCAGCGTGCGAAAGGTTCGGATGTCGCGTCCCAGAAACTCCGAACGTTCAAACTCGATCTGCGTCGTTCCCGACAGTTCTTGCAGCGTGACGCCGCTGCCGACCATCATGACGCGTCCATTGAGGTGGGTGCGCATCGTCGAGTCACTGAACACCGACAGATCGCCGCTGCTGATCTTCATGTCGACGTCGTACCCAAGCGTCGGCTTTGCGAGGTACAACGTCATCTCGCCATCCACACGTCCCGGTCTGTCGGCACCGTGCACTTCGAACCACAAACTGTCATCCGGATGTCCGGTGAGATGGACGTAGTCGATCGTCGTCCTCGTCAAGAACGGCAGATCCGGCAACGGCACAAACTTCAACCGACGTTTCACATCAGCATACCGAGCCGATGAGTTCTTGACCTCGATATCTACGCGTAGGGGGCGAGCACCATACAATTCATCGACCGTGACGCGGCCATTGACGATGGCGTCACCGGCGGTGAGGCGCAGATCGTCGACGTCGATCCTGTTGCCACGATAGGTCGCAACACCGATCATGCCGTACGAGTCGGCTAGGTTGATGTCGTGGATGAAGTAGTGCAGGTCGGGACCGTAGACCTTGTCGGCTTCGATCATCGCCACCAGCGGATGTGAGGCAAAGAGCGTGTCACTGAACCCTTTGAGCAAGTTCACGCCCTGCATCTTGGCACTGATGGCCACATCGTTGCGGGCATTGATCAAGCGCAACGACTGAATGTCCACTCCTTCGTCGGATGTGCGGATGACGGCTTTGAGATCTTCAATGACGAACGGTGCATCGTCGCTTTTGAACGACAGACCGTTGATCGCCACAGCGGCATCGTTCTTTGCAAGGTGCACCCGCGCTGCGAGGTGCACGTTGAGATCCGTGATGCGCTGATGCGTCGGATCGAACCACGAGCCATCACCCTTCGGTGTCAGTCGATCGTTGATCGTGATGTTGCCATTGGTGATGTAGAGCGAACGCACCAACAGTGTTCCATCCGGCGGGGCCGACGTTGTGGTATCGGCAGACGGCTTGGCGATCTTCGAGATGTTCCACACGCTATCAGCCGTCCTGATGACGCGAATGTCGGGATTGACAAGTCGCACTTCATTGATCGCCGCAACACGCACGAACAACGCTGCGAGATCATACGACACACTCAAACGATCGGCGGCAAGCACGGTCGTACCGTGGGCCGTGAGCACCGGACGTTCTAACACGATTCCGTGGAATATGTCGATGCGCACATCGTCGGCATAGACCTTCCCTTCCAGGGCATCGTTGGCAAGGTTGAGCAGCGTGGTCTTCAGCCAGTCGTGCACAACATCGGTGTGTGAGGCCAGAACGAACAATCCGGCGAGGATCGTGAAGGTCCCGATCGCACGGTACGTCCACCGAAATACAAAGGCCGCGAACCGTCGCCACAATGGGCGACGCTTCACGGCCTCGATCGATGGTTCAGTGTTCGTCATTCGCTACATGTCTTATTCGCCTTGGGCTTTGGAGTATCTCGCCTGACCGTTCGACTCATTGAGGAGTTCCATGTGACACCATGTGAAGCCGCTGTTGGTCAGGTGGGTCAGGAGTTCGACGACGTCCTTTCGTGTGACCTCATTGTCCGAGATGTAGCGGCAGCGATAGTGGTCAACAAGCAAGATATCCGGCGTCGTACCGGGCCACACCTTGGTGCCGCGGTTCGAGATCATGCGCAGTGTGAACGGGCCGAGCTTTTCCGGCATCGGCGGCAATCCGCCTGCATGTTCGATGAACACATCTGCCCCCTTCAACGACCATGTTTCCGAGATGTCTTCCGGGACGGGATGGGTAACGATCGTCGGCTTGACAACAGCTTCGCCGCTATCAACGACGTGACGGAGGTGGCTGATGATGGCATCGGTGAATTCAGAGGTCGAGGCCTTACCGCCGAGGTCACGGGTCTTCACACCCGAAGCGAGCGTAGCCGTGAGAGCATCTTGGATCACTTCGGCATGGCCGACGAGGCCCATGTATTGGAGCATCTGAATGGCCGAGATCAGGATGGCTGTCGGATTTGCCAGCCCCTTACCGGCGATGTCGGGAGCCGAACCATGGACGGCTTCGAACACGGCACAGTCGCGGCCGATGTTGCCGCCGGGGGCAACACCAAGACCACCGACGATACCGGCGCACAGGTCGCTGACGATGTCGCCATAGAGGTTCGGGAGGACGAGGACGTCGAACTGTTCCGGACGCGAGACGAGCTGCATACAGCAGTTGTCGACGATAATGTCGGACGCTTCGATGTCGGTGTATTCTGCGGCCACTTGACGGAACACTTCGAGGAACAATCCGTCGGTGAGCTTATGAATGTTGGCCTTGTGCACACACGTCACATGCTTGCGTCCAAGCTTGCGGGCTTCTTCGAAGGTGTAGCGGATCACGGCCATTGAACCTTGACGCGTGATGAGCTTCAGTGCTTGTGCCACGTTCGGTGTTTGGAAGTGTTCGATCCCGGCATAGGTGTCTTCGATGTTCTCACGCACGACGAGAATGTCGACGTTATCGAACCGTGTCTCCACGGCCGGCATCGTCTTTGCCAGACGCACGTTCGCATACAGCTCTAGGGCTTTACGGATCGTCACGTTCACGGACTTATGTCCACCACCGATGGGCGTTGTTGTCGGTCCTTTCAACGCCACCTGATTGCGCTTGATACTTTCCAAGGTTTCAGGGGGCACACCATTACCGAACTTCTCGATGGCTTCGAGTCCGGCAATGGCTTCTTCCCACTGCACCGGCACCTTCGCGGCGGCAAAGATCTTTACAACGGCATCGGCGATCTCGGGGCCAATGCCGTCGCCTTTGATGAGGGTTACCTTTTGAGTCATAGTCTAAGAGGGTTGAGGGTTGAGGGTTGAGTAGCGAGTAACGAGTAGCGAGTTACGAGTAGCGAGCAACGATCAAACGATTTCCACGATCAGCGCCGAGGCTTCACCGCCGCCGATACACAGCGTGGCGAGGCCGTACTTCTTGCCTTCTTGCTTGAGGGTGTGGAGCAGCGTGGTGAGGATGCGGGCACCGGAGGCGCCGATCGGGTGGCCGAGGGCGACGGCTCCGCCGCGGACGTTGACCTTTTCGTGCGGGATGCCGAGTTTTTGTTGTGCGGCGAGGGTGACGACGGCAAAGGCCTCGTTGATCTCGAAGAGATCGATGTCATCGAGCTTGAGTCCGGCTTTCTTCACAACGCGGTTGATGGCTTCTACCGGTGACGTGGTGAACCACAGCGGATCTTGGGCATACGATGCTTGGGCAACGATGCGGGCCATGGGTTCGAGGTTGTGCGTCGTTAGTGCGAGTTCTGAAGCGACAACGATGGCGGCAGCACCGTCATTGATCGTCGAAGCATTTGCAGCGGTGACCGTTCCGTCTTTCTTGAATACCGGCTTGAGAGCGGCGATCTTGTCGAACACAACGCGTGCCGGCTCTTCATCGGTATCGATGATCACATCGCCCTTCTTGCCTTTGACCACGACCGGGGCGATCTCTTCTTTGAAGAGGCCGTTGGCGATGGAGGCCTGTGCACGCTGGTACGAAGCGATCGTGAATGCGTCTTGCATCTCGCGGTTGATGTTGCACTCCGAAGCGCACAACTCGGCGGCGTCTCCCATCGGTACTTGGTTGTAGACGTCCCACAAACCGTCCCACTGCATGAGGTCGACCATGCGGGCATTGCCGAACTTCACGCCCTTGCGGGAGTCGAGCATGGCATGCGGAGCATTGGTCATCGACTCTTGTCCGCCGGCCACGATCACGGAGGCATCGCCACCGCGGATGGCTTGGTCGGCCAACATCACGGCCTTCAAGCCCGAGCCGCAGACCTTGTTGATGGTCATGCAGGCCGTGTGTTTGCTCAGTCCGGCATAGATGGCCGCTTGGCGTGCCGGCGCCTGCCCAACCCCGCCGGTGAGCACATTGCCCATGATCACTTCATCGACCATATCCGGGTTGAGGTTAGCGCGTTCGACGGCGGCCTTGATGGCAACGGCACCAAGCTGCGGTGCGGAGAAGTCGCTCAAGGAGCCAAGGAGAGAACCGATGGGGGTGCGGGCGGAGGAGATGATGTAAGACATGGCTAATGTGAGAATGTGAGAATTCATAATGCACAATGCATGATGCATGATGCATATTGCGTTTTGAGGCAGTAACAAAGTTACCGTTTTTCGACTGAACACCATTGGTGCTTACGCCGTGTAGACATGGGTCGATATCTGCTCTGATCAGTGTTCTTGTGATACTGGTCGTCACCTCGTGTTCAGACCCTGTGCAGCCGTTTTCGACGCCTCAGATCAGTCTCGATTCTGTACCGAGTGTGGTCAACCTTCAAGGAAGCGCTATCACCGTTTACGGTCAATTTCCGCGCACTAAGGCCGCAGATTACACAGCGACGATCGAGGGCATTCCCTGTACGGTGCAATCCGTGACGCAGCGGGAACTCGTGTTCCTGCCGCATCCGAAAATGTTGGGGTGCGGTTTTTTGAATGTGGCACTTAACGACGACCCAGACAGGCCGGCGCATCTGCTGCAGCGACTCTATATCGTCAAGGCCGGCTCAAGTGTTGACACGTCAAAGGTCGGTCCGATTCGGTTCGACGATCCGCTGCTGAAGGTGTCGAACCCATCATCTGCATACTACCTGCGCGATCTGCCGATAAAAATCAAAGGTGTTGATGCGTCGATCGATGAGATCCAGGTCAAGGTTGGCCCCCTAACATTTTCGAATGCAAGCACGCCGAATAGTCTTCTCAAGACCGACAGCGGGATCGTGATCGTGGCCCGGTCACTGGACATCGCGGACGGCACATATCCGGTGACAGTGGAGATCCCAACAAAGGAGAGAATAGCAAGCGGTTCAACGGTCACCATAAGCCCCCTTCCTATCACGGGTCCAAAGGAACAAGTGTATCCGGGCGATACCTTGACCTTCGATGGATATTACTCCGAAGTGTATGTCATGGTGAATGGGATACGCTATTCCGAGGGAGACCCGGCTCATGGGATCTGGCGCGATGGATCAAGTGAGAGATTGCGCGTTGGACCGATAACATCCCTTGCTGAAGGGATGACTACGATCAATTTCGTTTCCGACAAGACCGGCAGGGTCGTTGCCACATCTAAGGTCAATAGCAGCCAACAACGTACGGAGGACCTTCAGTGGACACCGCAGCAGGAGTATGCCGGACGTACGATCGAGATCACCTATCCTAGCATCAGTGCGAGTTTCGTCCTCGAAGGCTGCACCATAGGCGGTGCAGGGACAGGGATAGTACGTGCATCACCGACACAAGCGACCATTCTTCTTGGCCCTGACGTCAAGCAAGAAGGTATCATCACGCTGACCTTCCGCGATCCACAGGACGAGTCGCGGATCGTGATCAATTCGCGGAATCGGTTTATTCCGTTATTGCGAGGAGTTCCGCCTGTACCGACAAGACTTCTTCGCATACGAATTGTCGTACCCGGCCAGTGGGAGCGTCGAACAAGTGGCAACGTCACCACGTCGCCGGGGCTCGAATCCTTTGATGTCGAGCTGTTGAATCGTTGTGCCGGACAGTGGTGCGACACAACCATCACACGAACCTATCTCCCCTATTGGTCCGTCAAGGACGAGCGCGTTGATTCCTACTCGGAGACGGACAGTGCTTACGGCTCGATCACCTTTTACGAATCTGCCGGTAGCGCACAACTGTTGCGTGCCTCCCATTTCCATCGCGAAGTTTTAACAGGCCACAACACCACCTATAACCGCGTCGGCAACTTATCCTTCGAGCTTGAAGATCTCGGCATGCCAGTGGTCAATGGTGATAAAACCCAAACGATCACATTATCCGGTGAGGGGGCATATCAGGCGATCCGGACTCTGCAGTATTCCTACTTCAATTCAACACGAGATGGTGGCAGCGAAGGCACGTCCTGGCTAAAACTCGTCCGCCTCGAACCGACGCTTGCCTCTCAGTGTTCCATCACCCTCACGTTCACTCAGTGAGCACCCCTGGGCAGGAAATTGACGGTCAGGGCCACACGAAAACTTGGAGGCAGGGCGTTGCTGCCGAGGATGGGAAGGTTAGCACCGAGCGTGAAGGTGTACCGGCCCCAGTAGCCGAGGCCGATCTCGGGTAAAAACATGAGGGTCGTGTTCGTCACGAAGTCAGAGTATATACCGGTGCGGAGGCGCAGAATGAAGATCGAGCTGAGGTCCAGGCCGACATTGAAACCGCCGACCACGTTTGAGCCGTCAGTGAGTACCTCAAGGCAGGATCGCCACCCCGCAAAGCCATAGAACCCGTGACCACTTGTGAGGCGGGCATAGTTGATCCCGACCTCTCCCCCATACCAACTCGCCCCGTCACCCACCTGTACCGTGGCTCCGGCGGTAGGTATGACCTCGTATCCTCTACGGTAGAGCATTGGGTCTGTGTCCGAAGGCACTCTGGACAGCGCTAGGGCCAGTAATATGGTGGATAAGTCCATGTCGGGCGGTGGGATTATCTCTGGAGACTTCCGTATTTTCGCCAGTCTCTATAAGAATTCCAAATCCTCATTAGCCCGTACTCACCGAGAGCACTATGAACAAAGGACGCATCGTACAGGTCATTGGACCGGTCGTCGACGTTGAATTCGAAGGTGGACAGATCCCGCCCGTTCTCAACGCCCTTCACATTCCCCGCACGTCGGTCGATACCGGCAAGGATGAGACCCTCGTATGCGAAGTGCAGCAGCACTTGGGTGAAGATCGTGTGCGTTCGATCGCGATCGATTCCACCGATGGCTTGGTGCGCGGTATGGAAGCGTTCGACACAGGCGCTCCGATCACGGTACCTGTCGGCCCGGCAGTCCTTGGCCGCTTGATCAACGTGACGGGCGAAGGTATCGACGGACGCGATCCGATCAAGTCGGAAAAGAGATGGTCCATCCACCGTCCTTCGCCGGACTTCAAGTCGCTGTCGACGCAGAAGGAAATGTTCGAAACGGGCATCAAGGTGATCGACCTGATCGAGCCGTTCACCAAGGGCGGTAAGACCGGCCTCTTCGGTGGCGCCGGCGTGGGTAAGACGGTGATCATCCAGGAGCTCATCCACAACATCGCAAAGCAGCACGGTGGGTTCTCCGTTTTCGCCGGCGTTGGTGAGCGTACGCGTGAAGGCAACGACTTGTACCTCGAAATGACGGAGTCGGGCGTGATCGACAAGACCGCCCTGGTCTTCGGTCAGATGAACGAACCGCCGGGCGCACGTGCCCGCGTTGCTCTGACGGCACTGACGATGGCCGAATATTTCCGCGATGAAGAAGGCCGCGACGTGCTGTTGTTCGTCGACAATATCTTCCGCTTTACACAGGCCGGTTCGGAAGTGTCCGCTCTTCTCGGTCGTATGCCGTCAGCCGTAGGATACCAGCCGACGCTGGCCACGGAGATGGGCGTACTGCAAGAGCGCATCGCCTCAACGGACAAGGGCTCCATCACATCGGTACAGGCCGTCTACGTGCCGGCTGACGACTTGACGGACCCGGCTCCGGCAAACACGTTCACCCACCTTGACGCTACGACGGTGTTGTCGCGTCAGATCTCTGAGCTTGGCATCTATCCGGCCGTGGACCCGCTCGACTCAACGTCGCGGATCCTCGACCCGCTCGTGATCGGCCAAGAACACTACGACACGGCCATGCGTGTGAAGAAGATCCTGCAGACCTACAAAGACCTTCAGGACATCATCTCGATCCTTGGTATGGACGAGTTGAGCGACGAAGACAAGACGACCGTGTATCGCGCCCGCAAGATCCAGCGCTTCTTCTCGCAGCCGTTCCACGTTGCTGAGCAGTTCACCGGTTTCCCCGGTCGCTACGTGAAGGTCGCTGATACCGTCGCCGGCTTCAAGGCCATTCTCGACGGTGATGTTGACCACGTGCCGGAAGGTATGTTCTCCTACAAGGGAACACTCGATGAAGTCTTGGAAGCTTATAAGAAGTCGCAGAACTAATGAGCACGGATCATACCCTCAACGTCAGCATCGTCACACCGCAGACCACGGCCTTCGAAGGTAAGGCCCTGGCTGTGAGCGTGCCGGGAACGAAGAGTCCGTTCCAAGTGCTGTATAATCACGCACCGATCATCTCCTCACTTGATATCGGCATTCTGAAGATCGAAGACCCTTCCAACAAGGTGTCGTACTTCGCCGCTAAAGAAGGCTTCATCGAAGTGTTGAAGAACTCGGTCAACATCGTTGTTGAAGAGCTGATGCCTGCAGCGAACATCGACGTGGCCTCGGCAGAGCAAGAGGTGGAAGCATCTCGCGCACGCTGGAACGAAGCCACCGAACGCCACACACGTCAGCAAGCGCTGCAAGCGCTACATTGGGCCGAAGCTCGCTGGCGCGCTGCCAAGCTGCATCGTGAACTGGCATAAACGCCGCACGATCTGATCGTCATCCACACGCCGAGGCCAGAAATGGTCTCGGCGTTCGTATTTTTGTCGATTGCACCACTTCCCACTGCGACCGCAGCCATGACCGACGGTAAAATCCTGCAAGAAGGCATCACATTCGATGATGTTCTTCTGGTGCCTCGTTATTCCGAGACGCTACCTCGTGACGTTGTCACGTCAACACGTCTGACCAAGAAACTCACACTGCATATTCCGATCGTGAGTGCGGCAATGGACACGGTCACTGATTCCACGATGTCGATCGCTATCGCTCGTGAAGGGGGCATTGGGATCATCCATAAGAACATGCCCATTGAGCGCCAGGCCGAAGAGGTCGACAAAGTGAAGCGCTCCGAGAGCGGTATGATCCGCAAGCCGATCACGCTGCGTAAGACCAACACGGTGGAACAAGCGCGTTCGCTCATGGCCAAGTACAAGGTGAGCGGCTTCCCCGTTGTGGAAGAAGACAACACGCTCATCGGCATCGTGACAAATCGCGATATGCGATTCGCAACCGACGCATCGAAAGAAGTGTCAACGATCATGACGTCTGAACGTCTCGTTACGGCACCATTGGGCTTAACACTGGAAGATGCTGAACGCATCTTGCAAGAACACCGCATCGAAAAACTCCCGATCGTTGATGATCAGGGAAGACTTGCCGGTTTGATGACCGTCAAAGACATCCAGAAGAAAAAGAAATACCCGAATGCCGCTAAGGACGACCACGGTCGTCTGCTTGTCGGTGCCGCACTCGGCATTGCACCGGACACCCTTGACCGCGTTGCCGCGCTGGTAGAAGCCGGCGTCGACGTTGTTGTTGTCGATACCGCACATGGTCACACAAAGGGTGTGATGTCGATGATCAGCGCTGTCAAGTCCAAGTTCCCTACCCTCGAAGTCATCGGTGGCAACATCGGCACCGGAGAGGCCGCACAGGCCTTGATCGATGCCGGCGCTGACGGCGTCAAGGTTGGTATCGGTCCGGGCTCGATCTGCACCACACGCATCGTTGCCGGCGTCGGCGTCCCACAGATCTCCGCTGTGATGAACGTTGTTGCCGTTGCCCATAAACACGGTGTTCCGGTGATCGCCGACGGCGGGATCAAGCAGACCGGCGATGTGGCCAAGGCCATTGCTGCCGGTGCCGACACGGTCATGATCGGCGGACTGCTTGCCGGACACGAAGAGTCGCCCGGTGAAAAGGTCCAACTCGAAGGCCGTGCCTACAAGATCTATCGCGGCATGGGCTCCCTCGGCGCCATGGGTCAAGGCAGTGCTGACCGCTATTTCCAAGACGTTGAAGACGAGATCTCAAAACTCGTCCCCGAAGGGATCGAAGGACGTGTACCGTTCAAAGGATCCGTCAGTGACAGCATCTATCAGATCGTCGGCGGCTTGCGTGCAGCCATGGGCTACTGCGGCTGCCGCACTATCAACGACATGCATCAACATGCCCAGTTTGTACGTATGACGGCGGCCGGGTTGCGCGAGTCGCACCCGCACGACATCATCATCACCAAAGAGTCGCCGAACTACTACACGAGATAACCATGCCTACAAAAGCTCAAACCACTGCCGCCGTTGCCCGCCTCGCGGCACTGCGCTCATCAATGAAGCAACAGAAGATCGATGGTCTTGTGATCACCGACCTTGCTTCCATCCGCTATCTGTTCGGCTACTCCGGATCGATGGGTATGGCCATCGTCGGCAAGAAGAACGTCCACTTCTTCACCAACGATCTCTATGCCGTGCAGGTCCATCAAGAGACCTATAAGCACGACGGCATGGTGATCCATATCGACCGCGACTTCTGGGGCACGGCCGCCAAGAACAAGATCGCCGCCAAGATGCCCGTTATCGGCTTCGATCCCGCCCATACCAACATGGCTTCCTTCAAGTCCATGAAAAAGGGGCTGGCAGGTTCCAAATTGGTCGAGGTCGCCGACCTCATCGCACCGATCACACAGATCAAGACCAAGGCCGAGATCTCTGCGATCTCCAAGGCCGCACACATCGTCTCCGAGGCCTATGAGCGCATGCTTGGCATGGTCAAGCCCGGGATGACGGAACACGAAGTGGCCACGTTCCTCGCATCAAAAACCCGTGAACTCGGCTCCGAACGCGATGCGTTCGACATCATCGTGGTCGCAGGAAAACGCAGCGCCATGCCACACGGTCGTGCAACGAACGCTGCACTCAAGAAGGGCGACGTTGTCACGGTCGACTTCGGCGCTTGCGTCGACGGTCTCTATAGCGACATGACGCGTACCTTCAGCATCGGTATTCCGTCCAAGAAGGTCGTTGACGTCTTCGCCGTTCTCTACGACGCCCACCTCACAGCACTCGACACGGCCAAGGCCGGCATCACGGCCGCCGAACTCGACCATGCAGCTCGCTTTATCATCGAGCGCGCCGGTTATGGTGAATACTTCCGCCACTCCCTCGGACACGGCCTCGGCTACGAAGTGCACGAACATCCGCGCGTCTCCTATGCCAACAAGTCCGGCGTGATCCATGAAAGCACTGTGATCACGATCGAGCCCGGCATCTACCTGCCGAACGCCTTCGGCATGCGCATCGAAGACGACGTCGTGATCCGCAAGAACGGATGCGACATCCTTACCTCCGCTCCTCGCGAACTAGTGGTTGTGTAAGGGGGCATGGCACAACACTCAGTTCTCGTTCTCGCATACTACTTCCCTCCGATGGGCTTGAGCGGTGTTCAACGCATCGCCAAGTTCGTGAAGTATCTGCCCGACCATGGCTGGCGTCCAACCGTGATCGCCACCGGGCCCGTGGCCTATTATGCGCACGATCAGTCGCTGCTCGATGAGTTGGAAGCGTGTGGTACGGAGATCATCCGCACCTCCGGTTCCGACCCCAACAGCTTGCTGAAGGATAAAGGCACCGTCAAGATGCCGCGCGAGCGCTTCCGCAAGTTGATGGGCAAGGTCAGCAACACCTTCTTCATCCCCGACAACAAGAAGGGTTGGGCGAAGCAGGCGCTTGCTGTTGCGCGTGAGCTCTGCCAACAACGTCACTTCGACATGATCTTCGTCAGCGGTCCCCCATTTTCAACCATGATGGCCGGTGCCGAACTCAGTGCCGAGTTCAACATTCCGTTGGTCCTCGACTATCGCGATCTGTGGTTCGGGAATCAGTTCCACTACTACCTTACACCGTGGCATGGTCACAAGCACAAGAAGCTGGAGCATCGCACACTCGCGCGCGCTTCGAAGGTGACGGTGACCAATCGCAAGATCAAGGAGCGGCTCATCCACACGTATCCGCACCTGGAGTTCAACGACGTGTTGATCCTCCCTCACGGATACGATCCGGCCGACCTTGCAGCCGTCGCACAACGTCCGCCGCAGATCACACCGTCGGCTGCCTTCAAGCTCACGTATGCCGGCATCTTCTATGATGTGGTCACCCCCGTGCCCTTCCTGAAGGCCGTCAAGCGCGTGCGCAAGGAGCGTCCCGACATTCAGCTCGAACTGCACTTTGCAGGCCTTCTTCGCGATGAGTATCGTAAGAAAGCCCGCCGCATGAAGCTCGACGATATCATCGTCGATCACGGCTATCTGGAACATGGCGACACGGTCCGACTCTTAACCGACAGCGACGCACTGTGGATGATGGTCGGCAACACGAAGAACGCCGACACGATCTCCAGCGGCAAGCTGTACGAATATTTCGGGACCCGCAAGCCCCTTCTCGTCAGTGTTCCGGAAGGAGCCTTGAAGAAGGACGCCGAGAAATACGGTGCTGCATGGATCACCGAGCCCGATGATGTGAAAGGCATTGCCGCCGTCATCATCGAGATGTACGATCAGTGGAAGAAGGGGGCGCTCCCCCGTCCGAACGAGCAGTTCGTAAAACAGTTCGATCGCTATGCGATCACGGGAGAACTGGCTCGTGTGTTGGCGTCGTCACTGCGTGTGATCTAGTGCGTCGAACAGGTGTCGCAGCATTCATTGCCCTTTGCCTTCTCGAAACACTCGCCGCCTTCTTTCCACGAATACCAGGCGAGGATGACGGCACCAAGTGCGTCGACGTAGCCGATGTGGAAGAGTTCGTAGATGGCTGAAGAGGCCAGCAGCACTACGGACATGCGCAGACAGACCTTGGAACAATTGGCATCGGCAATGATGGGTGCACATTGCAGTGTGGTACCAACGTTGATCTTGCCACGGATCAGCGCCCACATAAAGCTGATGGAGATCAAAGAGATGATGACGCCGGGCAGTGTACTCTCCGGAGCATTACCAGCCCATATGCTGAGACCGGCTGTCACGACCAACATCGCTGTGAGCCCATAGAACGACCAGCCCGTGATCTGCAACGCCGTGCGTTCAAACTCATCACGTCGATCCGATCCATGTTTGCGAAGACGCAGCACCATGTGGGCGACACCGATCGCACTTATGACCTCGATCACACTGTCAATGCCGAAGCCGAAGAGCGTCAGCGCTTCATCTTCGGCACCGAACCAGATCGAGACGGCACCTTCGGCGATGTTGTAGACAATGGTCGCTATGGCCAACAGCCACGCGTATTGCCACTGCTTCGAATGAGCGTGGTCATTTACCGAGAGCGTAGATACGGGCGTTGCCATCAGTGTCGATCTTTAAGTGCACGGGGAGCGTGCCCCCCCTTCGAAGCTCTCCTTCGAGCTTTCGTGCGGTTTCAGAGTCCGTGTAATACTCTTCGATACCGTAGGTGATGTTGATCCCTGAGAAGCGTAGAGTGTCGTTCCTACGTGGCACCAATTGCGGGTAACTGGATCGCCCCTTGATGAAGAGTCCTTGTGACGGACGTGTTTGGTAGATCCCTGTCGCGACGGCAGCACTGTCTGTAAGATCCAGTGTCACGTATAACTCTTGCCCGTAGCGAAGTTGAACACCGCTTTGAAGATCTGTCTTGAGACGTTGCGGCAGGATCCTGCTGAGATCGTAGTCGAGCGCGACATAGTCTCCACGCATTAGATCGCGAGGATCAACGGCGCGGGCCAAGACCGTCACTTCCTGGCCGGTCCACAGCGGCATCATGGCACTGACCAACATCACGGTCACGATGGTGGCTTGAACCACCAGCGCTCCGATCACGAGACTAGTCTTTCGCATAACGGCGGTTCCAGAAAAGATTGGCCAAAAAGAGGAGGACGCCGGCGCTCATGAAGACCAAGGCACCGAGCATGTAGTCTTCGAAGTAGTCGAGGAATCGAGCGAAGGCCAAGGCGATCACTACGATCAAGCCCGTCATGAATTCAGCTTTGCGCGCGTGTTTGATACCGGACCAGAGAAATGCGATCGCCGTGCCGAACAGTATGAGATTCAATGTCGTGACGGCGGATGGTAGCCACGGGTCAACCGTAGCGTGTGATCCAATGGTTAGCATGAGGATCACTGCGCAAACACCGTACGAAAATGTGTCGCGTTTGCCGATCAACAACAACGCACAGCCAAGCAGTGCCAATACGGACGTAAACCAATCACCATGTTCAAGCCATACATTGTCGGCGGCTTTTGAGGCGCTCGCGATCAAGGCCATCAACAACACAACAGCAGAGATGACCTTGATCATTCGGTTTCGGAATGATCGAGAGATCGGTTCGGCCCAGGTGAACAAGGCGATCGCCAATCCTCCAAGTGCAACAAGGATCATAAACTCTTCAAAATTCGTCGCCTTGATTGCGATCCTTGGCTCGGATAAGATCATCCCTCTCCACGTATGAAACAGCGCCCAGCACAACAAGGCGATCAAGCCCGTTGCCGTTAGTCGCGTTAACCGTTGCATGGAAGCCGCGGCGATCAAGGCCACGCCAGCCAGTACCGTCGGCGTGAAGTGTTGATAGGATGTTTCGTTGTCGATCCAGATCAAGGCCAGCACTTGCGACAACGCGATGATCGACGGACTCCGCAGCACGGCGCCCATGGCAAGACTTCCGGCAGCCCACCACATGATGGCCGTGGGCCAATAGCCGCCAAGATGAAAGATCTGGGCTTGTAGGAAGATGTTCACGCCGAAGAGCAGTGAGGTGAGGAAGCCCCATGCTTCTGCGGTTCGTGGTTGGTGGTCAGTGGTTGGTGGTTGGTGGTTGGTGGCGCGGATCGTGAGGATGGCTGTGGCGAGCCAGGGGATGATGCCGGTGAGCATGCGCACCGGAACACTGAGATGATGCCAGTTCTCGCTGATCAACAGGATGAGCCCTGCCGACACCAAGATCGACGCCACCACACCGATCATGAACGACGTGTTCTTATACCACACGGCGTCATGGTCGAGTTCGTACCGCGCCGAGATCGTCGATGCGGCCTCCGCCGATATCAGACCTTCCCTCTCCCATTCGTGCACTGCGTCACGAAGGGCACTCGAGCGTCGAAGCGACATCCCGCCTCCTTGGTTGTGTTATGCCGACACGTGTTCGCGAACGATCTCCGAAATGTCTTTGACGTTCACGCTTTCGATCTTCTCTGCGGCTTTGACGCCGTCTGTGATCATCGTTGTACAGAACGGACAGTTCACGGCGATCGTCTCGGCACCGGTCTGCAACAACTCATTCGTCCGAACGATGTTGACGCGGTCACCCACCACTTCTTCCATGAACATGCGTCCACCGCCGGCACCGCAGCACAGACCACGGTCCTTCGAGCGCGCGGGCTCGAGGATCGTCAGGCCGGGCACATTCTCCAGCGTCGCGCGAGGTGCTTCATACTCATCGTTGTAGCGTCCCAAGTAACACGAGTCGTGATACGTGATGGTGGCCGCCGATGCTTTCTCACGATCCAGCTTCAATCTGCCGGAGTCGATCAAGCTCTTGATGAACTGGGTATGATGGATCACCTCGGCGTTGAAACCGAACTGCGGATATTCATTCTTCAGGGTGTTCAAGCAGTGCGGACACGTGGTCACGATCTTCTGCACATTGTAGCGTTGGAACGTCTCCACATTCATCTTCGTCAGCGTATCGGCAAGGTATTCATTGCCGGTCCGACGTGCCACGTCGCCCGTGCAATTCTCTTCCGTGCCGAGGATGCGGAAGTCCACACCGGCGATCTGCATCAACTCAGCAAAGGCACGTGAGATCTTCTTGGCGCGATCGTCGTAGCTACCGGCACAGCCGACCCAGAACAAGACGTCCATCGACGCATCTTCGGCCGCCGTCTTGATGCCCAATCCTTCAGCCCAGTTCGCACGGTCGGATTGACCGAATCCACCCCACGGCACAGAGTTCGTTTCCATGTTGCCGTAGATGTCGGGCATCAGTGCCGACTCTTCGTTGAACTGCGATTCCATCATCACCATCGACCGACGCATGCCGACGATGGCCGGCACGTGTTCGATGTTGACAGGACATTCCTGCATACACGCACCGCACGTTGTACACGCCCACAACGCATCCGGTGAGACGTAGTCGCCGATGAGCTTCTTCTCCCACACTGCCTGCTCTTCCGTCGTCAGCTCTTCGCCACGCTCCTTTTTGATGATAAGGGGCGCTTTGTCCATCGTACGATCGTGGATCGCAATGATGATGCCGCGAGGATCGAGCACTTTGCCGGTAGTGTTGGCCGGACACACGCTGGTGCATCGACCGCAGTGTGTACAGGTATAGCCGTCAAGCAAGGTCTTCCACGTGAAGTCTTCGATGTCGACCACGCCGAACTTCTCAACACCTTCCGCTTCGAAGTCGATCTTCTCCATGGCATTCGTCGGTGACGTCGGACCAAGGAAGACGTTCGGGATGGACGTGAGGACGTGGAGGTGTTTCGAATACGGGAGATAGTTCATGAAGCCAAGGATGAGCACGGCATGCATCCACCAGGCGATGGTGAAGATCGTGCCTGCCCCCTGACCAAAGAGATCAGCGAGGACGTTGCCGACGGGGCCTGATAGCGGACGGAGGGCATAGGAGAAGTCGGCGCCATGCACGTGGACGCGCAGGCCGTTTTGGATGAAGAGCGACGTGACGATCATGAAGATCGTCAAGAGGATCATGCCGGCTTCGACCTTTTCGGATTCTACTTGGAGGCGCTTGACCTTAACGACGTAGCGTCGCCAGAGCGACATCCATGTGCCGAGGATGATCAGCACGCAGAAGATGTCGGTCAACACCGTGATGACCGAATAGACCGGTCCGAGGAAGTTGAACGACCAACCTTCGTGGAGTCCTTCAAGGATCATCTCTGCGGCGGAGAACAGCAGGATGAGGAAGCCCCAAAAGATCATGGCGTGGATCGGGCCGGCGGTCTTGTCGCGCAAGATCTTGCTTTGGCCGATGCCGACGACGAGCGTGTTCGCGATCCGTTCGCCGAGGTTGTTGAGACGGTCCGTCGGTTGCGCCACCTTGAGGTAGCCGATCAGACGTGAGGCACTGCGGGCGAAGATGGCCATGGCGGCCAGGAGCACCGCAACGAAGAGAATGTTCTGGATGTCCATGATTCAAAGATACCATCCCCTAACTTTGTATTCTCGATCACCACGGAGATAACATGCAGCGCACAGTCAGCGCCGAAGTAGCCATCGGAGCGGTCCGCTCCGGACACCGCCTTTATCTACATAGCGTAGCAGCGGCACCGCAGACGCTGATCAAAGAATTGGTGCGCCAGGCACCCCGACTAAAAGATGTGGAGATCGTCCACCTGCATACCGAGGGAGAAGCACCGTATGCCAACCCGGAGTATGCCGAGAGTTTTCGCGTAAACTGCCTCTTCATCGGAGGCAACATGCGTCGGGCCGTGCAAGAGGGTCGGGCCGATTATACACCGGTGTTTTTGTCGGAGATCCCGGCCTTGTTCCTGTCGAATCAACTCGACATTGACGTGGCCTTGATCCAGGTCTCGCCCCCTGACGTCCATGGTTTCTGTTCCCTTGGCGTGACGGTGGAAGCTGCCCATGCGGCCTTACATTCTGCAGAGATCGTGATCGCCCAGGTGAATCCCAACATGCCGCGGACACACGGTGATGCACTGATCCACCATTCGAAGCTGACCTATATGGTCGACGTTGACGATCCATTGCCCGAAGTGCCACCGCCGGCATTGACCGAAGTGGAACGGGCCATCGGACGCCACGTTGCGGGTATCGTCGAAGACGGCGCAACGATCCAGATGGGCATCGGCGCTATCCCTGACGCAGTACTGCGCGACCTCAAGGGACACCGTGACCTCGGCGTACATACGGAGATGTTCAGCGACGGCTTGATCGAGTTGATCGAACGTGGTGTGATCACCGGTGCGCAGAAGATGACGCACCGTCATAAGATCGTCGCCACCTTCGTCATGGGCACCAAGAAGGTTTACGACTTCGTCCACGACAATCCCATGATCGCCATGCTCGACGTGGCCTATGTCAACAACCCGACGGTGATCCAACGCAACCCCAAGGTCACGGCCATCAACAGCGCTATCGAGGTCGACCTCACCGGACAGGTCTGTGCCGACTCCATCGGTACAGCGCCCTACTCCGGCGTCGGCGGTCAAGTGGACTTCGTTCGTGGTGCTTCCTTGAGTAAAGGGGGCAAACCGATCATCGCACTTCCGTCACGCACCAGCAAGGGCGTGAGCCGCATCTCGTGCATCCTCAAGCCGGGTGCCGGCGTGGTCACGTCGCGCGCCCACGTACACTATGTGGTCACGGAATACGGTACTGCCTACCTGCATGGAAAGACGCTCCGTGAACGGGCTGAAGCGCTGATCCATATTGCTCACCCCGACGAACGGGAACGCTTGGCAAAAGAAGCTCGCGACATGTGGAAGGTATCGGTACACATTTGAGACGTTCGACAACATCCTTGGTAGCGGCAGCCCTGCTTTCCCTGCAGGTCCTCCGCGCACAACCGGCCGGCACGAAACCTGTGGTCATGTCGGACGCGCTGATCTTTCGCGGGTCGGAATTGCGTGGCACGGAACATGTCGATGTCTACGTTGCCATCCCCTACCAGACCCTCGTCTTTCAAGAATACGAGCAGCGCTACGCAGCGCAGTTCAAGACGCGCGTTGCCATCCGTGACTCGATCGGACGGCGCGTGATCGACACGGTCGTATCGCGCTCTGTACTTGTTGACTCCTATGCAGAATCACAAGGCAGCACCGGCAAGGCCGAGACGGTCGTGCTGCGCCTCAACGTCAAGCCCGGCCGGTACCGGCAGGAGCTGACGGTCACCGACGGCTTCTCGGGTCGCGATCACTCGTTAGCCGACACGCTGGTCGTTCCCGACCTGGGTTCCACGCCGGCGCTCTCGTCGGTCATGTACGTACGCGAGATCGAGCAACGTGGTGATCGGTACAAGATCGCCCCCTACATCGGCGAGACGATCTGGAGTGGCGACATGCTGCTCTTTGCCTTCTTCGAGGTCTACGTAGATGAACTCCCCACCACCACGGCCTTCTCATGGGATCTTTCCGCCTCTGACGGACGATCGTTGGGAAGGGGCGTTGGGGATCCCGTCAAGATCGAACGTCGGTCGCTACAGCAGTTCTTCCCGCTCAGTCCGCTGGAACGCGCGTTGCCGGGATCGTATACGCTGACCATCAAGATGCATCCGGTCGAGAATGGTGCGGCCGACACGACGACGGTCCTTGCCTCTCGCACACGTCGGTACTTGGTACCACGGTCAGCCGCCGGAGCTGCGACGACCGATCTGAACCTGGCGATCCGTCAACTGATCTACGTTGCAGATCAAGAAGACATCGATCAGATCACCGGCTCGCTCAACGAGTCGGACCGACAGTACCGATTCGAAGAGTTCTGGAAGCGTCAAGACCCAACGCCGGGTTCGGTGCGCAACGAAGCGTTCGAAGAATATTACTCACGCATCGAGACAGCGAACCGTCGATTCAAATCGTACACCGAGGGCTGGTTGACCGATATGGGCCGTGTGTATATCGTCTACGGCGAGCCCACCAACATCGAGCGCTTCAACACCGGGAACGGCATCAGTACCGTTGTACGGTGGAGCTACGGCAACTCGCAGATGTTCACGTTCGAAGACAACACCGGATTTGGCGACTATCGGATGCGGACGCCGCTGCCGCCGAATGCGAAGTACCGGTATCGAAGGTAGAAACAAGAGCGGCTCTTCACAGATGTGAAGAGCCGCTCTTGTTTTAAGTCGCTAGAAGCGAACTGCGCTAGATCACTTGGTGACCATGACGCTCATGATCGCGCGCTCGATGCCATTGGTAGCAACGACCGTGTAAGCGCCGGAGACGAGAGCAGCGGCATTGATCTCGAGGGTTTCAGCACCCGAGGCGATACCGTTGAACAACGTAGCGACCGTGCGGCCGGTAGCGTCGATCATCGTGACCGTGACCTTTTCCGAAGCGTTCAGGACGATCGTGGAACGATCGGCGACCGGGTTCTGACCGGAGAGGCGCATCGAGATCGCACCGGTTTCGGAGACAACGTCGGTTTCAACCGAAGAAACCGTACCGCCGCCGCGGAGGGCGACCGGATTGGATGCAGCGTTAGCAGAGATGACCACTGATCCGTTGTAGGTCGACTTGACCGTCGACGGCGTGAAGCTAACTTCCACTGAGTACGTGCCAGCCGGCTTCACCGTGACCGTACCGGAAGAGATGTAGCCTTCTGTGATGTCGAAGTCAACGGCGTCTGCGCCTGAGAGTTCAACGCTGTTCAGAACAAGATCAGCATCACCGGAGTTGGTGATGGTGAACGTCATCTTCTTGGTCTCGCCGACCATGACGTTACCGAAGTTCAGTGTGCTCGAGCTGAGAGCGATCTCCGGCTTCGGTGTGTTGTCGGTGCTCAACAACCAATCGAGGACCTTTTGGACCATCGTCTTGCGGGCCGTTGCATCGTTGATGTGCTCAGGGCCGACGGTCGAGAAGACGACCTTGCTGCCGGCTTGCTCGCAGCGAACACCAGAGATGTTGACCGGCTTGGAGTCAGCATACAACCAGCTAACGCACGTATTCGTGGACAGCGTGATGAGGTCTTGGCTTGCCATGGCAAACGGCCATGCGCTCGTTGGCTGATTGGCACGACCGCTCCATCCGTCACCGATCACGTCGTTGTTGACGCCCGTGACGTTGAATGCGGTGTAGTAGGTACCGTCGTTACGGGTAGCCGTCGACTGCAGACCGATGCCCAGGCCTTGGAACCAAGCCTTGGTTTCCGGATATCCAGGATACTGCTGGTTTTGAGCATTGTAGGCAACAGCAAGGCCAACTGGGGCATGCATCCACACACCCTTGCCCGCAGCTTGCATGGCTTGGATGGCCGGCGTAAAGGCGACCATGTTGAAGCGGCCGTCGAAGCCGACCGGGAAGATCGCAGCATCGAAATCTGTCGGTGGGAATGCCGTGAGGATCTCTGAGGAATACGGAAGATAGACCGACTCCGTACCCCATGTTGTCTCAAGTGCCGGGATGATGTTGCCGACCGCACCGTCAGTGGAACCATAAAACACGGCAACCTTGGAGTCTTCCGTGAGATAACCGTAGGTGATCTCTGTCGATTCGGTGGTGTCCGTTGAGGATACCGGTTTGAAGTCAACGGTGATCGGAGCAAAGTTCGCACGATCGCTTGGAGCGGTTGTGTTGAAGGTCACGTCCTTCGAGCCCTTGGCCGGGATCGTAACGAAGGTCTCCGAAGCGGAGATCGACCAACCTGCTTGTGTGAGACTTGCTGCGTTCGCGACACCAACTTCAACTTCAAGTGCGCGATCCAGCGGATTCGTCACCGTGAAGCTCTTGGTCTTGGAGCCGCCGCGAGCGATGTATTCCCACGTCGGGCCATTGATGACCGGGCGTACGTAGACAACCTTGCGGTCGGTGCCTGCGTTCAAGACATTCAGATCCGTTGTGTTCTGGACGTACGCAATGATGTACTGTCCACCTTCCGGCCACACAGCGGTCGACTTACGGCTGTAGGTGAACTCGAAGCTCTGCTCCGTGTTAGCATCCATACCGAGCGTGGTGCCGTTTGCCGTAGGAAGCATCTTATTCATGGCATCGTAGAACTCTGACTCACCGTTGCTGTTTGCAAGCGTTTGGGGCAGATTCGGGAGATAGGTGTAGCGCGATACAACGGCCACATACAGTTTGTGGCTGCGAAGATCAACATTGGTCTTGATCTTGATGGTTGTTGTACCACCCGACGCCGTGTACACCGTTGAAACGTCGATCTTGATCGGCGACTTCAAGGCGTTGTCGTTCGAGATGGCCGCCAACATGCTTTGAGCATCGGTGACCGGGGTCCTCTTACCATTGAGATATCCGTCCGGAATACCCGAAACCTTGTATACACCGCGGCGAGCATCGTTCTCCGTCGGATTATCCAAGTTCCACGGGTCATTCGGTGCCGGCCAGTTCATATGGAAACGAACGGACACGACGCCGTTCGACATTTTGACTACTTCCTTCAGTGCTTCGCTAGCTGCAACGCACGGCGGACAGGTAGCGCTGGTGAACTCCTCGATGATCGACAGACGATCATAGGTGTTCTGCGCCGTTGCTCCGGTAATGGCAAACAATCCAATAAGGACTGCAGCCACGCCCGTCAACACGGAACGAACCTTCATACAGATCTCCTAAAACAGGGATAAAGTGGGACCAAAAAAATGGTTGCTATTCGTCGGATGTGACCGATAAAATAGCAACCAAAAGGTTACATCAGAACGGGTTTGTTTTCCCCTATTTCTTTTTTCCGGACTTTTTCGGACCCGAACCGTTGGTCCCGCCCCGTCTCGGCGCCTGACCCGGAAGGGTCCGGCCCTGGGCTTCGGCCATCTGCTGGGCTTCCCGCATCTTTTTCTGGAGCCACGACTCCTTCTTCGGCATGGCCTTGAGGTCAGCCAGGGTCAGGGAATTCTTGGAGAATTTCGTCATCCAGACCTGCTGGATGATCCCGACGATGTTGAACACGAAATAATAGAGGTTCAAGCCGGCCGGCAGGGTGGAAAACATCAGCGTAAGCATCACCGGCATGAGGTAGACCAGCCCCTTCTGCCGAGGGTCGGTCACCATCTGCTTTTGCTGAATGAACAGGGTCGCCCCCATCAACAGTGCCAGCCCCGAGAACTTGTCGATATTGAACAATGGCAACTTGAACGGCAGCGACAAGATCACATCGGGCACCGAGAGATCGGTGATCCACACCGGCAAGAAGGCCGCTTGACGCAATTCCACATTCAGGTTCAAGACCGAATACAAAGCATACAAGAACGGCATTTGAAGGAGAAGGGGCAAGCATCCACCGGCAGGGTTGATGCCATACTCACCGTAGAGCTTCATCATCTCCTGCTGCTGCGTCTGCATATCGTCTTTGTACTTCTCGCGGATCTCGTTCATCAAGGGGGCCACCAGCTGCATCTTTCGTGCAGAACGCATTTGCGTGATACCCAACGGATACAACAGCGCCTTGAGGATCAGCGCGAAGATGATGATGGCAATACCCCAGTTCGGGATGAAGCCCTGAATGAACTTCATGGTCGGCAGCATGAAATACTCGCCGATGGGCTTGACGATCCACTTCAGACCGAAGTTCATGACGTCGGTGAGGCCGTAGTGCGACAACGTGTCGTACTGCATCGGTCCGGCATAGAGCATCACCTCGTGTGTCTGGCGTCCGCCCTTGTACGGCAGGCGATAGGTCAGCGAGTACTGCTCGATATGTCCTTCGTTCTCTGCTCCGTAGCGCACACCTTCGTAGAAGGCCGTCCCGTCAAACTCCTGCGTTGGCTTCATCGCCACAGCAAAATATTTACTCCGCGTAGCGAGGTAGTCGATCTTACCATTGGCAGTACGCTGTTCCGGTGCGTTGTACTCCGTGGCATCAAGCTCGTCGATCTCGCCGTTATAGGAGGCGAGGGCGACAGCATTGTTCGATTCTTCAACGGTGCTTCCCTCTTGATACCGGATGCCGTTCTTCCATTCAAGGTTGATGAAGCGATTGGTCTGCGGGATCACCGATTCCATGCCGTCAAGCGTCAGCCGCGTTACTACGCCGTAGGCGTCACCGCGAAAGACGTACGACCGCTCGATGCGTCCGCCTTCGGCCGTTGCACTTGTTGCCGTGACCACGAGAGAGTCCTGCCCGGTCACCCGAAGTTGCTCCGACGACGTCGTCCACTCGAACGGCACGTTCTTGGCTTCGACCTTTGCTCCGGTGATGGAACGGAAGTTGAACCCGAACTCGCGAGCGCCGGGCTGGACAAGATCGACCAGTGCGTTGGGTTGTTCGGCCTTATAGTGCGGCTGAAAGTCTTTGAGTTTCCACGAGACAATGGTCGCCCCCTTCGATGACAACCGAGCGATGATGCGATCGGTCTCAACGGTGATCACGCGTTCGGGCGTGGTGGCGAAGGCCACGGCCGGGGCTTCGGGCTTGACGGCAGTACGAACGGAATCGACCCGTTCTTTTTTTGCTTTGGTCTGTTCCGGCGTCACATCGCGCGATGTGAACATGCTTTGAATGAAGACCCAGGCACTTACGACGATGCCGATCAGGATAATGCCAAGGAGTGAGCGACGATCCATTAGGATACCGATGCTTGGTGATCGTGATGTTGACAATGAGGGACAGGGTCATAACCGCCCCGGTGGAACGGATGACACTTGGCGATACGCTTGATGCCCAGCCAACTTCCACGGATCACACCAAAGCGCTCCACTGCCTGCAAGGCATATTGAGAACAGGTTGGTTCGAACCGGCAGGTTGGCGGGAACAACGGAGAGATGAGGGCGCGGTAGAGCCGGATGGTGGCCATCAGAAGGCGTTTCATGACCGGCCTTTGGAGAGGACAGAAAGTGCCCGGAGCAACCCACTCTCGACGATGTGTTCAACATCGACCGTTTTGAGCGGTGGCGTTGTCGGCGGCGCTGAGCGCCAAACGAGCAAGATCGTGGTCATGCGAGCTTCCAATACCGATGTGTGGTGCTTGTTGAGCACCCGGCGTGCGGCTTCACGCAGCAGACGCCGCATGCGGTTGCGCGTGACGGCCAAAGGAGCATGGCGTTTGGAGATGGAAACGCCCACGAAGATCGTGGGCGTTTCGGAGTGTTCGTCGTTGGTCACATAGGTCAGACCAAGAGGGCCATAGATGACCCGCTGACCGACCGCAATGGCCGCAGAAAAGGCACCGAAGCCCTTAAGCGACCGGATGACCATCACGGCAGGCCTTCTTAGCGAGCAAAGCTCACGGCGATACGGTGACGGCCCTTCGCACGACGGCGATTGAGGACCTTACGGCCATTCTTAGTGGCCATGCGGGCGCGGAATCCGTGAACATTGACACGGCGGCGCTTGCTGGGTTGATACGTACGCTTCATTGACGCAGAACCTTATGGACTATCAGATGTTTAGCAGAATCACAAATGTACGGAATTCAATTGACATTCGTGACACCCGGCGGAAACGCCTGCATCTGACCGTCAATGTGGATCTCGCCATGCTGGTGCTCGTACTTGCCGATATTGTCGGCCAGGGCGTGGAGCAGGAGCTTGGCGTGAACCGGAGTCATCACGATGCGCGCATGGACGCGGGCCTTGGGGACGCCAGGCAGCACTCGGGTGAAATCCACCACGAATTCAGCCGGCGAGTGGGAGATGATCGCCAGGTTCGAATAGATGCCTTCGGCCTCTTTCTCACCGAGTTCGATCGTCATTTGCTGCTGTTGGGGGTTTTGTTCGTCGGCCATTGGAGGGGGTCCGTGGTTGGTGGTTGGTTGTTAGAGTCGCTCGGCTTTTTCCGAGGCCTCTTTCATTTTATCGAGCATCTTGTTACGGCCGTAGAGGCCCTCCATGATGCGGTAATATTCTTTGCTGGTCTTGTAGCGCTCTTCAAGTCCTTCCATCTCCATGATCAGGGACTTGACCTTCTTGGTCTCTTTCAAGACCTCGTAGCAGTTCGCAAGCTGCTCCAAGACGACGATGTCGGCGGCGTATTTGGGCGCACGACGTAATGTCTCGAAATATTCTGCGGCGGTCTTGAGGTCGGCCTGGAACGAGAGGTCCGGATTATAACTCTTGTTCTTGTCCATCTTCTCCAGCTCGGCCATCTGCTTGACACTGGCTTTATTCTTGTAGTTCGCTGCCAGGTTATACAGAGCCGTCTCGTTCTTCGGGTCGATCTCGAGGACCTTCTTATACTGGGCGATGGCATCGTCCAGCCGCTGTGCGCCCGAGAGCAATGCTGCGTACTGAAGACGATACAGCGTGGAGTTCGGTTCACGGGCGATCTGACCTTCGATCTCTTTGATCGCTTCATCCGTCTTGCCAAGTTCTAGCAGAAGCTGCGTCCGCAGCGGGACAAGCTCATTGTCTGTCGGCTTCGCGGCCATCGCCGCATTGGCGATATCCAACGCTGCTTGCTTGTTGCCTTTACCATATTCAATGAAGGCAAGGGCCTTCAACGGTTCAAGTGCCGTAATGCGCGAACGTGATCGTTCTTGCTCGGAGAGCTCCGCCGGCGGGTTATACGTCCAGCCTTCTACACTCGCATCATCCACATTGCCGATCTTGGCCGAGAAGACAAACAGGTCGCGGCCCCCAACGTCAAAACGGTCACGGAAGATCACGCCCGAGCCGTCCGTCAGACTGTCCATATCGGTCTTAAGGGGCGTACCCAGCGTCGTCAAGAGTTGCTTGCGTTCCTGACCCAACGTGATGCCTTTTTCCTTGGCGATCGCAAATCCGGGCTGCTCGACCTTCCACCAACGGCTATACGTCTCGTGAGCCGCGGCCGAATCCCCTTGTTGCTCTTGTGCTTGGCCAAGTAGTGCGATCGGTTCAGTGAAGGTCGGCTTCAGCGCTTCTGCCTTCGAGAGATACGAGATCGCTTCTGCGATATCGGTCGTACTCTTCGACTTCACATAGTCGTTGTACTTGGTGATACCGCCATTGTACTGGCCGACCCACGCATTGTAGAGCTTGATCGACAGTTCGGAATTCTGCTGTGGCGTGAGACCCGCGCAGGCCTTGGCCTTCTGGTATGCGTTCACCATACCCTCGGCATCGTTCAGACGCTGCTGCACATCACCCATCAGAATGAGGGCTTCACAGTCGTTTGGGTTTTCTGTCAGAGCAGCATCCAGTGCCGTCTTCGCAGCAGGAAAGTCCTGCTTCGCAATGGCCTTCTTTGCTACCGTCACATTGGAGGATGCACACTGAAATCCCTGCGTCAGGAGCGCTCCGAACGCAAGAAGAACGAGAAGATGCAGAGGACGTCTCACGATAGTACCCTTTGTGGACCGTTCAAATAGGACTACAAAGGTACACAACGCCCGTCACTCGCCGGGATAGGCGAAGGATGAGTCCGGGATGTCAACGTTCGGCTCGATCTTCTCCCATGTCATGGCCATAAAATCCTGGCCACCCGCCCGCATATCGATCTGTGTCGGCAGCTGCACACCGGAGATGGTCTTGAAATTCGAGTAATAGACCTCGACATTGAAGGTCTGTCCACCCATCTCCATCACGCGGTCAGTGCGCACGATCAGCCACGTGATAGCATCGACATAGGTGAACCACGACTCACCGTTCTTGTCGGTGACCTTGACCTTATAGGCCGTCATTCCGTCAAGATCTTCACTGCCGGCAAGTTCCAGCTTATGTCCAAGGTCGCCGGCGCTGATCAGGTCACCAGCAAAACTTGCCTGTTGTGCCATTGCGTGGGCCTGCTCGTCGCTGGCTTTTTGCACTTCATTACCCATCATCGGATTCTTCATCCAGGCCGTCTTCCCGTCGTAGGCTTGGGTCATCGTCATCCCTTGAACCTCGATGTCGATACGGACCTTCGTACCGTCCTTGAACAGCTGCGTGGCACGCATCTCGCCACCCATCGACTGCATGGTGGCCTCGATCTTGAGCGACTTCAAGTCCTTGATGGCTTTGGTGCCACCACGGGCATCGATATGGTTCTTGATGACTTCGTCGAGGGTGATGGCCGACATCGACGTCATTGACATCACAATTGCGGCGGCCAGTGCGAACAGCATCTTCATGGTCATGAACCTTCTCCTAAGTGAGGATCTTGAAAAAAACTTGGCAACGATACGCAAATTCGCCAGGTTCGTTTCACTTGCCCCTTAACCTGGTTGACATGCGCACCCTCCTGCTAACGATGTTTCTTCTCGGCTCGGTTCCTACGACCGCGCAATTCTCCTCATCCTTTAGCGGCAGTCAACCCGATACTGTGGTCAGCGGCGACTGGCGCGGGTCGTTCGTAAGTGCTCAGGGCCTGCGCTACGAGCTCCTGATCCACCTCTCGGCCTACATCGACGGTCCATGCCAAGCCACCTTCGATGTGATCAACCTGCAGCAATACAGCCGCACCTTCTCCTCTTGCTCCTTTGATAGGGGGCGAGTACAGCTTATGATCGATTCGGCCGATGCTTCGTTCGAGGGACAACTGATCACGGAACAATCAGTGATCACGGGAACCTGGCGTCAGGGACGGACCTCGTCGCCGGTCCGTTTTCAAAAAGTCCAACCGATGGTCCGCGATCAGGAGCCATCAGGATCGGAGACCTACGTTGAACGGACGTTCAGCGTCGTCAATCGCGTCGGCGGTGCCGTCTTGGGAGGTACGTTGTGGACCCCGACGGGATCAGGCCCCTTCCCCATCTGCATCTTAGTAAGCGATCGGGGTCACCATGATCGGAATGCGACCGACCCTACCGGGCATCGACCGTTTCTCGTGATCGCCCACTACCTTGCCCAGCAAGGGTGGGCCTCGGTGCGGATGGATGACCGAGGCGTCGGTGCCTCCGGAAACACTCGATACGGAACGTTGGACGATCAGGTCTCAGATATTGTAGCCGTGATCGACCGGCTGCGCTCGGAACGACAAGTGCTGCTGGACAATGTGGTCTTGCTCGGCCACGGTGACGGAGGCCTCGTTGCCACTGAAGCAGCCAAACGCCGACCTGACGCCGTCGCCGCCGTGGTCTGTGCCGGAACCGTATCGGTGGACGGGCGGACGCTGATCGCGGAACACATCGCCGCCAGCGACGCCATGTACGGTGTAGATGATGAAGTGATCGCCGTGGCGCGTCAGCTTGTGGTCGGCTGGTACGATGCCGCCGTCACGTATGCAAAGAATGACAGCGCCGCGATCGGCAGGATCGGCACGGTCACGGATTCCGTCATGCGTCTTCATGGTGAACTGTTGAGCGTCTACCCGGCAGCGACGCGACTTTCTCGCCCTGACCGCGACGACTATATCGGCACCCAGTTGTTACCGTGGCTAAGGACGTTCATCGAACTTCAAGCGCCGCAGCGATTGCTTCCTACCCCTGTCCCCACCTTGGCCTTGCTCGCCGAACGAGATGTGATCACGCCACTGGAACCGAATCGCAAAGGATGGCGAAAGATCGCATCGGAATCGAACAAGGTCGATATCCGGACCTTCCCGGACACCAATCATGGTTTTCAGTCGTGCGACGATTGCACGGTGGAAGAGGCGACGCGATCAGCGGTCACGGTATCGCCCGAAGTGCTTCGCACGATGATCGAGTGGATCAATGCAACGCTAGAGCGTTGACCTTCGCCGTCAGTTCTGTGCGAAGGCTGCCACGGCGTAGGCGGGCTTGCCCTTCTCATTCGTCTGGACCACCACAACTTCGCCCTCTTTCAGATTTGCCACGGCCGCGCTGTAGCTATCCATCTGACGGTGATCGGTCAGCGACTCTGACGGGAAGACAACGACCTGCATATCGGACGTGATGCCGATGAAAGCGCTATCGGTCGATTCATAAAATCTGGCGATCTGTTCCGGGGTTAGGCCTTCCAGCTCTACCGGGGTCACCGTCACACCGATCTTTTGGGCAGCGGCCTTGGAAAGGTCGATCACACGCTTCTTGATGAAGGGACCGCGGTCCGTGACCTCAACGATCACGGCATTACCTGTGCGCTCATTTACCACGCGGATCAGCGAGCCGAATGGTAAGGTCCGATGTGCTGCCGTAAGTTCATTCATGTTGTAGCGCCGACCCGATGCCGTGCGCCGTCCATGGAACTGTCCGCCATACCACGAGGCCAATCCGTTGGCAACATCGTGGAGATCGTACTCGGCGATCTTGACCGTTTCCGGAGCCGGTACCTCTTCGACCTCGGCAGCAAGTGCCACGTCGCCATTCGGCATGTCGTGTGCTTCTACAAGAAAGCTCACTGACATGAACGCCGCGAAGACCACGACGAACAGGAGGATCAATATGGTCGTTCTGTTTTTCACAGACCACAAAGTTCCGGGCTATTTTCCGGGAAGCCAATGACTTAACCATGAATATTCGTTCACGAACATTTACCATACTCTCGCCACTTCTGGTCTCGGCAACACTTCTCCTTGGTGCCGGGCAGGTGGCTTATGCCCAGGTCGACAGCGCCGGTTATCCACATGATGTGGATTCGGCACAGATAGAAGTAAGTGGTTGGAAATTAGGGTTGGTAGGGGGCGTGACACTCTCCGCTTGGGTGATCGGTCACGGAGTACTCAACGATGTCTGGTGGAAAGGCGAACCAGTCCCATTTCACGTGAATACCACCACCGACTACACCTATGCACTTGGTGCTGACAAGGTGGGCCACATGGTCTTTGCATATTCGGCGACCACGATCTACGGCGACCTTTTTCGATGGTGCGGCCTTGATTCGGCCACGGCGATCTGGAGTGGTGCCGGCGTCGCGATGGCCTATCAGACATACGTTGAGGTACGTGATGGCTTCTCGGCCGGCTATGGATTCTCGTGGGGAGACATGGCGGCAAACACCATCGGTGCCTCCCTGCCGGTAGTCAAACACTACGTCCCCGGCCTGCGCCCGTTCGACCTTCAGATCTCATTCTGGCCCAGCGAGGCCTTCAAGAACGGAGAGTACAGCGCCATCATTGATGACTACACCTCAACCACGCACTGGTTGGCGATGAATGTCTACGACGTCCTGCCCGCCCCTTTGCAAGAATGGTATCCCCCGTGGCTTGGGGTGGCGTTGGGACACAGCGTGGAGAACATCGACGGTATGGGCGGAGGGAACCACGTCTGGTATGTGTCCTTGGACTGGCAGCTGCACCGGATCGAAGGGATGCCGTCGTGGCTGACGTCGATCTTGCGGGACTTGCACCTGTATCACCTGCCGGCCCCCGCCGTGAAGGTCTATCCCGAAGTGGTCTGGTACGGGCTACGGTTCTAGCTCTTCGCTTCGGCCTTCTTCTTCTCTTCTTCCCACTTCTTCCGGGCTTCTTCGGCCTCGGTCTTGTAGGCGTCCTTCAGGATGTGAACGTCGATGCGCCGATTTTGGGCCCGGATCGATTCGATCTCTTCTTTGGACATGTTCTTCATCTCTTCCGGTGTGGGTTCCTGCACCCTCGGCATGCTGGAGCCGTAGCCGACGGTCCCCCGGATCTTGCTCGGGTCGACCCCCTGCTCAATGAGCCACTCACGGATCTTCTTGGCGCGGATATCGCTCAGTACCTGATTACGTTTGGGCGGACCTTCGCCCGAGGCATGTCCTTCGATGATGACCTCGTGGCCCTCTGGTGCCTCCTTCATATAGGTCAGCAATTCCTGCAGGTTCTTGTTGGTCTGCGGGAAGTTGAAGTCGAACTCATCCGTGTCGAGCTTGAACCGGATGTCCTTCGAAAAGGCATCGCGTGCAGGTGGAGGTGGAGGCCCGACCTCGCCGCCGCCGCCGCCGGAGCCGCCGCCATCGCCGGAGCCGCCGCCGCCACCGCCATCGCCGGAGCCGCCACCATCGTCGCAACAACAGCAGCAGCAGCAACAACAGCAGTTATCATGGTGCTCCATGCAGCACACGGCACAACAGGGATCGCAACAGGCTTCGCAGCAGAGTTCGTAAAAGACCGGGTGATGCGGGGCATCGACGGGTGCGACCGAGATCACGGTCTCGATGTCGACATCGATGGGTTCCAATTCGTCTTCGTCATCCGGCTCGTTGAATCGGTATGTCAACCCGATCGAGATCGACGTTAGTGCATCGTTAGCGGACGTCTTCGCGAAGTCATCGAGGTAGTCTGACAACACCACGCGGTATTCGCCGCGCAGTAACAAGCTCACACGCTCCGAGAACGGGATCTGCACGCCCCCTCCAAGAGGGAAACTGATGGCCGATCCGGAATAGACCGATGCTTCGTAGTTGGGAAGGGGCTCGCGTTCCGTTGCATTGGTAGGGCGGTAGCCGACGTAGCCAATGCCGGCGCTGAGGAAGGGAACGGCATCGATGCCGGGTATGAGGACGTAGCGGAGGATCAGGTCGGCAGTCGTGATCGATGTTGCGCTGAGGTCTTCGATCGTCGTTGACGTGCCCGGATAATAGTCGCCCAGTTGCGCACCGGCACCAAAGTAATCAGGGTTGTTCGCGAGCTTGGTTGGTGAGACCTTCCAGCGCACCTCACCAACGCCGAAGCGAGCTTCGATGGCGAGTCGATCGATCGGAGCATAATGGAGCGACACAGCAGCGCCCGGACCGAACATGTCGTCTTCGAACTCACCGTGATACTTGAGTGCTTGTCCGGAGATCGTGCCCACCACATCACCCGCCTGCTGTTGAGCAAGCGCACCGGTGAACGTGCACACAAGGGCCAGGATGAGCAACAACGACTTCATAACCGCAGATCAGCGTCCTGAAGATGCAACAGCGTCGCAGTCCGGACAATCTGCCGGCGCGAAGGTACCTTGACCTTTGGAGATCTGCCCTTCGTCGAGGATCACATAGACCCACTGTCCGCCGAGTTTGATCTTTTCGAAGCAGCAGTCTTTGCACATGTAATAGGCCGAGGCGGTCTGACGAACGACGATGTCATAACACGGTTTCTCGACGTTCACGGCCCGCAGCGTCTGCTGATGTGTTCCCTGCCCCGGTTCCCAGATATAGGCCTCTTCCCATTTGATGCGGTCAGCGCCGGGCGTAATGTTCGTGTCAACGCAAACAGATTCGTTGGCGGTGACGCAGACGCGGGCAAGGCCGTCAGGACAAAGCTCGGGAGACTGCGTGGTAGGCTTCGCGTTAGTCTCTGAGTTAGGCTTTGAGTTAGTCTTTGAGTTAGTCTCTGAGTTAGTCTCTGAGTCAGACTCTGTGTTAGTCTTCGTGGTATCGGTTATTCGTTCCTCGCGTTCGCTCGGAATGACAGGTTGTTCGGTTACTCCATTATTCGGTTGTTCGGTTATTCCACTATTCGGTTGTTCGGCATTCGCGTCATGGCACGTGCAACCGCAGTCGCAGCTGGGGCGGTGGTGCTGGTGGTGGGGATGATGCGGGTGGTGATAACGTCGACGTGCGACCTTCGGTGCCGGATCGGTGAACTGATACGTCAGGCCGAGAGAGACGGAGGTGACGGCATCGTTGGCGCCGTTGGCGGAGAGATCATCGAGATACTTTGACCACACAAGGCGGTACTCGCCGCGGAGCATCATGCCCACACGGTCAGAGAACGGGATGCGCACGCCCCCTCCAAGAGGGATGCTGAAGGCGGAGCCGCTGTAGACGCCGGCAGCGTAGTTCGGGAGAGCTTCGTGGGTCTCGTCGGTCGATGGAGCATAGCTGACCATTCCGACGCCGGCCGAGATGAAGGGTACGGCGGGGATATTGCTGACGAGGACGTAGTGGACCATGAGGTCGATCGTGGTCAGGCGCGACTCGTTGACGGATTCGATGGGCGTCAGGGTGCCCGGATAGAGGTCGCCGATCTCGGCGCCGGCACCAAAATATTCCGGATACTTGTTGAGGTCGGACGGTGAGACCTTCCATCCGATCTCGCCGAGTCCAAACCGGGCTTCGAGGGCTAGTCGGTTCATCGGTGCGTACCAGAGGGAGATCGAGCCGTTCGCACCCCAGATATCGTCCGTGAATTCGCCGGAATATTTGTTCATTCCGCCGCCGATCATGCCCGTGACCTCACCGGCGCGCATTTGCGCCATAGCGGGGGTCACAACGCCGCAGATGACCATCGCGGCAACGATCCAGGTTGTCCCTACACCTCTCACATCGAACTCCCAGTTATTCGTAGCAGACTCTCCGTGTAGCAAGAATCGTTCCGTTTTCCACACGGTATTCCACACGTCATCCACGATGTGGAAAACGTGTTAAGACGAACATTGGGAATAAGTTAAGGAATTATCCTATCGAATCGCTTCAAGGATTCTTTCACTGATCTCATCCACGGAGCCAACGCCGTTGACGGAGACCAGGTTGCCCGAGGCCGTGTAGTATTCCAGCAAGGGGGCGGTCTCCTGGCGATAGACGTCCAGGCGGTTCTGAATGATCTCCTGCGTGTCGTCGGCACGACCGCGGGCGAGCAGACGCTCGATAATGGTGGCATCATCTACTTCGAGATTGACCACGCGGTGAACTGCCTGCCCCTTACCTGTCAACATGGCGGCAAGGGCATCGGCCTGACCCTTGGTGCGGGGAAAACCGTCAAGGATGCAGCCGTTGTCGAAGGAAGGTGCGGCCATGGCCTCTTCTACGATGCGGGCGACGATATCGTCGGGGACAAGGTCGCCGGCATCGACATAGCTCTTGGCGATCTTCCCTACCTCTGTTTGGTTTTTGATGGCGGCACGGAAGGCATCGCCGGTACTGAGGTGGGCGACGCCGAGTTTGTCAGCCAAGATCGTTGCTTGTGTGCCTTTGCCGACGCCGGGGGCACCGAAGAGGATGATGATCATGGGCACGAAGATAATGATTGCTGGGGGTTAGAACGTCCACTCACTAGTGTAGGGGGCGGAGTATTTCCTCAAGACCTGGAGGGCGGCAGCGAAGTCGCGGGGATGTTCGGAGGTAAAGGTGACCTGCTCCCCTGTTCCCGGATGTTTCACCGTGAGCTCGTAGGCATGCAAGGTCAACCGATCGATGATCGGCCGCTCTTCCGTGTGTTTCTTGAGGTTGAACTTGCGCTTGATCGTCGACAACAAGAACTCGGCTGTGGTGCCGTAGTCAGGATCCACCAACAGAGGATGTCCGATGGCCGAACAATGGACGCGGATCTGGTGTGTACGACCGGTGATCAGGGTGCACTCGAGCAACGAAGCAACACGGAAACGTTCCAACACGCGCACGTCCGTGCGGGCTTCTTTCCCTCGTGCCGACGGCTTCATCAAGCCCTTGCGTCGGGCATCGGCGATGATCGGGATCTCGATGGGGAAGGCGTCTTTCTCTACCACACCGCTGACGAGGGCATGGTAGATCTTACGCACCGTGTGATGCTCGAACTGATCATTGAGGTCCTTATGCGCCTCGCCATGTTTGCCCATGATCATCACGCCCGAGGTCTCACGGTCGAGACGATGGACGATGAAGATGTCTCCGTACCGTTCGCGCAACATCGTCCGCACATTGGGCAACGTGGCATCAAACCGATCCGGCAACGACAACAGCCCTGACGGCTTGTCGATCACCACGATGTCATCATCCTCATGAAGAATTCTCATTCGTTCCTGCTTCATGAGAGATGCCTCTTTGCAGCCTTGAGAGTATTCATCAACAACATGGCCCGCGTCATTGGCCCAACACCACCCGGCACCGGCGTGATAGCTGATGCGATCGGTGCGACGGAATCATAATCTACGTCACCAACAAGACCCGTCGTGCCATCAGCGTGATCGATGCGGTTGATGCCGACGTCGATCACCACCGCACCGGGCTTGATCATGTCGGCCGTGATCACACGGGCCTTGCCAACGGCGGCAACAACGATGTCGGCCTGCTTGGTAAAGGAGGCAAGGTCTTTCGTACCGGTGTGACAGATCGTGACCGTTGCATTGCCTTGCGGGCGTTTCTGTGCCATCAACATGGCGATCGGTTTGCCGACAATGTTGCTGCGTCCGACCACAACAACATGCTTACCCGATGTCTCAATGTTCGAACGCTTCAACATCTCCAGCACACCGAACGGCGTGCAAGGAATAAAGCCATCCAAACCGATCATCAACTTCCCGGCATTCATCGGATGGAATCCGTCGACATCCTTATGCGGATCGATCGTCCGCAGTACCCGCATCTCATCAATGTGTTTGGGAAGGGGCAATTGGACCAAGATGCCGTCAACCGTCGGATCGGCATTCCATGCTTCCACCTGATGGATCACCGCGGCTTCCTCAGCATCGGCCGGCATACGGACGATGATGGAGCGGATACCGACGTTCTCACAGTCTTTGCCTTTGTTGCGGACATAGACCTCTGATGCCGGGTCCTCACCTACAAGGAGGAGGTTCAGGCCCGGTGCACGACCAAGGCCCTCGCGAATACGGTCGACCTCGACCTTGATCTCACCGCGAATGTCGCGAGCAAGCTGTTTTCCGTCAATGATGAGCGGCATGATCTTCCCCAGCCGTGTGCGCAGCGATCCACCGATCGCGCCACGGCGTCCGTGTCAAATAGATATCAAATGTCTGATCGACCCCGAGTTGTCGGCGCACGGCAGTTCGACCGGAAAGGATCAACACCAAGTCGTACCAGAACACTGCCGTCACCAGATAATTGCTTGTGAATGCTACAAAAATAAGGAGCAGGACGCGGAAGGGGATCAACGGCGCGAGAATATCCACGGCAGGATCCTTGCCGCGATGTCCACGCCACCACTGTCGTTCATCGCGGACGGTGATCGTGAAGGTGACCAACAACAGGGCGATGAAGACAAAGAAGCCGATCAGGCCCAACTCCGCGAGCACACTTCCGTAGACCGTCGAGGGGAACTGCACGTTGTGATACTTCGAGGACTCGGAGTTGGCGAAGTTGCCAAGGCCAACGCCCGTCACGGGCGATTCCATCCACACATCGGCCGATACGGCATAGTCAGCAGTCCGTTGTGTGAGCGACTCCCCCGCCACCGCCCCGGCTTCTTCTCGTGCAGCGGCACCCGTCACAAGCGATGTGATCCTCTGCGTGAATAGCTCCAAGACACTCACGTCTGTAAATGACTGTGTCACACGGTCAGCCACCGTGATCAAGACGAGCGAGACGATACCGATCGCCAAGAAGCGCTTCATCGAATGGGTCGGATACAAGATCAGCGTCAGACCAATTGCGACGGCGACCAACATCGCACCGGTGATCGAGAACGTCAGGAACATGGCGACCACCGTGCTGATGATCGCGAAGAGAAGCAACGGTCGCGACCGAAAGATCGTTGCCCCACCAAGGAGGAGTGGCACCGTCAGCATGGTGATGGAGGCTGCACCATACGCAGCCAGTCCTGATGGCTCGGTGAAGACCGATGTGACACGGTAGAAGTTCTCAAAACGAATGGCGAGCTGTGTGACCTCATAGGTCTCCTTGAGTCCGCGCTGGAACGACACATTCGTCACATCCAGCCACGCCAACGGAAGATCAAAGGCCCGCGCGGGTAGTTGATAAATGCCGAAGAGCATGATGGCCGTCGAGAACACCAGATGGATCCGAAGTGCCGAGATCCACTGCGCACCGGTGATCGGTATGGTGATCATGACGGCGGCGAACAACACTAGGTAGTAGACGTGGGAGAGGGTCTTCATCCCCTGCGTGATCGCATCGGCGTCGCCAGTGATTAACACAGGGACGGCAGAAAGGAAGAAGGTTGCGGCCAAGGCGACAAACAACGCTACGTCGGCCCTTCGCGGGAACTGGAACGGACGTCCAAGCCACAATCCATGATACAGCGCATACAGAAAGGAAGCGCCAAACAACGTTTCCATGGGTGTGATGCCGAACGTACCGATAGCGCCAAGTTGAAGGAAGCCCAACACCGAAGCGATGAAGAGCAGGCCGAGGTAGACGGAGATCACACGTCCGTTCATGATCCGCCCCCTTTCACTAACCAGTCACGAACGTCATCAATATGTGTCGCCGGACGCTCGCAATGATAGTTGGTGCAGATCATGACCGACGGACGCGGTGCTTGGTCGAATGGCGAGCGTTTGGGATCCCACATGAAGAGTGCGCTGGGCAGAAAGCTCTCGGCAAGAGCTTGGAAAGCGTCCGAGATCAGCGGGTCTGACGACGATCCATTCAAGACGATCTCCGTACTGCCGTGGGCGATCAGATCCCACACGGACAAGGCCAAACAATATCCCGGAGCGAATCGCTCCATGTGTGATCCGTACGACGTCACGGCGTCGCGTGCCGCATCACGATACCGTTGCTCATCACACAACGTCCCCAGCTGGGCGAACAACCACGCCGCCATGCTGTTGCCGCTCGGTGCTGCCGAATCGAATGCCGACGTCGGACGCAACGGAAGATCCGTGGCCTGTGCCGACGTCATAGCCAACACGCCGTCCTCGGTCTTGAAGGTCTCAAGGATCGTTGTGGCATGCCACCGCGCATCTTCAAGGTACTGTTGATCACCGGTGGTCTGATATAACTCGGCAGCGGCCCAGCCGATCATGGCATGGTCATCCAGCATCGCATCAACATGACGATGTCCGTCGCGATAGCGGTGCACCCACGACGTCCCGCCACAACATTCCACCACTGCATGATAGGCCTTGACGGCCATCGACGTCAACGTTGCATCATGAAAGGCGCGACCGGCACGAGCCAACGCACCGATCATCAAGCCATTCCAATCGGTCAAGACCTTGTCGTCCGTCAATGGGGGGATACGCTCGCCCCTTATCATCAAGAGATGTTGACGAATGGGCTCCCATTCTTGCGGCACTGCACCTGATGCAAGCACATTACGCTGGAGATGAAGGATGTTCGCACCCGTCATCGAGCCGGTGGCTTCGTCGTGGAAGTTGCCATCATCGTGGACGTTGAAGAATGTACGCACCAACTCCAGTTGGGAGGGGGCGAGCACGTCGCTCAATTCTGATGTGGACCAGACGTAGTACTTGCCTTCTTCACCTTCGCTGTCGGCATCTTGCGCGGAGTAGAAGGCGCCGTCGGGACTGGTCATATCGCGACGCAGATAGTCGGCGATCTCGAGGCATGTTGTACGAAAACGTTCTGCGCCAGTGATCTGCCATGCCTCGGTATAGGCCATCATCAATGTGGCCTGATCATAGAGCATTTTTTCGAAGTGTGGCAGCAGCCAACGTCGATCGGTCGAATAGCGATGGAAGCCGAAGCCGACGTGGTCGAAGAGTCCGCCGGCGCGCATGGCATCAAGCGTTGTCGTGGCCATGCGGATGAGGTTGGTGTTCCCCGTCCTGCGCGCGATGCGGAAGAGCAGCAAAAGATGGTGCGGCGACGGGAACTTCGGCTGGCTGCCGAAGCCGCCGTGGTCTTCATCGAAGGTGCGGCTGTGATGGTCGGCGACGATGTCGAAGACGGTGTCGGGGATCTCGCCATAGAACGACGTGCGCGCCCCCTCCTGTAACGACGTGATGATCTCTTGTGCCGAGGCCGTGATACGGTCGCGGTCATGCGTCCAGGCCGTGTGGATGCGGTCGAGCAGATCGAGGAAGCCGATGCGTCCGCCGCGGGTACGGGGCGGGAAATACGTGCCGGCAACGAACGGACGTTTGTCGGCGTCCATGAAGACCGTCAGGGGCCAGCCGCCGTGACCGGTCATGGCTTGGCAGACGTCCATGTAGATACTGTCGACGTCGGGACGTTCTTCGCGATCGACCTTGATGCTGATGAAGTGTTCGTTGAGGAAGGCCGCAACGTCTGGGTTGACGAAGGACTCATGTTCCATGACGTGACACCAATGGCAGGTGGCGTAGCCGATGGAGACAAAGACGGGTTTGTCTTCGGCGCGGGCGAGGTCGAAGGCTTCCATTCCCCACGGCCTCCATGCCACGGGATTATGGGCATGCTGCAGGAGGTAGGGACTCTTCTCGTGGATGAGCAGGTTCGGTGTGCCGTTATCCGGCATAAACGCTGCTGATCGTCGGGATCAGATATTCATCGAAGGCGCGATCGATGTCATAGTCCGGCGTCCATCCCCAGTCAGAGCGAGCCGCAGTGTCGACCACATCGGCGCACCACGAATCGATGATGGCCTGACGCTTGGCATGCGGTGCATACGTGACCTCGGCCTCCGGGAAGGCCTGTTTGACGCGGGCGGCGATCTCTTCGGCTGTTGGTGCGAAGGCGCCAATGTTGTAGACGCGTCGAGTGAGGTTCTCTACGGGTGCGGCAGCAAGTTGGATGAGGGCCTTAACACCGTCGGGCATCGTCATGAACGGAATGCGGGCATCCGGACGAACAAAGCAGGCGTATGGAACACCTTTGGCGGCGGCGTGGATCATTTCGGGAGCGAAGTCGCTCGTACCGCCTGTGGGAACTGTTGTTGCCGAGATCAACCCCGGGAATCGCACGGCGCGGAAGTCCACCGTCTTGCGTCCGGCGTCATCGGTGAGCTGTCCGAACCGTTCGCTCATATAGACGCCGAGTTGTTCGCAGTACAGCTTGTTGATGCCGTACATGGTGGTAGGCGTCAGGTATTGGTCTTCGTTGACGGCGCCGGCGGCATTCTTCACATCGAGCGACGGAAGGCCGTAGACAGCGATCGTACTTGGGAAGAGGAACTTCACCACCGTGTTGCGTCGGAGTGCGATGCGGCGGCACATCATCAACAGTCCCATCGTCCCGTTCACATTCACGTGATGGGCCAGGGCTGGATTCTTTTCTGCGCTGGTGGACAGCAATGCCGCGAGGTGATAGACCTCGTCGATATCGTGTTCTTCAAGTTTGGCAACGAGGGCCGGGTCGGACACATCACCTTTGAGCACCACGTCGGCCTTCGACGCCAGCTCAGGCGGCAGATCGTTCAGGTCCATGGCGATCACCCGTCGATCACCCAATTCTGCGAATGTTTCCAACAGACTATGGCCGATCTCTCCGCCGGCACCGGTCACCAATACGGTCGTCATGTGTTCCTCGTTGTTGAGCGTGAACACAAAGTTACGGTTCTGTAGGATGAGAACGACTCCCCTACCGTACCACCGTGCACAGCGTCCGTGCAACCAAACCATCACTGCTGACAAGGTGCACAACGTAGGTGCCGCTTGGGAGCATGCTTACGTCAATCGTTGTTGTGGCAGCGGGTGGGATCAGAACGGACAACACTCGCTGTCCGATCGCATCCACAAGGTCCAGTGTGAGCGGCTGCGTCACGTACGTTGGTGCAACCGGAATGATCGACAGATCAATACGCGCCGGATTGGGGACCACCAACACGCTCATCATCGATTGGGCATCGCCGACACGCATTGTCGAGAGGTCGATGATTCCTCTGTCGGCCTCATCGTCATACGCCTTGGCAAATCTGTCACCTACATCTTCAAGAATCTCGTCTTCCATCACCACGAACGTGCCCGTGGGATGCAGACGGAATCGATACAAGGCATGGTCGCCGCCGTTGCTCAGCGTCCACCGCGCCATCTTGCGCTGCGTCTTTGCATCGGCCTGCGGACGCTCCGGTAGTCCAACGTTCACCGACCGTCCTTCGCTGATGCTGCCGTCACGTCCGATCTCTTCGAGGTACAACTCCACGCCTTCGCGAAGCGTACCATCAACGTCGAGATCGAACTCCTTCACTGTCTCCACCGTGAACGGTTCCGACACCAGATCCGGCAACGGATCGAAGATGGAGGCCACCATACTTTCAAGGGGCGACCCGGGTCGATCAAGCCGTCGGAACGTGATCTCCTCGCCATCGACGACTAGCCCGCCGACACTGATGATGTCTTGTCCGTCGTGATAGCCGCCCTTCGTCCTCCACTTCGGCCCAAAGTCGCGCTTATAGAATCCTTCTGCCGAGACAAAGATCGGCGAGCTGGCCGGACTGCCCGTGTCTTGCTGGATTCGGCGGACGTATTGTTTTGCTTGATCGAGATTGCGTGATTGATGTGCCAAGTGTGGCCAGATACCCGTCGTTGCAGCGGAGCGATCCGTATTTGACGACGTGTTCCCATACGCCACAAACCCACCGGCATGGACAGGCAGCGGCGTATACTTGAGATAGGCGTGCCAGATCGTACGCGGCGAGTTCCATGTCAGCCAAAGTACCGTACCCGATGGCGGATCGGTGGGATTCATGCGCAGGAGATCGTCGTACACCGCGGTGGTCACCGTGATCACGGCCGTATCCGACACGTTGCCGCTGACACGCACCGGCGAATTCGGTCGGCTGATGGTGTCGATGTATTCTTGCTCATCGTTGCGTACCGAACCGAGCGCAAGTGTCGGCGCAACCAGATTGGTACCACCAATGGATGTTGCACCGAGCCACCAATAGTGCATGCCATCACCGGGGCCGTCGTTGCCGGCACACTCATCCTGCTGAATAAAGTATCGCCGATGAATGAACGATGCCGGCGTTCCCGTTTTGTTCGTTTGAAAGGTCACCGTTTCAAACTGGAACGGATGCATCACCGGCGGTGTGAGGCCGAGCGAGTCGGAGAGCCACACCTTCATCTGGGATTCACCGGAGCGGACGATCGTCGGATAGATGCTCACACGGCCCTCGTCATCGTCGGAGATCCGCAGCACATGATGGGTGACGGAGTCACCGGCTGTTGCCGTACCTGCCAGGTAGCGCACCATGTCGGGAACGTCAGACCAAACGTACTGCAACTGGTCTACGGCATCTGGGACGCCGAAGTCAACAAGGTCCGTCGTATCGCTCCACAACCGGTCCCACAGACGGGTATACATCACGGCCCAGCCGTTGAACGATTCATACACAGCACCATGCTGCACGGCCTGTTCCTGCCAGACAAGACTCGCCGCCGGGGTTAGCTTTCCAATGGCGGTGCTGGTGGGCGTCAGCGACGGGAACTGTGCACGCCGCAGCCACTGCGAAACGGTATCGTGTGTCTGCGTCAGCCCGATGACTTCCGCATTGCTGCTGGTTGGGTAGAAGAAGGGATCGTATGGGTAGTGTTCGACCAGGCGTCCAACGTTAGCCAAACTCGCATTGCGCATGGTCGCCGAGATGCCGTGGTTGACCCCGACACTCCATGCCGTCACCACGCGATCTGAGAAGAATGTCTCGCTGTCGGTGGTGTCATAGTCCGGCGCTTCGGCGATCCCATTGGTCGGCGTCCCCCAGTAGAGCATCACATTTGCCGGAATGCTGTCGGTTGCGTCGTACCGAATGATGGCTTGGCTGCGTGACTCCTGAGAAGCGTCAACATCGCTGACGCCATCAATGAAAGTCGTCTCAACGATGTGCTGCTCTCCTTTTCTCACATCAATGCCGATGTTACAAACGGCCGAGTACACGACGTGAACGCGTTGGATGGTGTCACGTTCGCCGTTGGTGTCTGAGACCGAGCGCGAGATCGTGATCGAAGGGAAGGCCGCGTGGATACGGTGCGGCTGGAAGGCAAACCCGCACGTGTGGGTGCGGTTGAAGAGACCCGGCGGCATGCCGGGAAACCTCGGGATGCCCGCCTGCCACCATGTCCCTTGTTGTGCTATTGCCGGGTTGGACACCTGGAAGGATTGACCGAACAGATACTCATCCTGCTCCCAACGAAGTCCCGCGACGATCGGCACGCTATCACGGTGATACGGGATACTGCGTCGATATCCGACGCGCAGGAAGGGCTCTCCACTGTCACCGCAGACCGGCAGGGACTTCGTGTACACCATGTGGTAGCGTACCTTGTCGGTCCGCACCCAGGTACCGCTCGTAGCATCAAAGTGCTGCTCTGGTGCTGCGACCAGCTTCGTCTGCGTGCTGAAGGCGAGGTTGCCTTGGATATCGTCCGTGCTCAGCGCCGGAATGGGACGCACACGCAGAAGCTTCCCTTCTCCCGGCAGCAAGCTCAGCTCAAAGGCGGCCTTGGGGTCGATGATGGTGTCGATGCGGCGACGGACGAGCGACTGTGTTGAATCCTGGGGGTTCTTGTAGAGCGTATCGCTCTGACGTTGTCCCGGTGTTCCGCCGACGACCTCCGTGATGTGCAGGAGGATCGGTGTCGAGAAGGACTGTGTCGTGTAGACACCCGGTGCGGTCTGCACCTTGCGGACGAAGGTTGCCGTCTTCGGATGGGTGAACGGCAACAAGACAGATCTGGAACCCAACTGATCATAGAGTTTGTGGTTGTTCTCCGGCTTGGAGACCATGGCGAAGAACTCGCGCGTAGACGAGAATCGCGGCTGGTCATCGAAGGCGACGGTCGTATCCGGATCTTGCATGTAGAGCGGATTGTCGCGTCGGTTCGACACACCAAGGTAGACCTCATCCATGTAGGCCAGTGTGTCGATATCCAGCCGCCGCTTGTGCAGCATCACATCGACGAACATCGAGTCTGTTGCTTCGTAGTCGGCACGTCCGTTGAACGTGCGATACGGATGTCGTGTCTTGATGCGCGAAAGATCGATCCAATCTTCCAACGGGTTGTCGACAGAATCTTGATCCCGCCACGAATTGAACACCGTGTATGCGCGGCTATGCCAGGCAAACAGGTCCAGCCGTGCCAAGAGTTCAGCCACGGAGGTCGGGCTGACATAGGTCACGTCGCCCGTGCTGAACGTCGCACTGCCACTCGTCCCTCCGGCGACCTCATGTTCCCCGGGTACCGATCGATAGTTCGTGTCGTACCAGTTGACGCTGGAAGTGTTGACGAAGGACCCTTGCACCCAGTTCGTGTATCGCAACAACTCCAGGCGCACCGAATGATGTCCAAGGTACACCCGTTCAACGTTGTGAGCAGTTTGATTGATAGTGCCGTTGTCGTTGATGCGTTGAACGATGTCGACGCCGCCAATGGTCAGCGTTGGGTCGGTGACCCACGCACCGCCCGCATTTTTGCTCTTTCCGCCGCCGCTGACGTAGCCCATTGTTGATAGATATAGCTTATCCGGCTCGGGGCCGTTGGTTGTGCTGACCATGGAACCGGCTTCGAGATATCCTTCCGTCCTGACCTTCCAAACGAGGTCTTTACGGAGAGTCACACCACAGTCATTACAGCTAGGGTTATTATCAACCTTGAACCACCCACCCGTTCGATACGTAGGATAGTCTGCACCATAATGATCCGTTGTGAGGCTATTCACGCTGAACGTATCTAACCTGGCGTCATAGTATGCCCTCGCATTGATGATGTTAGGGAAACCGACCCGCATCATCGTCTGCACAGAGTCCCCAATGGTCTCGAAGGAACCAACGAAGAGCATCACTCCACGAGCACCGAGAAGAGTCGGTGTCATCAATCGAACGCGCATCTCTTCGGCCGTATATGGCCGGGATTGATCTCCCCGGCTCATCAGCACCGTTGCCAATGAATCTGTCTGTCCAAAGACAGGCCAATGCACCCCAACCTTGTCGGTACCCAGCCAGACTTGTTCCAGCCATGGAGTATTTGAAAACAGAAACTTCGAATTGCCTGGCGACAGAAACTCGCTGTAAAGACTGGTCGATAGCTTGATCGTTGGAGGTCGATCGATCGTTGATAGTTGCACCTCAAGATCCAGACTCGTGCAACTTGTAAGTGAATCTGAGTTGTTCTCGGGCAACCCATCAAGATCCTTATGCTCTAACCAGCGCGGTGCGTTCCACAGTTGTGACTTACGTCCGGGCTCAAAGGCATCGGCGTAATATTCCATCTGACCACTGAAACCACCGGTCCCTAGATTGCTACACGGGAAGCCAATCGTGTAGTCATCTGTGGCCATGCGCCGATTCTGAACACCGACAGCTGATTGATCTACTGAGGCACCGATCTTCAGCCAACCATTCACCGTTACTGGGTCATCACCATCATGAAGGACATCCGTACTGCCCGTATTGTTGTCGTAATACTGCCCTTTCGAAACGCCTGTTTTGTAACCGTACGTATACAAACTACCTCTGTTCGCTGCACCGTGTCTTAGAAACGGCACCGGTGTGAACGGGTCAAGTCTTCCCGTTGATCCCTCATTCCATACCCACAATGGTAGTGGGTGCTCCGGGTACGACCCTGTCGATGGCTCAAACGGGTAGGTGATGTGTCGGTATCGATCATAGGGTTTATTATCGATCTCCGAGATCATCAGACCATTGGTCAAGATGTTGAGGTATCGCTGACCGTACCAGCACAACTCACCCTCTTCTTCATGGCTTCGAACACCGAAGATGGTGAAGTTCTTCGCGATCAGTGTTGTGTCTTCCGTCAGCTCCTTGCCAATCTGCATGATCGTTTCAGCAATCTGTCTTGAGACGCGGGAGCGATATTGATCGCGAAGCAATGCGCGGGTATTCGGTGTCTGAAACGTGATGTAGTCAACATCAACATCTGCACCACCAAGGTATTCAACCTCCAACTCAAGATCCGTGATAACGCCCGGATTGGCCGGTGCATACTCGTGGTCGGCGTTACCCCGCGAACCGTTTTGATTGAATCGCAGATTTTTAGTTTTCGATGACAAGCCAAAAGTGTCCTGTGAAGGAGAACTGGGATTTCTCGAATAGTTGAACAGCGACCTGCGTTCCTGCAAGGAATCGACCGACCCAAAGACAATCATTCCTTCAAAGACCGTCCATCTTGATTCACCGTCGTAAGGGCTCTCATTGGTACCAATTGGTGACAATGGATCATCCGACAGAACGCTCAGCATCCGGCCCGTAACTACCATTTCTTCACGTATGTCGGGATCCTGTTCATCATTTTCGTCGGCATCTCTTACGTCTTTCATGAACTGCCAGACCAACTCTCGCCCCGCAAGCGAAGAGGGTGCCTCAACAGGCAACGCAAGTGGCATTTCTTCATAGGGATAGCTATCACCGCCAAGTTTACTTTCGATCGATGTCGAATCGGACGGGTCCCCTGCTGTCAGATCCTTGAAAAGTCGTGGCAACGAATCAACACCAACTTGGCGTGGAGCATAATCCATATAGCTTGAATCATCGACATCGGTGCGAGGAATGAAACTGAACCTCAAGTATCTCTCTCCACGTGAATCAACCACCGTAAGGGTATCGATTTTCTTCAGTCTTTGCTGTCTCAGAATGCGCAGCTTAATGACAGGTAAGTCCATGTCCATCATGTTGATTGGCCCGGATCTACGCACACATAGTGACACAACCATAAATTCACCATTACGAGTAGGATCGGCATAGTGGCGCAATTCAACACGGGTTCCACTAGTATCCGTGACCAACGTTTCCGCTTTGAATCGTAGCCACTCTGGATTATGCGTCTTCCACAATCGTGAATTTGTATTTCCACTTAAAGTGCCTGACTGCGTCGTACGAAACTCACGCCAGCTCCCTTGCACCATGCCAACCGTATCAACACGAAAGCCATGAACTGCACCTGTATTGGTGTCTGTTTCAAGAATTGAATGTCCAGTAACTGAGTCAACCAATATTTCCGGGTCAACTCGTGTCATTAGAGAATATCCTTCCCCCTGCATTAGGCTGTGCCCATGTGTCACTGCGCAAGCGAGTGGTGTAGTTGGGCGTCGGCCTCCCTCATTCTGCACTAGAATCAAGCGCGATCCAGTTGGGTATCTCGATAGTGCTTCATTGTCCCAACCCGGGTCTAGATTGACATGATTATCTATAAGTCCCACTCCAAACATCTGACTGAAGCCATCCATACCATACCAGTTGAGCCCGATCTGAAAGTTACTCAGCGAACGCGTGATGGGAATCGGCGGTGAGGTAAGCACATCGAGTAATGATACACTATCTATACAGCCAATCACTTCTATTGACTTGGTCGGCTCAGTGTCATGTTGAGCAACAAGTCTATCAGGCAAATGTAAGACCGACAAAGTGGCCAATACGATGACCAATCTTAAGCTGGTTCTCATGGCTAATCCACCGTTAAGGTAGTCTAAAAGTGCAGTGACCAAGTCTCAACCATAGCGCTTGTTGTGATAGATCTCGTGGCTTATCAATCACAATGTCAGTGCCATTCAAAGTCGGCTTCAACGTCGCGATTGCAGCACCGCTTATGTTGAACAGTTGTGCTGATACTGAATTGGTTGTCCAGCATGATTCTCCATCGACAATCCGCCACCACTCACCCTCGTCAACTACGATTCTCGTTGTGTCAGCTTCAGTATCAATTGAGCTTGCGACTGGGCGTTGTGAAGTTAGATAGAGCGATACCGCCCTGGTGTGTATCTTATCACCTGGTACGGTGTGCGAAATTGTGACCATGAAATCATTGATTCCATCATCGTCAATATCGGGCACCATCGTCATTCGTTCGGGATACGATTCGTAACACTGGGAGTCTGGTGGAACTGCTACACCCAGGATCTCAACCTCAGCGCTTGCGATGTCAGTAATTCGAGCGACAGTATAGACTGAGTATTGCACCTCTCCTAGACCCGCTATCACTTTCTTTTGTAAGTCTCTACGCACAAATGGCCGACCTTCACTAATTACTCGCGGATAGTTCTGGTCATTGTTACGTCCACCTTGACCGAAGTACTGCTGCCAGCCTCCTTTCCAGAACTTGGCAACGGCTTCAAGGTTTATAGACTTAGCAGTCACTTTCAAACCATAAGAACCCGATTCATTGCCGTATGCACTGAACAACCACCATGTTCCACTACCAAGTAGTACTACGTTACCATATCGGCGGTTTTCGCCAACATTGATCTTCTGCAATAGAGTAGTGCGGATCTTGCGCGCTCGGGCACGAAGGTCTTCCATGTTAAGCTCATGAAGCTCATAGAATGGGGGCGATTCTGGCATCAACTGATACGACTGGACGATACAGGGATTACCGTCAAGTAATCCAACGGCAACGACTTTCGTGGGAGGAAGTGTTGGATAGATCTCGTTCGAATTGTCAATAATTTGAACGTAACTCGGACCCGTGAAGGGGTGCGTGCTATCCCCCCATACAATCCGAGCAGCACTCTCTCCCTCTGCTGAATAATCGTCATAGAGACCGTCCTTATCAACATCGCCGAAGTACCTGTTTGATACACCGTACGCCATCGATTGTCTATCTGGCAACGGTTCTCTCGAATGTTCACGCTCTGACATTGCGGCCCATAGTATAGTAGCCGAGTTATCGACTTTGATCCCGGCTATGTCAAGGTAACCATCCGAATCAAAATCATTGACGTCAAGTATGGTCCGGAATCCAAGCGTCTGACGCTCATACATTTTCGGCGTTGACGAGAGGGATTTGATTTCAAACCAATAGAGAGAATCGTTGTTCCGTTGATTCACCCATCTTAAGCCAATCAAGTTAGTTCCATCGGGAAGCGAAAGTGGAAACTCCCACATCAACGGACCAATCATTTGACCGGCAGGCGTCCACGACTGCGATTTTAGAGTGATTGATCCGGCAATCGCGAAGCTGAATACAATTGCCGCAACGGTGAAAGGGTGTGAAAGATGGTGGTTCTGGCGAGACAACATCGTTGTGCTCCGATTAGTGTATGGCTATCATACGCGGTTAATCCCTGACTTCATATACCAGGAATCCGGTAGAGGGTCAAAATACCTGAATTATGGTAAGTAAATACACATACGTAGATCAATGCTTACCCCAAACGTTCTCCATCGCTTCACATCGTGTTTGCTCCGTCAGTGCAATGTACTTTTTCATGGTCTTGAAACTGCGATGGCCCGTTATGCTCATAACTACTTCGGGCCGCATGCCACGCTCAAGGGAGATGGTCACAAAGGTCCTGCGAGCAACGTGAGATGACAGAAACTGCCACTTTGGCCCCCTGCTCTCGATACGCTTGGCCCCTTGAAAACGGACTATGCGAACTGGCTCGTCGATCCCTGCAAGTTGTCCAAGCTCCTTGAGGTAATCGTTCATCCGCTGAGAACTGATGGTCGGCATACGTCCGTCCCGGCGATACTTGTCGACGAGTGCAACGGCTTGCGGAATGAGATGGATGCGTGTCTCTGATCTGGTCTTGCCCATGCGTAGGTGCCACACCGTTCCGCGGATGTCATCCAGGTTCAGCTTTTGCACATCTCCAAACCGTGCGCCCGTGTAACAGGCGAAGAGAAACAAGTCACGGATACGGCCAAGACGTGGTTGATCGGTGAGGTCGATGTTTTGGATACGCTCGAGTTCGTCCCATGTAAGGGCCACGACTTCGACGTCTTCTTCATCAACCTTGAACTTGCGATAGGCCTTTGGGATCGCAGCTCCCCGATCCTCCGCCCACGAGAGGAAGGTCTTTAGCGTGCTAACGTACTTACCAACGGTGTTGTTCGTGAGCCCCCTCTTTTTGATGAGGAAGTTCTTGAAGGCATCATAGAATTCGTGCGTGAGGCCTTCGAATGAAAGGTGCCCATAGCCCCTTTCAAACTCATGAAGGATTGTGTTCAGCGTCCGGTACTTGGCGATGGTACGTTCGCCCCGGTCGGTTGATTTGCTGGTGATGAAGAGGGCGTAGGCCGACCAGAACGTCATCGCTTCCTCGGTGGTCGTATCGGCGTCGTCTCGTTTGCGAGAAAACTCCTGGCGCATCCGATCAACTGACGCGTGATCTACGGTCTTCATGGCGGCGACTTCATTGTCGAAACGTGCCTGGAGATCACGGAGTTTGGCATTGATCTGTGCGTAGTTCGTGTCGGATCGACGCACCTGCTGCCGAAAGTCATCCCAGTCGTCCGGATGCACGGCCAAGCCCGTACCGGCGAAGATGCGGTGGCCGCCGACATGACAGCTGAAGGTGAGGGTTACTTTCCCGTCCCTCGCGGACGCCCCTTACGGAGTATGAACCGGCCCATGGTATTCCCCTCATCTCTGATTTTGGCTTACGTTTTGGCTTACGGTTTTTTGGTTGATCTCGGCATATCTCCCAATATCACCGCATGCGACTAATCTACGTATCTCCTTTGTTTTCATTGTGTTGTATGTTCTCTACAAACTTCAGCATTTCTCCACATATCACTACGTTCAGTTCCTGCCCCCGCTACAACCCCACAGAACTAAGCCCTTGCCTCTCAATGAGTTGCAAGGGCTTTCTCTTTCTGGGTGACAGTCTGGGTGACACTTTTGAGGGATATCTATTTCTTTCCAATACCTCTGCTACCAAGAACCTTTCATCCGAAATCCGCCAAAATCAAAAGAACGATTGTCGGACATTAGGATTGATCTTCCAACCCGAATTATCCATGAACTTCTCGAACTGCTTTTGTGCTCCTTGATTTCCCCACCGAATGCTCTCGAATTCGGCGGGTGAGTGCGTCTTGAGAAATGAAACTATGTCAACGTGTGATTCTAGTTGTCGTATGTAAACATGTTCGCCGCTTTTGCGCTCACTAACAACTTTCTCAAGTTCAATGGTATCGCAAAGCATTACATACATCTGAGTAGTTGAATCCATGGCACCGATGATGCGGTTAGCGCAATACTCCGAGTCATAGCCTTTCGTTTCTGAAAGATGAGAGTCAGCCGAGACTGCTGTTGCCCACCGACACCAAGCTGAGATTGGCTTGAGCACATAGTTTGCCGATCTAAAGGCAATGAATCGCTGGTCCCGTTGCTCGGGATTGAACCTCACGACTGAATCGATCGCCAACCAGAAGGGGTTCACTGTTACATCGGTGACGTTGGTCTCTTCTCTCTCCAAACTATTTGTGTTTTGGAGGAGATTTAGCCTCGTTTCAGCATATCTCTTTTGAAAGTCCTCAAGTGCGTATGAAAGTGATCTCTCCATCCTCTCACCGAATCTTTGTTCTCGGCTGAGATTTAGCTGTCGTACGGCAAGTATCGTACCTATCACTGCACCAACGATACCGAGCGTGGTCAGAAGCGTTAGCGGTATTGTAAGTACCTCGGCTAAATCACCGGGGGTGAAATGGGCACTGTTACCTTCCGCGCTGTACCAACGCAATGACCAGGTCCACACAAAGTAAAACCCCGTGACGGCCACTATCGCCAGGAATCCTATCGCGATTTTCTCTGCGTGTGACAATTCTGATATTAGCCCGCGTCTTTCCGGCATAAGCTTGTGCAATAAAGGGTTGCTAGCTTTTCGTTTGATTCATTCAAAAGTCTACGCTTACTCCGGCTTGGCCCCCTCAAGGCTAGAAAGCTCCCAAGGCGTATCCTTCGTATTTGATCGAACAGGTGTGAACACGGCTCCCTTACTTCTTTGCAGCCGCTTAAGCGCTGGCGAACCGCAGACCGAATGGTCACCAAGGCGGATCTCGTAGCCTATGATCGCGTCTTTCGGGTCCAGAAGAGGTGTCATGATGAGCTGATCGTCCGAGTTCTTGACGCGGACCTCGGGTATACGGTATGGATTATACCAGTTGATGATCTTGCACTTCTTATCCATCACGACAAATGGCGTGCAGGATTCGACCAGCGACACTGTATAGACCTTCGGACCAGGTGTCACGGTATCCTTCTCCGAGATCTGAAGCGCATTTGTTCCAAGGTTGACAACCTCTGGAACCGTCAGCTGAAACGGCACCCCCTGTGCGATGTCAAATGAGTCACCAGGCCACACAAGCGTGTGATTCTGCTGAGGCTTCCTTCCTGTACTGATGAATGCCCCGTGTGATGATATCTCAGACCTCATCGTTCCTCGTACATACAGCGCAGGCCCAGAGTCGCAGGTCGCACAGGATGCCAAGATCACCGCCATTGATACGAAGGTTACTGTATACCACCACTTCATCGTAGCACCTCAATTACTGGCTTCATCTCTCCACTCTTATCTGGAAAGTTCACAAATAACGCACTGTCACTTCGTGTCGGCGTCTGCCAATACACGAACGTCGGGGGAGCCACCCTGTTGCTGACCCACCAGGCAGACATCCCCTTTTGAGGATACAGATCCACCTCCTTTGTCTGAAGTTTTCGACGTTCCTCAAGACTAAAGTCTCCAATGCTTCCAAGGATTAATACCGTTGGTGACTGTTCACGCGACACAGCTTGCTGGATAAACTCATATATGGCATCAAACCTTGTCCGGTACTCGAATCGATCGGCAAGAGGCCCCGGACTATTGAACTTCTTCACCAATTCAAGCAGACTTGTTTGTCTCGTGTCCAACTCCGCAACTTCAACCCGTCGCCCATTTGATTCTAAGTACGCGACTTGGATATCATCGACAGCCCCGACATGATTTTTGATGAGCGTGGCAATCTGCTCATGTCTAGTCGAGGGTACGGTATCTAACAAGACAATTCCAACACAGTTTCTCGGTGCCGTGGCAAACACACCTGAGAGACTTAGAGCAAAGGCCGCGATGACTAAGAGTCCGATTGACGCGAATACCAAGACGCGCATTCTAGTGCGCAGCACCGTTTTCGTCAACGACAACGAAGGCGGTGCCGTATGTTGAACTGGGCCTGGCGGTTCCGCACTACTGTGATCTAGTTTCTCAATGTACTGCTGGACTGTTTCGTCAAAGATCTCCAGTGCCTGTCGGGTACCCAGCTCAAAAACAGATTCGTGTTTGTTAGCAACGACAAGACAACGTTGAGCTAGCAGATCATGCAGCTTAAAGAGATCACTTTTGATCTCAAGGACCGAGACTTCTTTTCCAGCCTCCAGATGAGACAAGTCATTCCGAGAATCTCTTACAGCGGCTATCTCACGGCCTATCGTTCGTGCAAGTGCATAGTCCGAATCGCTGCTCCTTGGAATCCCAAACAACCAGCGGAACTCCACCTTCCAATCATTCTCAGCATGGTGATCAACTCCCTTCGCGAGGAAAAAGCAGTTGTCGAACAACTTTAAGAGCGACGGAAGATCTAGTTGCAGCAAGGAGTCAACGGGCGGATTTGGCGTCTTCTGATTGGCACCGTCGCGCTTCAAGACTCGATTACAAACCTCTACGTAGTTAGATCCAATACAGTGTGAAAGCGCATCACCTAGAAACAGCGCAAGTGGTTTCGCTGCGTCACGCACACTGCGAGCTAGCACATCCGCCGGCGTAGCCTCAATCATCTCCCCAATTCCTTGTTACTCGGTGCAAGACGAAACTAATATACTTGAGAGGCTTATTTTGGCGCAATAACGCTAGTGGATCATCATGCATCTCATTTCCTTCGTCGGCACTACCGATGGACAGCTTGCGCCAGAGGGCAAAGGGCCTATTCTGACCGCGGTGGCTGAACTTCGCCCGTCCGACGTTACGCTTATCGTGACAGAAGGCGACAACGACAGAATCGACTACCAGGCCTACGCCGGTGCCGTAAAGAAAGCGATCTCTTCGATTGCACCGAACGTGAAGGTGCGAAGGGTCACGATGGATCTCGACGATCCAACCGATCACAACGACATCTATCCAAAACTCAGATCGATCATTGCGAAGATAGCCGAGTCAGACCAATCTCTCATTGGCGCGATCTCGTCAGGCACGCCGTCGATGCAAGTATGCTGGATTTTGCTTGCCGAGTCTGGTGAGGCAAAGATCCGACTCGTTCGAACAGTGGATCCAAAACTTTCCAAGAAGACCGTTCGCGATGTGGTACTCGGAGTCGGACTGCCTAGGATTCAGGCACTAGAGTCTGAGAATCTGGATCTCCAGAGCATCGCAATTCCACAAGTGACTATGCACGTCAAGAAAGGTGTCCTCACCATCGGTGACGAGATCATCAATTTGTCACCACGGATGTTCGCGTATTATCGGTACTTCCTGGAGCGCGCCATCAAATCATTGAAGTCAGCAGAGGCGATGTTCGTTGTTCGCGGTGTTTTTGTCGGAGGTGACTTTGCAAAGCAGATCATCGCCTTTAGCGAGGAATCTTTTCCTGAGAAGGAGGACGAAGACCTGCACAACATGAAGGCGAAGAATCTGGACTTTGAGACATCAGTCTTCCGTTCGACGATCTCCAAAATGAACAAACGTATCATGGATGCTGTACCAGATCCACGTATCCACCGGTACCTGATAGTAAGAGCAGAAGGGCCGAAGAGTGCACGACAATATTTCGTCACGATACCCCCAGCAAAGATCTCCATCACGAAGCGTTGAGTTTCCTGATCGTTTCCAAATGTGGCCGGCATCGATTCTGGCCTCTTGCGTGACACCCTAGCCTCAAGATTTGGACTGTGAAAGACCAAACGTCTCTATCAGTTCAACTTCTTGAAAGGTGTCATGATGACACGAATCCTTACACCCGTTGCAGCATTACTGCTGCTGTGTGCGATCTCGGTACTGCCTGCCTCCGCACAGTTTCCGGCTACACTAACACTTGACGCGCGCTCCGGCGCGGTCATCGAATCTCCACTCACTCGGATCGATGCTCGGTATCGGATCACGGTACAGGGGACCTACTCGCAATGGTCCCAGTTCAGGGATTGCCACGGCGTTGATGCGGTCTGGGTTTATGATGTGCCACAGGAAGAGGTTGACGCGCTGCGTTGGCCCCCTGAAACGATCCTGGGACAGACGTTCGTCGAGATCCCGCACTGGGTGGGTGATTCGACGTCCTATGCATTCCCTCCCGCCGGGATGGGCATGAGACCACTGTTCGAGATCAGCTTCCGAAAGTACCTCGGCTTCCGCGTCAATGGTGAGCCACTGGCGGCAAGGCCACTCGAAAAGACGCTTCATCGCTACCAACAAGAACGGGCGGGAACCGGTGAGCGATTTCGATTCCAGATCCTCGATTCGACGTACAACGTCTCCCTAGGCAAGGTCATCCCCCGCTATGAGGATAACTGCGGTGAATTAGTCGTAACGATCGAAGAGATCGTCGAGAAGGACATCAACATCTGCGATATCAAGCCCGTAGTCGTCAATGGAGAGACAGTTGGTGTCCGTGTCGACGCTGCGGTGTTCCAACGCGATTCATCAGCAGTTGACGGTCGCCGCAACATCCTGATCAGCCAGGATCAACTTGGGATCATTGACAACGGACGGTTTGTCTGCCCTGATTCGCTGGTATGCGACTCCGGACGCACGACGCCCCTATCCATCGGGCTCGTCATCGACGTCTCTGGCAGCATGCAGGAACCGGTCGACTACGATGGCATCCAGATCTCGCGACTAAATGCCGTCAAGCGCACGCTTCACAACTTCATGCGGACCCTCCAGCCGGGCGACAGTCTGTTCTTGCTGACGTTCTCAACGTCGATCGTTCTCAGTCAGGATTGGGCGGCAGACACCGGCAAGATCGGTCGGGCTATCGACGCCTTGCAGCCGTTGGAATACACTTCCCTACACGCTGCACTGATAAGGGGCTTGCAGAAAACCGCGGCCAATCCCGGGTCCGGGCGGGTTCTGATCGCCCTCACCGACGGGCTTAACAACCAAGTCCCCCATGAAGAAGACCCGGTGATCGCCGCCATCCGAGCGTCGAACGTCCCGCTTTACCTTATCGCGCTGGGTTTCGCGCAGACGCCGGAAGAACAGTATGGCCTCGCCGCAATGAAGCGCTTTGTAGCCGCCGCACCGAAAGGTCGGTTATACGAAGTCCATACAGGTAATGAACTGAACGGCGTGTACTCCGAAATGGCAGCATCGCTTGAAACCGAGGATTGTTGTCAGCTCTACTTCCCTATCCGACCGTGCGACCTAGGACAACGTACGCGCACCATACGCCTTGTGTATCTCGACGGCGACACGATCATCCGAAAGGAAATCACGGTCGACTGTGATCTCAAGACAACGTCAGTTACTGATAAACCCACTCCCAAAACGGTCAGTGCTGCGTCAGCGGCTCATCCAACGCCTTCGCATGATGTCACTACCATTCCATTCAACATGGTGCTGGCTGGTGTGACTCGGGCTATCGTGTACGCGATCGATGGACGCGTGATCGACGAGCGAGACCTTGGATTCAAAGATATCGGCCAGTCTGAGATCCATTTCGAGACGCTGAACTGGCCTGCCGGAATGTACCTCTGCCGAGTGTGGGACGGCACCACCTATTCTACCACAAAGATCCTTGTCAAACACTAACGAGAAGACGAACATGAAAACACTACTTCTGATGATCGCCTACGCTGCATTGAACATCACAGTCGCTATGTCTCAGTGCATGGCACCAACTGACACATTTCAGATCGCAGCAAATCCTGCCATCGTCGAAGCTGGTCAAACGGTCTACGTTGGCGTGCTAGCCCCATCACGGTGGCCTACCGCCGTTGCGGGTAGATTTAGAGCAGCCATTGATGGACGGTCACTCCCGATCCTCTCGATCTCAACTGCCGGCGCTGTCGTGCACATCCCCAAGGACATCTCGCAAGGCGCACACACAATCAGCATTTGCGTCATCGACGGTCCGTATGCTGAGACGCAGATAGACGTTATCCTCGCTGACGATACTCTTGACCTCGACATCAACAAGTATGATCCTGATCCACGAACACAGAATGGTCCGCGGCAAGACCTTAGCTCCGGGGGAAGACGCCCTCGAATGCACGAAGTCCGCACGTATCCAAATGGCGGCTTTGGCGGCACGCTAAGCTGTTCAGAACGTCACTTTATTGACGGCCGGTTCTCGGATATCGATGGTCAGCCTCGTGAATGGAGTGGCATTTCACCGCTGATCGGACGATTCTCCAATCTCTACCTTGATTACTGCTCCGAGTCAGGCATGATGTACCTGATGAACGACTGGCTCATTGGTAGCGGTGAGTATCAATCCAATTGTTACAATCTCTTTGGTTTCACTACGGGCAACGGACGTGAAGTTTGGCTGATCAAGGTCACTCATGACACGGCACGACCTGTGATCGTTGAATTGAACGGCGTTGATGTCACTGACGACACGACACTTGTCCTTGGCGGAGCATCTAGAATCGGTGCGTCGCCGAGCGACACCACTCCCCATACCATGTATGAGTTTGGTGTTCGAGTTTCAGCAGGACTTTTCTTCATGCCCAAGGGCGACGATCCTGTCACCTACGTCCCTTCCACAACAACATCTCTGGAATGTGATAGAGGGGGCGTTTCGGGTTACGGCCTCATACGCGAGCCATACGTCCGCCTTGCCTGGTTCAGCGATCAAGGAGTGTCAGTCCGTCAGGCTGAACGGTACGTTCCGACTAGCGGCGTAATCGGGCTAGAGACAGAACCGAACGATATCAGTGGAGAGTTCGGTGGCGATACCATCCGATACCGATCTGGTAGTCAGCCAGCGTTCAATGCCTCCTGCAATCAAGTCTCTCTTGTCGACGGACAGTTCTCTGAGAATGAGTGGGATGGTGTGCGCCCTGCTAGTGGTCGGTACTCCGACATGTACGTGAAGTTCTGCACGGGTAACCTTCACATCCTGAACGACTGGATCCATGCCACGGAGATGCCAAACCAAGCCTCGTGCTACAACCTTTTTGAACTGTACACCGGCAACGGATCAGAGCACTGGGGTATCTGGGTATGGCAAGATCCGGAACGGCGTCCGACCGTCTATCGCAACGGTATCGACGTCTCCAACGACACTACGATCGTCCATTCCGGCAAAGCCGGCTGGGGCAGCTCGATCCGCAAAGCAGAACCCCATGCGTTGTACGAGTTCACGATCTCGGCACGAGAAGGCGCCTTTGTGATGATGTTTGCCGACCCAGGTCCAGCCAGCTTCTGTTCCAGCACACCCAGCAATGTCGGCGAAGAGGTAGGCAACGCTGACCAGATCAACATCTTCCCCAATCCTGTCCGTGGCGCAGAATCATTGACAGTGAGCAACCTGTTTCCAGACGACGTGGTCATGATCACCGACATAGCGGGTAGAATGGTGGTCTCACCATTACGGGTCAAAGGTCACGACACCCATCTAACCTTGCCCAAAGGTCTCGCGCCAGGCCGTTACACGGTCCAACTGACGCGGAATTCCAAGACGATTTCGGCCCCACTGCTGCTCTCTCCGTAGGTCGACCAGCCACGAATATTTCCACTCTATTTCCAGGTCTGTGCCGAATTCTTTCCGTCGTCACAGGCCTTCTCGTTTCCGGGATGTTGCAGGTGTAAGAGAGTCGCAGAAGCAACAACAACGACCGGAGAAAAGAGATGATGACAGCAGTTACCGCAGCCCCCACGATCAAGCTTGATGGTCGCGTCACCTTCCTCTACCACATGACACACATTAGGAACCTGGGTAGCATACTTGAACATGGGCTCATGAGCCATAATGCAGCTCACACCAAGGGCTTGGTGGCACACGATATCTCTGAACCAACGGTGAACGGGCGACGAGCCTACCGCTTCCCCGATGCCGCGCATTCGGTCCACGATTATGCACCACTATATTTCAACCCACTAAACCCGATGCAATATTGCCGTAAGGGTCTTGGCGACGACTTGGTTCTCCTTGCGTATTCACCGTCAATTCTCGCACATGATGGCGTCTATGTTAGTGACGGTAACGCAGCGAGCTCAATGACAACGTTCTATCACGGTAAGGATGTCGACATGCTGAATTTTAATGCCATTTTCACGCGATTCTGGAACGACATCACAGATGGTAAAAGAATCGTTTGTTCTGAGGTTCTATATCCGTCACCTCTCAACTCATCTCACCTGCAGCGGATCTTCGTTAGGGGTAACAGCAGCTATATCAAGACACACGTGCAACTTCCGGCTGAGTACCGCAACCTGCTCGTCACGAATTCAAAGGTGTTCTTCTCATGAATATCATAAGCGGCAATATTTTCGACTCTAAGTGTCAAGCTCTTGTCAACACTGTCAATTGCGAGGGATTTATGGGTAAGGGGCTTGCTCTCGAGTTCCGGTTTCTCTATCCAGAAATGTTCGAGCAGTACAAGCTGCAATGTGCCATCGGGGCAGTTCGTACCGGCGAACTAACGCTTTTCAAGGAAACAGCACCGTGGATTATCAACTTCCCAACCAAACGAGAGTGGGCTCATCCCTCCAAGATGGAGTATATCACGACTGGCCTTCGCGCCTTTGTTGAACAAAACAATCATTGGGGCTTGGAGTCCGTCGCGTTCCCAATACTAGGCGGTCAGAACGGAGGTCTAGATCCTGACATGGTCTTGACTGAGATGCGTTCACACCTTTCGGATATTGATATCTCAATCGAAGTATACCAGCATAGCTTCAAGGTGATCCCCGGCTATATTTCGAAGTCAATGGAGCGGCTAGGTCGTCTTAGCAATGCAGAGATGAAGAGAAAGCGTCTACATCCTAGGCTGGTTGAACGCGTTATGACCGAATACGAGAGAGGTGAGATTACTTCATTTAGCTCAATGCTTAGGTTGAAGGGCATCGGCGAAGGATTCATCGATAAAGTCGCCGATTACTACCGATCCATACAGTCAACTACTGATACTACTACAAGGCAGATAAGTTTGTTTTGACTTTTTTCATCAATGACAACCTGCAATCGGTGACAACGTCGATTTCAATAGGTATCGGACTACAACAATGAACAAACGACCAACGTTTCTCACAGGTAACTACCGCCGCCTTGGCGCAGGCCAACAGATCCCAATTGCGCCTATCACGATCATTGTCGGAAACAACTCATCAGGGAAATCTGCGCTCCTTTCGGCGGTAAATAACATCGGTTTTCTATATGGCTCTTCTTCTGCTAATATCTTCGACGACAATCCCAACATGTATGGTCATTCATTCTCCAACGTATGTAGAGGTAACGATGTCGAGCGAGGACTGCAGCTGGGCTTCATCGATAGGCACGGGTTCGGTTTTTCTCTCTCACTAGTAAAGAATAGTGCTCTAGGAATTTCTCCAAAGGAAGTCAGCATCTATGCTCAACATGAAGAGATCATCCGTTTCGAGTACGGCTATGTAGATGAAGCCGTGACTGAACCTCTTAGCGGTCCTGAGGATGAGGAACCGGTTCGCTATACGACTTCTCTTCACTATCTGAAGTGCGTACCAAATGTTGCCTCAATCCGCAGGCTGTTCGAGGACTCAGATCGCCCCGATCAACTCGATCTGGGATCACTAAAGGAAAGACTAAATACCCTTGTCTTATGGAAGACTGGATCTAACGTAGATACCGAGTGGTTCTTTGACGAGCTAGGTAAGTCCAAGTTGATTAGGGTTGGAATTCAGTTGATGGAGGGTGAGTTTTCAATTAGAGAACCGCACTTCTTTAGCATCTGGAATCATGAAGATCAGGTCTTCTATCGCATCGGAGAAAAGGCGGAGTACCTAGGTACTCGAAGGGGCTCTTGGGATCATCCTGGTCCCATGTACTTACCCGAACATGTCCTACCTTTAATCTACAAGGTCTGTCTTGATCGCCTTGACATCCAAGTGGTAAGAACACTCCCCGAACTAAGGATTCGGCCGTCAGCATACGTTGACCCATCATATCCTTATGCTGACGAGTGGTACAGTGGTGGCGGCGAATACTACAAAATGCTACGGCAGAACCCAATCGTGCTTAGCGAGGTTAACTGTTGGTTGAAAGATACTGACGCGACTATGCGAAGCTACGAGTTCAGAGTCGTCGAGTTGATCGACAAAACTCAATTCCATAGTGGCGTAAACCTCAGCGACGCAGTTTCATCGACGGGTGCTAAGAGTACGGATCTATCACACTCAGTTGAACAACGTCTCAAGCTTTGGGATGACGCATCTGGCGTCTATGTCGGCTTAGACGAAGTCGGAACCGGCATCAGCCAAGTTACACCAGTGCTAGCAATGCTATATGGTAGTGAGAACTCACTACTTCAGATTGAGCAGCCCGAACTACACCTTCACCCGAAACTACAGGCACGGCTCGCCGATGCAATGATCGACTCAACGGCGCGCGGCAACTCTCTCATGGTTGAGACACACTCTGAACATCTCATCTTACGGCTCCTAGGTTTAGTTCGCTCCGGCAAGATTATTGAGTCCCTTGGTCGTCCTCTAAGACCTGATGATATACAGATCATCTTCGTTGAGGGTGACGGCTCCCATAGTCAAGTCATCCCCATTGACGTCACGCCTTCAGGCAACCTTTCTCGTCCCTGGCCAAATGGATTCTTCGATGATACTTTCTTGGATATTTTTTAGCCATGATCCTCTCACCGAACATATTCCTAACAAGTGACTTAGGCGCGGAAATTGGGATTGAGAGTGAAGCCGACCTGAGGGCGCAATTTTTTGCGAGTAAGCTTCGCAATAGTGTGTTATACGTGGACTCGCCAGACGGTCCTGTGAATGATTGGTTCGCTCACCGCAGATGGATTGCGGTCGCGAAATCGTATAGGAACCGAGGGAGTCTACTGCCCACGAAATACTGGTCTGAACTCGACACAAAGTTTCGGGATCTTGTTCTCTATGCAAATGTGCGCCCCAAAACGAGTGGAGTAGAAGTCGCTAGTGTCACACAGCTCACCACTACTCGTGTCTGGCATAATACCGTCGAGACACTGGATGTCAGACGGTCCGAACGGGAATTCACGACACTTTTTGTACGACAGACGCATCATGCCTCAACGATCAGTGTGGTAGACCCGTATCTCGACCTCGCTAGTGAACGTCAACGGTTTCGCTGGATTTTCGATGCAATTAAGGCACATCGAACCCCGATACCTCGCTCTATCACGCTCCATGTCGATGCAAACACGAAGCATATTGATGACACTACGAGTTGGATTAAGAACTGGTTCGATAGCCAGGGCAACAACAATCACGACTCCATCACGATCGTTGTATGGCGTGATCTACATGATCGATTTCTAATGACTGAGCGTCATGTAACAACCGTCGGTCATGGGTTTGGTCTTGCTGGGGCTAATCATGCAGGTAAGACACACACCATTTGGTCCATTCTCAATGAGAATGATGCGCAGATACGTCGCAATCAAATGGACCCCCGTGTTTCGCGCACTGACGGTTGGCCCATTCACGTCCGAACACTTGAGATTCTGTAGGATATGACCACTCTGTTACCCATGATCATTGATAGTCAAGAGAACTACAACGGCAGAAACAATCCACTTACCGGTGTGATTAGTCATTCCGTGCGGTAGCTTAGATAGTAGATCGTTACTAGGAACTAATACCATGGACTTCACTCTTTACTGGCTGGATAAATATGACACCCTCGAGGATCAAAGTTTTATCCTCCCAGAGGGTACTAGGATCAGCTTGCCCAATCTCATATACCTGCCGGATAGTGCAGACCGCGATTTGGTTCAGCTTCTTGGAGAAGGACCCTACTACTTCATGCTCAAGCATCCGTGGTGCTGAACTGTTTCTTACAAACTAGGTCATCCAAGGAAAAGATCTAAGCAATAGATT
>CAYXQJ010000003.1:185983-199720 GCA_964467455.1 uncultured Hyphomicrobiales bacterium | reverse complement strand
AGTAAAAACAGGGAACAGGGAACAGGGAACTGGCATCCCTCTCACGAAGGTGAGAGGGACCGAGGGAGAGTAAAAACAGGGAACAGGGAACAGGGAACTGGCATCCCTCTCACGAAGGTGAGAAATGTCATTCCGAGCGGAGCGAGGAAGGGACCGAGGGAGAGTAAAAAGTGAAGAGCGGCCGAGGGAGCGTAAGTAGCCGAGACCTACATCGCCACGTACCACGCCCCCGTCTTCGGTGCCGGCAGACTGCGCTTGAGGATCCACGGGTTGAGGAGCTTCACGTCCTTGTACGTTGTGCCGTTGGCCTTGGCCCATTGGGCGAGGTCGGGAATGGCCTCGGTGACCTTGACGAGCGTCAGCGGATCCGGCTTGTATCGGGATTCCTGCGGGACAATGATGCCATACTCGTGAGCATGCTCCATGATGTGCTTGATCACGGCAATGCGCAACACATAGCGCGAGGTCTCCTCGTTGAGGTAGAGGTCGTAGTAGTTTTTCGACCCTTGGAAGCGAATGTTCTCGTCGAAGTTCTCGTGACCCATGTTGTAGCCGGCAACGGCATTTGTCCAAGAACCGTTGGCCTGGTATCCATTGCGCAAGTACTTGCATGCTGCGTGTGTGCTCTTCTCGGGGTGACGTCGCTCGTCAACATATTCATCTACGATGAGGCCGACAGACTTCGCCGTCGGTGCGATGAATTGCCATAAGCCGACAGCATCCTTTGCGGAACGTGCCATGAACAACGCACTCTCGGCAACACTGACATACTTGAGGTCATCCGGCATACGCTCTTCTTTGAGCACACGCTCATACATCGGGAAGTACCGCCCCGATCGCTTGAGATAGAGCATGATCTGTCCCGGCGATTGCAGATTCAACAACAACTCGCGCTCGGCACGCTCATAGACCTCGGGGATCTCGATGGGGACACGTTCGCCACAGAAGCTGAGGTCGTTCGGGACCTTGACGTGGCTTAACTCCAACGTATCGAACTGTAGCCGTGTGCGCCCGTCGGCTCCGCCCGTGGCGATATCCGAACAACCAACGATGGTCATCGCTGCGATAGTTACCATCAAGACGATGATGGCCGTTGAAAAGCTCTTCATGACATCTCGATCCATCGTGTACATAGTTGTCGTTCTCGTTGATCATTCGTTGCGATCACTACGATCCCGCCGCGCTGAGATTGCATCATGACCTCATGCTCGACGATCGATCTTCCGGCATCATCCAACGTGATCGTTGCCTCGTCTAGCAACAACATCGCGGGCTTCAAATGTACTGCCAAGGCCAGCAACACTCGCTGACGCAATCCACTGGAAAACGTGCGCACAACATCCGACATCCGATCACCCAATCCCACGCGCTCTAGCAACGCCTGCGCTTCCGCGACATCGTGTGCATTCGATTTGCCGCGCAATTCCGATTGCAGCTTCAGCAGCTCCAAGGGTGTGAACTCATCGTAGATATTCAGGTAGGGGGCAACCAGCCCCACGTGTTGGGGGATCTGTTCACGATCGATCAAGCGCTCGTCCACCGTCAGCGAGACCGTGCCCGTATCCGGACGCAGCACGCCGGCAAGGATGCGCAGTAACGTTGACTTTCCCGAACCATTGGCACCAATGATACCGAGCCGCTCGCCCCCTGCAAGAGAAAGAGAGAGATCAGTGACGACGCGGCGTCGGCCATAGGCACGACTGATCTGTGTTGCCGAAAGCGTGATCATCGTTTGACCATGATCTTGTGCATGGTGCGTTCGCCGTTGGTCTGCACGGAGACCAGGTAGGTGCCGGGAGTAATATCGGACGGGACGTCGAGGGTTGCAACAAGACGCACATCGTCGAACATCAGCACGGATGTTTGTTTGGCTAGTCCAAGGCCCTGCACCGTCATCATCTCCACGGTCACATCATCGCCACTGACGCCGCTGTTGACCGGGATGCGGACCTGTGTGGTCGTGCTCAAGACCAAGGGTTGAGGATAAGGGGCTGGTGTTGCGTCGTAGGCAGCCCCCTCAACATAGGCGACCACATTCGCCCCTTGCACACGAACTCCCCACGTGCTGCCTTTGATCAAGACGTCGGTAGTTGTTGGTGTAGGCGTGAGTGTGATGGTGTAGTTCTGCGAACCCGGGACGTCGGTCTGTACGAAGGCGTTGGGATCGGCCCATGTAAAGACGATGCCGGTGTTGATGCTGGAGCCGCCGCTGGCAGCGGGGACTTGATAGCGGACGGCGCGCACTTCGAAGGGACGAAGGGCACCACTGTGGATCGTTGATGGTTCTTGCGCAACATCATCAACGGCAAGCTTGATCTCCGGAAGACTGTCAGCGCCCGGCAGGATGGGGTTCTCGTCGCCGCGTGAACCGGTGTGATAGAGGTACGGTAGAAGGTCGATGAATGCGGAATCAAGAGGATAACCCAAGTCATAGCCGGCATCCACAAGAGCATTGAAGGGGCGGGCACCACTGCCGATCTTGGACCAGAGGGCCGAGATCAGATCATCGCCGACACGTTTACGATAGACGTTGGGGAACCATCCCCATACGTAGCCATTACCGGAGCGGGGATCACTGAAGGGCCATAGTGTGGGCTGCTCAAAGAGGTTGGCGGCATAGACGGCCCAATCGCGGATGTCCGGATAACAGCGCTGCTCCATCCATGTTGACGTCATCTCGTAGATCGAAAGCTGTACGGCAGCGTCGCCGTAGACGCCGATCTGGATCACATGATGCAGCTCGTGGGCGCACGTGATCTGCAGACCTTCGATGCCGTACGTGGCGAAGACCTGTTGATCGAAGACATTGCGGTCGGTCTCGGCGAAGTCATTGTCGAGCTGCATCCACGACGTATACTTGGGGAAGTGCGGCGAGGAGATCTTGGTCTCGGGAACGGTTTCGCCATAGAGGCCATAGCCGATCTTGCTCAGGTCGAGAAGATAGACGTCGATGGCGCTGGAGCCGCCGTTGGCCCCATCACGCGGTACGGGGCCGGCACTGAGAGTATCGGTGTAGAGTTTCCACGACCGGTTGAGTGCTTCGAGCGCATACTCAACATAGTCGGGGATGTTGTTCAGGTTGAGATCGGCACTGGGGACGGCATCGATGCCTTCGCGCGTGAAGTGGACGCGGAAGAGTCCTTCGGCATCGTCAACAAATTCAGGAAGGGTAGGACGGGCACGGTCGGCAAGAATGCCTTGGCTGTGAAATCCGCACCGGATCGGTGATTCGTTCCTGGCTTTGCTCGGAATGACAAGTAGGAGGAACGCTGCTACGATGAGGTAGATGTTCAGCGGAACATCTCTTTGATCATACCCCATGTGCGCTTGATGCTGCTCACATTGTGAGAGACACCGGCAGAGGTCGAATAAACGGTGCGCTGATCAGCATGCACCAATTTGAGCCGGTAGGTGAAGTAGGTCGAGGCAACATTGCCGTTAGCATCGCGCTTGTTGAACGCTTCGTCGTCGCGGTAGCTATAGGTCTGATTGCTGCCTTTGGCGCTGACCGCAGCCACGTAGCGGAAGATCTGATCGTCGCCCGCGCGTTCGATCTCATACTGCAGGAGATTGCTTTCCTGCGTTGAACGCCACTCAAGGACAACGGCCGAGCCCGTTGAACGTGCGCGCAGATAATCGACCGTGGCCTCGACGGCCAGGGCCGCCACGACGGCGACAACGAGCAGGGATGCGATCAACGACAGGCGTTTCATACAGATGCAAAGATACGTTTACCCGGTGAAATGTTTCATTCCGGGGCGCCGTTAAGAATCGACAATGCGCCGGACGGGCAGGCATTGACCACCTGAATGATGATCTCCGAGTCGGCTTTCTCCGGCTGGATCCAAGGTTTGACCCGTGGGTCGAAGACCTGCGGCAAATTCCGGAAGCAGTTTGCCGAATGTTGGCACAGATCCGGTTTCCACACAACGGTGATCTCACCATTGTCGTAGTGTTTTACAACGTCGGCCATGGATCCTCCTAATGGAACAATGACAATCCCTACTTACGCGATTTTTTCGTCTGTTGCAAGCGTGAAAACACGATACTGACCCCGTCTTCGTTAAGTTTGTTTCGTGCTATTCCTCCGGACCATCATCACCCTCCTCGCCCTTGTCGTGTTCACGGCAGGCGCTGCCGGCGTGCCGACGCTGATGCATTATTGCGGCGGCGAACCGGTCGCCGAGGCCTGCGACCCCATGGAGTGCTGTTCCGATGAGTCCGAACAAGCAGACGATGCCTGCTGCACCGACCTCGTTGAGATCCACAACGTCGATACCGACGCTGCCGTTACACCTGCACCGGCCCTCCCGGCTCCGGCCGAGTTTCAGGGGGCGATCCTTACGCAACCGGCCGCCGTATTCATTGATGGTGCTGCCCTTGCCGATCTCTGGGTCAGCCTGCCCGACCGAGGCGCCAACGAACATCCGCCTCGCACCGTCGACCGCCTTGCGCGCATCGACGTCTTCCTGATCTAGCCCGCGTTCCAACAACGCCGCCCCTGCCGCATTCCGCTGCAGGTCTTTCCTTCATTTGTTGGAACTCTTATGTACATCCTCCTTTTCCTTGCATTATGCATGATGCATGATGCAGCTCAAGCACATTCTGGCGATCTACACGGTAAGGTCGTCCATCGTCCGTCGTCCGACGTCCATCCGTTGCGCGGTGCGACGGTACGCTGGAAGAACCGCGCCAAGGGGACGCTGACACAGGCCGACGGTGCCTTTACCATCGAACGTGTTGATGATCAAGACACGTTGCAGGTGACCTATGTGGGCTACGACACACTGACGGTGGTCCATCCCGGCGATGACATCGTCCTCGAAATGCGTGAGTCGTCCGTCCTTCAGGATGCCGTCCAGGTAGAGGCCGAACAGCCCCTGATCTCGCGTTCGGCCATCAAGACCGAGGTCGTCACCTCGCGCGAGCTCACCCGCGCCGCCTGTTGCTCCCTTGCTGAGTCGTTCGAGCGCAGTCCGACCGTCGAGGTCAACTATGCCGACGCTGTCAGCGGTGCTCGCCGCATCCAGATGCTCGGCCTCAGCGGCCTCTACAGCCAGACCATGGTCGAGGCCGTTCCGCTGATCCGCTCCATGGAGATCCCCTTCGGCTTCGACCACATCCCGGGTCCGTTCATGGAATCTGTCTCTATTTCGAAGGGGGCAGCCACGGTCACCACTGGCTATGAAGGCCTCACCGGCACCATCAACGTCTGCGAACACGACCCACTTGTGCCCGTCACGCTGTTCGCCAACGCCTACGCTAACTCCATGGAACGTCTCGAGCTGAATCTCTACGGTTCGCAGCAGGTCGGCGATCACCTCGCTACCATGACGATGTTCCACGGTCGGATGCAGAAGGCAACGATCGACAACAACAACGACGGCTTCTACGACACTCCGCAGTTCGACCAACTGAACGCCGTGCATCGGTGGCGCTTCAATGATGACGAGACAGAGTGGCAAGTGTATGTCCGCGGCCTGCTTGACAACTACTACGGCGGTCAGATCGACCCCATCGTTGACTCCACCGGAGCATCACGACGGTATGCCATCGACACCCGCATCAAGCGTCTTGATGGCTTCATCAAATACGGTCTGCTCAATCCTTTCGAAGATCTCGATGCTAGTGGCGCGTCCATCGTTCTCGGCGGTGCCGTGCATGATCAAGTGTCAGCATTCGGCGACCGTACGATCGACGCCTCACAGTACACCTTCCAAGCACGACTCGTTGTTAGTGCCACACTATCGGACGAAGTGAGCATCATTGGCGGTGCATCGTACCTTTATGACGATGTGCATGAGTCGCTCCTTGCCACTCACTTTGCCCGGCAAGAATCGGTGCCGGGTGTGTATGCCGAGGCAACAGTGACACCAACGGATGAGTTGACGGTCGTGGCCGGCGTGCGCGTTGACGCTCACAACATGTTTGGTACGCGCACTACGCCGCGTCTACATGCCAAGTGGGCGATCGATGCCATGACGTCCCTGCGCGGCTCCTTCGGCCGCGGTTGGCGTGTTGCCAGTCCGCTGACCGAGAACATCTCTTCGTACATCAACTCTCGATCTCTGAACTTCGATCCCTCGTTTCGTCCGGAAGATGGTTGGAACTACGGCTTGTCGTTCACCAAGACCGTCGAGATCTTTACGCGTCCGGTGACCTTCGATGCCGAGATCTACCGTACCGACTTCACCAACCAGGTCATCGTCGACTACGATCGTTCTGTTCGTGAACTCTGGGTGACCAATCTCAACGGCAACAGTCACAGCACGCACGTATTGGCGCAAGCCCTCTTCTCGCCCGTCTCCAACCTTGAGCTTGTTGTTGCCTATCGCTGGTTGGAAGTGCTTGCCCCCTTCAACGGCATTGAGCAGATAGTACCGATGGTGAGCAAACACCGCGTATTGGTCACCGTTGGTTGGCAAACCTCTGACGACGAATGGCAGGTAGATGGCACGGTCGTCTACAACGGCAGCGGACGTCTCCCAACTACAGAAGGCAATCCCACCAATGAGCAACGTCCAACGAATTACGACGGCTGGTGGCGCGTCAACGCGCAGATCACCAAACGCTTCGACAACGTCGATGTCTACCTCGGCTCCGAGAACGTGACCAACTTCATTCTCGAGAATCCGATCATCGCCGCCAACGACCCGTTCGGTCCGCTCTTCGATGCAAGCTTGGCGTATGCGCCGACGACGCCGAGGATGTTGTACCTTGGGATTCGCCTGCGGCTCATGTAGGACGTTGTGGGGGTCTTCGTGGGGGTCTTCGTGGGGGTCTTCGTGGGGGTCTTCGTGGGGGACTTCGTGGGGGTCTTCGTGGGGATGTCACGTTTTGGGGTCTACCGTGCACGATGGTATAAAAACCGGGAGTACACGATGGACACACCAACATCATTGCGGATTCACAAGGACGCCATTGAGATCGCTGCTGAGATCTCGGCGATCGTTGCGGCATGGTCGTTCTTTCACCAGCAAACCATGGGCATCCAGATCGTTCGTTCGGCTGATAGTATACCGAACAATATTGCGGAAGGATATGGAAGGAGCGGGACTGGTGAACGCATTCAATTCATGTTGTATGCCGATGCGTCACTCTATGAATTGCGCAATCAAGTGCGGATGTCACAAGAGCGAAAGATCATCTCTGAGGATCAAGCGGAAGAGATCGATAAACGCTTGTTGCAGCTGTCGATCTCGACGATCGAGTTCTGTCGCTCACTGTTGGAGCGAGACCCGCGCTACAATGGACCCTATAGAGAAAGAATCTATCGCCGAATGTGGTGGCGCAACAAGCCCCACGAAGACCCCCGCGCAGACCCCCACGCAGACCCCCACGAAGACTCACGGACGTGAGAGCCTTGGCGGACGCGGAAGGTCGCCTTCCCTCGGCCTCACCTCCACATCCTCGAACAACAGATCCGGTGTGATGATCGTGGAGATCACGAACTGCGAGCCCCCTGAGATAAACGAGGGGATGACGGAGCGGGCGAGGAAGTTGTGGACGGTCGGCGTCTTGCCGACGGCCAGAATGTCTTTGAAGAGGGATGGTGCAAAGCCGGCACCCTCGACGCCGCGGATGACCTCTTCACGTCCGTCGGGATACAGCTTGACGACTTCGACGAGGGGCAGGGTGCCTTGAGAGGACATCGGCAGGTCACCTTGCAGCAACGGGAACAAACCCGTCATCAGAATGTTTTGGTCGGTGATCTCGCGGACGATGATGCCGTAGTCGAGTTCACGATCCTTGACAAGCTTGAGGAGTTTCTTCCGAAGGTCAGATTTTGACAAGACGTTCTTGGTGTTCTCGGCATCGAGCTTGAGGACAGAGAACATAGCGCCGCCGCCACGTTGGTGGCCGTTGGTGGCTCGCACACGACGCGTTGGGACGCGCGATGAGAGAAGTGCCTTGAGATAGCCCTTCTCGACAACATTGACGTCTTGAGCGGGGATGCCTTCATCGTCGACGGTGTAGTGTCCGGCAACAGCGGTTCCCTGCAGACTCTTGAGCGACGGCAGGTCCTTCATCGACAGCCACTCCGGCAGGACGCGGGCGCCGATCTTGTTCTGGAAGGCCGTCGACCGATCGTTCGTAGAGAAGCCGCTTTCTGACATCGGCTGACGTTGTGCCACAAGGTTCGGTGCGAATTCTTGAGCAAGCACTTGTGCTGCGGCTTGACCTTCGAATAACACGGGACCCGAATATGGCTCGATCGTTGGTGCTGTCTTCATCACGTCAAGCATGCGCACCATGCTCTCGGCAGCACGCACTAGGGAATCCGTCGACGGGAGATCTTTTGGTTGTGTGCCGTAGACCGCATACGACTTGGTAAGGGGCATTCCATCATCAGCTTGCGTGGTGGCCACGATCTCCAGACCCGTAAAGGTCTCAACCTTGTGCATACGTCGACCTTCGGAGTTGACGTAGAACGTCTCCTCCGGCACAAACTCCATACCCACACGTGAGGCCTGCACGTGCTTTGCATTACGGAACGCGGCGCTGACGCGCTCAACGACCGCGCGTATGTGGTCGATATTCGTTGTGATGGCGGACTGCGACGTCTCTTCCGTGGTGTATCCCGGCATCAACGCAAAATCCCACGTCGTATCCGTCCGCATCCGGTTCTTCACCACAGCCGACTTCTTGGCATAGATCTCAACCGCCTGTTTGAAACAGGCATCGGTGGCTAACCACAACTCGCGACGCAGTGCTTCATAACTCACGTCAAGCGGTACACGACGATTGCGAAACGCTTCTTCGTCATCACTCGACCCAAAGAAGCCCAGCGACACATCAAAGAAATTCGTGTTGTCAAACTTCGGCGTCCCAACGCGCACTCGCACCGTCACTGTTGCCGTGCTGGCCGTGTCGATATCATCAACAATGCCCAAGATGGCATGTGCGCCAAGTCGATGCCGCTTCGTGAGCGTGTACTCGATATGATAGGGCGTCGCCAATCCATCAAGACGCAACTCCATCATGTTACGAACGAGCTCATCATGCATCGCCCGCATGATCTCATCGTCATTCTTTGCCATGCTCGGAGCGACAGCCGTGGCGAGGAACACTCCAACAACGAAGTTCAACAACGCAGTTGGGCGTCGAAGACTGACAATGAAATTGGCCAACGCAGTTGGACGTCGAAGACTGACAATGAAATTAGACAACGTAGTTAGACAACGTAGTTTGACAACGAAGTTCCTCATGGCCTTCCTCCCCCTGTCGGATCATTCAAGATCGGTGGCTTGGCCTGCGACTTCTGTTTCTTCTGCACTTCGATGGTACTCACGAGCAGTGATGGTGATGAGGCGCTTACCGGTACGCCGCCCGATTCTGCACCGCAGACACCGTTGAAGATGCCGAGGTCATCGGCAGCGGCGACGATGTTGTTGAAGGTGGTGAGCGGTGTGCCGATGAGGTCGACGCCGCGAACCAATTCGTTGGGACGTCCGTCGGCGAAGATCTTATAGACAACCAGCGGCTGGACGTTGAAGGCATTGGGGACCGTTCTTCCGGTAAAGGTGAAGCCCCCTTGAATGTCTTCAAACAACAATCCGTATTCTTTGTTCTGCTTCTTGCACTCGGCACGAAGCATCGAGATCAGCGTGTCGTACGGGACTGTGCGAGACGCTTGTACGATCAGATTGGATTGACGTGAGACGCTCTTGTTGCCGGCTTGACGTCGACCGTGACCGTTGGAGGTTGGAAAACCGTCAATCGGTGAGCGCGACATCAAGAAGTTCTTGAACACGCCGGAGTCGACGGCGACAACGCGTTGTCCCGGCATGCCTTCATCGTCATACTGATAGGCACCCACGATATCGCGTCCACCAAGTGTGCGGATCGTCGGATCGAACACCACATTGATAAAGTCCGGTAAGATCTTCTTGTTGACGAAGGTCTTGAACGTCTGACTCGAGTTCGCGTCCTTTTGACGATGCCCTTCCACACGGTGTCCGAAGATCTCGTGGAAGAACACGCCGCTGCTGCGTCCGGAGAGGATCGCCGGACCGGTATAGGTTTCTGCCAACGGTGCCGTGCGCAACTTCAAGCATAGATCGAGCAACCGACGTGCATCAGCCAACAGTTGCTCTTCGGATGGAATGCGATCTGCCGTATAGGCCGAATAACTTTCATACAAGGGCAAGCTCATGCCGTCATCAGCTTTCGACTTCACCGTGATGAAGACCTTGACGATCGGCTCCACCACGCGCACCACACTGCCTTCGCTGTTCACATTGGTCTTCACCACCAGGTCGGCTTGGAACGACGCTTGTCCGGTGAAGATCTCCGGATGCCCTTTGAACACTGCCGATACCGTCTTGACGCGTTCTCTCCACATCGCCGTATCAAATTTGAAGGGGGCGAGTGGTTGCAGATATTGATACGCTTTTTCCATCGACATATCGGCCGAGGTGTCTTCTTCGCGGACCTTCACTTTTTGATTGGTGAGGACCTTCTCATAACGTTCTGCGGCTGACTTATAGGCCTTGTCTGTTGCGCGCCAAATGATCGTACGCAAGGCATCAACATCGTCACCCATGGGCATGGAGACGCCGCGTGTACCGCGGCCAAGTTCAAAGGCGACGCCGCGGATCGGCCGTGTGTTGTCGAGTTGATACGAACCAACGCGAAGATCAACGTCGAGGACGCGATCTTTTGTGGTGTTGTCGAGAATGATCGCACCGAACGACGCAGCGATCACCGTTGACGATGTTTCCGTCACACCGTACGATAAGAAGTAGGGCGGCGTTTGTTCACCGGCCAGCCCCTTCATCGAACGATCGAGTTCGAGTTTCAGCGCATCAAGGACAGCGTCGTCGCTTTTTGCGGCCAAAACCGCGACAGGTAACACGGCGACAGCTAACACGGCGACAGCTAACACGGCGACAGCTAAGACTGCGACGGCGAAGCCGGAGTTTTTCTTACGGAGTGAGGACGGTTTTCGAGAGTACATTGAGGTCCTGGTCGAGTTCATACGTGATGGGGACGCCGGTAGCGACTTCGGTCTTGAGGATCTGTTCGGGCGTGAGATGTTCAACGAACATGATCAGAGCGCGAAGCGAGTTGCCGTGCGCAACGACGAGGACGTTCTTGCCTTCTTTGAGCAGCGGCACGATCTGTGATTGATAGTAGGGGGCGACCCGTTCTTGTGTGTCTTTGAGTGATTCACCATTCGGCGGTGCAATGTCGTAGCTGCGGCGCCAGATGTGGACTTGTTCATCGCCGTGTTTTGCGGCCGTCTCTGCTTTGTTCAGTCCTTGCAGGTCGCCGTAATGACGCTCGTTGAGTGCTTGATCTCGATGCGTCGGCAGATCGTGTTTGCCGGCGGATGTCAGTGCAAGGTCAGCCGTGCGGATCGCGCGCGTCAACACGGACGTGAAGAGCACGTCAACCGGTACATCCTTCAGGAGAGCGCCGGCCTTGGTGGCTTCTTCTTCACCAAGCGGAGAGAGGTCGACATCGACCCATCCCGTAAAGCGATTCTCGAGGTTCCATTGTGATTGACCGTGACGCAGAAGCGTAAGGCGAGCCATCTTATTTCTCCGAACAAAGTTCCATCAACACACCACCGGTCGACTTCGGATGAAGGAAGGCGATGAGCATATCGTGCGCTCCCGGCTGCGGTGTGGTGTTGATCAAATTGATGCCGTTCTCATTCATCGCCGAAAGATCATCGGCGATCGCATCGGAACGAAAGGCCACGTGGTGGATCCCTTCGCCGCGTTTGGCGATGAACTTGCCGATCGGTGTGTCGTCATTCGTCGGCGCTGTCAGTTCAATGCGCACGCCGTTGAGCTCGAAGGAGGCGATCTCCACACCTTGGTCTTCCACGCGTTCGCGGTGGAAGGAATCCACGTTGAAGATCTTCGTGTAGAGATCCATGGCGGCGTCAAGGTCCTTGACGGCGATGCCGATGTGGTCGAGCTGGGTGATCATGTTTGTGAGTACCTCACCCCCTAGCCCCCTCTCGAGTTCGAGAGGGGGAAGAAGATTCAATGCGTTGGGTGAAGATTTCAGAGGCCGCCGCGAGGTCTTGCGGGGTGTTGATGCCGTGGACCTCGGTCCAATCCGGAGTGTTGAAGACGCGGACGCGTTTGCCTTCTTCGTTGAGGATTGCGGCGATATCGGTCAGGTAATATTCGGCTTGGGCGTTGGTGTTCTTGACCTTGCTGAGCGATGTGAACAGGTCGTTGGCACTCACCAGGTAGACGCCGGAATTGATCTCGGTGATGGCGAGTTCTTCCGGTGTCGCGTCTTTGTGTTCGACGATACGAACTAGGTCGCCCCCTTCAGAACGAATGATACGACCGTACCCTGTGGGGTCGGGGACGTTCGTGGTGAGGACTGTCAGCGTTGCTTCCGATGACTGGTGTTCGGCGAGCATCTTCTGCAGGGTGTCCACAGAGAGTAGGGGAACATCGCCGGAGAGGATCAGGACGTCACCGGGGAAGTCACCCAGCACCGGTTCGGTCTGCTGGACGGCATGTCCCGTCCCCAACTGTTCCTCTTGTATCTGGCACGTGGCACGTGGCATGACGTCGGCGACGTAGTCCATGACGGCCTGACGCTGGTGTCCGACGATGACGGCTACGCGCTCGGCCTGCAGATCCTGTGTGGTGTGCAGGACGTGGCCGAGCAGGGGAGTGCCGTGGAGGAGGGCGAGGACCTTGGCCTTTTCCGGGTCGCCCATACGTTTACCTTTGCCGGCAGCGAGGATGGCGACGGCCAGAGGACGTTGAACGGCCATGGATCAGTTGTTCCGGTTCATCGACGTGTAGGCCTCTACCGAGTGGGAGAGGGACACGACATCATTGTTTTTGTCAACGAGGACCACGGTCGGTTCCCACACCTTTGCCTCTTCATCAGGCAGGGTGGTGTAGGAGATAATGATCACCTCATCGCCGATCTGTCCTTTGCGGGCAGCGGCGCCGTTGAGGCAGATCTCGCGTTTGCCGCGATCGCCGGGGATGACGTACGTTTCGAAGCGTTCGCCGTTGTTGATATTCACCACAGCGACCTTTTCGTAGGCGATAAGGTCGGCGGCTTCCATCAGGTCCTGATCGATCGTCAGGCTGCCCTCGTAATAGAGGTCGGCCTGCGTGATCCGGGCCCGGTGGATCTTGGATTTGAACATGACACGGTTCATAACGCTCCTGTGGCGATGCTAGTCGTTATAGCTTACAAAGTTAGCGATTTCGGCGGGTTAGGACGTACCAACCGCCCCCTTCGTATTTTTAGGCATGAAAGTACCCCTATCCCAACTGGCCCACGCCCGTAGTGGCGACAAAGGCGACGCCGCCAATTGTGGTGTGATCGCCTACAAAGCCGAATATTATCCCATCCTGCGTGAGCAGCTCACGGCCGAACGCGTCAAGGCCCACTTCGAGGGCATCTGCCTCGGCCCGGTCGACCGTTACGAGCTTCCTAACCTTTGGGCGCTCAATTTCGTTCTCCACAACACCTTGGGAGGGGGCGGAACGGTCTCCCTCAAACTCGACGCCCAAGGCAAGGTGGTGGCCAGTGCGATGCTGCTGATGGAGATCGAGATCTAGGAACGTTCGCACGAGACCTCTGAACGCCATAACCGCATTAAGGTTTTGTTAAGGTCTCATGGACCAATCATGTCCGTAAGTATGAGCATGAAACTTAGAGGTTCAAGATGTTATTGAACGTTGCTCATCTTCTGCGGACCACACTGATCGTGTCCGCCTACGTGACGCTCACGCAGAT
>CAYXQJ010000003.1:135185-185883 GCA_964467455.1 uncultured Hyphomicrobiales bacterium | reverse complement strand
GACCGGAGCATACCGGAAACTGAAGGCACGGTATTACCAGGACAACACGTACGGCCATACGTATTACAGAACTGATGCAGACTTACGATATCTAGCGCAAGCAAACACCAATTCGATCAGTCTCAATATGTGGGATCTTGATGCCGACTCGGTCATGGTGTGGAAGAATCTCAGCCATACCAGCCTATCAGCAGTTTCCAAGCGACTAGATCGCGTGATCCACGGTAATCTGGTAATGAAGGCTTCGACGTTAGAGATCGTTGACACTCTTCCAGAACCCGTATCTGCCTGGTATGACGATGATCGAAGCAACGTCTACTACCTCTACGGAAGCACGAGGCAACTTCAGGAAGTCAATGTTGCAACAAACCAGATACTGCGGAGTTGGACGGTGCGCCCTGTGTCCGCCGGTATCCTCCGCCCATCCAACTCTGATTGGCTCTACATTGTCGCCATCGAGACCAACGGCCTCCCGGGCGGATCGCAGAATTACGTCGAAGCCATCAACCTGACCACAGGTGAGCGCTTGACGTTCACCAAGTACTTTTGGAGCGGCGTTGATGGGCATCCGGACTTTACCTATAGCTATGCGTACTTCTTGCCGACCTCGAATACATGCCACGCGCGTGGATCTGACGGTGGTCATCTAAACGTTGTTTGGGAGTTTGATACCGAGGAACTATCGACTAGATGCCTCATTGATTTATCGTTTCTATTCTTGGATTCTCCTGAGAAAAGATCTCTGATCGTGCACCCAAGCAAGAGCTTCTTGCTTTCATGCTGGAACTCGCCAGTCAAAGACTCCTCTATCCTCCGCTGCAACGCCCTCGTGCCGGCGGTCACGAGCACGCCGGATGAAGCTAATGGTTCGTCAGCACGTGAAGTCATCGTCATCCAGCGCGACAACATTCTTGCCATCGAGTTTGCCGGCACGTCATTCGGCGAGGTCGTCCAAGAAGTACAGGTCTTCTCCGGTGATGGCCACACGGTCATCACCCAACCGGTGACCGATCCCGCAGTACCTGTGACGCTGGCGATCGGCCATCTGAGTTCCGGCGCCTATCGCCTTATGGTGCGCACAGCAAAGCGCCAGTTGTTTTCATCATTCACCATCGTGCGGTAGGAGGATGTTATGTACACAACCATATCGACCGCACTTGTTGCCGCAACACTTCTGCTGAATGTTACAGCGGCCTACACTCAAACACTAGGTCCGTCAGCACTACGCAATACCCTCAACGCAACGGACGGTGCTGAGATCGATGCGCTGTATGCGCCACGACCTCCGATGGTGCGAATGTGGAACTGGGGCGGTGCGCTCAACGGCGTCAACGCTGACCTCAAGATGAACGCTTGGCATATAGACTACCCATTCAGTGATCACGCAGTCACTGATACAATGCCCCAGCGTTCCATTCGCCGCATTCTGCCGGGCGCACGCCTCGTGATGGCGCCTTCGTGGCAGATTCCCGAGACCATGTACAAAGACACAACAGCAGGAGCGTCACAGTTTCCATGGTTTACGAATGCCTATAAAGCCGGTAGGAGCGCGACTCCACCCCAAGACTGGCTCATTTTCGACCTTGGCCACGGCAACGGACCAAGTTTGATCGAAGCGCAGGGGATGCGCTTCCATCCGGAGTTGTTGGTGGATACGGCGGCACTGACACCTCGGCCCGGCGACCGTCAACGGGCGGTGTGGGGGTTTCGGCAGCATCACCACGGAACGACGACTGCTGACAGCACCGATGTGAACTTCCATCGGTTCGCGCTTACAAAAACAGGCATCACAGGATGGACAACGGTACTAGATCAGTCATGGCCACAGCAAGAGTTTTGTGAGTGGCCCAAAGATCGGCAGTTCGAGCAGTCGAGGTCGTTCAATGGCCACCTGATGTACCTTGGCGTCAACGTCCGGCGCACCGATCCGGCCGACACGACGATGGACTCGGCGGAGGTTTTACGCCTGCGGGTGCATTATCAACTTGCCGACGGCACGCAAGGCCTGGTGCGGTTTGATTCGGTTCCGGACCCTAACACAAACACTGCTAACGTTGCTGTTCCGCTCCGCCTGGATGGCAAGGGCAGGGGAGTTGTGCGACCGCTGGTTGCACGGCCCGCAACGGTGACGACGACGATGGTGATCACCAGAGGCATGATACCGAGCGGCAATACCACCGACTCCGTGCGAGACGTTACGATTCAAGGACACGTTAGACTTGTACCTGAGCAGACACATGGCACTGTTCTGTTTGATCGCAACTTTTACCTCCGCAACCGTCAGCGGCTGGGCAAGCCCATCGAGCTGACGTCAGATAAGGACAGTGCACGCATCATTCGCCTGTGGGTTGACGTGGAATACAACGGCCAGAGCGACGTTGCCATAGACTGGGTGCAGTTGGGGACGGAGAACTACACCTGGTTTACGCAGGGCTATCATGACGAGACCATCCTTGAAGGATATCAGGCCATCGCCGATAACATGACGATATGGAATTCCACGCATAACACGCCGCCCAATGAGCCGATCCGTATCTGGCGCTGGTATAACCGTGATGAAGGTCCGGCGGCCTATTGGAACGGAATGGGATACATGCACGACCTGTTCGACAGCCGAACCATGACGGAGATCGGATTATTGGATGAGTCAGTTTGGTGGTTGGATAGATACCTCTATGCCACGGGCATTACCGACGTGTGGGAAGGGCATACGTCGCGTATCACCAACGAGGGGCTGGCACCGTATTATCTACGCGGCAACGGTGGTATGGATAACCTCGGCAAGAGGACCTACTATCACAGATGGGGACGTCACTCGGTACTGTTTCAAGATACCGCCGACTATGATCTGTTGATCACATCGGTCCTCGGCACACCAACGTCGCTACCGCTCACCGGCTTATCACCAACGCCGGAATTGGTTGACGACGTCTATCCGTTTGGTTTGAAGGTGCCGCAGGCAGGCCTGCAATCAATGATCGAGTACAATCGCTATCTGCAGATGAAGGAGGCCACCTACCTTTTCCGCGACGATCTGTGCTGGATCCCAAACGTGTGGCTGAGCGCCGACTATACAACGATCGTTGATACGGCTGCCGGACGATCCGACACACTGTTTGTTAACCCGCGGAGTCAGATCCGGCACCTTACGGGCGAAGAGGTTCGACTGTTGGCTTGGAGCGACTTGATCCTCGGCGCAAAGGGCCTTGGATACTTCTGGGGCGCTAACCCCGATACGGTGACGACATCTCAGCAGATCTCAATGCCGGGTGATGGTAACTTCCAATCATACGGTATGGCCTATGGTCCAGCCGATAATGCCCTGCGAAGTCCGGCATCAGCACTGGCACGGACGAACCAGCTAGCATCATACGGTGCACGCGACGAAGAAGTCGGCGGCGACTGGTTGGAGAGCAGTAACTCGACGGGCCTTTGGCATATTCTAACGGCCAACCAAGTGCCGGTGGACACGGCGTTGGCCTACTTGTACCAATCAACCACGCCGGGCCTGTTCTACCTTGGCTGGCAGAGCATGCGCAGCGCCCTCCAGTCAGTGCACGATGTAGTTGCCGCCGGTGAAAACGACCTTGACAGTCTACACCTGAGGGCGTGGTACCATCGCGGCTTTCGCACCTGGAACAAGGGTGATGCCGCACTCTTGAACAATCCGGTGAACGCCGACTCCGTTCGAACGCGGCACCCACTCCGCGACTCGGTGAGTAAGACCTGGACGTGGGATACACCGGATTCGACCTTCGTTGAGCTGACCGTTCTGCAGAACGGAGTCGTGCCCCTGGACCAACAGTTCGTTGTTGGTGTGCTTAACCGCCGTGCCAGTCCGTTCCTGTATGACACTGCCTACATCCCTGTGATAGATGTCAACCATGTACACCTTGACACATTTCTCACGTATCAACAACAGTACGAGGCCATTGCTGCCGATACGACGAAGGCGGCCCGTTTTCGTCAGGCCGGTGCCCGGATGGTCGAGGTGCCGTTCCGCTACCGCCACCCCGACGGACACTGGCGCAACCTGCGCGTACAAGCCATCGGCGTCGTCACCGACACCAGCCAAGGCATCGCCGCATTGGATACCGTCATCGGCCAGGATACGAAGCTGCACTTGAAACTCATGCCGGGCGAAGGGGTGATGTTGAAGGTCACGCCGGTACAGGCCCACACCAACGACGCCGAGTTCGGTTACCTGGATCACTCGAACCAACGCAAGATGGTGGCCTACCCCAAGGTAGACTCCATGATCTTGGTCACTGACACCGTGGACAGCCGGACATATTTCCGGCAAGTGAACGGCGATAGCATGTGGTACCACCGCGTGTATCATCGGCGTCGCGACGACATTTCCAATGGCGGTACGTCCAATGCGTTTCTATCTGTCTACTACCAGCGCAGTCAAGCCCTCGTGTTGGCAGACCCACCCACGGCACCGGACGTCAACACGTTTGATGCGTCGACGATCATGTGGGAAGCGCCGATCCTGTTGTCGAACGCCGTGATCGTCCGTGAGAATGGCCAACCGGTCGATACCGCGGATTTCTCCTGCGGCTACCCGGCCATCGTAGCGCGCTTTGACCGCACGGAGCCCGTGTTGAAGGCCAAGGTCTATGCTGTCTTTGCCTGCGAGCTTCCTCCCACTGAGAGCAGGCGCGTGTTGATCGCCGAAGCGGTCCTACCGGCACAATCCGCACGCACTGAACAGGTGACCTACCTCGCGACCCATCCAGCAGAAGGACTCGAGATCGTAGCAGCACCAGACGAACCGATGCTGAAGCACTGGGGTACACCCATGATCAACGCATCATCCGAAGGCAACTACTACTGCTGGTCGCATGCTACACTAGGTATCGGCGTTGGATTCAAAGCGCCACACGAGCGACAGTTTGCTGAGGGTGTCGATACGTTGTTCAAACGGTACCTCCCGATATCATTAGGCGATGTTGCGTCGCACCCGTCGCTGAATTCGTATTCGAAGCTCCACCTTGGCGAGACCGATGCGGGCCTCGTATGGCAGGAGGGACCGCTGCCGGATGTTGGGCGGTACGTGATGTACTCCCGATTGCGAGTCGATAACGATAGTGTTCACTGTTACCTTAGTCCGGATAGCTCGATTACTGTAAGCGGCACGCCTATCATGCTAGTGCAAGACTCCAGTGTTGCGGTGTTGGAAGGACCGGTACCGACCATCAACAATGCACAGTCTATCAATGCGATCCACCGATATCCGGCCCTGTACCGACATCTCTCGGATTGGAACACCCGTGACTTGGTCAGGCTTGACACACTCAGACTGGTAAACCATAAAGCCGAGCGCGTCGTATGGGAAACGAGGACCGAGGACTTCGAGCACAATCTCGGACCGTGGGTGGTTGGTCGCCGCGTGTTTGACATAGCAGACTGGTCCGCACATGCCTTGCGAGTTGACACCATCTGGTCACAAAGTGCCAACTATATCTTCTCTGATGAACTCAACCTGCGTGGCCCCGACATCGCTCAGGGTGAGCAGGTGGGCGATTTGACCTCAGACCCACCGGTACAACAGAACTGGTTTGACTACGATGATTCTACGCTGGTCATTGAATTCTGGTCGGAATCTATGGTCGATGATCCGCTTCCAAAGATCTGGAGTCTTACGAGCGGTTACCTGAACTTCTATGGTCAGGATCAGGATCATGATCATGCTGACCTTGTTGCCGACGGACGCCTGCGACCCGTCAGTGGTGTTGGACGATATCCGCATCTTGCCGCACGCTATTCTATGTTGGCCAACCCCGGCTGGCAGCGCAACAGGCGGATCTACAACAACCCGGGTGGTGTATGGACAGGCTCTTACGCAGATGCTCCGGGCTTGGCAACATCAAGCCAATACTTCTACAAGGAAGGACTCGAAGGACCGAAGGTCCATGGATTCGTCTATCGCGGCATACGTGGTCCCGCAGGTGCTGCTCTGCTTGGTCCCGTATGGGTCGAGAGTCTGCAACGGTGGGTCAACGCAACGGAGGCCAACGCTCCGCGGAAGAGTGAACGTGGCACGATCGCCACGCCGTGGTTAACGTTCGACGCCGTCGACGACATTGCTGTGATGACCAAGGCCTGGAGCGAAGATGACATGGTGGGTGAACTCTTCATCGAACGCAGATCTGATGGAATGCGTGTTAGTGCCAATGCCGTTGCCCGCAATCAGAACAACAAGGTCAACCGACGCGCACACACCTTGCTTGCCGATCCGGACGACAGCTACCGCTTTATCCTGGTCCCGACCAACGATCAAACGTGGCCGGTGGAGGACGTCGAGATCGCATACGAGCGCTCGATGCGCTTTGCCAAACACGGAGAGCGTAACATCCTTGATCTACGCTCCATGCAGCAGCGCTTGGCAAGCGGAGAGTTATGTGTGTATCCCAATCCAGCCGGCGATCGACTGAATGTGGTCGTCAACCTGTGCTGTGACTCATCCGAGTCGGACGACACCAAGGGACCGGAGCGAGACGTCGTAGTGCACTTATCTACCATCGACGGTAGCATTGTTGTGACGACATCATGTTACTCCACAGATGTGCTGCAACTCGATCTTAAAGGACTCACCGCCGGTGTCTATCTGCTATCAGCGACAAATCCCGAGGGAGTCGCATTTACGCAAAAGGTAAACATTGTGAGGTGATCGCGAACTAGCGGTGTACTGTGTGATCAATCCGTCGGTAGTCTCCCAGAGCCACAGGATCTCTTGGATGGCTACCGACGGAATTGTTACGGCGCGATCGGACTACCCAACCCACACGCACTCTCCAAGCTGACCATGATCGGGCGCATCCACTCCTTGACGATCTCGTCGGAGTATTGCTTGTCCCAGGTCTGCTTGACGTCCGAGCCGTCCTTGCGGGTGGAGACGCTCCAGACCTCAACGATGAGCGTGTCGGCCACGCGCTGGATCTTCCAGGTGCGCGTGAGGGATTCGAAGCGCCAGGCGACCTTTTCGACGGAGTCTTGCACCATCAGTAGACCTTGGGCATCGTCGCGTTCGACGATGCGGTAACCGTTGGTCTCGAAGACGTTGACGGCCGAATTGGTGTAGCGTTCCTTGTCGACCGTGCAGCGCATTTTCATCGGCCGCGGCCGTTCCATGTAGTTGTAATAACAGCCGCTGAGAAGGACGGCTGATGCTAGGATCATGGTGGCGATACTTTTCATCATCATCTAAGATAAGAAGCCCCCTACCTTTGTACGTAGAGAAACCACGAGAACCCGAACATGTTAGAACAGTTTCACGTCAGGGCATCATCCCTGGATGCGGGCGATCCGCTTGCCCCCTACCGACATCGTTTCCATTTTCCGACGCAGAACGGCGCGACGGTTCTGTACTTTACCGGGAACTCGCTGGGCCTGCAGCCGTCGACCACGCAAGAGGCCGTGGTGAATGAGCTGGAAGATTGGCGCACCTTTGGCGTAGAAGGGCACATGCATGCCCGGCATCCGTGGTTCAGCTACCACCGGATGTTCCAGGAACCGCTGGCGGCGATCGTCGGCGCAAAACCGCATGAAGTGGTGGCGATGAATTCGCTGACGGTGAATCTGCACCTGATGATGATCTCGTTCTATCAGCCGACGTCAACGCGGTACAAGATCCTGATGGCCGGTGCGGAATTCCCGTCGGATCGATATGCCATTGAGTCGCAGATCCGTCTGCACGGACACGACGTCGAACAGGCGATGATCGAGCTCCAGCCGGCGCCGGGAAGTCATGAGCTGACCGATGACCAGATCGTCGCGGCGATCCGCGAACACGGCGACTCGCTTGCCTTGGTGATGTTCAGCGGCGTGCACTACTACTCGGGACAGTTCTTCAACCTGGAACTGATCGCACGCGAAGGACATGCTGCCGGTGCCAAGGTGGGCTTCGATCTCGCCCACGCTGTCGGCAATGTTGAACTCAAACTGCATGAGTGGGGTCCCGACTTCGCCGTCTGGTGCTCCTACAAATACCTCAACTCCGGTCCCGGCGGTGTCGGCGGTGCCTTCGTCCACGAGCGTCATGCCAGCCGTCCCGAACTCGTCCGGCTTGCCGGATGGTGGGGGAATGAAGAGTCAACGCGCTTCCAAATGGCACACGGTTTTGAACCGACCTTCGGCGTCGACGGATGGCAGTTGTCCAACGCTCCGGTCCTTTCGATGGCTGCCCACAAAGCATCACTCGACATCTTCTCCGAAGCCGGTATGCCGCAGATCTCGGCCAAACGCGACCAGCTCACGGGATTGCTCGAAGAGGTCATCCTCGCCGTCGTCCACGGACGCAAGGATATCCGCATCATCACGCCGACACATCGTCACCGACGCGGCGCCCAACTCTCCGTGCAGTTCGACACGAACGGACGCGCCATCTTCGAACAATTGCATGCCCGCGGCGTGATCGTGGACTGGCGTCATCCCAACGTCATCCGCATCGCTCCGGCACCGCTCTACAACACCTATACCGACGTCGTCAAATTCGGTGAGATCTTCGCCGATATTCTTAGGGGGCTGGCATGAGTGCTCATGATTCGGAGCGCTACATCATCGGACGTCGCGCCGTGATCGAAGCCCTCTCCGCCAACGCGCCGCTGGAGAAGATCTTCCTGGCCTACGGCATCGAAGACGCACCGATCCATCGCATCCGCGCGCTGGCTGACCGCGCAGGTGTGACGTGCTCGGCAATGGACCGCCGCAAATTCGGCTCGCTGGAACAGCAGCTCGGCGTTGAACGCAATGATGCGCAAGGCGTGATCGCGCTGCGTGCGCTGCGCGCACCGCTGACGCTGGAGACGATGCTGGATGACTGCCTGGCAACACAGCGCAACCCGCTGCTGTTGATCCTTGACGGCATCACCGACCCGCATAATCTTGGTGCCATCGCCCGCAGTGCCGAAGCCGCCGGCGTGTACGGACTCATCGTGCCGGAGAACTATTCAGCGCCGGTGACGCCGGCCGCCGTGAAAGCATCGGCCGGTGCCCTGGAACACTTGCCCATGGCAAAGGTCACGCGCGTCTCCAATGCGATCAAATTATGTCGCGAAGCAGGGTGGACCGTCGTAGGTACGGCTGTGCCGGCGTCAGTCAACTATGACGAGATCGAGTATGTCGGGCCGACGATTCTGGTGATCGGCAGCGAGGGTGACGGCCTGCATCCGGCCGTCCAGGCCGTATGCGACCATGTGGTCCAGATCCCGCTCTCCGGCCACGTCGCTTCGCTGAATGCTTCCGTTGCTGCCGGCATCGTGTTGTTCGAGGTCGTACGTCAACGACGCGCCCGCACAGCGTCCTGACGAGCGCGACCGTTATCTTTGCCGGATGATCGAACACGAACTCAACGAACAAGAGCGGATCCGCCGCGAAAAACTCGACCAACTCCGCGCCGCCGGGATCAATCCCTATCCATCCGTCTATGAAAAGACGCACGGGTCGATGGACATCCTCAACGGATACACCGAAGCGACGGCGGCAGACTATGCCGACGTCTCCGTAGCCGGACGCATCATGACGTTCCGCCGCATGGGCAAGGCAAGCTTCTTGCATCTGCAAGACATGCAGGGACGCATTCAGGTCTACCTCAAGTCCGACGATCTCGGCGAGGTCTATGACCTGCTGAAGTATGTCGACATTGGCGATGTGATCGGCGTCAAGGGTTATGTCTTCGTGACACGCACCGGCGAGACCAGCGTCCACGCCCGCGAACTGCATATCCTTGCAAAGGGTGTGACGCTCATCCCCATGGCAAAAGAAGAGAAGGATGAGGATGGCAACGTCATTCGGTACGATGCCTTTGCCGACAAGGAACAGCGTTATCGCAAGCGCTACCTCGACCTCATCGCAAACCCCGAGATCAAAGAGACGTTCATCAAGCGCTCGCGCATCATCACCACGATGCGTCGGTACTTCGATGAACGCGGTTGGCTCGAAGTGGAGACACCGGTGTTGCAGCCGATCTACGGCGGTGCAACGGCGCGTCCGTTCGTGACGCACCACAATGCGCTGAACATTCCGCTCTACCTCCGCATCGCCGACGAATTGTATCTCAAGCGGCTCATCGTTGGTGGCTTTGAAGGTGTGTACGAGATCTCGAAGAACTTCCGCAACGAAGGGATGGACAAGACCCATAATCCTGAGTTCACGTCGATGGAGATCTACGTGGCCTACAAGGACTATGACTGGATGATGGGTATGACGGAAGACATGATCGCGACCATCGTCAACGAGGTCTGCGGCGGATATGAGATCACCGTCGGTGAACGTACGATCAACTTCACGCCGCCGTTCCGCCGCGCCAAGATGTTCGACCTGTTCAAAGAATACACCGGACACGACCTGCGAGGAAAGAACCGCGAAGAACTTGTGGCCGCCGCCAAAGAGATCGGCGTCGGCGTCGACCCGTCATGGAGCGCCATGAAGGTCCTCGACGAGATCTTCGGCAACAAGGTCGAACACCATCTCGTGCAGCCGACCTTTGTGATCGATTATCCGGTTGAGATGTCGCCGCTCGCCAAGGCCCACCGCTCAGAGCCGGGTCTTGTAGAACGCTTCGAGCTCTTCGTCAACGGTAAAGAACTTGCCAACTCCTTCTCGGAGTTGAACGACCCGATCGATCAGCGTCAGCGCCTCGAAGAACAAGCCGAGATCCGTGCCGCCGGTGATGACGAAGCCATGATCGTCGACGAAGACTTCTTGCACGCGATCGAGGTCGGCATGCCGCCAACGGCAGGCCTCGGTGTTGGTATCGACCGTCTGGTGATGTTGCTCACGAATAACGACTCGATCCGCGACGTCCTGTTCTTCCCGACGATGCGTCCGGAACGCTCTGCCCATGAACCTGGTGTTTGAACGTCCGCGTCCGCGCGATAAATACTGGCTCCACGCCCTGCTCTTCATCCTCTCCTTCCTGAGCACGATGATCGCCGGGACGATGTGGGCCGGCGTCGACCCCAGCGAGATCACGCACTGGGTGCACGGCCTGACGTATTCGATCCTGATCATGACCTTCCTGTCCGTACACGAGTTCGGACACTACATCGCTGCCCGCATCCATGGCGTTGATGCCACGCTGCCGTACTACATCCCCGCGCCCTTCGTGTTGTTCGGCACCATGGGCGCCGTCATCCGCACGCGCACGCCCATCCCTAACCGACGTGTGTTGTTCGACATCGGCGTTGCCGGTCCTCTTGCCGGCTTCGTGGCCTCACTTGTGATCCTCGCCGTCGGCTTCATCAACATGCCCGGGCCCGATTCACTCTATGCCATCCATCCGGAGTATCAACTCAACGGCTGGTCGGAGAAGGGCATGTACTTCGGCGATACCATCCTCTTCTCCCTCTTCAAGATGTGGTTTGGTTCAGGGGGCGGGTGGTTCCCACCCATGAACGAGATCTATCACTATCCGTTCTTGTGTGTAGGATGGTTTGGTCTGTTCGTCACCGCGTTGAACCTCGCACCGTTCGGCAATCTCGACGGCGGACATGTCCTCTATGCACTTGTTGGCGGTACGTGGCAAAAACGTGTCGCTCGGTTCTTGTGGTGGGTCTTGTTCACCATCGGCATCTTGTCGCTTCTCGGAACCATCGACGCCATCCTGCGAGAGCCGTCGCCAATCGGCTTCTTGATCTGGCTGCAGACGATGATCGGTCAGCCGCTCTCAGCTGCCGTTGATGCCTTCCCGCTGCTGTTCACGATCGGCGAAGGATGGCTGTTATGGGCCATCCTCATCCGCGTCTTCATCAAGGTCGATCATCCCGATCTGCCTCCCGATGAAGGGCTCACGCCGATGCGTACTGCATTGGGCTGGCTGTCCATCGTGATCTTCGTGTTGTGCCTGCCCCCTCAGATCATTCGTTTTGTTGAATGACGAATCGCGACCACACCGTCCTTGCCTGTATCCTGGCCATCGTCGGCCTGTACATGGTGCATTTGAGTTCGGTGGAGATCCAGCCGTGGGATGAAGGTCTGTATGCGCTGCGCGGTGAGTCGATCGTTAGATACGGAACGTGGTGGGACCAAACGCCGCATACGCTTGGCGGGTTGTATTCGAGTACCGCTCCACCGTTGACGTCGTGGGGTACAGCTGTCGGTATTTCGATCTTTGGACGTACCGTCCTTGGCGTGCGCTTCTTCACGCTGCTCTGTTCGGCCCTCGCCCTCTGGATGATGTATCTGATCGGCAAACGATTCCTCTCCTATCAGGGGGCGATCCTGTCGATCTGTGTGCTGGGCACGGCCCTGCCGTGGGTGATCTATTCGCGCCAAGCAATGACGGAGGTTCCGCTGATGGCGTTTGTGTTGGTGGCGCTTTGGGCAGCAGATAGGGTGAAAGGGTGGAAGGGTGCAAGGGTGGAAGGGGACTCTCAACTTGCTACTCGCTACTCGCTGTTTTTTTCAGTCGCCTTTGGCGCCGCGCTGCTCACCAAAATGGCCGTCTCGTTATTGCCGGTGTTATTTGTGTTGCCGCTTCTGCGTGAGAAATCGACGCGCTGGCGCGCTGTGGCGATGGTGATCGGTGGACTTGCCATCGCAGCGCCGTGGTACATCACGATGTTGAGTCGGTACGGCGATGACTTTTGGTTGGCGATGACGGTGCCGCACGTGTTGACAGCCGTGGAAGGGAATAGTGCCGGACTTGGACCGCTCTACTACGTGAATCAGCTCATCCTTGCCCATCCGGTGATCATCGTTGCGTTGATCTATGTCGTAGCCGCCGTGTTTCGTCGGTCGTTGCTGCCACAACAAGATCAACAATTGCCGGTCTTGGTCCTATTGTGGTTCTTGGTCTCGATGATCATCTTCAGTCTCTCGGCAACAAAGAACCCACACTATGTTGTGATGATCCTGCCCGCGGCCGTGCTCGCTGCTGTGTACGGACTCGAGCGGATCGTGACGCAGGGTCCGCGACGCTTGACGTTACTTGCATTGACGATGATGTTCGTGTCAGCAACCTATGCAGTGATGCCCGGGCTTCGTGCGGCGTTGAAGCAACCGTCGCTGTTGCTCGATGACACAACAATGTTGATCGTTCTGGCCATCAACGGGCTATTGATCATCAGCGCGCTGTTCCTGCCCCTTACCATCGTGGATGAGTGGACGATACGCTCCTATCGCGGTGTGGTGATCTTCGTGAGCGTTGGCGCGTTGATTCGCGCGGTGACCGTGGTGTGGAATGGATATCCGGAGCAGATCCGCGGTGGACGGGAAGTTGCCGTGTCGTTGATGGAGCGCGCCTCGGCGGTGAAACACTTCACGTACCTGTATCACCAGCGTAATGCCGGTGATGCCATGAATCCGCAGCTCGCATGGTATACGGCAGGATGGATGAATGGCTGGGACCCAGAATATCGGTACACATCTGCCCACATGCCGGAGAAGGGGGCAGACCTTGATGTGATCGCTTCGGTGGCTGTGAGTGGATCATCGTGGGTGGTCTATTACCATCCCGGTGTTGATACCCTGACGCAGACAGAAGTATCGGCAGGGTTGGCGGCATTGTACGACGTTACGGTCAACAACCCGCACTATACGCTGTATCAGCTGCGCTGATCCTTCGCATCATTTGCGAACTGCATGGCATGAAGCTTTGCATAGACGCCGCCACGAGCAAGGAGGACGTCGTGGGTGCCTTCTTCAACGATGCGTCCTTGATCGAAGACCAGGATACGGTCGGCGTTGACGATGGTCGACAGTCGGTGCGCCACGATGACGGCCGTACGATCTTTCAACACATCGCTGATAGCATCTTGCACGATGCGTTCTGATTCCGTGTCGAGTGCCGACGTTGCTTCGTCGAACATCAAGATCTGCGGATCACGTACGATGGCCCGTGCAATGGCAAGACGCTGACGTTGTCCGCCGGAAAGACGCATGCCGCGATCACCGACCGTTGTCTCGAATCCTTCCGGCATCTTGTCGATAAACGTTTCTGCGTGGGCGATGCGAGCAGCACGACGAATGCTCTCAGGCGTCGCCAATGGATAACCCAAACTGATGTTGCTGGCCACGGTATCGTTGAACAACATCGTCTCTTGTGAGACCATGCCAAACTGCTGTCGGTAGGCCGTGAGCTCCAGCGTGCGGACATCGGCACCGTCGAACGTGATCACTCCGTCATTCGGATCGTAGAAGCGCAGTAGCAGATCCAACATCGTCGACTTCCCCGAACCACTTGCACCAACAAGAGCGATCGTCTCACCGCGCCGTAATGTGAACGAGACATTCTGCAGCACCGGACCGTGTCCGTAGCTGAAGGATACGTTCTTGACGTCGATCGCTGTAGAGAAGGTAGGGGGCTCTACACTTCCACCAACAATGGCGGGATGCTCATCGAGCAGGTTCACAACGTTGTCAGCGGCAGCAATGCCGCGTTGCATGTTGGCGATGGTGCTGACGATCGTGGTGATCGGCTGCATGAGGCCGAAGAGCAGGAACAAGAACGTAACGAGATTCGACGGCTGAATATCTCCGGCTGCAAGAGCAGAGCCGCCGGCATAGAACACGCCGACCAACGCCATGATGCCAAACGTGTCGTTGACCAGCGGCACGAGTGCCGAGATACGTGTGTTACGCAAGGACATCCGCACGTAGTGCGACGTCTGATCGCGGAAGCGTTGTACCATCGTAGACTCAACGCCGAGGGCCTTGACCACACGAATGCCCAGGACCGACTCTTGGAGCGTGGACGTGTAGTTGGCTTGGGCCTTCTGCATGCGTGAGCCGTACCGACGTAGGATGCCCGTTGCTGTGCGGATCAGGAAAAATCCACCGATGGTGATCCCGAGAGCGATCAGTGTGAGCTTCGGCGAGATGGCCAACAACAGGCCAACATAGATCAGGATGGTCGTTCCTTCGCGCCACAACGTTGTGATGGAAGAGACGGTGGCATTGTTGAGTGCGCCGACATCATTGGTCAAGAGCGACATGATCTCGCCGGCCTTCTTGCGAGAGAAGTAGTCCATCGAGAGCTCTGTGACCTTCATGAACATCGCATCACGAATGGTCTTCATGATGCCTTCTTCCATCCTGGTGGAAATGATGCGGCCGAGGTATTTCGCCACACCACGGATCAGGAAGAGCACGAAGATGAAGATGCTGAGATTCCGGATCGAGTCGAAGAAGTCCGGAGCGATCACCACGCCATAGATGAATCCGTCGAACCATTCCTTGATGCCGGATCCCAGTGCACTTGTCTTGTTCGCGATCGGCACGCTTGCGCCGAAGAGCGTTCGGAAGATCGGCTCTACCACGGCCAGGACCATGGCGTTGACTAGGGAGAAGACCAAGTTGGCAAGGAACGACAAGCCCAACAATCCGAGAAAAGGACGTACGAATGGCGCGATCTTTGGGATCAGCTGTCGGACCGTGTGTTGATGCTGCTGCATGGGATCAATGTTTGAGCGATCGTTCATAGAACGTCGCATACTCGGTGATGGCATCCATCATCGCATTGGCGGTGGTGTTCTGGCCGGCCGTAGACGAAATGTAGGCGGCATCCTTGTTGTTGGACAGAAATGCCGTTTCAAAGAGGATGTTCGGCATCGAAGCGCCAACGAGCACAAAGAAGCCCGCCTGATTGACGCCGCGGTTCGCCAGACCCGTCGTGGTTGATACCTTCTTCTGGATCCGGCTGGCCAACTCCTCCGAGAATCGCACGAAACTACGTTGTGCCATCGTGGCAACGATCAACTGATCTTCGGTCATGCCCTTGTAGCGGTCCTGCGACGACTCAAAGCGGACCGAAGAGTTCTCAAGTGCCGCCACACGCGCCGCATCGTCATTCCGGCCCGGACGAAGGATGTACGTCTCGCAACCGTTGGCCGGATGTGGCTTCGTGGGCATGCTGTTGCAATGGATGCTGATGAAGAGCTTGCCCTTGGCTTCATTGGCGATCTGCGTGCGCCGGTACAACTCAATGAACACATCGCTGTCGCGCGTCATCACCACCTTCGTCGACGGGAACTGCTCTTTGATGCGGTCCCGGAGCTTTCGTGCCAAGGCCAACGTCACATCCTTTTCAAAGACGCCGTTCACACCTTCAGCGCCGGCATCTTTGCCACCATGCCCGGCATCGATCACGATCACGTCCAAAGACCACTTGCCGTTCCTCGTTTCGTCGTTCCTCGTTTCACTCGGAATGACACCCCCGCTCTTTGGTTGTGGCGGTAGTTCAGACTCATCGGACTTACGCTGGATCGTGACGAGTACTGTATTCGCCCCCTCCCGAGCGATGGTGGCATCACCTCGAAACTCGGTGACCTTGACACGGGTCACGAAGAAGTTGCGGATCTGCGACGTGCGGATGTCGAGATCGTCACAGCGGGTGATGGTTGCGTCATCGGCCTTGGTCACGTCGAGGATACGGATGATCAGATCAGTACCCTGACGTTCCGGTTTTTGGAAGGCGTTGATCTTCTCGGAGCAGGTGATCCGCACGGTGGCAGCATCGTTCGTGGTGGCACACGTGATCGACGTAATGACCTGTGCTTGCGCACCGACGGCGGCAACACTGACCACGAACCACAGCAAGACGCCGGCGAGTTTAGCCAAGCCAGCCCCTCTTACGGAAGTAGTACATCATGGACAGGGCAACGATGGCAATGAAGGACACCACGAACGGATATCCATAGACCCACTCCAACTCAGGGATGTGATGAAAGTTCATCCCGTACCAGCTGGTGACGAAGGTGATCGGCAGGAAGATCGTGCTGATCACGGTAAGCACTCGCATGATCTGATTCAGACGCGCCGACGACAACGAGAAGTAGAGGTCGATCATACTCAGGATCGACTCGCGAATGTTGTCGACTTCGTCGATGGCATGATTTAGATGGTCAAGCACGTTGCGATAGTACACCCCTTCGTCGACGCCGATCACTTTGAATTCGCTGCGAGAAAGGCGGGCGACAACTTCGCGATGGATGGCGAGACGCCGACGCACAGTTTGATTGCGATTCTTGTGGTCAAGCAGACGGCGGATGGTATACGTGCTCTCGCCCTTCAATACCAGTCGTTCTAACTCTTCGATACGTTGCTCAACAAGGTCGTTATACGACGTCAACGAATCAACGCATTTATCGAGGATCAGGGCTGTGATATAATCTGGACCACGTTGAATTGCGAGTAGACTCATCGACGTCTGGCGCTGAACGTCGGCAACACTCGGCAAGGCCACGGCATGATGCGTGAGGATAAGGCGCTCAGTAAGTAAAAAATTGATCTGCTGACCGCGGATCCGATGGATGAACGGTCCGATCTCTTCTTCCGGTGAGCGCACGGGGATGGGCAGCTCGTGAAAGATCAGGAACAGATAGTCATCGAACTCTTCGACCTTCGGCGGATGGATCTCTTCTTGGGACGACGCGGCGTGACGGATGTCGTCCATCACCAACTCGTGCACGCCAAGCCAGGTCGCGAGGATCTGCTGCTCTTCTTCGGCAGACGGCGCTTCCATATCGACCCAGACCATCGCCGTTGGAGGGATCTCCGATGGGGCTATGGCGCACAGCTGCTCGACCGTACACGGTCGCAATACTCCATTCTCATACCACGTGATAGACGTCATGTCGTTGGATTACCCCTAACTTTGCGCCTCAAAGTTACCAATGGCACGAACACGACCACCGCGGCAGGACCGCTTTGTTGAGCTTACGATCGACTCCATCGGCTTCGAAGGTGTCTCCGTAGGCCGAGTTGACGGCATCGTTCATTTTGTGAAGGGGGCATTACCCGGCGAACTCGTTCGGGCACGCATCACCCGTTCCAAGAAGTCGTATGTCGAGGCGGAGACGGTAGAAGTGCTCGCCCCCTCACAGCATAGACTGGATCCGCCGTGTCCACATTTCGGCGTCTGCGGCGGCTGTAAGTGGCAGCACTTCGAATACGCGGAACAGGCACGATGGAAGCGCCAGCACGTTGTTGATGCGTTTCAGCGCATCGGCCAGATGGACGTTGGTGAGATCGCTGAGACGATCGCCTCACCGTCGCCGTACGGCTATCGGAACAAGATGGAATTCTCCTTCGGCGCATCGCGTTGGCTCACGAACGAAGAGATCGCAACGGGTGAGGAGTTCGAGACATCGTTCGCACTGGGACTCCATGTGCCGGGCCGGTTCGACAAAGTGCGGCATCTCGATCACTGCATACTACAAAGTGATGTCGGTAACGTTGTCCTGAAGACAACACATGATCTGGCCGCCAAACATCAGGTGCTTGCCTATCATCAACGTGCACATGTTGGATTCTTGCGTCACCTGGTGGTGAGAAGCAGTGCGACGAATGGCGCGGTGATGACGATCTTGATCACAGCAAATCCGAATACGGATGATGATCAACGATTCGTTGCTGAGTGGCTTGAGCAGGTGCGTTCATTGCCGGAAGGTTCAACGGCCATCCATGCCGTGAACGCAACTAAGTCGCCCGTCGCCGTCGGCGAGATCCGTGATGTCCGCGGTCCGGGCTATTTGATCGAACACTCACATGGCGTGGAATACCGCATTTCGCCGTTCTCCTTCTTTCAGACCAACACGCAACAGCTTCCCAACCTTGTCGGCAAAGCACTGGAAGCCGCTCATCTGCAGGCGTCGGACGTGGTGTGGGACTTGTACTGTGGCACAGGGACACTGACCCTGCCCGCAGCCCGGCACGCACGACACGTGATCGGCGTTGAACTGGTGGAATCATCCATCCTTGACGGACGAGCCAACGCCGAGCGAAACGAAATCCAGAACGTCGACCTGCATGTGGCGGATCTGCACGCCCCCTCCACCATTTCGATGTTGAAGGAGATGATGCAGCCGGATGTGGTCATGATCGATCCTCCGAGGGCCGGTATGCATCCGGTGCTGGTGCAGCATGTTCTGGACGTTGCAGCGCCGCGGATCTCTTACGTCAGTTGCAACCCGGCCACGTTGGCGCGTGATTGTGCGATGCTGGCGGAGAAGTACGATGTGATCAAGGTCACGCCCGTCGACATGTTCCCACAGACCTATCACGTAGAAGCCGTCGCAGAACTCCGCCTCCGTTAGGTTAGGGGGCGATCTGGATCGGCATTGTTTGTGTGCCGAAGTACGTGACCATGCGAATGAAGTACGCACCCGTGGCCGATGACGGAATGTCGATCACGCGCTCATGAATACCGGCGGTAAGATTCAATTCGTCGACCATGGTGCCGATGGGGCGACCAATGATGTCGACGATGTCGATCGTGACAGGTGAACCAGAGCTTAGTTCGAAGCGAAGTTGATGCGGTCCGGGAGAAACAGCGGGGCCTCCTTCGAGATAGAGAATGCGATCGACCTGCGAGATGGGAACGTAGTCTGTAGCATTCCATCCATTGGCCTGGGCCGCAGCGCGAGCACGCTTCATTTGGTCGATCGAAGCGGTAAAGCCCACATCGGCATTGATGGCAAAGACGATCTGCTGCGTGGAGTCCGGCAAAAGTGTGAACGGTCCACCGCCGATCATCATCGACACGTCGGTGATGCGCGAGTTGGTGCGTGCAATGCCGCTTGACATGAACATCCACTTCTCGGCGCGCAAGAAATTGTCGTAGATACTTGGCACCAACATCCCATCGCCGGCATTGTCGAGCGCGTAGAAGTGCATCGTGAGCGGCGACAACATCGACACGCCGACCGTTGGGATCGAAGGGTCTTTTGTGTTCTGCACCACACCAAGTCCGGCATCATGTACCCATGCACATCCGTCACCTTCACCGGCTGTTCCAAGATCCCAGTCCATGAACAACGCTGCGTGAAGACCGGTGATCGTTGTGTCGGCGGTGTTTGTGATGTTGTAGATCACAAAGGTGGTAGACCGTAGCGAGTCGACGGCTGGCTGGAGTACCTGCTGATCGATGTGAAGGCCTAAGTTGTAGCGGTCGTTGCCATCGGTGTATCCGGTGAATGCACCGGAGTATCCGGTCGTTGGCTCCACGCCAAGGGTCACGACCTCATCGACCTCCATGGAGTAGTCGCGATAGCTGGTGTTAGCGCCGCGGACAACATTCGGGAGATAGGTGGGAGAGATACCGACCAGAAAGCCCCCTTCAAACAGGATCGAGCGTTTGTTCTGATGTCGATAGCCGACGCCCTGGAGATTCTCCGGATAGTCGTTATAGCCGATGTTGCCTTCGGAGTTGACCGTGGTGCGGACATCATTGTAGGTGAATGTGCGGAAGGAAGGGTTGACCGTTGCATTGATCATCTCGCGACCGACGACCGTGTCGCCGTCATAGAATGTGATCAACAAGGCGAGGGTGCCGTTGAGCGGCACATCGTCCGGCAGTGTGAAGATGATCGTGTTGGAAGCATCGGCAGTATCACCGGTCGGCATTGGACCAAGGTCAGCGGTCGAGACATCGAAGACGGGTTGCACGTCGGACGGGGCCGTGGTGACCACGATCCGGCCATTGATGAGAGGGTCGAGAAGATTGGCGGCACTGAGGGTGACCGAGAGTTCATCACCGGGTGAAAAGATGCTGTCGGCATCATCATCGATGATGGAGTAGTGGGCGACCTCGGCGAATTTCTTGTGTTGACGCTGTACGGCGGACAACGCATTGACGCGGCCGGTGCCGAGGCGACCAACGAAGGAGACATTGAGCGTGTCGATATTGTCAGTGTTCGCCTTGACCGCTGCTCGGAGTTGATCGGGCGTGAGCGATGGATTCGCAAGCTTGGTCATCGCGGCGATCGCTGCCACGATGGGAGAGGCCATCGATGTGCCGTCATAGAATTCGAATTTGCCACCGGGCACAGTCGACAAGATCGACTGACCGGGTGCGCAGACATCCACGGTCGAGTGGAAGTTGCTGAAGAAGGCACGCACGTCATCTTCATCGGTGGCGGCCACGGACAAGCATGGTGGATGTGCCGCCGGATAGAAACCCTGTTCGAGTCCATCATTGCCGGCAGCGGCGACCACCAAGGCGCCAAGTTCGAGAGCTTCTTCGATCACGTCGAGATCGGCGAAGGAGCGTGATGAGCTACCAAAGGAGCAGTTGATAACGGACGCTCCCATCGCGGCTGCATACAAGATGCCGTCGGAGGTCTTCTCAACGCTGCGGGCGTTTGCGTTGTCGCGGCCGACCTTGACGGCAAGAACCTTGACCTTTTGTGCTACACCGGCAATGCCAAATTCGTTGTTGATGATGGCACCCACCGTGCCCCCTACATGCGTGCCATGTGGATGACCGGGCAGGGGAGTGTTGTCGGGCGAATTGCCATCAGCGCCGACAAAGTCCCAGCCATACCAATCGTCGATAAAGCCGTTGTTGTCGTCATCGATGCCATTGGTTCGCTTGTCGCGTCCTTGTCCGTCCTGCCCCATCTCACCGGCATGACGAAACACATTCGCCCCCAGGTCGGCGTGCGTCGTGTCGATGCCTGTGTCAATGATGCCCACGATCACATCCGGACGATCCGGCAAGAGATCCCACGCTTCGATGGCCTTTACGGTGGCGAGATAGTACTGCTGGGCGACGCCCGGATCGTTCGGCACGCCGATGATCTCGTGTACGGGCATGGGTTCGGCGTATTCGATCCCGTTCATGGCCGAGATCTTGCGGCTCAACATCAACGGGTCGATCGTCTGGTCAGTGGTGATCACCACGATCCGCTCGATCGGTCTAAGTGTCTGTTCAAGGAGTGTCGACTCGTCCTTACCTCGTCGTGCCTTCGTCACGGCCTTGAGTGTAGCCGAGCTTACGAAGCCATGGGTGCGGTGAGGACCGAGGATCGTGCGCAGGGAAGGGATCTCGCCCGTTCGGTCGTTCGTGAGCCACGACGGAAGGTCCGGATGGTCGTTGGCGAGTCGAACGACGATCGTATTGGGAACAACGGCACGTTGTCCGACGGCAGCACACACTGCGGTCAGGAGTAAAGAAAGAAGTATTGCGTGTTTCATGCGTAGGGCAAGACCGACGGAACCATGACGAAGTTACTTCGTCGGCGGCCAAACGATGCGTTTTCTTGACACGCGCTGGTCGCCCAACTGCACTTCGGCCACATAGTCGCCTTTCGGCGCGGGCGTGTTGTTATCGGTCAGACCGTTCCAGACCACCTCATATGCTCCGGGCGGTTGGATCCCGTTGTACAAGGTCGCGATCCGTACGGCGCTCGACGAATAGATCACCACCGTGACCTCGATCGTCTGATCGACGGCGTATCGAATGTTCGGCGACACATCTTCGGTCATCCCGAACACGCGGGCGATATCGCTCAGCCCTACCTGCAGGTTGCCTTGTCCCATCGGGAACATCAGCACACCAGGCACATATTGAGAGCGGGCAATATTCAACTGGTATTGTGTGACCTCTTGCGGAGAGGGGGCGAGCATTTCCGCCGGAATATCCATCATGCGGTTGATGCTCTCCCACAGGGTCGGAGGACGAACGAAGGCCTCGGACATCCGGAGCAGCTCCGAGATCTGATGGGTGTGATAGAGGAATCGCGCGTGAGAACTTGCCGCTGCCGCCAGTTCAAGTGCGTAGGCACTGTCTTGATCCGGTGTGAACGACGTACTTACTTCACCCGGAAGGTTATACCGCCCGCCCGATCTGGTCGAGTCGGTCATCAGGTATTCTTTGGGAGAAAGGACGCGTGGCTGCACCACCACGCTTTCACGCGATTGGGAACGGGCCGATGTTGCCATCGGCCCGATCAAGAGAAGTGCAAGGATACCGGCTTGCCGCCAACGCATGGGATGGATCAACCGTTGAGCTTCGATTTGTCGAGATCGCGAAGCATGTCGCCCAGTGTCACGGCTGCGCCGGTCGGCGCGTGCTCGTGATGGCTCGACCCTTCATGGGAGCGATCCCGTTCCCGGCGTCCGCCTTCGCGATGACCGCCCTCGCGATAGCCGCCTTCGCGATAACCGCCTTCGGAACGGTCTGCGTCGCCGCCGCCGGCGATCGTGCCGTCTTCGTTCTTCATCGCCAGGATCAACGACGCTGCAGCGGGGTTGAGATCTACAACAACGCATGGGATCTCGTCGCCGGCGTTGAGTTCAACTTTCTTGCCGCGTCCGGCGTTGACCATTTTGCTGCGGGGCATGAAGCCATCGAAGGTATCGTTGATGCGCACAACGGCGCCTTGAGCCGTCGTCTGCTGGACAGCCCCGGATGTCTCTGTTCCTACCGGCAGTGATTCGGCGATCGTGAGCCACGGATTCGGCAGTACCTGCTTGTAGCCGAGCGCCAGTTGGTGCTTGGCGGCATTTGCCGAGAGGATCTCGACTTCGATCTCTTGATCAACGCTCACGATATCGGATGGGTGCTTGATGCGCTTTGTCCACGACAACTCGCTGATGCGAAGAAGGCCTTCGATCTTCGGAGCCACTTGAACGTAGGCGCCGAAGTCGGTGATGCGCTTGACCGTGCCCTTTACGCGTGTGCCGGCCGGGAATTGGGCTTCAACATTCGCCCACGGATCAGCTTCGTGTTCTTTGTGACTCAGGGACAGCTTGCGCTTTTCGCGGTCGGCTTCCACGACCGTCACCATCATCTTGTCGCCCTTCTTGACGACAGCGGTTGGATCTTCAATGCGCGAGCGCGACAGACGCGAAACGTGGACAAGGCCTTCGATGCCGCCGATATTCACAAAGGCACCGAATGTGGTGACCGATGTCACGACGCCTTCAAACGTCGCGCCCTTCTCGAGTCCGCCCCAGAATTCATCCAGCAAAATGTCGCGGCGCGTCACCACAGCCGACTTATATCCCGCATCATCCGACTGCAGCTCGTGCACCTTCACGCGATATGTCTGGCCGATGGCTTGATTCAATTCTTCTTCAGGGACATTCTTGCGCATACCGAAGTGTGATGCGGGCAGGAAGACACGAAGCGAGCCGAAGTCGCCGCGCAGGCCACCCTTGACGCGTTCTTTGACCTCAACCTCGAACGCCGTGCCTTCTTCCTTGTACTTCGCCAAGGTCTCAAAGGCAGCATCACGCAGCTTGCGTTCTTCTTCCTTGCGCTTGCGTTCTTCTTCGCGGCGGGCCTTCTCTGCCTCTTGGGCAGCAGCAAACTCTTCCGGTGTGATCGTGACCACGGAGCCCGCAGTAGGTGCTTCCGCAGTAGGGGCTGAAGCCGTAGGTGCTTCCGCAGCAAGTGCTTCCGCAGTAGGTTCTGTTGCAGTAGGTGCTTCCGCAGTAGGTGCTTCCGCAGTAGGTGCAGCGTTCTCCTGCAAGTTCTCCTGAGGGTTCTCCTGAAGGTTCTCCTGCAAGTTCTCCTGCAAGTTCTCCTGAAGGTTCTCTTGCTGGTCGTTTGTCTGGACGTCGGACATAAACGGGACGATATGATTAGGGTGGATAATGCTCGCCGTGAAGCGATCGAAAACGCCGTTTTGGGCGGACAGTAAAGTTACGGGGTTTTAGGGAACTGGGAACTGGGAACTGGGAACTGGGAACTGGGAACTGGGAACGCTCAAACATGGCACTTGGCACCTGGCACGTGGCACTTGGCACTTGGCACTTGGCACTTGGCACCTGGCACCTGTGTCTTGGCACCCGGCACTTGGAACACGTCACTTTTCCCCGTATGTTTGTCGGCTCTGGACATTCCAGGGAATCCATTCCTGCCGTTAACCTGGTCGTTGACGGCTGCGTAAGCAACCATAGGAGACCATTATGAGCATTCGTCGTCAGTACGAATCCACCTACATCATGAACGCCGCTCTTGAGGATGCCGAGATCGAGACCCTCATTCAGCGCGTCAATGACTTCATCACCGAGCACGGTGGTAACATCATCGAACTCAACAAGTGGGGCCGCCGTCGCCTTGCCTATCCGATCAAGAAGAAGTACAACGGGTTCTACGTGTACATGGTCTTCGAATCGGCCGCAGAGATGGTCCCGCAGCTTGAGCGTTTCTACACGTTGGACGATGGCATCATGCGCCATCTCACGCTTCAGCTCGATCCGAAGCTGCGTGAGTTCCGCAAGGTCCGCGCCGAAGCACAAGCCCAGCGCGCTGCGCAAATGGCGGAAGAAGCTGCCAACGAACGCAACCATTGATCACCGATCTGTTATTGAAAAGGAACGAGAATCATGAAGGTCATTCTCCGACAAAACGTAGAAAGTCTTGGCGAGATCGGTGAGATCGTGAACGTCAAGGCGGGTTATGCCCGCAATTACCTGATCCCCAACCAGCTGGCCTATGTGGCCACCGATGGCGCTATCCGCGCACTCGAGACCGAGAAGAAGCAATACGCTGTCAAGATGGAAAAGGCAAAGGCCCACGCCGATGTCGTTGCCGGACAGCTTGGTGATCTTCAGATCTCGATCCCGATGCAGGTTGGTGAAGAAGGCCGCCTCTTCGGTTCGGTCACCTCACAGATGATCGCCGCAGAGCTGGAACTCCGTGGCTTCAACATCGACCGCCGCAACATTACGATCGACGAAGCGATCAAGACGTTGGGCATCTTCGAGGTGAAGGTCAAGCTCCACACCGACGTCGTCGCACCGTTGAAGGTGTGGGTCATCGCTCAGGAGTGATCCTGCCGTAATCAAGCATTCAACGAACAGCGCATGATGTGAACGCATCATGCGCTGTTTACGTTATCACAGGTCCTTGTCTCACTTTATCGTGTTCGTTACATGCGGATCGTTCTCGTTGGTGGTTCCGGCTATCTCGGTACCGAGGTCGCGCGTCGCCTGCAGGCACGCGGACACTCACTCGTAAATGTCTCGCGCTCTGGAAAAGGTGCCGCCGGTGCCGCCGGTGTCCGCTTCACCCAGCTTCAAGAGATGTGTGAGGGGGCCGATGTTGTCCTCAACCTCGCCGGCGCAAATGCCGGCGCTGGACGCTGGTCGGCAAAACGACGTCACGACATTCTCACCAGCCGGGTAGAGACCACGCGTCAGGTCGTTGATGCTATCGCGGCATGCACACAGAAGCCGGTCTTGGTCAATATGTCCGCTACCGGCTACTACGGCGACACCAAGGTCCCGGCAGGGGAGTTCCACGGTCATGGTCAAACCTTCCTTGCTCACGTGTGCGCCTCGTGGGAAGCTGAAGCTCGTCGCGCCGAAGCGTTCACCAGAGTCGTGATCCTTCGTCTTGGCGTGGTCCTCGACCCCAAAGAAGGTGCCCTTGCCCGAATTCTACCGATCATGAAGATGTTCATAGGGGGCGTGATCGGCACCGGAAAACAGCATTTCCCGTGGATCCATCGTGAAGATGCCGTTGAAGGGATCATCTGGGCTGTGACCTCGCCCGATGCCTTCGGTCCATACAACCTCGTCGCTCCGGAGACACCCACGATGAAGCAATTCATCAAGGAACTGGGCGCGGCCACACATCGGCCAACGTTCTTATGGGTCCCTCCGATCGGCGTTCGTCTGTTATATGGCCGCATGGGTGACACGGTCCTGCATGGCCAGAACGTGCAAGCCGTACGCATGCAGGGCACCACTTTTCAGTATGCGTTTCCCACATTGCGCGAAGCGTTGAAAGACCTCATCCGCTAATTGGTTAACTTGCGGTCCTTTTTCGAACACCACGAACTATTGCAATCGAGCGGAGCAACGACATGAATGTCGACGTTGTAATGCCCAAAATGGGCGAATCCATTCAAGAAGGCACGATCCTGCGCTGGGTCAAAAAGGTTGGCGACAAGGTCGAGCGTGACGAGGTGATCCTTGAGATCTCAACCGACAAGGTGGATACGGAAGTCCCGTCACCGGCATCGGGTACGATCATCGAGCTCCGCGCCAACGAGAACGACGTCGTAGAGGTCGGCAAGGTCATCGCCGTTCTCAGCACCGACGCCAATGCAAGCATCCCCGCCGCTGCCCCAGCTCCTGCTCCGGCACCTGCTCCAGTCGCCGAACCGGTCGCCGGCACGGTCGCCGGTACGGTCCCCGGCAGGGTCTCCGGCACGGTCTCCGGCACGGTCCCCGGCACGGTCTCCGGCACGGTTGACGTGGTCATGCCCAAAATGGGCGAGTCCATCCAAGAAGGCACGATCCTTCGTTGGGTCAAGAATGTTGGTGACAAGGTCGAGCGCGATGAAGTGATGCTCGAGATCTCCACCGATAAAGTGGACACGGAAGTCCCGTCGCCATCTTCCGGCACGTTGGTAGAGCGTCTTTTCAATGAAGGTGACGTCGTCGAAGTAGGCAAGGTCATCGCTCGTCTCTCCTCCGGCGCTGCCGCAGCAGTCGCTCCCGCACCAGCCGCTGCACCGGCTCCCGCAACGAACGGTAACGGCACCGTCGCCGGCACGGTCTCCGGCACGGTCTCCGGAACGGTCGCCGGAACGGTCTCGGTCGCCAGCATGGTCTCCGGAACGGTCGCCGGAACGGTCTCGGTCGCCGGAACGGTCTCGGTCTCCGGCACGGTCGCACAAAGTGTCGATGTGCCCCGCCAAAGCGGCTCCCGCTTCTATTCACCGCTTGTGCGCAGCATCGCAACGGCTGAAGGTATCAGCGTCGCCGAATTGGATTCGATCCAAGGCACCGGACTCGAAGGACGTGTGACCAAGAACGATATCCTCGGATATCTGACGCGGCGTGTTCCAGGAGGTGTGCCAGCGAGTGTTCCAGTTAGTGTTCCAGTTAGTGCGACAGTTAGTGCTCCGCAGAGCATTCCGCAGAGCATGCCACAAAGTCCGGTTGTTGCCGGCTCGACACTCACTGACGACGCTGAGATCATTCCGATGGACCGCGTGCGTCAGCTTATTGCTGAGCACATGGTGCGTTCCAAGACCACATCGCCGCACGTTACTAGCGTGGCTGAAGCTGATGTTACCGGCATCGTGAAATTGCGCGAGAAGATGAAGGGCGCTTTTGAAAAGCGTGAAGGCTTCAAGCTCACCTACACGCCGTTCTTCGGTGTTGCCGTTGTTGATGGTGTGAAGGCCTTCCCGTTGATCAACGTGAGCGTCGACGGAAAGAACATCATTCGCCATCGCCGTGTCAACCTTGGTATGGCTGCCGCTACGCCGGACGGTAACCTTATCGTACCGGTCGTGAAGAACGCCGACACGATGAACGTCACCGGCATCGCTCGTATGATGAACGACCTCGGTAACCGCGCCAAGGGCAAAAAACTCAGCCCTGATGAGATCTCTGGCGGCACCATCACCCTCACGAATGTTGGCTCCTTTGGCTCGCTCTTCGGAACGCCGGTGATCAACCAGCCACAAACGGCCATCATCGGTATCGGCGCCATCCAAAAACGCCCGGTGGTTCGCACCCTCGACGGCGAAGATGTGATCGTCATCCGCTCAATGGTCTACCTCTCCATCACGTACGATCACCGCGTGATCGACGGTGCGTTGGCAACACAGGCCCTCGCCGCCATGTGCCGCTCGCTGGAGAACATGAGCGAAGCAACCGTCACGCTGTAATCGTCCGACTCAGAATTCATACCAACCCCGAAGATCTACCCGTCTTCGGGGTTCATCTTTTAAGCCACACACACCTGTGTCCTAGCGATCGAGGATGATCGTCACCGGCCCATCATTCACAAGCTCGACGTCCATCATGGCACCGAAGATGCCCGTACTGACGGCAGTGGACGTACCACTCGCCCCTTGACGAACAAGATCTACGAGATGATCGAAGAGCGGTTGGGCGTGGTCGGGTCGGGCGGCTTCGATGAAGGAGGGACGGGTGCCCTTTTTGAGGTCGCCGTAGAGGGTGAACTGGGAGACCAAAAGGAGGCCGCCGCCGACGTCCACAACGCTGCGGTTCATCTTGCCTTCATCGTCGGCAAACACGCGCAGGGCAAGGAGCTTTTCGGCGATCCAGCGGGCCTGCTCGGTACCGTCGGCATGCGTGATGCCTACCAAGACGAGCAGTCCATGTCCGATCGAGCCGACAACGGCACCATCAACGGTAACGCTGGCACGGCTGACGCGTTGGATAACACATTTCATCTGTCGCTAAAATCAGTACTTTCGAATTCAGATCAGTCACTATTTCGAGTATCTAGGATGAAGTTCGTTGTTGTTCTGCTCGCCTTCGTCTTTGCAACATCCATATCGGTCGCGCAAAAGACCAATAAGGTGAAAGAGTCGAAGTCCGGTACGTATGGTGCACCACTTTCCGATGACTATGCTCCGGTCCCGCTGTCGGACGTGGTGAAGAACAAGCAGTATGGGAAGACGTGTCAAGTAACGGCCAAGGTAGTCGACGTGTGTTCCGCTGCCGGATGCTGGATGATCTTGAAAGATGGAGCAACGGAAGTTCGCGTCACGTTCAAAGACTATGGCTTCTTTGTGCCGTCAGCACTCAAAGGACGTACCGTGGTGATCCAAGGTGTGCTGACCGAAGAGGTCACCTCAGAAAAGGACCGCAAACATTATCTCGAAGATGCCGGCGCGCCACAAGCCGAGATCGATGCCATCAAGGGTGATAAGCGCGAACTGGCCTTCGAAGCCACCGGCGTGGAGAACAAGAAAAAATGAAATTTTCCATCGAACACAGCCCCGTCTATTCGTCACTGCGGGTAGACATGGAACGCGGCGAACGATTCCGTGCCGAACCCGGCGCCATGCTCTCGATGAGTGCATCGATCGAACTCAACACACAAGCGGCCGGAAAGGGGCTCTTTGGTACGTTGAAAGCTGCGGTAGGGGGCGAATCCATCTTCGCCTCGATCTTCGAAGCTGTCCACGGTCCGGGTGAACTGATCCTTGCACCGTCGGCACCTGGCGATATTCTCCGATTGGACCTCAACGGCAACACGATCTACACACAGTCCGGTGCGTACCTGGCAGGTAGTCCGGATCTGACACTGAGCGCTCAAGGGTCACTGAAAGCATTGGTCTCCGGGGAAGGACTCTTCCTCTCCAAGATCAGTGGACACGGCCCGGTCTTCCTCACCAGCTTCGGCTCGATCTACACCAAGACCCTCGGGCCCGGCGAGCCGTACGTAGTAGACTCCGGACACATGGTGGCGTTCACCGACGGTATGCAGTACACGGTGAAGACCGCAGCGCGCGGACTCTTCTCGTCATTCGCGTCCGGCGAAGGCCTCGTGTGCCTGTTCACCGGTCCTGGTACCATCTACATGCAGACCCGCAACGTGCGAAGCTTCGCCAGCAGCTTAGTGCCGTTCTTACCGTCGAGTGGTTCGTAGTTGGTGGTTGGTGGTCCCTAATAGGACTCTTCCGAGTGTTCACACAACACCGACGCCAGGTCGTTGAATAGTATGTCATCGATCTCGGAGGTTGTTGTTGGCAAGTCCATGACGGCTTCTGCACCCGTCATCACGATACGGAATCGAGCTGAGTTACCATTGTCGAGAATGACCTTGATAGGGATGTACATTCTGAACGTTTCGGGAACGCCGGTCTGCTTGATGCGAATCGTGTTCTTGTACGTGCCGTCGGCCTGCTTCTCGCTCTTGTACGCATAGGTGTAGGTGGGGATCTGGTTGCCATAGACCCACTGATCAAAGAACCACTGGAGGTTCACGCCGGTGACGTCTTCGATCGTTTTCTGAAAGTCTTGTGTTGATGCGCGCTTGCCACGGTGACGCATGTAGAACTCGCGCATCACCGTCATGAATGCGTCCTCTTTCATCGTGTTGAGGTCCAACATCATGTTGCGAAGCATGTGGAGAACCCACGCCCCCTTGTAGTAGACAAAGGTGTTGTAGGCACCACCGCGTGGGGCGCCGTCGTTGACGCGGCGACCGAGGGCGATGGCCGGTGGCGCGAGGTCTTTGCCGATGGTCTTCTTTCCAAAGCTGGTGATCTCTGTTCGATACTCCTCCAAGAGCTTGAAGAACTTCTCATTGTCGGCAGCTGCGAGTTGCGAGTAGAGAAGACAGGAATACATCGCAAAGCCTTCGCTGAGCCATTGGTCGCGATAGGTGGCGAAGTCGACGCCGATACCCCACCATTGATGGGCGACTTCGTGTGAGGTGAACTGCTCGCCAAAGAACTTGTCGGTCTCGGCATTGCCGGTGACAACAAAAGCATACCATGACAAATGCAGCAAGCCCGGAAACGCTTCGCCGTGTGATCCGGGAAGCTCCGTGCCGATGAGTGAGTCGATCGTGAGTGGGCCGTAAAGCTTCGTGAAGAACTCTAGCGACTGTTTCATGTCGAGCGCGACCGTTTCGACCTGTTCAGCCGTTTGATACAAGACGGCTGTGGAGGGGATGCCCTTCTCGACCTCGATATTTTCTCGGCGAAAGAATCCGACGTGGAACGATGCGTTGCGGATCGGTGCGCCGGTGACCCATCGCGCCGTCGTGCGTCCGTCTGACGTCGACATGGTGCTTCGCGAACCCACCGACTGTAGCGTCGCACTTTCGGGATAGGTGAAGGTGATATCGTAGTAGGCCTTGTGGCCGTAGGAATGTGCAGGATACCACAGGATCGAAGTCACGAGGACGGTATAGTCACGGAATCGATCGATCACGTCTCCGTGATAGAAGAACTCGAGTGAGAACTTCTCGTCCTTCTTTAGTGTGTTTGGGAGCTCCACCCACGAGGTGAAACCGTCTTTTGACCGGAAGAACGTCAACGCGCCCACACCCGGCATGCGGATGGAGTCGATCTTCAACGTTGGATAGAGGCCGATGTCGACCACGCTCAGTGAATCGGCAAGTACGGTCATGTCGACGCGGTCTTTGCCACTGATGTCCATCGACCGATCGATGTCGATCGTCAGCGTGTGCTGCGATGTCGCAACAAGATCTCCGGCATCGATGCCGGCGTCGGTGATCTCGACCAAGCCGGTATTCTCCGGACACTGCGTCACCAGTGTCGGGCGTGCCAGGTCGTGTGGAGAGCGCTCGAGAAACAGTCGATATGGTTCAACATCGTACGGATTCATCATCGTGAATCCCGAGAGACTATCACTCCGCTTGAACGTACACATCAGCACCGGCCGATCGTAATTGTTCAGAAGGGTGCGTGCCAAGGCATCGTCGAATTCCCGTTCCTCGGCTTGAAGCACAAGTTTGGTCCACTCCTTATTGGCCAGCTCTTCAAGTCCGTCCGCTTTCCCACCAACCGGCTGCTCTTGGATCTGGGCATGGACGTCGGCATCCGTGGTTGCGAGCACCACGTCGGTGGCCTCTTCAAGGAAGTCTTCGCTCGGGTAGAACCGACGCATATTCGTGCGCTCGGTGATCAGATTCGGATGGAAGGAGATCAGCGCCCTGCCTTTGAAGACCACGCCGACACGCCGGCCTGCGACGGGTTTGAGGTAGCCCAGCGTGCCTTCCTCAAAGACGATCATGAGAGGTCCACGCTCAATGACGATGCCGGCCACATCGCGGATCGTCGAACTGTCCACGGTGACGGTCTTGATCTGCTCCATCAGCCGCTCGTACTTCGTCGACGGGTCTTTGGCAGCGAGGACGGTGGACAACACAGCCATGCCAACGGCGACAAGAAAGATGCGCATAGATTTCCTCCCGATGTTAGGTCAAAAGTCGACAATTGACACGAAAAAGCAACAATCCGGCGCAACCGTATCTTTGCCTCATGACCGACGCTGCCAAAGACCTGATCGGACGCGAGTTCCGATGCCTCGATAAAGGATTTGTCCGATTGATCGACGTGATGGGTGATGACGACTCCATCGTCCAAGCCGCACGTGTCTCCTATGGCTCCGGCACCAAAAAAGTGCATGAGGATAGGGGGCTGATCAGATACTTGCTCCGCCACCAGCACACGACGCCGTTCGAGATGGTGGAATTCAAGTTCCACGTCAAGCTGCCGATCTTCGTTGCCCGGCAGTGGATCCGACACCGTACGGCCAATGTGAACGAATACAGCGGTCGGTACTCGGAGATGAAGGACGAGTTCTACGTGCCCGCACCGGATCAGATCCGCGCGCAGAGTGCGATGAACAAACAAGGTCGCGCCGACGAAGCATTCGCACCCGAAGAAGCGGAGCGCATCAGAACGATGATGCAGAGTACGCAAGATCATCTCTTTGATGAGTATCAGCAGTTGCTCGGTACCGACCTGGCGCGCGAGATCGCCCGCATCAACCTGCCCGTTTCGAACTACACGGAATGGTATTGGAAGATCGATCTGCACAACCTCTTCCACTTCTTGCGCCTACGAATCGACGCCCACGCTCAGTACGAGATCCGCGTATACGGTGAAGCCATCGCCGAGATCGTCAAAGCCGCCGTCCCTGTGGCCTACGAAGCCTTCGAAGACTATATCCTGAATTCCGAGAAGTTCTCGCGTAACGAATTACGCGCCATCATGTCGATGCTCACGAATGTGCCCACCGATCCCTCAGAATTGGAACAGTACGGACTTAAGGGGCGAGAGGCACGTGAGTTTTTGGAGAAGCTGTCGCGTCTAGCATGAAGCGTCCGTCGTCCAACGTCCGGCGTCCAACGTCAAGCGTCCTTCGTCCAACGTCCATCGTCCTGACGTTGTTCGTTGGGATGATGAGTGTCAGTTGTGTACCGGATGAAGTTCTTCCTGAGCAGAGCTTCCCGGTCGTGCCGGCCCACCTGCCGGCCGTGCCCTTCCCACCGGAGAATCCCATCACGCCCGACAAGGCGGAGTTGGGACGACATCTGTTCTACGAGAAGCGACTCTCGCGCGACGGCACCATTGCCTGCGCCACGTGTCACCGTCCGGAAGCGGCGTTCAGTGACGCCCCCTTCCAGATCAGTACGGGGATCGACGGACAGCAGGGACAGCGCAATGCGCCGATGATCGTCAACGCAGGTTATCGCAAAGAGATGTTTTGGGATGGCCGAGCCGGTTCGCTGGAAGAACAGGCCATGGCGGCTTTTATGAATCCGACGGAGATGGCGGCAGACACATTGATGGTGGCGAACCTGCTTCGCAGTAACGAGTACCGTACGATGTGGCAGCGTGCATTCGGCGACACGTTGGTGAATATGACGCGGGCCATGCAGGCGATCGCGACGTTTGAGCGCACGCTGGTCTCTGCGAACAGTCGGTACGACAAGTTCGTCAACGGCGATACCACAGTGCTATCGGCCCAAGAACGATGGGGCATGCAGTTGTTCTTCAGCGATCGGACGATGTGTGCGTCATGTCACGGCGGACCGGACTTTACCGATGACCAGTATCACAACATCGGCCTCTTTCATCACTACTTCGACCGTGGTCGATACGAGGTCACACGTGATGTGAAGGATGAAGGTCTGTTCAAAACACCGACGCTACGCAACGTAGCACTGACGCCGCCCTATATGGCCAGCGGTGATTCCGAACGTGGCGAGCTGATGACCCTTGAGCAGGTCATGGACCATTACAATGAAGGGGGCACGACCTTTTCCAACAAGGATAAGCGTGTGCGCAAGCTCAACCTGAGCAAAGAAGAGTCGAACGCTGTCGTTGCGTTCATGAAGGCCCTGACCGACAGCTCCGTGCTGACGGATCCGCGGTTCTTGCCGCCCCAGAAATAGTTGTGTTGCGTCGCGGTAACACAAACGTTTTCCCCATCACAAGCACTTAACCGTGGCATTATTCCGGCGTTAAATCCACGTCGGAACTTCGCATATGCACAATGCGAAGAAGATCCTCTTGATCTGCGGCTCCATGAATCAGACCACGATGATGGTGCAGATCGCTCGGCATCTCCAGCATCATGACTTGTGGTTCACGCCGCATTATACTGACGGTTTGCTCTATGTGATGGAACGGAACGGTCTGTTGGAATGGACCGTAGCCGGCAAGCGGCATCAACAGCGCGCCGTCGATCTCCTGGAATCGGAAGGACTGAACATCGATCTGCGGGGCGAGCGACACGACTATGATCTGGTGATCACGTGTGCTGATCTCGTCGTTCCGAAGAATATCCGACACAAGCGCATCGTATTAGTCCAAGAGGGCATGACGGACCCGGAAAACTTGGCCTACTACCTCGTCAAGTACCTCAAACTCCCACGGTACTTTGCATCCACGTCAACCTTTGGTCTCTCTGATTCCTACGTGAGTATGTGCGTGGCCTCCGAGGGATATCGCGACCACTTCGTTCGAAAGGGAGTGCGACCGGAGAAGATCGTCGTGACCGGTATTCCCAACTTTGACAATTGCGCCAAGTATCGTGATCTGCCGTTCGAGCACAAAGACTATGTGCTCGTGGCAACCTCGGATTCACGTGAGACCTTCAAGTTCGAAAACCGACGCAAGTTCATTCAGAGAGCCCGCGAGATCGCTAACGGCCGACAGTTGATCTTCAAGCTCCATCCCAATGAGGTGATCGACCGTGCAGTGTCAGAGATCAACCTGTGGGCACCGGAAGCTTTGGTCTATCACAGCCGAAGCATCGACCCGATGATCGCACACTGTTCAACGCTGATCACGCGCTTTTCGAGTTGTGTGTACGTAGGGATCGCCCTGGGTAAGGAGGTTTATAGTGACTTCCCGATCGAACATCTCCAGCGGATGTGTCCGATCCAAAACAACGGGACATCGGCGATTCGCATCGCAGAAGTGGCAGAAGATGTGCTCTATCGAGTCCCCGTATGGTCATGGAGGAAGACTGCATGACCCAACCGAGGATCGTCGTGATCTGTCAGGCCCGCACGGGGAGTTCTCGACTTCCAAGCAAGGTCATGCTTCCACTTGCCGGGGCGCCATTGCTGGTGCGTTTCATGGAACGTGTTAAGCGTGCCTTCACTCCGTCGATCGTCGTGGTTGCCACCACAACGCTCACCGAAGATGATCCCCTTGTTGCTCTTTGTGATGTGAATGGATATCCGGTGTTTCGCGGTCATCCGACCGATCTACTGGACAGACATCTTGCCTGTGCCGAGGCCTTTGAGGCCGACGTTGTCGTAAAGATCCCGTCCGACTGCCCGTTGATCGACCCTGAGATCATCGATCGCGTGATCTCGACGTATCTCGACCATCTGCACGATGTTGACGCTGTTAGCAATCTTCATCCGCCCACCTTCCCGGATGGCAATGACGTAGAGGTGATGTCGATCGATGTGCTTCGCGCCGCCGCCGTACACGCAACCGAGCACTATCAACGCGAACACACAACGCCGTGGATCTGGGAGAACGTGCCACCGGAGCGGAGGATGAACGTGACCATGCTGGGTGATCTCGATCTCAGCAGAACACATCGGTGGACGATCGATTACGCCGAAGACTACATGTTCATCAAGGCAGTGTATGATGCATTGTACGTGAAAGATCCACGATTCACGATGAAGGACATCCTCCGGTTGATCCGCGATAGACCGGAGATCTCAGCACTCAACCAACGATTTGTGGGCCAAACATGGTATCGCCCGAACGCACGATGAAGGTAGAACCCCTCAGAGCACTTGCGCTCAATGTCCGCGAGCACATCCTGCGGATGTCCACCAATGGTGGGTGTTTTACGGGAGCATCACTCTCTTGCGCCGACCTATTGGTCTACCTCTACTCCGAGTTCCTTAGGATCTCACCCGAAACCGTGGAGCATCCGTTGAGAGACCTTTTGCTCCTTTCAAAAGGACATGATGTTCCGGCCCTCTACGGAGTCCTTGCCGAACTCGGCTTCTTCAACGTCACGCGACTCGACAATCATCTCGACGTGACCGACCACCTCTACTGGCATCCGAATCGCAATGTCTCGGGTGTTGAGTTTCACTCTGGATCATTGGGTCATCTCCTTTCGGTAGGACTTGGAATGGCGATCGATGCCCGTATGCATGAGCGTGATACGAGAGTCGTCGTGATCTTGGGTGATGGTGAGCTCAATGAAGGCAGCGTCTGGGAAACCTGTTTGACGGCAAGTGCGATGCGAGCCAACAACCTTATCGCTGTGGTCGATCGCAACCACTTCCAAGCCAACATCCGCACGGAAGAGCTCATTCCACTCGAGCCCATCGCCGACAAGTTCGCCGCCTTTGGCTGGAACACCGCCCACGTGAATGGACACGATTTCAACGACCTCCATCGCGTATTCTCATCCTGGAGGCCTGATCCATCCGGACGTCCGACCGTGGTGATCGCCGATACGCAGCGTGGTCGAGGCGTGCCGAGTATCGCCGATCGGGCGGATCGATGGTTCTGCAACTTCACCATGACAGAGGTCGATGCGCTGATCGAAGAACTCCACGGCACCTCCACCGCCCAGCTCCAGTCTGATCCACTTCACGTACGCTGATCATGATCCCATACGAACGTGTACTCCTTGACGCCGTCACCAATGATCCTCGTGTGGTGATCATGACCGCGGAGAATCGTGGTCACATGCGGAACATCCCGCCGCAACTCGGCGATCGATTTATCGACGTCGGCATCGCCGAACAAACGATGATCGGTATGGCTGCCGGACTTGCAGTGAGGGGGCGAGTGGTGCTTACTCATGCACTGTCGGCCTTTCTCACCATGCGTGCCTTCGAGTTCATTCGCGACGACGTTGGTATCCCATCCTTGCCCGTGATCATGGTCGGCATGGTGCCGGGATTCCTCTCCGACGGAAATGGGCCAACACATCAGGCGATCGAAGATGTATCGCTAATGCGGACGATCCCCAACATGGGGGTGTTCTGTCCGGCCGACGAGGAAGATCTCGTCATCGGCATGCCGCACATCATCCGAAGTGGCCGTCCGTTCTATGTTCGCTACAACAACCTTGTCCCGGCGGTCAAGCACGACCAAACATTTACCATCGGTAAAGGCGAAGTCGTTCACGAGACACATCGCGTCAACGAAGTGACCATTCTGACCTACGGAATGCTCGTTCGGCAAGCGGTGCAAGCCGCGATCGAGCTGGAGCAGCGTGGTCACGCCGTCAAGGTCGTAAATCTTCGCACACTATCACCTGTCGACGTCTCGCTGTTGCTCGACGCCGTTCTCTCCAGTCCGCTTGTGGTCACACTGGAGGATCACTTCAAGATCGGCGGACTCTACAGCATCCTCGCTGAGCTCATGGTGAAACATCGCGTCGTCTGTCCGGTGCTACCCCTTGCCCTTGATGGTAAGTGGTTTCGTCCCGGAAGACTTGACGATGTGCTCGAGATCGAAGGATTCACGCCGCAACAGATCGCTTCCCGCATACGCTTAGCACTTGACAATACTTCAAGGAGTCATCATGTCCCGTCCGTCATCGGCTGAGACAGCGTTCCCGTCGATCGGTCGTTCATCGACGTTGCTGGAACGTGCAGAACGGTTGATCCCGAGTGCCACACAAACACTTGCGAAAGGTCCGGGACAGCATGTACGCGGTGTCGCTCCCGTGTTCGCACATCGCGGCAAAGGGGGACACCTGTGGGATGTTGACGGCAACGAATTCATCGATCTTACGATGGGTGTTGGCCCGATCTCACTCGGCTATGCCTTTCCCTATGTCGATGATGCGATCCGTCGTCAGCTCACTGACGGCATCACGTTCTCACTGATGCATCCACTCGAGGTCGAGGTGGCCGAGCTCGTCCACAGTCTTGTACCGAACGCGGAGATGGTCCGCTTTAGTAAGACCGGCGCTGACGTGACGTCGGCAGCGATCCGCCTTGCCCGCGCCTACACCCACCGCGATACCGTTCTCTGTTGCGGCTATCACGGTTGGCATGACTGGTACATTGGCACCACCGATCGAAGCCGCGGCGTTCCACCGGCAACGCAAGGTCTCTCGTATACCTTCGCCTACAACGATATCGAGTCGGTGATCAATGCGATCGACGATGACACGGCGGCCGTGATCTTGGAGCCGACCGTATTCGATGCGCCACAAGCCGACTTTCTACAGGAGTTGCGCCGTGTCTGCGATCATCATGGTGTACTCCTCATTTTTGATGAGATGTGGACGGGTTTCCGTCTGTCGTTAGGGGGCGCGCAGGAACATTTTGGTGTTCGTGCCGACCTTGCCTGTTTTTCGAAAGCGGTGGCGAATGGCATGCCCCTTTCCATCCTTACGGGGAGAAGAGAAGTGATGTCGCTGCTCGATGGCGATGTCTTCTTCTACACGACGTTCGGTGGCGAGGCATTGTCGTTGGCGGCGGCGAAAGCCACCATCGAATTCATGTCGATGAATGCGGTGATCCCGGCGATCGCTCACACCGGCAAGCAGTTGCGAGATGGATATAATGCCGTGGCACACCAGCTCGGTTTGGCCTATACATCGGCGAAGGGCTTTGATTGTCGGTCGGTCGTTACCTTCGATCCGCATGCCGGTGATCCACTGTTGATGAAGTCTTTCGTCCAGCAAGAACTACTCCGTCGCGGTATCCTCTGGGGCGGCTTTCACAACGTCTGTTATTCGCACACCGACACTGACATCGCCACCGTGTTGGGAGCGTATGCTGAGGTATTGCCGCTCCTCGACGATGCCGTCCGCACAGACACAGTGCGACATCGTCTGGCAGGCGATCCCATGCAGCCGGTGTTTCGAAAGACCTCCGGGTTCAATACAAAACCTCGTTCGAGCAAGGAGGCCGTGTGAGCATGACGAACGATCTGGGCATGTTCGACCTGGAAGGAAAGGTTGCGATCGTCACCGGTGCAACAGGACTGATCGGTCGACACCACTGTATCGCCTTGGCTTCGGCCGGCGCATCAGTGATCGCGATCGATCTTGATGGCAATGCTGTGACGGAACTCGCCGATCAACTTGGTCCGGCCCATATGGCCGTAATGGCCGATGTGACGGATGTTGATTCGATCCGTACGGCCCGCGACAAGATCGTAGATCGGTTCGAGACGATCGACATCCTCGTCAATAATGCGGCGATCAACGACATGGTCGAGAACGCATCTTCAAGTGTCGACGCCTCAAGATTTGAGAACTACCCGCCGGAGCTCTTTCGCAAGGTGATGGATGTGAACGTGGCGGGAATGTTCTTGTGCTGTCAGACCTTTGGTCCAACGATGGTACGCCAAGGACAAGGCAGTATCATCAACATCGCATCGACCTACGGCGTCGTTGCGCCCAACCAATCCCTGTACGTGGCACCGGACGGTACACAGATGTTCTTCAAGAGTGTTGCCTATCCGGTGAGCAAAGGTGCAGTGGTGATGCTCACTAAGTACCTTGCTGCGTATTGGGGCCGCAATGGTGTCCGCGTCAATACACTTTCACCTGGCGGTGTCGAAAACGGACAGCCCGACCACTTCGTGGATCTGTACAGCGACCGCACCCCGCTGGGAAGAATGGCACAAGCTGATGATTACATGGGCGCCTTGCTGTACCTGGCAAGTGACGCTTCGAGTTACATGACCGGACACAATCTGATCGTGGACGGTGGATTCACTATTTGGTAGGAGAGACCATGCAACGAGAGATCAATGTCAACGGACGCCTCATTGGCGACGGACATCCGGTATACGTGATCGGCGAGATCGGCATCAATCATAACGGTTCGGTCGACATCGCCAAGTTGATGATCGACGGCGCTGTCTCTGCCGGCGCCGACTGTGTGAAGTTCCAGAAGCGCACGCCGGAGCTCTGTGTGCCGAAGGACCAGTGGCACATCGAGCGTGATACACCGTGGGGTCGGATGACCTACATCGACTACCGACACAAGGTAGAGTTCGACGCTGATGACTACCGTGAGATCGAACGCTACTGTGCCATGAAGGGCATCGACTGGACGGTATCGTGCTGGGATGAAGGTGCCGTTAGCTTCATGGAAGAACATTTTGAAGTGCCATTCTACAAAGCCGCCTCGGCATCGCTAACCGACCACGCCTTGCTGCAAGCCATGCAGGCCTCTGGCAAGGTACTGATGATCTCTACCGGCATGTCCACGATGGAAGAGATCGCCGATGCTGTTGCGGTGCTGGATCCATCACGGTTGTTGATCGCCCACGCTACGAGTGCGTATCCGTGCCGCGTTGAAGAACTCAACATGCGGATGATCAAGACCCTTCGTGGACTCTACCCTTCGATCCCGATCGGATATTCGGGACACGAGACCGGCCTGGCTACGACCTATGCTGCCGTAGCAATGGGTGCTTCGTTCGTTGAACGACACATCACGATCGATCGAGCGATGTGGGGTACTGATCAAGCAGCGTCGGTCGAGATCGGCGGCCTTCAGCGCATGGTCAAAGATATCCGCGACATCGAAGCGGCCATGGGCGATGGCGTCAAGCGCGTCTACGACAGTGAACTTGGTGTTCGCGCAAAGCTCCGTCGGGTGCCGTCTGCAACGGAGACCGTCTAATGCCAAGTGGCGCTCTCGCACTGACAACCTTCGTGATCACCGTTGTTTCAGCGTTCTTGTTGATCGCCTGCGAGCGTCTGTGGCCGTATCAAGCCGGTCAACCGCTGTTCCGTCGGGGCTTCTTCAATGATCTGTTCTGGTATACCCTCGTTCAGAGTTACATCCTGAGTCTGTTCATCGGTTGGCTGATCTCGGTGATCGACACGCTCGCCCCCTTCGAACGAATTCATGTGATACGTGACTTGCCGATCGTCGTGCAGGTCGTGATCTTCCTGGTAGTACACGATCTCTACATCTACTGGTTCCATCGATGGCAGCATCACAGCGGAGTGTTGTGGCGAACGCATGAGGCACATCATTCCGCCACCGAAGTGGATTGGTTGAGCGGGAGTAGGTCGCACTCCTTGGAGATCATGATCAATCAAACGATCGAGTTCGCACCGATCGTCTTGTTGGCATCACCGGAGGTCGCGATCATCAAAGGGTGTATTGACGCCGTATGGGGCATGTACATCCACTCGAACATCAACGTCAAGAGTGGTCCGCTGCAGTACCTGATCAACGGACCCGAGATGCACCGTTGGCATCATGCCACTGATGAGGAGGCGCACAACAAGAACTTCTCGACGAAGATCGCCGTGTGGGACTGGCTCTTTGGCACGGCATACCGACCACTCGATAAAAAACCACGCGGCTATGGTCTAGGACAGCCGTTCCCCGAGAACTACTTTGATCAGCATCTGTATGCATTCCGAAGAACAGATGACCGAGTTTGAAGAGCGTGAGTTCGCTCTCGATCCGGAGCTGACGCCGATCGAACTCGATCATGAGACCAACATCGATACGATCATCGTCTCCGATATTCATCTCGGCAGTGATGTCTCACGGTCGAAACGACTTCTGGCGCTCCTGCGCTCGTATCACTACGGTCGGTTGATCCTGAACGGCGACGTCTTTGATGATCTCAACTTCAAACGTCTCACAAAGGACGATTGGAAGGTGCTGTCGTATTTGCGCAAGATGTCCAACCCTCGCCGTGGGATCGAAGTTGTTTGGGTGATCGGTAATCACGACGGCGGCGTTGCTGAGATCCTATCCCACCTACTCGGTGTTCCTGTGCACGAAGAGTATGTGTTCGAGGTAGGGGGCAAGCGATATCTCGCCATCCACGGACATCAGTTTGATAAGTGGATCACCGAACATGTTGTGGTCACTGCTGTAGCGTCGACGGCCTATCTGATGTTGCAGAAACTTGACCCCAAACACCGCGTGAGTCGGTGGGTGAAGAGGACCAGCAAGAAGTGGTTACGGATGAGCGATAAGGTCGGCACCGATGCCGTCAACCATGCGCGACGCCGACACGAGGCCCATGCCGTGTTCTGCGGACACACCCATCAGGCCGTGCACAAAGAGGTTGATGGCGTGACCTATGTGAATTCGGGATGCTGGACCGATAAACCGTCACAGTATGTGACCATCGACCACGATGGAGAGATCACGTTGCGTGACGTGAGCTAACGCAACTTCGCAATGAGGTTGTCCGTAGTTTGCGCCCGCTATGGATAGCACACATGAACACGGACCGGTGATCTTTGACGTGAACCACGTCTCAAAGGTCTATTCGATGGGCGAGGTGAAGGTCGAAGCGCTCCGCGACGTCTCACTGTCGATCCACGAAGGTGAACTCCTGGTCATCCTCGGCGCATCCGGGAGCGGGAAGTCCACGTTGCTCAATATTCTCGGCGGACTCGACGTGCCTTCGACCGGGACGGTTCGGTACCGCGATCAAGACCTGACGCATGCCACCGATTCGGAGCTCACGTCCTTCCGGCGCAGGGCCGTCGGCTTCGTCTTTCAATTCTACAACATCATTCCGAGTCTGACGGCGCTTGAGAACGTGCGGTTGGTCACCGACATCGCCGATGATCCAATGACGCCGGAGGATGCTCTCGAACTCGTGGGACTGGCAGAACGACGCAATCACTTCCCGTCGCAGCTCTCCGGTGGTGAACAACAGCGGGTCGCCATTGCTCGCGCCATCGCCAAACGTCCCGATGTGTTGTTGTGTGATGAACCCACCGGCGCTCTCGACTTCAACACCGGCGTCTTGGTGCTCGAAGTGATCGAGCGCGTTCACAAAGAACTCAACGCAACCGTTGCCCTCATCACGCACAATGCCAGCATCGCCGATATGGCCGACCGTGTGGTGCGGATGCGCTCCGGTGAAGTGATCGAACAGACGGTAAACACCTTCCGTAAGCCACCTCGCGAGATCACGTGGTAGGGGGCATGCAGGCACTCACCACGAAATTGTTCCGGGAGATCCGCCACCTGCGAGGCCAGCTTATCGCCATCGTGGTGGTGATCGCCTGCGGCATCGCCAACTTCGTCACGTTCCGTAGCGTCGAGACCTCGTTGATCCTGACGCAAGCGGCGTATTACGATGCGTCGCAATTCGCCGATGTCTTCCTCACCGCGCGCCGTGTGCCGGAGAGTGTGCGCGAGCGGATCTTGGCCGTGCCGGGCGTTGCGCTGGTAGAGACACGGGTCGTGTCTGAGGTGATGCTGGATCTACCTGATGTTGCAGAACCGGCATCGGCGACGATCCTGTCGATACCGGAGAATGGTCAGCCCCTTCTCAACAAGTTGCATTTGAAGAGTGGACGATGGGTGGATGAACGTCGTGATGATGAAGTGATCATCTCGACGGCGTTTGCTGAAGCGAATGACTTTCATCCGGGCGATCAGTTCAATGCGGTGATCAACACGCGGTGGCGCCGGCTCACGGTCGTGGGTACGGCCTTGCAGCCGGAATACATCTTGGAGATGCGGCCCGGGACGATGTTGATCGACAATAAGCGCTATGGTATTCTGTGGATGGGACGCAAGGCACTGGCCGCCGCCTTTGACATGAATGGTGCATTCAATAGTGCCGTGATCAAACTCGATCCAGGTGCCGATGTGTCCAGCGTGAAGGATGAGGTCGACTTGATCTTGAAACCGTACGGTTCGATCGGGGCTATCGACCGCAGTGAACAAACGTCGCATCGCTTTTTGTCCGACGAGATCAAGCAGGTGCAGGTGCAGTCGTTCATCGTGCCGACGATCTTCCTTGGTGTGGCGATCTTCTTGTTGAACATTGCTCTGTTGCGTCTTGTTGGCACGCAGCGGATGTCGATCGCGATCTTGAAGTCGTTCGGATACAGCAACACGCAGATCGGCATGCACTATATCGGCTTTGCCTTAGTGGCGGTCCTGGCCGGCTCGATCCTTGGTCTGATCGGCGGACAGTATCTCGGCGTGGCTATGACGGAGTTGTATGCGCGCTTCTATCGATTCCCGGTGCTGCGATTTGATATGCCGAATGGTGTGATCGCCGGATCGATGGTGCTCTCGGCTGTCGCAGCTGTGATGGGAGCCATTGGTGCGGTGCGGACGGTGATCAAACTGCCGCCGGCCGAAGCAATGCGTCCGGAAGCGCCGAAGACCTTCAAGCCGGGAGTGTTCGAGCGGCTTCCGATGTTTCGGCGACTCGATCCGGTCATGGCGATGATCTGGCGGAATATTGAACGTCGTCCCGTCAAGTCAGCCATCGGCGTGGTGATGATCGGTCTGGCCATGGCCATTCTTGTGATCGGCAGAAGCATGTTCGACATGTTCGATACGCTGATGGACGTACAGTTCAACAGCGCGATGCGAAGTGATGCCGTAGTAGCGTTCGCACAGAATCGCTCATCAACGGTTGTCTATGACTTGCAGCATCTTCCCGGTGTGTTGAGTGTGGAGACCTTCCGCGCCGTACCCGTTGATCTCGTCAATGGTCAGCATACCAAGCGACTGGCGATCACAAGTATTGATGAACGAGCTGACCTAAACCGTGTCGTGGATATGCACGGACGCCCGATCGTCCTCGCAGCGCATGGTCTGACCTTGACAGACTACCTCGCAGAATCCCTTCAACTCAGGATCGGCGACACCGTGACGGTGAAGCTGCTGGAGGGTGACCGCCGCGAATTGCGCGTACCACTTTCCGGCACGGTCAGTGAGATGTTCGGTGTGCAGGCCTATATGCCGTCTCCGGCGCTCAACGCATTGCTACGAGAACAGGGGAGTGTGAGTGGTGCCTATGTGCTGCTCGACCCAGGAGCGGTCGAAGAGTTCTCTCGATCAGTGAAGGCCACTCCCGCCGTCTCAAGTGTCATGGTCCGCAAGACCGCGATCCAGAGCTTCAACGATAATTATCGTGAGAACATGGACATCTCAACGTTCTACATGGTCCTGTTCGCCGTGATCATCGCCTTCGGCGTCGTGTATAACTCAGCTCGGATCGCACTGAGCGAGCGTGCAACTGAGCTCGCAAGTCTGCGTATCCTGGGCCTGACCAGCATGGAGATCACCATCATCCTCTTGGGTGAGCAGATGATCCTCACGTTGTTGGCCATTCCTGTTGGTGCGTTCATTGGATCGCTCGTGGTGCTGTGGCTGCCCACGGCGTTTGCCTCCGATCTCATGCGTTTTCCGGCAATGTTGACATTCCGCAATTTTGGTCTTGGCGTCCTGACGATCACGTCGGTCGCACTGTTAACCGGCCTGCTGTTGCGTCGGCGTTTGCGAAAGCTCGACCTCATCGCAGTCCTAAAATCTCGTGAATGATATGAAACTCAAACGTCCTCGACATCTTGGATGGATCATCACAGCGATCGCTGTCGTTGCAGTCATCATCGTCTCCATGCTCCCGAAACCCATCATGGTGGACACCCACACCGTGAAACGCGAAGTGTTACTCTCAACGATCGATGCCGAAGCGATGACGCGGGTGAAAGACAAGTTCACGGTCTCGATGCCGGTCACGGGTACGATCTCCCGCATCGAACTCGAACCGGGCGACGTTGTCGAAGCAGGACAAGTGATCGCCTGGTACTCACCGCCCTCGCTTGATGAGCGTCAGCGCTCTTCTGCTATCGCCAATGCCGAAGCGGCAGAGGCCCAGCTCAAAGAAGCCGAGCAGACCGTGACGGCGCTCAAGCCGATGGTCGAACAGGCAGAACGTCGCGCCGAGCGCACGAAGCGCCTCGAAGCGTCCGGTGCCGTCGCCAAAGAGCAGGCCGAGAACGCCCGCGATGCATTCGAGCAACTCAAGGCGCAGCTTGATGCCGCACAGTCGCGTATCGTGATGGCCAAGTACACGGCAAAGGCCGCACGCGCCGGTGCTGCCGCATCTGCCGGACAGCGCATCAACATCACTTCGCCGGTGCGTGGTGTTGTGCTTCGCCGGTATGAAGATCAAGAGCGTATGCTGATGGCCGGCACGCCGCTGTTCGAGATCGGCGATGTTTCCTCGATGGAAGTGGTCATCGACGTGCTCAGCACCGATGCCGTTAAAGTGCGCAAGGGACAGAAGGTCTTGCTTGACGGTTGGGGCGATAGCACCACTCTCGTCGCATCCGTCACCCGCATCGAGCCGGCAGCGCGCGTCAAGGTCTCCTCACTCGGCGTCGAAGAAAAGCGCGTCTACGTCATCGCATCGCTGGAGCAGATCCCGCCAGCCCTCGGTGATGCCTACAAGGCCGATGCCCGTATCGTCTTGTGGGAACAACCCAATGTTGTCGCCGTTCCCCTCAGCGCTCTCGTTCGTGAAGGGGGCGGGTGGTCCGTGTTCACGATCAAGAACGATCAAGCGGTCAAGACCACCGTGACCATCGGGCATCGCGCCGCATTGACCGCAGAAGTGCAAAGTGGACTCGCGGCGGATGACGTTGTTGTCGTGCATCCGCCGGAAGAACTTCAAGATGGGTCGCTCATCGAGCGACGGTGACGCAGTGTTACGACGGCTGATGCGCGCCGTGACAGTGTTTGTACTTCTTTCCTGAGCCGCAAGGACACGGGTCGTTACGACCGATGTCCGGATTTGTCTTACGTACCGTGTTGACGTCGCCGTGGCTTTCACCACCCGACGTCGAGTAGGCCGATGCCGTTGAGTGCGAGAACTGCAACGAGCGGCTTGCCGTAATGTTCGACTGAACCTTCGGTACAGCCGCCGCAACTGCTTCTTCTGCCGTGGCTGCTGTTTTGCGCTCTTGTTGTGACGCCTGTTGCACCTGAACGGTCGGACGCGGACGTTCCTGGACCTGCGGGAAGTACTTGAAGGCCAGGTTGGCCGTACTGCGGTCGATCTCCTTGATCAACGACAAGAACACCTTGTAGGCCTCTTGCTTGTATTCGAGGAGTGGATCCTTCTGTCCGTATGCACGCAGGTAGATACCTTCCTTGAGGTCGTCCATGCTGCGCAGGTGGTCGCGCCACTGTTCATCGATGGATTGCAACGATGCCCAGCGCTCCAACGCGGCCATGAACTCTTGACCGAGCATTCCTTCTTTGCGCTCGTAGAATTCGTTCGCTGCTTCGATGACGCTGCTGACCGCTGCATCCTTGTTCATCTTTGAGAACTCGGCATCTTCGAATTGTGGGTCACACAACAGCGTCGTACGAACCGCATTCTTGAACGCGATCACATCGCCGTCGGCGTGATACTCGTCGAACCAATCTTCAGCGAGTTCGCGCACGTAGTCCATGATCTCCGACTTCAAGCGTTCACCGCCGAGGGCGTGGCGACGTCGGTCATAGACCACCTCGCGCTGCTGATTCATCACGTTATCGTATTCCAGCAATCGCTTCCGGATCGAGAAGTTGTTCGACTCGACCTTCTTCTGAGCGTTCTCGACACTCTTCGTCACGAGCGGACTTTGGATCGGTTCACCTTCCGGCACCTTGAGTCGCTGCATCACGGCGGCGATACGGTCGCCTTGGAAGAGGCGCATCAGGTCGTCTTCAAGCGAGATGAAGAACTGTGAGATACCAGGGTCGCCTTGACGTCCGGAACGACCTCGCAACTGGCGGTCGATACGGCGTGATTCGTGGCGTTCTGTACCGATGATCACCAAGCCCCCTGCCGCCTTGACATCGGGATCGAGTTTGATGTCGGTACCCCGACCGGCCATGTTCGTGGCGATCGTGACGGAACCCTTACGTCCGGCGGACTGGACGATCTCGGCTTCACGCTGATGTTGTTTGGCGTTGAGGACGTTATGGCGGATGTTGGCGCGCTTGAGCATCTTGCTCAGGAGCTCCGACACTTCCACGCTTGTGGTACCAACGAGAACGGCGCGTCCGGCTTCGAGATGTTCTTGCACGGCGATCGCCACGGCATTGAACTTCTCGCGCTTCGTGCGATAAATGAAATCGTCAATGTCTTTGCGTTGCGTTGGCTTGTTCGTGGGGATCACCACCACGTCGAGCTTGTAGATCTCCCAGAACTCCGCCGCTTCGGTCTCGGCGGTACCGGTCATGCCGGCGAGTTTGTGATAGAGGCGGAAGTAGTTCTGCAGCGTGACCGTGGCGAACGTCTGTGTGTCTTGTTCGACCGTGACGTTCTCTTTGGCTTCGATAGCTTGATGCAGGCCGTCGGAGTAGCGGCGTCCTTCCAGGATACGACCGGTGAATTCATCCACGATCTTGATCTTGCCATCCTGCACCACATACTCGTCGTCGCGGGCATAGAGTGAGTAAGCACGCAGCAACTGGTTGACGATGTGGATGCGGTCTGCGCGTTCTGCATAGGCCAACATCAGACGATCGCGCTCCAACTGCTTTGCTTCAGGGTCGAGGGCATCGCTTCCTTCAAGGGCGCTCATCTCCATGGCGATGTCGGGAAGCACGAACATGTTCGGATCTTCCTGACTGTTGGCCATCAGCTCGCGGCCTTTTTCGGAAATGTCGATGGAATGATTGCGTTCATCGACCATGAAGTATAATTCTTCGTCGATGATCGACATGCGCTGACCTTGTTCCTTGAGATACTCAAGCTCCGTATCCCGCATCAGCTTGTTGTTGTCCGGGTCTTGGATCATCTTCAACAAGCGGCTGTGCTTCGGCATGCCGCGATGGGCGCGCAGAAGGTTGACGCCGGCTTGTTCACGATCTTCTTTCTTGCCGGTCGCAAGTAAACGCTCTGCATCGGCAACGATCGAGTTGATGAACTTGCTCTGTGTTTCGACCAGACGCCGCACACGCGGATTCATGTCGATGAAGGCCTTCTCTGTACTTCCTGATGTCACAGGACCAGAGATGATAAGGGGCGTACGGGCTTCGTCGATCAAGACGGAGTCCACTTCGTCAACGATGGCGAACCAGTGCGGACGCTGCACCATGTCGGCCGCATCCGTCACCATGTTGTCGCGCAGGTAGTCAAAGCCGAATTCGTTGTTGGTGCCGTACGTGATGTCGGCGTGATATTCCGGCTGACGCGACCTTGGGTCGAGGTTGCTTTGAATGCAGCCCGTCGTGACGCCGAGGAAGTCGAAGATCGGTTTCATCCATTCACGGTCACGTCGAGCAAGGTAGTCGTTGACGGTCACCAAGTGCACACCACGTCCGGCGAGGGCATTCAGATACAGCGGCAGGGTAGCCACCAGCGTCTTGCCTTCACCTGTTGCCATTTCCGAGATCTTACCTTGGTGCAGGACGATGCCGCCGATCAACTGCACATCGTAGGGCACCATGTCCCACGTCATCTCTTGACCGACGACCATGTAGTTGAGGCCAACCAATCGACGGCAGGTCTCTTTGACCACCGCGAATGCTTCGGGGAGGATCTCGTCGAGCACTGCCTGAATGGTCTCGAATTGTTCTCGGTCATTCTGCGCCAACCGCGCATACATGTCCGAGCGCTCTTCATGCGTGATATCCGGGTCGGTGCGCAGGCGCTCTTGGATCGACGTCTCCTCTTCCTTGAGGTCGGCTACGGCCTCTTGGATCTTTGCGCGAAACTCATCGGTCTTAGCGCGGAGTTCGTCATCCGAGAGCGAGGAAAGGGTCGCATAGAACTTGTTGATCTCGTCAACGATCGGACGGATGAGCTTGACGTCTTTGTCCGATTTTGAACCAAAGATCTTTGTAAGGGCTTTTAGCATGATGGTCGTTCGTACGGGAACAGAATAAGGGGGCAAAATTACCGTAATTTGCCGCCCCGCCAATGGAAAGAGCGCATGGACGGTTCAGTAGACCTCAACGTGTATAGCCCCGAGAATTTGTTAGCCCAAGCTGGGAGCGCCGAAGAGCGCCTCGGATATCGGCTACTTACGTTCTATGTGAACGACGATGGCACGCTTGCCAAGCAGCCAACGTCGACACTCGGAACATTCTTTTACTCGCCATCCGGCGGTACGTTGCGCGATCATGAAATGAACATCGTGCTCTACAGTGCCAAGTTTGACGTGTATAAAGGATTCGGACGCTGATCTACCTCGACAACAGCGCCACTACGCGCATCGACGACCGCGTCCTCGACGCCATGCTCCCATGGCTCCGCGACAGCTACGGCAACGCCTCCAGCATCTACCGCCTTGGCCGTGAGGCCCGCGTTGCCATTGAAGCAGCGCGCACCGAGATCGCCCATCTGATCAATGCCCACCCCGCCGAACTCATCTTCACCAGCGGCGGCACCGAGTCCAACAACACCATCATCAAAAGCGCCTTCTTCGAGTCCAACCTCGTCGACAGGGTCTTCTACAGCCCCACCGAACACCACGCCGTCCTCGCTCCCATCGAATC
>CAYXQJ010000003.1:0-135085 GCA_964467455.1 uncultured Hyphomicrobiales bacterium | reverse complement strand
ACAGGGTCTTCTACAGCCCCACCGAACACCACGCCGTCCTCGCTCCCATCGAATCCCTCTCAGAGCATAGCTCCCTCTCAGAGCGAAGCTCCCTCTCAGGAACCCTCCCAGTCGACCCCTACGGGGTAGTCTCCCTCCCCGCCCTCCCCGCTGCCAACGCTCCGCGCACCCTCGTGACCGTCATGCACGTCAACAACGAGACCGGAGCCATCCAGCCCCTTACCAAGATCAGGGAGTTGGTGCCGGAAGCGTATCTCCACAGCGATGCCGTACAGTCGTTTGGGAAGATCCCGGTGGATGTCCAGGAATTGGGTGTGGACTTCATGTCCTTCTCGGCGCATAAGATCCACGGTCCCAAGGGCATTGGTGCCATGTTCATTCGCAAAGGCATCGATTTCAAGGCCCATCAACAAGGGGGCGGGCAGGAACGTAACCGACGCGCCGGCACGGAGGCCGTGGCGTTGATCGTGGGCTTCCAGGTGGCGGCACGGTTGGCCGTAGGCGAGATGGAGGAGCGGTCGAAGATCATACGCGAGCGTACGGATCTGGCGATCAGGTTGCTGATAGAGCAGATCCCGGATATCCGGCTCAATACGCCGACGGAAGATCGTGCGCCGCATATCGTGAACGTGTCGTTCCTGGATGCGGAACAGTTGGATGGGGAAGGGATCCTGCAGGCCATGGATATGCGCGGGGTGGCTGTGTCGAATGGAAGCGCCTGTGTGTCGGGCAGTTTGCAGCCGTCGCACGTCCTGCAAGCCATGGGACGTTCAGATGCCGAGGCCAAGGCGGCGGTACGGTTTTCGGTGAGCCACCTCACGACCGAGGAAGAAATTCGCGAAGCCGTAACAATTCTTTCCGACGTTTGTCGTAATATGCGTGTGGCAACACAGAACTAAGCATATTCACCACAATTTGTTCGGGACAGATCGATGCAGAAGACAGCTATGGCCTTGATGGTCATGATACTTACGGCGATCGTAGCGGTGGCCGGTACTGGGTTTCCGAGTGCCAAGAGCGCTCAGAAGACCTTTAAGACGAATGATGCAGTAGGGAAGAATACCATCGCCTTTGTGAGCGATGCGCCGATGGAAAAGATCAACGGCACGGCGGACAACCTGACCGGTTCGTTTACGATCAATCCAGCCGACCTAGAGTCGACGAAGGGCAAACTGTCTGTGAAGGTCCGCGACATGAAAACGGCCATCACGAAGCGTGACGATCACATGTATAGCGCGATGTGGCTGGATGCAGACGCCCATCCGACAGTAACCTATGAGATCACGGGACTCAAGGACATCAAGGTCTCGATGAAGGACGGACGTAAGGTCGCCACGGCAACGGCAATGGGTAACTTCACGATCCATGGTGTGACCAAGCCGCTGAGTGCCAAGGTTGAGATCACCTACCTTGATGAGTCAGCCGACACTAAAAAGCGCGCTTCGGGCGACCTCGTGATGGTAACGGCGACGTTTAATGTGGTCCTGAAGGATCACAAGATCGCCGGCAAAGAAGGTGTTGTTGGCAAAAGCGTCGGCGAGACCATTCAGGTCACGGCCAGCGTCTTCGCAAATTCGTAAGATCAACAGAAACGATCGGTCAGTCATTGGCGAGGGTCTGTCTTCGGACAGGCCTTCGCTTTTTTGTGTTCGAACATGAAACTTTTCTCTAACGTAAGTTGTCGCTGTCCCATTGACACTTTATCAGGAGAAGGATGATGCGTTTGTTTCGCTGGCACACAGCGGTAGGAATTGCGTGTGTGTTGTTGCTTGCCACAGTTCAAGGATCGGCCTATCCGGGCGGGATCACCGGTCAATATCAAGCAGGGTGTGGAGGCGGGTTCTGTCACGGTGGTGCTGCCAATAATGCCACCGGGATCACATTAGGTGGACCCAATACTATTGCCGCGGGTGCCGCTGCTGATTTCACGATCCAAGTTCAGCACCAGAATCTTCAAGCCGCCGGATTTAACTCTGCATTCACCAACACGGGCGGCAATCCATCGGGTACCTATACCACAACGGACGGCAACGTCCGCTTTGAGAGCACACAGGCCACACATTCCGTCATGAAAGACTTTGTTGGCCAACAAGCAACGTTCTCATTTTCCTGGACGGCACCAGCCGCACATGGCCTCTATACCTTCCGGGCAGCTGCGAACGCTGTAGATGATAACGGCAATAACAATGGCGATATCTGGAACACTGCACAGAAGCAGATCACCGTCACAGGTGCGACACTGACGCAGCCAACCGGCGGTGCGGGCTATTGTGTTGGCAACACGTTGGCGATCCGTTGGACGCAAACGGGCATGACGTTGTTGAGAATCGAGCTGTCATCTGACAATTTCGCAAACGTCACCGTGATCAGCACGAATGCAGACGCAACGACGGGACAATTGGATTGGACGATCCCCGCGAATCAGCCGACATCAACGGTGTACCAACTGCGCTTGATGGACGCTCGGAACAATGCAGTTCTCGTCACCTCGAACAACTTCACGATCTCCGGTGCACCAACGATCCAAACGCAGCCGCAAAGCCAGGCTGCATGTGCGGGTCGCGGCGTCACGTTTACCACGGGAGCAGCTGGATCGAACTTAGTGTATCGTTGGCGCAAGAACGGCACCGACATTCCGGGTGCAACGACGGCGATCTTGACCTTGAACAATCTCAAGGTTGATGACGCCGGAACCTATGACTGTGTGATCACTGCTTGCAATCAGAATGCAACTACGCAAGGGGCGGTGCTGACAGTGAATGTGCCGCCATCCATTACGGTGCAGCCGAATCCACAGAATGTATGCGAAGGTCAGGCCGCTACCTTCAGTATTGACGCGTCGGGTTCTGATCTTACCTTCCAATGGTTGAAAGACGGCGTACCTATCGCCGGTGCAACGAACAAAGAGTATCGAATCGCATCAACAGGTATCGGCGATGCCGGGAAGTATCGTTGCCGGGTGACCGGTGCCTGTACACCACAGTCAACAAGCACGGAGGTCGATCTCGTGGTCGACGTCCCGCCGGCGATCACGAACCAGCCGAAAGGTGTCGATCTGAAGGTTGGTGAGCAGTTGTTGCTCTTTGTTGCTCATAGCGGCGCGAATGCGACCTATCAATGGAAAAAAGGCGGCGTAGATGTTGCCGGCGCTACCAACGACACACTGCGGATCCAGTCTGTCTCACTTGCCGATTCCGGACGCTACACGGTTGTTGTCACGAATCCTTGCGGTGAAGTGCAGTCAAACGCAGCCCAGGTGAAGGTCACGCCACAAGCAGGGCCCGGCGTATTCGCATTGTCAACGGATGCCGTGCGATTCACCGAATTGGCAGTCTGTGCGACCAAGGATACTGTACTCACCTGATTAGTACAGAACACTGGTGGTACAGAGATCTCGGTCAACAGTGCAACGGCTGATCCGACGTCGATGATCACTGTTGTTGAGTTTGCTGCTCCGATCGTTCTGGCACCGGGCCAGGCCGCTCCGGTCACGATCCGTGTGAATGCATCAGAGATCGGCACGAAGTCAGGTACCGTACAGTTTGTCTCGTCGGTTGGCACGCAGACGCTAACGGTGACGGTTGTTGGGACGCCGGTCTTGAACATGAGTGTCGACACACTCAAGTTCGCTGAAGGACAGGTCGATCAAACGCGGTGTGCGTCCACAGTGGCGATCAGCTGCGCTAATATGGTAACGGCCGTTGCCTTGCGTGGCAACGGTGCTTCGACCTACGAGGTCGCGCCGATCGTCGCACTTCCCGCAGCAGTTGATGCGAACAACACGCTTGAACTCTGTGTGAAGTCGATCGCCTCCACTGGCGAAGCCGCACAATTGGTGATCACGACCACGGCAGGTGAAGACGTTGTCGAGCTTGTCCGCGAAGTGGTCTCTTCTGTTGAAGAACAAGAGACCGTGATCGCCGGCTTACACGTTGCACCAAATCCGATGACCGATGAGTTGCGCATCACCTCAGACTCTGATGCACTGATGACCGTTCGCGTGTACACGATCACGGCGAACGTCGTGGCTCAGTTCTCCGGCAATGGCGAACTGCGCTGGGACCGTCGCGATCTGTCGGGATCCCTACTTCCGGCCGGACTCTACGTCTTGTCGATCGAGCAGCGTGGACAGACCGATGTGGTGAAGATCATTGTACAATAGTTAGTGGTCTGTGGTTGGTGGTCTGTGGTTGGTGGTCTGTAGCTATTGAAAATGAAAGCGGGGCGTTCTCATTGAGAACGCCCCGCTGTTGGTTAAGCGATGTGCTTGCCCCTTACGGGAAGATGCCGAGGAGTTGATACGATTCAGCGATCTTACCGATGGAGTTCATGAAGGCAGCGGTGCGCATGTCGTGCACCTTCTTGTTGCCCCAGAGGTTTTCCATGATGGAGTGATACGAAGCGATCATGGTGTCTTCGAGGCCGGAGTTGACGATGTCTTCCTCGTCGGCGCCCTTCGTGACGATGAGTCGCTCAGAGGCATTGAGGTTCTTGCCCGTGAGTCTTTCCATCGTATCGATGATGCGAAGGTTCGTGCCTTCTTCAAAGCGCTTGTCCATGCGGCCGAAGCGGACGTGGGAGATGTTCTTCAACCACTCGAAGTAGGAGACGACCACACCGCCGGCGTTGACGTACATGTCCGGCATTACGAAGATGCCCTTCTTGAGCAGGATCTCTTCAGCGTGGAAGGTCACAGGACCATTGGCGCCTTCGGCGATGATCTTGGCCTTGATCTTGGAGGCATTGCCCTTGTAGATCTGGGACTCAAGAGCAGCCGGAACGAGGATGTCGCATTCATACTCAAGGACGCTGAGGCCTTCCTTGATGGTCTTGGCACCCGGGAACTTCGTGATGGAGCCGGTAGCGATGCGGTGGGCCTGAAGGGCTTCAACGTCGATGCCTTTCGGATTATAGACGGCGCCATCCCACTCGATGATGCCGATCACGGTAGCGCCGCCTTCTTGGAGGAACTTGGCGGCGTGGTAACCCACGTTACCGAAACCCTGGACGATGACCGTCTTGTCGCCAAAACCGGTCGTCATCTTGAGTTGCTTCATCAACTTAGCATCGTTGACGGCTTCACGAACGGCGAAGTAGAGACCACGTCCCGTAGCAGCCGTTCGACCACGCACGCCACCTTGTCCGACGGGTTTGCCCGTGACGCAGGCGAGGGCGTTGATGTTGTCTTTTTCAAACGTTTGATACGTGTCGGCGATCCATGCCATCTCGCGCGGACCGGTACCGTAGTCCGGTGCCGGAACGTCGACGGATGGGCCGATGAAGTTCTTCTTGATGAGTTCGACGGTGTAGCGACGCGTGATGCGCTCGAGTTCGTCAACCGTGTACTTGTGCGGGTTGATCTTGATACCACCCTTGCCACCGCCAAACGGCACGTCGACAACGGCGCACTTGTACGTCATCAGTGCAGCGAGTGCTTCCACCTCGTCTTGATCGACCGTCTCAGCATAACGAATGCCGCCCTTGGTCGGGAGCTTGTGGTGGCTGTGCTCTGCACGCCAGGCTTGGACCACCTGGATGTCTCCGCCGATGCGCACAGGGAACTGCATCGCATAGACCGAGTTGCAGACGCGGATCTGCTCGATCAAGCCCTTGGGCTGATTGAGGTGAGCTGCAGCCTTGTCAAAGTAGTAATTGACCGACTGCAGGAAGGGTTGAGAGCCGTGCGGGATCGCCGGCGAGGAACCGCTCTTTGCGGTTTTCTTGGTGGCCATAGTCCAATCCGAAGGATTGAGTGGATAATGTAGATCGTTTAGAGATTGCCTCTGCGTTCTTGTTCACGCTCGATCGAAACGAACAACGCTTGGAAATTGCCTTTGCCGAAGGATCGAGCACCCTTACGTTGAATGATCTCGTAAAAAAGCGTCGGACGATCTTCGACCGGCTTGGTGAAGATCTGCAGGAGATATCCTTCATCATCGCGGTCGACGAGGATGTTGAGCCGACGAAGATCTTCGATGTCTTCATCGATGTGGCCGACGCGGTCGAGGAGGTCGTCGTAATAGCTCTGCGGAATGTCAAGGAACTGCACGCCACGATGACGCAGCGCGCTCACCGTATGAACAATGTCGTGGGTAGCTACGGCGATGTGCTGTACACCCGGGCCATGATAGAAGTCGAGATACTCTTCGATCTGACTTTTCTTCTTACCCGCTGCCGGTTCGTTGATCGGGAATTTGATGTAGCCGTTGCCGTTCGACATCACTTTCGACATCAACGCAGAATACTCCGTAGAAATGTCGTTGTCATCGAACGTCAACAGGATCTTGAAGCCCATGACCTCTTCATAGAACTTCACCCAGTAGTTCATTTTCCCCAGCTCAACATTGCCAACGCAGTGGTCTACATACAGCAGACCGATCGGCTCGGTGTGATATCCGTCGTCCATCGGCTCGAAGCCGGGCATGAACAGGCCGTGATAGTTGCGACGCTCAACGAACGTATGGATGGTGTCGCCATACGTGTGGATCGATGCCGTTACAACCTCACCATGTTCGTCCGACAATACCGTGGGTTCCGCCGCACTAACGGCTCCACGCTTCGTGGTCTCTTCCCACGACTTGCGCGCATCGTCCACCCACAGTGCCAGTACCTTCACGCCGTCGCCGTGTTTCGCAAGGTGTTCGGTGATGGGATTGTCGGGATGCATCGGCGTCGTCAAGATCAGGCGGATCTTGCCTTGTTGGAGCACGTAGCTAGCGCGATCACGAACACCCGTCTCCGGCCCTGCATATGCGATCAGCTTGAAGCCAAAGGCCGTGCGATAGAAGTATGAGGCCTGTTTCGCGTTGCCGACATAGAATTCAATGTAGTCTGTACCGTTGATCGGCAAAAAGTCTTGTTCAACGGCGACAGGTGATTCAAGTGTTTCGGTGGACATGGTAGACTCCTGATCGATTCAAACTGTCACAAAGGTCGATGCCAACACGCGCAGTGTGGTGGCAAGTCGAAGATTCTGCTCTGGTGTACCCGTGCTGATACGCACACACGTCGGCAGACCAAATCCTGATAGGGGGCGGGCAATGAACCCATGTTCGAGTAGGGCGCGATGGAAGGCCGTTGCCTGTTCTGCATCGCCACAATCGACGGTGACGAAGTTGGCAACACTGGATGTGGTCGTGTAGCCTTCTTCACGCAACGTGCTCGACAGCAGTGCGATCGCTGCGGCATTGGTCTCGACCGTCTTCTGCACATGATGCTGGTCATCCAATGCAGCAATGGCCGCTGCACAGCCGATCACATTCGGGTCGAACGGTAGTTTGGTCTTGAGTAGCCACTTGAGGACGTCGGCATGGCCAACGGCATAGCCGACGCGAAGAGCTGCAAGACCGTAGGCCTTGGAGAAGGTTCGCAATGACAGCACGTTGGGATGATCGAGAGCGATGGCATCGGGATACGTCTCGGGGGCGAGGAAGGTCGCATACTCATGGTAGGCCTCGTCCAAGACGAGAAGCCGGTCGTCGGGCATGCGCTCCAACAACCACGACACTTCATCTTTGGTGATGTACGTGCCGGTGGGGTTGTTCGGATTGGGGATGTAGATGATCTTGGTCTCTGGCGTGATCGCTGCAGCAAGAGCTTCGACATCGAAACGATAGTCGGCATCCAGCGAAACGAACTGTGGCGTGATGCCCATCGTTCGCACGGCGATCCCAAAACTCACAAAGCCGCCGTAAGCGGAGAGTGCTGTGCCCCCTTCCGACAAGAACGTCCTCATCACTTGATGGATGATAGCGTCGCTGCCGTTATGCACGGTGATCTGATCAACATGCACTGCATGGTGTGCTGCAAGACGTTCGCGAAGTGCCATGCCGCCGTCGCCATAAAGATGGGCGGTGCGCAAGGCTTCGGTAGCGGCTGCGATGGCGAGGGGCGACGGCCCGAACGGATTCTCATTCGATGCCAGCTTCTCAACGTTGGACAAGCCGTACTCGCGTCGGATCTGATCAGCAGAAGCGCCCGGACGGTACGCTGCCACGCTGTTCAAATGGTTTGGACCCTTGATCATATCTAGGCAAAACTACGAACTGGACCTGTTGAAAAGTCGGGTCGCTCCTGCCTTTTCATAACCCCTATTATTGCAATCATGCAGAAGCCGCAGATCGTGATCGTGTTCACTGGCGGAACCATCGCCTCCACTCTAGATCGCGAGTGGGGCGGCGTTGTGCCCAGTCTTTCCGGGGGTGAGATCCTTTCCCACGTCCCGGACGTCTATGCCATGGCCGAGATCCATGTGCATGAATACGGCACGTTCCCTGGGCCGCATATCACGCCCGACCGCATGTTGGAAGTGGCAAAGGTCATCCGCGGCTACTTAGAACGGCCGGAGATCGACGGCGTCGTGGTCACTCACGGTACCGATACCCTCGAAGAAACGGCCTATTTCCTTGATTCATCGGTCAAGACCGACAAGCCCATCGTTGTGATCGGCGCTATGCGTAATTCCAGCGAAGCCGACTGGGACGGCCCGAGAAACCTTCGTGATGCCATCGCCGTGGCCGCCCATCCCGCTTCACGTGGACTCGGCACGCTGGTGTGCCTAGGAGGCGACATCCACGCCGCGTCAGAGGTCACCAAGGAGGACACGGCCGATGTGTCGACCTTCTCAAGCCCGAACTTCGGCCCTCTTGGCCGCGTGACGAATAACCACGTCCTCATCCATCGTCGTCCGATCCATCGCGAGACCTTCGCCGTAGAACGTATCCCGGGCACTGTTCCGTTGTTCAAGAGTTATGCCGGAATGGACGGATCCCTTATCGAAGCTGCTTGTTCTCAGGGGGCGGTGGGGATCGTGATCGAGGCTTTTGGCGTCGGCAACGTCACGCCACCGGTCTACACGGCCTTGGTCGGCGCCGTCCAACGCAACCTCCCTGTTGTGTTGGTCTCGCGCTGCCCCGTAGGGCGCGTCGAGCATGTCTACGCGTATGATGGTGCTGGACTCCACCTGCACAAGTCCGGTGTGATGTTCGCTGACTATCTCAACGGACCCAAGGCCCGGATCAAGTTACTCTGTGCCCTCGGTGCCGGATGTGATGCCGATCGGATCAGAAAGGCCTTCGAATGGGTCGACGAGCAGGAGGCGGCAACGATATGAGAAGCACGGTCGCAACGATCGATACCGATGCCTTTGTCTGGAACATTGGAGTGATCCGGAAACGAGCACCGAATGCGCGGATCCTGGGAATGGTCAAAGCCAATGCCTACGGTCATGGTATGATCCCCACGGCTCGAATCCTCGAAGCCGTGAACATTGACATGTTAGGTGTTGCCTTTGTTGATGAGGCCGTGCAACTCCGCAAGGCCGAGATCAGCGTTCCTATCCTGGTTCTGACGCCCAATGAGCCACACGAAGCAGAACTGATCATCGCCCACAACATCGGCGTCGTGATCTGTTCACGAGAACAAGCCGAACACCTCTCTGCGGCGGCTGTCGCGGCGGGGACGACGGTGACGGCGCATCTGTATGTTGATACCGGCATGCATCGCGACGGCTTCACTGTGCACGACGTTGTTGAGCAGGCCGGCGTGGTCTGTGCATTGCCGGGCCTGAAGGTCGAAGGGTTGTGTACACACTTTGCGACGGCTGACGAGCTGCATCATCCGTTCATTCGCGAACAGATCGGTCGGTTCGAACGGGTGATCGAACGGCTGCAGGAACACGGACATCAATTCGAACTGATCCATGCCGCAAATACCGGAGGTATCTGGCAAGCCCCCTTCGCACATTTCTCGATGATCCGTCCGGGTCTATCGATGTACGGATATTCATCACCGGCCGATGAAGAAATGCTGCTTCGTCCCGTGATGTCCATCACGTCGCGGGTCTTGTCGTTGCGTCGTATCTGGCCGGGCGATACGGTCAGCTACGGACAGCGATACATGGCCTCGAACGAGACAACGATCGCAACGGTGCCCATCGGCTACGGCGATGGCTATCTTCGTGGTTTGACGGGAACGGCGCGCTGCTTGATCGGCGGTAAAGAGTATCCCGTGGTCGGGACGATCTGCATGGATGAGTGTATGGTCGACGTGGGTTCGGATAACGTTGCCATCGGCGACGAGGTCGTGTTCCTGGGTCGACAGAGCGATGCTCGAGGTCGACTGCATTCCATCGATGCGATCGACATTGCTCAATGGGCGCATACGATCCCGTACGAGATCACGACGCTCGTGAGTGCACGCGTCCCGCGGAAGTATGTTGGCGCCTATGCCGACGTTGCCGTGGGCGAACGAAAGGAACCTCGTGTATAATATTCGGCTGAGCAACTTTGAAGGTCCGTTGGACCTCCTTCTCTTCTTCATCAAACGTGATGAGTTGGATATCTACGACATCCCCATCGCGTCGATCACGCACGAGTTCCTCGAATACGTCCAATTGATGGAAATGCTCGACCTCGAACAAGCCGGAGAGTTCGTGGTGATGGCCTCGATGTTGATCCAGATCAAAGCCCAGATGCTCCTTCCGCGTGAAGAGAAGGAAGGGGGCATTTTGGACGGGCTGGACGAAGACGATCCGCGTGCGGAACTTGTCCGTCGCCTCCTGGAATACAAACGATTCAAAGAAGCATCGGAGACGTTGGCTACGCAGGCCGATGAACAGCGGTATGTATTGTACCGTCAAGTCTTTGATGCCGAAGAGATCCATGCCTCTGAATCCGGGAACTATCGCAACGCAACACTCTTTGACCTGCTCAAGGCATTAAAGCGAGCGATCGACAAAGCACCGGTCCACGATGATCCGCACGTTGTCACGCGTTTCCCGATCACCGTAGAAGAAAAAGCCGAAGAAGTGGTGCACCTTCTTCGTGTACGACCGAGTGTGCGCTTCTTCGAACTGATCAACGGTTTGACGAAGATGCACATCGTGGTCACCTTCCTGGCCCTTCTCGAACTGGCCAAGAATGCCCTTATTCGCATTCAACAAGATGAGTCGTTCGACGACATCGTTGTTGCGGCCCGACTGAACGAACCTGAACAGGAACCCTCATGACCGAGATCGAACACGAAACCCCGCAAGAAGAACTCGATATCCCGTACTTCTTCACGCTTGAGCGCTACGACCAGCGTCGTGCTCTCGAGTCGTTGATCTTTGCCAGCGAAGATCCCCTAACCACGCGCGTGATGCATCGCGTGTTGGTGCTGGAAGATCCTACCCAGGAAGTGCCGGGTCAGCAAGCTCTTCCACTTGAAGGGGAAGAGCAACCGGAAGAACGTCCGGCCAAGAAAGAATTCGAAGTGCCAAAGGGCTACTTCGACGAGTTGGTCGACGAGATCAATGAAGAACTCGAGACCACCGATCGTCCATTCCGGATCGTAAAGATCGCAGGGGGCTATCAGTTCGCCACAACACCGCAGCATGGACAGCTGGTGCAACGTCTGCTCAAAGCGCGCAACCGCAAGCGCCTCACCCAGGCAGCGATGGAGACGTTGGCGATCGTGGCATACCGCCAGCCCCTTACCAAGGGCGAAGTGGATGCGATCCGCGGCGTGAACTCCGGCGAAGTGGTCAATTCCCTCGTCGAAAAGGGACTGCTGACGATCGTCGGCAGAAGCGAAACGCCGGGCAAACCGCTCCTCTACGGCACAACGGATGAGTTCTTGCGCATCTTTGGTTTGAATTCACTTTCGGAACTGCCGAAGCTGCGTGAGATCGACGATCTCCTGAAGACGACAACGACGATGATCGAAGCTGATGAGACAATCACGATCTCGACCGATCACCGCACACTGCGTCGGCAACTATCAATGCTTCTCGAAGAGACCGAAGAGGGTCGCGCCGTCCTCCCGCCGGCAGAAGACACCGCCGATCAGGAAGCAACGTCGGGTGCGTATTGGCATCATTCGATGGAGAATGAGGAGGAGCATCGGGAGTACGTCGAAGACAGCGACAGCTCGCACAGCGACAGCTCGCACAGCGACAGCTCGCACAGCGACAGCTCGCACAGCGACATCGAAGACGGGGACGACGAAGACAGGGACTAAGGACGAAGGACGCCGGACGACGGACGAAATGAAAGACCGTCGTACGCGATAAAGACGTTGTTCGGAAGTTGAGCTTCGGTGTCGGCGTGTTTGATCTGGTGTGCAATGTGCGTCAGATACGTCACCTTGGGCTGGAGGTGATCGATGATCTTTAGTGCCTGAGCGATCGTGAAATGTGTGGGATGTGGTTCCCAGCGTAAACCATCAAGGATGAGGACGTCGAGGTCCTTGAGGCGTTCCATGGATGGGATCGGGATGTGGTTCGTGTCGGTGCAATAGGCAACATCGCCGATGCGGTAGCCGTTGACGCGTAATGATGCACCGTGATAGAGCGGGATCGGCTGAAGAGTGAGGTCTCCAACGGTGAACGGGTCCGCATCAATGATGTGGACATCGACGCTTGGTACCGATGTGCCGGAAGAAGGAACCTTCCCGAATGCATAGGGGAAGGTATACTCAAGAACATCCAACGTTTCGCGCATGGCGTAGATGGGCATCGGACCGCCAACGTTGAAGTTGTAGGGACGAATGTCGTCGAAACCACCGATGTGGTCGAAGTGGTGATGTGTGAACACAACGCCGTCAAGCTTCATCACGTTGTGCTGAAGCATCTGCTGACGGAAGTCCGAAGACGTGTCGATGACGATCGTCGTTCGCTCTGACTCAACCAGTAGTGAGGTCCGGAGTCGCTTATCGCGCGGGTCGGTGCTGGTGCAGGTTTCGCAATCACAACCAACGTTGGGAACACCGGTCGATGTTCCACTACCCAAGACCGTGAACTTCATCAGACGTGGCGCTCGGCATGATAGGAGCTGCGCACGAGAGGCCCGGATTCAACAACATCGAATCCCATCTCTTTGCCGACCACTTCATAGTGCTTGAACTCGTCGGGATGCACGAAGCGATCTACAGGCAAATGATTCTTTGTTGGCTGAAGGTATTGTCCGAGCGTGAGAACGTCGACGTTGACGCCGCGCAGGTCCTTCATCACAGCGAGCACTTCATCCGGCGTCTCGCCAAGACCAAGCATGATGCCCGTCTTTGTGCGCATGCCCTGACGCTTTGATTCGGCCAAGACGTCAAGGGTCCACGGATACCGACCTTGCGGACGCACCCGTTTGTACAGTCGCGGTACTGTTTCAGTGTTGTGGTTCAGGATGTCCGGACGTGCATCGATCACACGCTGCAAGTTTTCCTTGTTGCCTTTGAAGTCGGGGATCAAGACCTCGATCGTCGTGTTGGGCGATGCTGCACGCACCTCACGAATGGTCTCTGCCCAAATGATCGACCCACCGTCTTTCAACTCGTCACGATTGACCGACGTGATGACGCAATGTTTGAGGTCCATCTTGCCAACGGCCTCTGCCACACGGCGTGGTTCATCAAGATCCACAGGTAGGGGGCGACCTGTCTTAACCGCGCAGAACCCACAGGAGCGTGTGCACGTGTCGCCATGGATCATGAACGTTGCTGTGCCGGCGTTCCAGCATTCCGAGATGTTCGGGCAGCGCGCTTCTTCGCAGACCGTGTGGAGCGCTTTTGCGCGCATCATGTTCTTGATGCGGGCATAGTCTTCACCGCCGGGTGCGCGAACCTTGAGCCATTCAGGTCGACGGTTGCCAGTGAGCGGAGATTCCGGAGTGTCGATGACGGGTAGTTCGATCATGGTGCAATGAGGGCTGGATAGAGTTTCTTCGTCATGATCGGCACGGCCTCCATATAGGTGGTCGGCGTCTTGTACAAATTCTTGGCTTGATGTTCCTGATTGGCCACCTGAAACTCAACGCTGTAGACGTAGGCGTTCATAAGCACCCGGTCTCCACGCAGGAAGAAGTTACCCTGAACAACAAGATCGGCTTTAAGGTTCTTGACGGCGCGCCACACATCACTTTCGAACTGGGCGTTGTTGGGGTCGAGATTCAATTCACTGATCGCCAGCTCAACGGAATCCTGATCGATCATCATAAAGGCCTTTTGAGACGGATCGACGCCAAGAAGTGCAGTTCGAAGTGAATCCGCCAATTCGTACCGCCACGGATTATAGGCCACTTCGCCATCCATGTTCCGGAACGGCAGTACAATGACGCGCTTCTGCGCCGACGCCACGAATGGCCCGGCTATCAACAGGAGCACTCCAACGATCACGCAGTTTCTCACGCAGTTTCTCATGAAATTTCTCACGCAGTTTCTCCTGGTAAGTTCTCACGCATCTTCCCCAACACCACAAGCAATCCTTGTACGCGTAGGTCTGCCCCCTCCCAATCGAGTTGTTCGGCGTCGTCCATGATCTCGCGGCCGATGGGGGAGAGCTCGCGAAACCCAAATTGAAGGAACGACCCTTTGATCGTGTGACCGAAGCGACGAAACTCTTCGATGTCGCCGCGGTCCTTGATCTCGGCCCAGGTGACGGTCAGGTCTTTCGTCCATTGTGCGATGAACTCGGGCATGAGGTCAGCCAGGACGGGGTCGCCGGGACCGCCGGTAGGAACGGGATATGTAGGAATAGAACGGTTTGGCACGGGAGGACTCCTGTAAGCCGAATTCTGTCTTCCTTGCCGAAGCAAGGGAGGCAACCATTTATCTGGGACCAGCGTTGCCGCCGGCCTCGTGCGATCTACCCGGATGGCGACCCGAAGGAAGGATGCGGACCACATCCCAACGCCGAAGCGTTCACCAGCCTGCTTGATCTTGCTCCACACGGGGTTTGCCGAGCCGGCCGGTCACCCGGCCGCTGGTGGGCTCTTACCCCACCGTTTCACCATTTCCCGGTGCAAGCACCGGGTTGTGTACTTTCTGTTGCACTTTCCGTCGGCTTCGCCGTTGCCGGCGTCACCGCCTTCCCGTTAGGAAGCGTGTTGTCCTGCGGAGTTCGGACTTTCCTCATCGTCGAGCCAAGGCCCGACAACGCAGCTGCCCGTCGTCCCCCCGCACCATCAACCGTATATCAGGCTTCGTCAACGAGCGATTCGACCTCATCAGCAACGTCTTCGGTGACGAGGATGCGGCCGCAGTTCTCGCAGGTGTACATCTTGTCGCGATTGTACTTCATCTCCATGATCCGTTGTGACGGGATGGCTGAGTAGCAACCGCTGCACGAATCGCGTCGAATGGCCACGGTGGCCTCTCGGTGGAACGTGCGGATACGCTCATATTCTGCCTCGAGAGTGTCGTCGAGGTCGGCGATCACCTTCAACCGCATCGCAATGAACTTCTTGAGTTCAACGTTGTGGTCGCCGGTGAGTTCTTCCAATTCTTTTTGTTTGTCAGCAAGGGCCGACTTCGCTTCGGCAAAGGCCTCGGCAAGCGTAGCGGCCGTTGCCTTGAGATTTTCTTCAGACACCGATGCTGTGCGCAGACGATCATCAAGTGACGCGCGCTCGTTCTTGATGTGCTCGATCTCTTTGGTGATCGCATCGAACTCACGGTTGTTCTTGACCTGGAACTGCTGCTCGGTGAGCTTCGTCTCTTTGTCCTGCAGCTCCTGGATCGTCACGTGTCCCGTGCCTTGAAGATGCTCGATCTCCTTGACCTTGGCCTCGGCTTCTTCGAGCGCAAGTTTTTTCGTGCGCACGTTCTGCTCGAGCTTCTTCACTTCGGCCGGCAGATCGCCGAGTTCATCGTGCAGTTCGTCGAGACGTGCATCGATGGCGGCCAGATGGGCGAGAAGCTTGATCTGCTCTGTCATGCTGAGATCCTAACAAGTTGATGAATGTTCTTCAGGAAGGGGGCTTGTGTATCGCACCGGATTCGTTGTGATCGTCGATCGCAGCAACGTACACGATTGTGATACTTTCGAACGCAACGTCTCGTACAGTCCATCCGGGACGAACTGTTCCATTTCGAAATGACCAGGGTCGATCAGACCGAGGTGTCCTTCGGCGGCATGGAAGGCGTGGTATTTGAGGTCGGCCGTGATGAAGACCTCGGCCTTAGCCGCGATCGCATCGTCTGTGAAGCTGGCGCCGCTGCCGCCCACAATGGCCACGCGGAGGGCGTCATCCGACGTCTCGGAGTTACGCGATGGCGGCGGAAGGAATCGTACCGGACTGCCGCAGACCGTGGTGACACGTTCGACCAAGTCCGCGAAGGTGCCGGCGAACGTGCCGATCAGACCCATGCCGTATCCCGCAACGGCGGATGGTACGAGAGCCCGTGTGTCGGCGATCCCCAAGCGCTGGGCAAGGAGATGGTTCGTGCCGAAGGGATAGGCATCGAAGGCCGTGTGGACCGAGATCACGGCGATGTCGGCAGCGATCGCACCGGCGACCAAACGTCCAACGCGATCCGACTGGCGGATGGCGGCCAACGGAGCATAGATCAATGGGTGGAAGACCACAACAACGTCACATTGATCTTCGATCGCTTCCTGCAAGACAACATCAGTGAGCTCAAGGGCGATCAGTACTCGGTGGGCCGTGCCCCTACGCGACTCGATCTGTAGGCCGATGGCATCACCCGGCATCGCTGCCCCAGGTGGGAAGACATCGTCGATCAATCGTTGGAACTCGGTCAGGAGCATAGGAATACGAATTTACGTTATCCACACCGACCACACGTAACTTTCTCGAATTCCGTCTATCTTCCGCTTCTGATGTTGCTTCAAAAACGATATGCTCGCCCCTTACTGGGTCTGTGTCTGGTGGTCTGTGGTCTATGGCTACAGTCCGTGGACCTACGGGCGCAGATCACCGGGGAGACGCCGGCTCCGGACGATTCACTGATCATCTTCGAACCGGCCATCCCGTTGATGGGCGAAGATGCAGGACGCCCGATCCTTAACGCTGCCGGGGCCGACATTCTCTTCTCCGGATCGGGGTGGGGGATCGGGGCCTTCTACCAGCGACAGATCTTTGAGAACGGCACATTCCTGTTCAACTTCGGCCTGTCCGGCAGACGTAACACCGATGAGTTCGAGAATGCCTGGATGGGGCCGATCCCCGTCGTCTCCAACAAGGTCAACCGCCTGTTCATGATCCCCATTACTGCCGGTATTCAATACCGCGTGTTGGCAGAACAACTTCAAGATTCCTTCCGACCCTTTGTGATGGCCGGGTTGAGTCCGACGATCATTCTTCAGACCCCCTATATTCAGGATGGGATCTACTACGAGTTCTTCCAGTCGTTTGGCTATACCACCACGCACTTTCGATGGGGTGCCGTCTTTGGCTTGGGCTCGATGTTCGGCAACCCTGCCGAAGGGAGCGTCATGGGGTTCACGCTCAGGTATTACACCATCCCCTTTGGCGGCGATGGACTCGAAAGTATTCAAGGTGTGCCGATCAACAACTTTGGCGGCGTCTTTCTCACGCTGTCCGTTGGATCGGCTTGGTAACGGTTCATGGACCCGATCACCTGCACCCCCATCGGCTTCGTTCGGACGCCGTATGCGAACAAATACGACGCCCCTCGACAGCCAGAGGTTGACGATCGTATCGACACCGCAACGGTTGAACTCCTGCCACAGCACAACTTCGAACAAGCACTCGAAGATCTCGACGGAGTTGAGCGCATCTGGCTTGTGACGTGGTTCGACCGCGCCGACTCGTGGAAGCCCAAGATCCTCACTCCCCGAGACCGCACCAAACGTGGCGTCTTCGCCACACGTTCACCACACCGCCCCAATCCCATCGGGTTGTCGTGTGTTCGCCTGATCTCTGTGAAGGGGCGGGTGTTGCTTATCGAAGGCACGGATCTTCTGGATGGCACGCCGGTGCTTGACATCAAACCCTACATCCCGTATGCAGATGCCTTTCCGGAGTCTGCCGTTGGCTGGTTGGCTGATGTCGCGGACGCCGAGTACACCGTCGTCGTCGACGCCCCTATTCCGCCGGATGCCGCCTTTGTGGTAGACCATGCCCGGCGTGTGCTGTCCTTCGATCCACATCCGCATCCGTATCGGCGCACACGCAGCCTGATGGACGGAACCTTCGAGCTCGCACTGCAACAATGGCGGTGTGCCTATGTGATCAACAACAAGGTCGTGACGATAACTGCCATAGTTTTGCAATCCTAATGCAAAACACACCTTCGACCTTCACCACACTGTCGAACCTGCTGAAGCAACGCATCCTGGTCCTTGATGGGGCCATGGGCACGATGCTGCAACGGTACACCTTCACCGAAGAAGATTTCCGCGGTGATCGATTCCGAGATCACGCCTCACCGTTGCGCGGCAACAACGACATGTTGGTACTGACGCAACCGGATGCGATCCGCGAGATCCACACAGCGTATTTGGAAGCTGGCTCCGACATCATCGAAACGAATTCGTTTACGCTGACCTCGATCGCCCAAGCCGACTATCAGCTCGAGCCGTTTGTGAGAGAGCTCAACATCGCAGCAGCGCGATTAGCACGCGAGGCAGCAGATGCAATGACGGCCAAGACGCCGGATCGTCCGCGCTTTGTGGCTGGTGCCGTTGGTCCGACCAACAAGACGCTGTCGCTCTCTCCTGACGTCAATGATCCGGGTTTCCGCGGATGTACCTTCGACGAGATGAAGGCCTCATATCGGGAACAAATGACGGCATTGATCGAGGGAGGTGTCGACGTCTTGTTGATCGAAACGATCTTCGACACGCTCAATGCCAAAGCTGCGATCAAGGCCTACGCTGAACTTGAGACCGATGTGCCGGTGATGTTGTCAGGGACCATCGTTGATCAGAGCGGACGCACACTTTCTGGTCAGACCCCTCGCGCTTTTCTCGAGTCGTTGCTGCATTGTCGAAACCTTTTGAGTATCGGTTTGAATTGTGCGCTTGGCTCGGCGATGATGCGTCCGTACATCGAAGAACTGAGTGAACACGCACCGGTCTTCGTATCACTTTACCCCAATGCCGGCCTTCCGAACGCTATGGGCGGGTACGACGAAGTTCCGGCGTTCATGGGCGAGCAAGCGCGTGACTATGCGGCCTCCGGCTTCCTGAATATCGTTGGCGGTTGCTGCGGCACAACACCGGACCACATCAAGGCCATGGCTGACGCTGTGCAAGGAATGTCACCGCGAGTGATCTCGCAACGCGCGCCGTACCTGCGGCTGTCCGGTCTGGAAGCGCTGGAGATCCGTCCCGACACCAACTTCGTCAACGTCGGCGAACGCACGAACGTCACCGGATCCAAGGCCTTTGCGAAGTTGATCCTCAACGGTGATTATGAAAAAGCACTTGAGGTTGCACGACAACAGGTTGAGAACGGTGCCCAGATCATCGACGTGAACATGGATGAGGGCATGCTCGACTCAGAGCAGGCAATGACGACCTTCCTCAACTTGATCGCCTCCGAGCCGGATATCTCCAAGGTACCCGTGATGATCGACTCCTCCAAGTGGTCGGTCCTCGAAGCGGGCTTGAAGTGTCTACAAGGAAAAGGCATCGTCAACTCCATCTCGTTGAAAGATGGTGAAGAAGAGTTCCTTCGTCGAGCCCGCCTTTGTCGCGACTACGGCGCAGCGGTCATCATCATGGCCTTCGATGAGCGCGGACAAGCTGATACGTTCGAACGCCGCATCGAGATCGCCGAACGTTCTTATCGATTGTTGACAACGGTCGTCGACTTCCCTCCATACGACATCATCTTCGATCCGAATATCCTTACCGTGGCCACGGGCATCGACGAACACAACAACTACGCCGTCGATTTCATCCGCACCACACACTGGATCAAGAACCACCTGCCCCTTTCAAAGGTGAGTGGTGGTGTTAGCAACATCTCGTTTTCGTTCCGCGGCAACGAGCCGGTGCGGCGGGCCATGCATACGGCCTTCTTGTACCATGCCATCCATGCCGGAATGGACATGGGCATCGTCAATGCCGGTCAGATCGACGTCTATTCCGAGATCGACCCGATGTTGTTGGAACATGTCGAAGATGTGTTGTTGAATCGTCGCGCCGATGCCACGGAACGTTTACTCGTACTTGCTGAATCCGTGAAAGGGGGCGAGCGGTCCGTTGCAAAAGATGAAGCATGGCGAGCACTGCCGATTCGCGAACGGATCATGCATGCCTTGATCAAAGGTGTGGCCGATCATGTGGAGGCCGATATCGAAGAAGCGCGGCAGACCTATCCATCACCGTTGGCGATCATCGAAGGTCCGTTGATGGACGGTATGAATGAGGTCGGTGACTTGTTCGGTGCGGGTAAAATGTTCTTGCCGCAGGTGGTCAAGAGTGCGCGCGTGATGAAGAAAGCCGTGGCCTATCTGACGCCGTTCATGGAAGCCGAGAAGGCCGGAGGCGCACCATCTAATGCCGGAACGGTCTTGTTGGCAACGGTCAAGGGTGATGTTCACGACATCGGAAAGAACATCGTCGGCGTCGTCCTTGGTTGCAACAACTATCGGGTGATCGACCTCGGAGTGATGGTGCCCACGGAGAAGATCCTTGATACGGCCCTGGCGGAGAATGTTGATGTGATCGGCCTGTCTGGTCTGATCACTCCTTCGTTGGACGAGATGGTGCACGTCGCCAAAGAAATGGCGCGCCGCAAGATGATCTTGCCGTTGCTGATCGGTGGCGCGACAACATCGCGGACACATACGGCAGTCAAGATCGCACCGCAATATGATGGCTCTACGGTGCATGTGTTAGATGCGTCACGAGCAGTGCCGGTTGTGGGTGCGCTACTTAGCGAAGAACGACGTGATCAGGCGATCGAGGAGTTCCGAGCGCAGAACGACAAGGTCCGTGAGGACTACTTGGCGCGGTCAGTCACAAAGGATCTGCTGCCGTTGCAAGACGCGCGCACGCGAGCGTTGTCGATCGAAGGTACCGTGCCTGCACCGAAGACGATGGACCGTGTCGTGTTCGACCAGATCGACCTACAAGAGCTGCGTCGATTTATCGATTGGACGCCGTTCTTCCAGTCGTGGGAACTCAAGGGGCGTTATCCGGATATCTTCGACGATGCGACGTATGGTGCTGAGGCACGCAGTCTGTTCGACGATGCGAATCACCTCTTGGATGAGATCATTCGTGAACGGTCGATCACTGCTAAGGCCGTATGTCAGATCTTTTCGGCCTATCGCGACGGCGACGATGTGGTGCTGCCGGAGCAGGGGACGAGACTGCACTTCTTACGTCAGCAGACGATCAAGGCGCAAGGTCAGCCGCAATTCTGTTTGGCCGATATGGTTCATACAGAGAACGATCACATCGGGGCTTTTGTCGTCACTGCCGGACATGGTGTAGATACGTTATGCGCTCGCTTTGAGGCGGACCACGACGATTATCGATCGATCCTTGTCAAAGCCGTCGCTGATCGACTTGCTGAAGCAGCGGCAGAGTGGCTACACCATGCCGTACGCACCTCCATTTGGGGTTATGCACCGGATGAAGGTCTGAGCAATGCAGACCTCATTGCAGAGGAATATCAAGGGATCCGTCCGGCACCCGGATATCCGGCATGTCCGGATCACACTGAGAAGCGTTCGTTGTTCGAACTGCTCAAGGCAGAGACAACAACGGGCGTCGCGCTCACGGAGTCGTATGCTATGATGCCTGCGGCAAGTGTGTCGGGATGGTACTTCGCCCATCCGGACGCGAAGTACTTCGGCATCACACGGATCGGCAAGGACCAAGTGGAAGACTATGCCCGTCGCAAAGGCATGAGTATCGAAGAATGCGAGCGATGGCTCGCCCCCTACCTGGGAGCTTAGAATTCGATGTTGATGCCGATGGACGGGAGGACGCCGATCGAGGTCTGTTGGACAACGTTGCCGGTCTGTTGATCGAACTGGATGCCACCAACGTTTTGTCGGCCCGTCACATTCTGTACGTCGATATACGTGATCAACTGCCAGCCGGAGAAGAACCAACGTTTATCCACTCGAAGGTCGAGTGCGAAGAAGAACGGTAGACGGTCGCCCTGGTTGTAGTAGGCGAAGTCCAACGATCCGATCGGAAATCCTGTTTCTGCAGCACGTTCGGCTGTGGTGATATACGGAGTTGTGGGTAGGCCTTGCGACAACCGGAACTTGCCGGAGAACTCCCATAGATCTGAGGGACGCCAGCCGGCGGCAACCGTGCCGATGATCGGTGTGTCGAATGCGCCGAGGCGCGATGTGGAGTCGTTAGCAGTGAATTGTGTGTTGTTGAACGACAGCGAGATCAAACCGTAGATCGGCAGATCGGCACTCAACTTCTTCTGAATGAAGAATTCAACACCATAGGCCGTACCGACGCCGGAGTTAGCGATCGGCTCGAGGCCGAAGGGAATGTCGTTGTTGATGTCGTCGAAGCCGGCCGGAGCGAGCACTGCTTGCGGGCGGAACAGACGCACGGGGTATTGGGAGTATCGCTTGTAGTATGCCTCCACTTGGATCTTCAGATCTGCGGTGGCGATCCACTGCCAGCTCAACACACCCTGATCTGCCTGGAGTGGTTTGAGTGTGTTGGTGTTTGAAGGGTCGCCGATCAACCAGATGAACTGCGGAGCTTGGTAGTACCGTCCACCGCTGACCGAGATCGTCATGGTTGGTGTCGCCAAGAAGCTCAACGAGCCACGTGGCCCGAATGTGAATGTTTCCGCGAGATAGGGATAGATATCGGTACGTGCGCCGAGACTTGCCTTCCACATCGATGCGAACTGCCACGATGCTTGGGCGTAGCCGCCGTAGCGGAATGCCGTGAATGACGTGTCGACATTCAGTGGAGCGGGAGTGCCATTGGCATCAAGGCGGGCATATCCCGGGAGAACAACTTCGTAGTCTAATGTTGATGCATACTTGCCGATCACACCGGCGCTGACTTCGATCTCTTGTTGCGGCAACCACACAAAGTCGCCGCGGAGTGAGTTCTCGCCTTCTGCGGAGTTAGTCTGGAAGACCGTCGCACCGGTCGAGTCTTGCTGAATGGTGTTATACAGCGTGAAGGTCCGCCCCAACGTCACGTTGAAAAATCCCGTCGCGAACAAATGTTTCCACGTCAAGCCCGCGAAGTACTGATTTTGCGATGGTGCGGTAACACGGCTATTGTCGTACAGATTGTCTTCCGTGTTGTTGAACTTGACCTTGTCCAACGCGCCGATACCAACGAACGACAAATAGTCCGTTGTTGACAGTTCGTAGTTGAATTTGGCGGAGAAGTCCCAATACTCCGGAATGAATCCGAATCCTGCGAGTTCGAAGATGAGATCAAGGTAGGAGCGACGGGCCGCCAAGAAGAACGTCCCCTTGTCGCCGATCGGCCCCTCGGTGATCAGTGAGAAACCGGTCGTACTCAGGTTCGCTTCGCCACTCAACTTCTGATCGTTGCCGTTACGGAGCGTCAGATTCGTTACCGACGACAAACGATCGCCGTATTTCGGTCCAAAACCACCTGTCGACAAAGACACATCCTCCACGAGATCGACGTTGATCAAGGATAGGGGGCCACCAGTTGATCCTTGTGAGCCAAAGTGGTTGATGTTCGGTACTTCGATGTTGTCGACGATGAACAGGTTCTCGAACGGCGCACCGCCACGCACGGCAAGGTCGTTGCGGCCCGCAGCAGTGACGGCAACACCCGGCAACAATGCGACGGCTCGGACAACATCTTCCTGGACACCCGGCGCACGACGGACCTCTTCACTGGTAAGGAGGTTCGTGCTCGTGACCGTCTGGACGTCCGTTCGGAACGATTCTGCCGTGACAACGGCCTCTTTGAGCTCAATGGTGGCTTGGCTCATCCGAACGACTACGGTGACGGGCTTTCCGGGGCTCACCACAACGTCGGTGAGAGTAGCGGGTTCGAAGCCCACGGCCGTGACGCGGAGGGACCTGACGCCGGCAGGGACGTTATTGACAGCAAAACGCCCATTGGGCTTGCTGATCGCCCCCTTCTTTGTGTCGACTACCTGAACCGTGGCGCCGACGACCGGAGAGCCGGTCACGGCATCTTCCACCATACCGGTGATCGATCCTGTAGGGACGTTTGTGGTGTCCTGGGCTAGAGCGTGTGTAGTGAGAGCAGCGAGAGCAAGAACAAGGAGGAGAACGCGTGCAGGCGTTGGCATGGGGAATGGGGAATGGGGAATGGGGAATGGGGCGTACAACAATACGGGGGTGTGCATAAGTTCCAATTGGTGAATGGCGTTGTGCTTCCCATGTTTGTTCTGCAGCATGTCAAACGAAGTCACGGCGTTACGAGTCGCCATCTTGGGGTCAGGGAGGGGAGCCACGGCAGAGGCAGTGCTTGCATACCAAGCGCGAAACCCGGTATGTGGTTATCAGGTGGTACTCGTGATCTCGGATCGCAGTGATGCCGGTATCAATGATGTGGCGCGCCGCTATCGTGTTCAAAACCATGTACTTAGTGCTGCGTCGCGGGACGATGTGGCCAACGAGATGGTCGCGATCTTGAGTGCTGCCGGTGTTGATCTGTTGGTCTTGGCAGGGTACATGAAGCTGCTACCGCCGCGTGTGATCGCGATGTTGAACGGCCATGTGATCAACGTCCACCCGGCATTGCTACCGAAGTTCGGCGGCAAAGGAATGTATGGGAGAAGGGTACATCAGGCAGTGGTCGAGTCGGGAGATCGACAAACAGGAGCAACCGTACACTGGGTCACGGAGGCCTACGATGAGGGCCAGGTGATCAGCCAACGGTCGATCGACATTGAGGATGGCGAAGGAGCCGAGCAAGTTGAGGAACGAGTCAAGCGCCTTGAGAAGGAACTGCTGCCGGAGACGATCGAAATGCTGTCAAAACGTGGGCGGTAACTTTTTGGAGATCGTCATGTTCAAGCGTTTAGACAGCACTTTAATGGCAGATTGAGCGAACTACCGTACTTTTCTTCTTGACAATGTGGACGTAATTCGTGATTTTACGTCGCCTTTGCATACCCTCTTTTCTGGGGAGGGTGTGTAGGGCACGCTTACAATGGTTCTGACTGCACTATTAGTTCACTGTTTCATTTTTGAGGTTTTCATGAGCAGAAGATTTCTACTTCTTGCCCTCATGGCCGTAACCCTTGGCGCAACTGCTGTCATGGCGGGCGATGGTAAGGAAGCGGACGATATTCAGCGGAAGAGCGGTATCCCGCAGCTGAGTGGTCCTGCGAATTCTTATCCGAACCCGTTCACGGTAGCAGCGGCAAATGCCCGCACGAATGCGGCCATCTCCACGGGGTACTACTTCGTCGACTCTGACGACGAAGCGGCCGATTTTTGGCGACCTGATCCGTCGCTTTTCGTTGACACGTTGACCGAACCGGCCACGTGGCGTCGGATTTTATCGGGTCCGAACCAGTTCCCAGCTTCGTACTGGCTCGATGGGTCGCAGAACACCTACGGTGGTCACGCTTACTTCCGCAATCCTGGTAACGCCCAGGACTCTACGGATGATGCGTTCGCCGGTCCGATCTCGATCGGATTCCCGTTCTACTTCAACGGGGTACGGTACGACTCGTTCTACGTTTCGACGAACGGCCTCATCGGCCTGTCGAACCGTAGGTATTTCTATGAGTACAACGAGTATGGTTTCCCGACGGTCAAGACTCGCCTGGAGACCTCACCGGGCAACTTCACCTCGTATGATCCGGCATCCGACGACATGCGCTCGCGCAGCGGCGACGGTATGAGCGATGGAACAGCAGACAACCACGGCTATCAGTTCCTTGCATGTGGCAATGCTCCGACCAATGCTACAGCCGGTATGCGTACGCGCACGAACACGCGCCTTGATGAAAGCAGCCTGACCGGTGCTTGGGGATCTACGGCGAACATTCGTCCGGCTCTCATTGCCGCAGCATGGGATGACCTTCAATTGTCGGTGTACAACCAAGACCTCAGCGCTGTCGACGACTTCGGTCGCGCATACTACAAGCGTTCACCGGCAAACGACAAGTTGATCATCTATTTTGTCAACTTGACCCCGATCCGCGCAAAGACCGCAACGGTTGGTGGTGTGACGCACAACGTGAACTTCCAGGCGGATAACCGTCCGGGCCAAGGCGAGCACTATCGCTTCTCGGTGCAGGTCACGCTGAACCGCACGGACAGCTCCGTAACGATCCAGTACGAAAAGTTCTTCGGTATCGCTCCGCGTAATGCTCTGCAGCCACACGCCGCTACGGTGTGGATGCGCTGTAACTCAACGGTTGGTGTCACCGGTCCGTCACGCCGTCTGCGTACGTCGGTACCGAGTGGCGCTGATTGGCAGGGCTTCCCGAATGCGATGCCTGCCTACACGACGCTGGATTATCAGCAGATCAAGTACACGCAGTACACTGAGTATCTTTTCAACGTAGATACCGATCCGAACGGCGGCGTTCGTGCTACCTCCAGACGTAACGATGGCAACACTGTCCCGAAGGACTTCCTCGCCATCCGATTCAAGCAGTGGAAGAACATGCTTCGCGTGATCCAGGTGTACTATCGTACACATCCGCTGGATAACAACGCTCCGCTTGACTTCTCGGTGATCATCCCGTCAAATCAGGCAAACAACTATGAGATCCTGGCTGGTGAAACGCGCCTTGGTGCGATTCAGCCGGTGGCCATCGTTCAGAACCTGACAAATGACGTGCAAGGTCCGCAAGGCGTGAACTACGTCAAGCAGGGTATCAACTTCAAGGTGCGATTCCGCATTCAGAATGAAGCAACGGGCAAGATCGTGTACAACACGTCGAAGGCCGTTACCGATGCTGCCCTTCGTGATACCTCGCTCTCCGGTGTTGTGCTCTGTAACATCACCGGCGGTGGCGTTCCGTACACGGCCGGACACTTCGTCAAGCCGTATGAATTCGTCCGCGTGACCTTCCCTCCGTTCGAGCCGAACCCGTTCATCGACGATCAGATCGGTCGTCTGTTTACGTCGGTCGTTGCTGAACCGAAGGACTCCAACAACGTCAACCTTGGCGATGAATGGCCATTCGACGATACGACCGGTATCCGTCTTTTTGCTATGCGTCGTCTCAATGACTTCAGCGACGATGTGACGGAATATCACCTCGTCGGTGGTGCTTCCATGCCGTCGGTCCTCAAGTGGGTGAACATTGAAGGTGACGTGGTGGACGGCGACCAGGTGACCAACAACCCGCCGCCGCCGCGTGGCACGTTTGCAGCCAAGAACTCCGCGATCTTCTCGCTGGCTTCTCCGGTGATCCGCCTGAACCGTGTTAACCTCGGTAACCAGGACATCCCGCAGGTCGGTCAGTATGGCGGTGACGAACTCCGTTCGTTCCCGGTCAATCTTGCCGGCAAGAAGCGCGCAGTGCTCTCGATCTCCTATCAGCGTGCCGGTAAGCTCACCAGCTTTGCTCGTGGCTTCTCCGACAACCGCTTGATCGGTCCGGAACACCAGGTCAACCTCCGCGCTGTGAACGGCTTTACGCCGGGCTACCGCAAGCCGGACATGCTCCGCGTTGAGTTCGCTCGCCCAAGCAATGACGGTCTGACGAACATCACGAACATCAAGACGTGGGTCCTTGACCCGCAGAACCTCGGTTCGAACTATCTCCAGCCGTTCCAGATCTGGGGTGGTGGTGGCTACGGTCGTGGTTATGACATCAATGACTACAACCTGCAGCTCGAGAACAGCTACACGCCGCCGACCGGTGGTCTTCGCGAAGACCTCTTTGATGACGGTAAGGACTTCGAATACTACAAGATCACCATGCCGATCCCGGATACGGTGCTCAAGTGGGTCAACGAAGGTGGACGTAACTTCCGCTTCCGTCTCAATGTGCAAGCGATCAACAACTCGCAGCCGCCGCAACCTGCCGATGACGAAGACAACTTCTTTATCGACAACGTGAAGATCCTCTTCCCGGATGAAGTGACCGACGTTGAGTTTGCTAACATTCAGCTGATCTGGCCATATACGATGGCTCCTGCATCGCAGGCCACGCGTATTCCGATCCGTGTGAAGCTGGCAAACAACACGAACATCGCTGCTCCGGCATTCTCGGTACGTCTGCAGATCAAGCCTGATGGCAACGAAAGCCGTCAGATCTATTGCCGTACGATCACGGTCCCGACCCTCGCTGGCAACCGTGAAGTATTGCTTCCGTTCCCGGATGCAAACTTCCGTAACACCACGCCTGGCCGCTACAAGGTCACAGGTAAGATCTTCTTCCCGGGTAACGACCTTGACACGCTGAATGACTCGACGTTCTCAACGTTCGACATTCTGTACGGTCCGTCGTTCGCATATGAAGCCAACCCGCGTAACCCAACCAACGATGTTCCGAAGCTTCAGTTCTCGGGCGTCACTGGTAAGGGTCTCAACCACCGCGGCGGTAGCTCGGGTGGTGCAGGTGCAGCATGGTCGCAGCTCGCAGGTCCTGGCAATCAGTACACCATGGGTAACGCATGGGGTCAGCACCCGGCAGGGATCACGCCGGACGATATGTTCGGTGCTGACGCCGGTAACGCCTCTGGCCAGATCGCTATGCGATTCACACTGTACTCGCAGGATACCGTTTACGGCTATCAGGCATTCTGGGCTGAATTGAACCAAGACATCTTGAACATCTCGTTCTCGCTCTATGCTGACCAGGGTTCACTCCCGGGTGACCAGCGCGTCCCGAACTCGACGATCGTTCGTCGTCGCGGTGAAGACGAGACAGATGACACGCAAGATCCAGTCTTCGGCAAGTATGTCACGTATCTCCTCGCAGAGCCGGTCGTCCTTGCTCCGGGTGAATATTGGGCATCGGTCGCTCAGATGGGTACTGAAGGTTACGAACTCGGTGCATCCGAGTCGCGCATGGGTATGATCACCACGCTGTACTCGGATATTCCGACGTACGGTGTCGGTAACCGTACACTCATGATCGACAAGAACTTCCGTGTTCGTGTTCGTAGCGGCGCCCTGTTGAACGACAACCGCTTCGCCTTCGAATTGACGCGCTTCTCCGGTGACTGGGTTCCGTTCATGCCGACCATCGGTAATCCGGGCTACAATCACCTCAACGCTGAAGGTGTCAGCTTGGGCTACCCGACCTTCACACAAGGTTCGTGGATCCCGCTCCTCCGTCCGTACTTCGGTGACCGCTCCTTTGCTAGCCCGCCGATCTTTGTTGACTGCGTTGTGCCGGTCGAGCTTACCTACTTTGATGGTAAGGCCCGTACGGCTGGTGTTGACCTCTTCTGGGAAACAGCATCTGAAAAGAACAACCAAGGCTTCAACATCGAACGCCGCGCGATCAAGGAGACCACTGATCTGATCACCGGCAAGACGAGCCTCAACTGCGTTGACCAAAGTGCAACGGATGCTCCGTGGACCAACATCGGCTTTGTTGCCGGCGCTGGCAACACGACGCAAACGACGAACTACAAGTTCTTCGATGCCGAGGTACAAGCTGGTCTGACGTATCAGTATCGTCTCCGCCAAGTTGACTTTGACGGTCGCGAAAGCTTCTCGAACGAAGTCAATGTGGTCTTCAGCGAAGATAACTCGGTCGCACTCGACGATAACTATCCGAACCCGGCTGACGGTAAGACGACGATCCGTTTCCGCGTTCCGTATCGCACGAATGTGAAGCTCGAGATCTATGACATGATGGGTAATCTCGTCAACAGCCTCTATGACCAAGAAGTCGCCGGCCAAAACGGTAGCTATGCTATCGAGTGGAATGGCCGCAACGCTGCTGGTTATGAAGTTGCTTCCGGCTCGTACATGTACAAGCTGACGGCTGGTGATGTTATCCTCTCGAAGACGTTGACCGTGGTTCGCTAAACCGAACAACGATCGCAGAATCTTACGAGCCCCTCACGCACTGCGTGAGGGGCTCGTGTATTTTTGTGGCATATGAAGTCCGCACCATCCATGATCGCCGACGCACGCCGGGCGATCGCCTCGCAGATCACCTCGCTTCAACGAACAAGTGATCTCCTCGGCCCAACATTCGACGAAGCCGTCGAGCTCATCGTCAGCTCTTCCAAGGTCGTCACCACAGGGCTGGGTAAGAGCGGCTTCATTGCCAGAAAACTAGCTGCAACGCTTGCCTCGATTCGGATCCCTTCCACCTTTCTCCATCCTGTCGATGCTCTCCACGGCGACAGCGGGATCCTTGAATCGACTGATGTTCTGATCGCTTTTTCAAAAAGCGGTGAGACCGCCGAGGTCGTTCGCTTGGTCGATGTCGCCACATCCATCGGCATGAAGATCATCGTCATCACATGCCGTAAGCAGAGCACGCTCTCTGAACGTGCGCATGCTGCCGTGATCGCCTCCATTGAGCGCGAGTTCGACGCCTACGATGTGCTGCCGACCGCGTCTACGACCACGTCGTTGGTCATCGCTGATTGCCTCGCCGTTGCTGCCGCCTCGGTGCGAGGAGATGTGGAAGGGGGCTTGCGGTCCACACATCCACAGGGGACGATCGGGTCGACGTTTCTTCGCACGGTCGATGAGGTCATGCATTCCGGTGAGCGCCTTCCAAGGGTCACAACGGAAGCAACCATGGCTGAGTCGCTCGCTGAGTTGACCGCAAAAGGTCTAGGCATTGTCTGTATCGTTGATCACGACGATCATCTCGTGGGTATCATCACAGATGGTGATGTCCGCAGGGCGATGGCACAAGGAGCGAACGTGGCAACAACGCTGCCGACCGCGGTCATGACGCAGTCGCCGAGAACGATCACGCCTTCGGCAACACTGCACGAAGCGCTGACGATCATGGAGCGCGGTGAGCGCCAGATCGGTGTTCTTCCGGTCGTGTCGGATGGCGTTTGTGTTGGCGTACTCCGCCTGCACGACATCGTGCGTATGAGCGTTACTCAGGTCTGATCGGCTGTGTACGCGTCGGAGCGGGCGTGATGATCGGGATCGACCGGCGCGGCGTCTTTCGCTGCGGCTGCGCCACTACCTGACGGCGCCGTTGTACCGCGGGCTTGGGCCGCGGCTTCGGCTTTGGTGCCGCGGTCACTTGCGGTTTCGGCGTCTGTTGGGGTTTTGCCTGGGGTTGTGCCTGAGGTTGTGCTTGCGGCAGTGTCTTTTGGACAGGAGCCGGTGCCGGTGTCGCTACCGGCTGAGTAGGCGTCCCCTTGATGGACGAGACCACTTCGGTGCGGGTGATCGTCACACGACGGACTGCTTGCCCCTTTTGACCAAAGAGTGGTAGTGCTTCACCATCTCGAAAGAACCGCACACCACCGGCGTTGTTCAGAGAGAGGACGAACGTTTTGGATGCGCGCCATTCATACTCTTCGCCGGGAACCAGGATCAATTGACGCGTCTTTGCGCCATCCATCGTGATGGTCAGCCATGCGCTATCGACAACTTCTGCCGTGAGTTGCATCGAGTCTGCCGAGACCGCTCCTGAAGAACCAACGGTGATCTCCGTCGATGTCTGGTCAAGCAGGTCCGGTGCGGACTCATCATCGCCCGAGAAGATCAGCCAAGCGATCAAGGCTAGGATCACCACGCCGGCGATGCTGCCGATCGTGATCAATCGTCGTCGGTCATAGAACAGATCGGTCGTCGGTACCAGACCGCGTGCGCGCTGGAAGCCTTCCGTCATGACCTCGCCGGCCTTTTGTACCCCGGCTGACACCGCTTCCGAGGCCTTTGCGACCGTGTCCGACAAGATCGGCTGTGATGGGGGAGAGGGTGCCTTCGCTGCAGGCAAACGTTCAGGGGTCTCGCCGGCCTCAAGGTCAAATACCTCGTCCATGAGCCGATTGATCTCTGCCGTGGGAATCCCTAAGGCCCCGCCAAGTGTTCTCATGAAGGAACGGACATACACGGCCGGTAACACATCGTATCGGCCTCGCTCAATGGCATCTATGTATGGCTCACGTATTTTGGTCACGACCGCAAGGTCGCGTACTGTGAGCCCCTGCCGCTCCCGCTCGGAGCGCAGTCGTTGCGCGAGAGGGTCCATTCCGGAATTTTGCCTGGGTAAAAACTGATCCGTCCGAACTACTAAAATGGCGTTTTTTTTCGATTGGCAGACATTCTTTCACGCAGGCTACGTGGCCTTTGTCTTCGGCGTGCTGTTCTTTGGGGCCTTGGCCTTCCGCCAGATCGTCGACAACCTCGAAGTCAAGCGCCTTCAACTCGGTGAAGACCGCGACTGTTTCCTTGATGCACCTATCGCCGTCGTCCTGGGAAGTGCTTGGTTGGGCGTGCTCCTGTTGGGTCCGGTGATGTACCTGAATCTGCCCCCTTCCGTCTATGGATATGCCCTTCCGCTGATCATCGGCGTCCAGTTGCTGCAGTTGTCTCTTCGCACGTTCTATCAACGGACGCAGGTCAAGACCCGTGGCCTGGTAGTTCGGTCGATCATGTTCGATAAGGTTAGGGGGCTGCCCTTTGCCGAGATCGTCATGATCCGCTTCATTCAAGACCGATTCTGGGTCGAGGTCCGCATTGGCCTACAGAACGAGGAAGCAGGATTCCGTATCTTTTCATTCTCCGCAGCAACACTAGAACGAATGCTGCAGGCGTCGTGTACGGTGCCGATCTTATGGGCCTCGAAGGAATCAGAACGACCATGAAGTCATCGATCAGAATTGCATCCGGACAAGGTTTTTGGGGCGACCTTCAATCGGCCCCGCTCATGCAGGTCTCACGCGGACCGATCGACTATTTGATGATGGACTACCTCGCCGAGGTGACGATGTCCATCCTGCAAAAGCAGCGGATGCGCGACCCGTCGTTGGGCTATGCCCGCGACCTGATCGATGTCTGCGACCAGATCCTGCCATACCTGGTAGAACGTGGCATCACGCTGATCACGAACGGAGGCGGCGTAAATCCGATGGCCGCTCGTGACAAGATCTTCGAGGTCGCACGTGCAAAGGGCATCAAGGGCCTCAAGGTCGGCGTTGTGGTCGGTGACGATATTCTCGTCGACATCGATCGACTCGTTGACGAAGGCCATCCGATGAAGCACATGGAGACGGGGCAGCCGATCGCCGAGGTGAAAGACCGACTCCTTAGCGCTAACGTCTATACCGGCGCCGGTCCCATTGTGGAAGCCCTCCGTCAGGGGGCGAACATCATCGTCACCGGACGCACAACGGACACAGGACTTACCCTTGCGCCGATGATCCATGAGTTCGGCTGGAGCTTCGACGATTGGGACAAGCTCGCTGCCGGTACCGTGGCCGGACACATCAACGAATGTGGCGCACAAGCCAGCGGCGGCAACTTCCTTGGCGACTGGCGTTCACTGAAGAACATGCACGACGTCGGATTCCCCATCATCGAGGCCTTTCCTGATGGCACCTTCGTTGTGACAAAGCATGAAGGCACCGGCGGAGCGGTCACGCGTGAGACGGTCGCCGAGCAATTGTTATACGAGATCGGCGATCCTGCAGAGTACATCACACCGGATTGCGTCGCTGACTTTACGACCATTCAACTTGAAGACCTCGGCAACGATCGAGTTCGTGTCTACGGCATCAAGGGCAAGCCGGCCACGCCGTTCTTCAAGGTCAGTGCTTCGTATCTCGACGGATTTGTTGCCTTTGGTTCGCTGACGTATTCAGCACCCGATGCACTTGAGAAAGCTCAAGCTGCAGATGCGATCTTGCGCAAACGCCTCGATGTCTTGGGTCTGCAGTTCGAAGAGATCCGCACGGAATATGTTGGCATGAATGCCTGCCACGGACCGCTTGCCAAGCCCATCGAGCCGAATGAAGTGATGCTTCGCGTCGGCGTGCGCGGTAACGACAAGAAGGCCATTGCCCGCTTCGGTATGGAGATCGCACCGTTGATCCTGACGGGACCGCCGAGTGTGACGGGATTCTCCGGCGGGCGCCCTAAGCCCAGCGATGTTGTCGCCTACTTCCCGGCACTACTTGATAAACAAGTCGTGTCGATGAAGGTCATCGTGGATGAGCTATAAACACCTCGTCGTGGCGCTCCACTTCGTCACGCACGTCGCGTCGGCACAAGACTCTCTACGAGTAGGGCCGGGCGACTATAGGTATGCGGACAATCCTCGGTACGGGTTTCTCGGCAATCGGCCCTATGCCGAAACGAACATCCAGTTGTGGCCAACGGTCGCGATGGCGACGGTGTACACCGGCCTCGTTGTTGGTCTGCACATCAATCAGAACAATGCCTGGTGGAAGGATTCCAGCGGTGAATGGCACGTGGTTGAAGACATCGAATATGCTCGCGGACTGGACAAATGCGGCCATGTCTTCAGCGGCTACTTCACGTCAACGGTCTGCAATGACCTGCTTGTAGAATGTGGTTTCGATCAAGAGGCATCTACGTTGATCGGGGCTGGGATGGGATTGCTTTACATGACCTATGTCGAGGTCGAAGACGGTTATGCCGCCAACTGGGGCTTCTCACCGAGCGATGCAGCCGCCAACGTTGCCGGCGTCGGTTTTTTTGTGCTGCAACATTACGCCCCCTTCTTTCAAAACTTTACGCCACGATGGAGCTATGTGCCGGCGGAGTGGACGGGCGAGCGGACGATCAATGAACGTCCGAAGACCTTTATCGATGATTACAACAGCACTACGTTCTGGCTTGCCTTCAACGTCAACAATCTCCTGCCGTCGAGTGCCGAAAAGTACTGGCCTGATTGGTTGATGTTCTCCGTGGGCTACGGCATTCGGAATTATGCGGTCAACAATCCCGATGGCACACCGGTCGGAGTGACGCGCCGGTTCTTGTTCGGCCTCGATTATGACTGGGTGAAGATCATCCCCGAAACCAACATCGGCTTCGTGAACTATCTGCGTCAGGTGTTGAACTACGTCAGAGTCCCGGGGCCGACCATTGAGGTGGGCGACGATGGTTTCCACTTTGCCTTCTTCTACCCGCTGGCCGTGGTGGTGCCGTTATGAAGCTGAGTATCATCGTGCCGACACTTAACGAAGAGAAGTTGCTCGAGACCGTTCTGGAGAAGTATACACGACAACTTCGTGAGCGTTATGATGCCGAGTTGGTCGTTAGCGATGGCGGCAGCACCGATGGCACGCTGGAGATCGCCGATCGATATGCCGACGTTGTGGTTCGTAACTCCGACGGTCATCGGCAGACCATTGCCGAAGGTCGACATCAGGGGGCATGTGTTGCCCGTGGCGACGTCTACGTCTTTATCAACGGCGATACCTTCCCTGCCGATGTCGAACAGTTCTTTCAGGTGATCACGGAGTTCGCGGAACGCCGTGGACGTTATGCCCGTGCTTCTGCACTGGCCTGTCCGGTGCGTGTCGATCCGGCAGAACGAAAACTCATGGACGTCCTTTTCCACGGTCTTCAGAATCGCTATGTGTGGCTGCTAAGTCTGCTACGGATCGGCGCCGGAAGGGGAGAGTGCCAGATCGTCCGCAAGGATGTCTACGACCGCGTTGGCGGCTATGATATCAAGCTGGCTGCCGGCGAGGACTTCGATCTGTTTGCCCGGATCGGCTTGAAAGCCCGCGTCCGGTTCGCCAGCGAGTTGCTCGTCTATGAGTCGCCCCGACGCTTCCGCAAGTTTGGGTATTTTCGTGTGTTGTTGTGGTGGACCACGAACGCCTTGAGCGTGTTGTTCACCGGCCGTTCATCGTCCGATGAATGGGAACCCGTCCGCTAAACCTCCAAGACCCATGAGCTCCATCGATTATAAGACCGCCGGCGTGGATATCGCTGCAGGCGAAGCCCTCGTTGACCGCATCAAACCCTTCGTCAAGCGCACCCGCACGGCAGGTGTGATGTCGGAGATCGGGTTGTTCGGCGGATTCTTCGACGCCCGTTTCCCCGACATGGAACATCCCGTCCTTGTTGCGTCGACTGACGGCGTTGGCACGAAGCTCAAGGTGGCCGTGATGGCCGACAAACACGACACGGTGGGGCAATGCCTCGTCAACCACTGCACGGACGACATCCTTGCCTGTGGTGCCAAGCCGCTGTTCTTCCTCGACTATTTTGCTACCGGTCGTCTTTCTACAGACACTGCTGCCGATGTGATCGTTGGTATGGCGAAGGCCTGTGAAGAGAATGGATGTGCCTTGTTAGGGGGCGAAACAGCCGAAATGCCGTCGATGTATGCCGACGGTGAGTATGATGTCGCCGGCACGATCGTCGGCGTCGTCGACAAAGCCCGCATCGTCAATGGATCGCGCATCGAAGCCGGTGATGTGATGATCGCCCTTCCTTCGACGGGCCTTCACACGAATGGTTATTCATTGGCCCGTGCGGCATTGTTCCCGAAGTATCGCATCGACGAACATCTTGATGAACTAGGCACGACCGTTGGCGAAGCACTGTTGGCCGTCCACAAGTCCTACCTACATCCCATCCTGCCCCTTGTCAATGATGACCTTGTCCATGGTCTGTCGCACATCACTGGCGGCGGCATCGTGGGCAACACATCGCGCATCGTGCGTGAGGGACTGACGATGGATATCAACTGGGGATCGTGGCAGATGCCGCCGATCTTCGATGTGATCCGCAAAGCCGGCAACATCGCCGAAGAAGAGATGCGTCATGTCTTCAATCTCGGCATTGGTTTGATCGCCATCGTTGCTGAAGCGAACGTAGACGCGGTGATGCAGCGTCTGGCTGCCGAACAGCCGATCGTGATCGGACGTATTGCCTGACCATGAATGCACCGATGGACGAAGCACGCCGCGTCTTGAAGCGTGTCTTCGGCTACGATGATTTCCGCACAGGACAAGGTGACATCGTTGCAGCGGTCTTGCAAGGCCGCGACGTCCTTGGCGTGATGCCAACCGGCGGTGGCAAGTCGATCTGTTATCAAGTACCCGCCCTGCTCTTCCCGGCCTGCACGTTGGTCGTATCGCCATTGGTGGCGTTGATGAAGGACCAGACCGAGCGTCTGCGTGAGCGCGGCGTTGAGGCCTACGCACTACATTCCGGTATGCCGCAGGGAGAGATCAACAACATCTTGCATCAAGCCCAGATGGGAGTGGTGAAGTTGTTGTACGTCGCCCCGGAGCGGTTGGATAGTGAATCCTTCCGACGAACGTTATCGACGATACCGCTGAGTCTTCTCGCCGTCGACGAGGCCCACTGCGTCTCCGAATGGGGTCACGACTTCCGACCTGCCTATCGATCTATTCCAAAGTTGTTCGCTGCGAAGCAGCGTATCCCGATCGTTGCGCTTACCGCTACGGCGACGCCTGATGTTCGTGCTGACATCATCACCTCGCTCACACTGCACACACCGATCGAGATCGTACGCGGATTCGATCGTTCGAACCTGACCTTCAACGTCGAGCGCACACCGCACAAGGTCGAGTTCATCACGCAACTTGCTCGTGCTCATCCAAACGATGTGATCCTTGTCTATGCCGGCTCACGACGTCGCGTCGACACGATCGCTGATGAACTCAGGAAACGTGGTGTGCCGGCAGAGGCCTATCATGCGGGTAAGTCGCCCGAACAGCGATCATCGATCCAAGAGGGCTTCGTTGGCGGCGCCTCGCGCATTTTAGTTGCTACGAATGCTTTTGGTATGGGCATCGACAAAGCTGATGTGCGACACGTCGTGCACGCTGATCTCACCTTAACGCTGGAGGCCTACTATCAAGAGGCCGGCCGCGCCGGACGTGACGGCAAACCTTCCACCTGCACGTTGTTGTACACGCCGCAAGATCGCCGTCTGATGGACTTCTTCATTGAAGCCACGTATCCTGAATTGCGCGATGTGATGGCCGTGTTGACCTATCTCTACGGCCGCTCCAGCGTTGCCGCGGGTGAAGCCGTGACCGAGCCCGTGCAAGCCGATGCCAGCAGTATCGCAGCCGATCTCCATCGCTCCGCTGCACTGGTCGGAGGCATCCTCGGCGTCTTGGAGCGCGCAGGCATCGTGTTGCGCACGTCACCTAATGGACGTGCGACGCTCGTCTTGCGAACCACGCTGGACCGCCTTCGCGAGTTCATCAACAACGCCCCGTCTGAAAAGCGGAAGCCGTTGGAGGCCGTATTGCGGCTTACATCATCAAGCGGTGACCGCACCATCGCCTTCGACATTCGATCGCTACTCAAGAGTGCCTCCATCACCATGCACGAGTTTGGTGAAGCCATGCGCATGCTGCATACCGCACGCATCATCCGTTACACTCCTCCGGAAGGGGGCGGGGGGATCGTCTTGTTACAGCCGCGCCCGGCAAGTGGGATGTTGTCGGTCGACCTCACCGAAGTACATCGACGCCGTGATCATGCTCGACGAAAACTCGACGCCGTGATCCGATATGCAGAGGCAACGCAGTGCAAACGCAATTTCATTCTGAACTATTTCGGTGACTCGTCCTACACTGGCACGTGTGGGCGATGTTCCAGTTGCACGACACCGGTATCTGCCGTATCAGCACCACATGTAGGCACATCGCCGCAAGACGAACAGATCACACTCGACTTGATCCATGCCTCACATGAGCTTGGCGGCAAGTTCGGCCGCCACGTCCTGGTTGATGTTGTCACCGCGACCGTTTCAGAGAAGGTGGTGAACTTCCGGTTGGATCGATGCACCACGTGGGGTCGATGTAAACATGTCGGTCGCCCGCATGTGTTGCGTGTCCTGGATGAGACCATCGAAGCCGGACTCCTTGTGCGGTCGTCCGGAGAGTTTCCGACGATCGCCCCAACAGCCGAAGGGGTGCGTCATGCTCGCCCCCTACCACGTCCGATTGAGCTGCAGTTCACCAAGGCAGTGGGTGTGGATGCGGAAGCATTGCGAGCCCTGATGTCCTTGCGGGAACGATGGGCGACAGATGAAGGTGTGACGCCGACAACGATCTTATCGACGACGGCGATTCAGGCCTTGGCGCAGGACCGGCCGACATCGACGCAAGATCTCGTGCCGGGTAAACACGGCAGTGGTTTGTTATTGGCGCGCCACGGCGAAGAGATCGTCAACGTCCTTCGGCAGTCGCGGGCCGAACAAATAGCGGCCGTTCCCAAGGTGCGCGCCGACCAGCAGGTGATGGCCGTTGTTGAGGCGATCCAACCCGGGCGCACACTGGAAGATGTGGCACGGGCACTGCGTGTGACCACGGCGGCGGCGGCACAGGGGATCCAGCGTGCTATTGAGTCGGGCGTTGACATTCAACGACAAGATCTTGTGCAAGAAGAGGTGATGGAGTCCGTCATGGACTACCTGCGTGAACACCGATTTGCGAAACTCCGCCACGTGCGTGATCATGTGGGCGACATTGCCGATCTTCCCGAATTGCGTGTTGCCGTTGCCTTCGCCCGACGGGAACTGTTTGGAATCGGCTGAACTTGAAAGCATTCATGAAACTGCAGATCACGATCCTTGTCCTATGTATGTGTGCCTCGTCTATGGCGGCGAGGGAAAGAATGATCGTTACGTTGCGTTCAGCAGTTGTTCCAGCGTCGATCCAGCGCCTGCAGGCGCGTCCGTTGATCCCCGAAGCGCTCCTGCGTGCGAAGCCGCAAGATCAACTCATGTCAACGGCACAGCAGAACGCATGGACGGCGATGCAGAAGTACGTGGTCGTTGATGTTGATGACGCACGTCTTGCGGAGCTGCGTGCCGACGCAAATGTTGTGCGCATCGATCCGATCCGACGCATTGGCCTACATGAGGCCGTCACCGACGATTCACTTTCTGAGGGACAGTGGGCACTGCCGTTAGTCGGTGCGCCGGCAGCATGGGAACGTGCCACGGCCGACGGTATCATCGTTGGTGTGTTGGATACCGGTGTCGACTGGGATCATCCGGATCTCAAGAACCGTCTCGCCATACGAAGTGCCGAAGATCTCAATGGCAACGGCACATTTCAGCCATGGCCCTCAACGGTGGAAGAAGACGGCGTCACCGGAGACCTCAATGGCATTGATGATGATGGCAACGGATACGTTGACGATGTGATCGGCTATGACTTTGTTGATCAAGGTGTGCGCAATCTTGGCGACGACCGCGATCGCGATCCCATTCCATTTGATGAACAAGGCCATGGAACAAGTGTGGCCGGTGTGATCGCTGCCGAAGCCAACAATGGTATCGGCATTGCCGGCCTTGCCTTCGATGCGCGCGTTGTCACGATGCGTGCCTTCGATGCCACAGGCAATGCCGAAGAAGATGATATTGCGGCGGCGTTGGTCTATGCCGCCTTGAACGGTGTGCAGGTCGTGAACATGAGCTTCGGCGACGGCGTCGACTCTCCCGTCATGCGTGATGCCGTACGTTTTGCCGCCGCCTACGGCTGCGTCTTGGTGGCCTCAGCGGGTAACAGCGGTACCGTATCGCGACAATTTCCGGCGGGTTATGATGAGGTCATGCCTATTGCCGCCACAAACAGCAATGATGTGCGCGCCCCCTTCTCCAGCACGGGGTCGTTGGTCGATCTCTCCGCACCCGGAGATCAGATCCTCACGACGGCCGTCGCCGGACGTTACCGGACCGTCAGTGGTACGTCGTTCGCTGCTCCCATGGTGGCGGCGACCGCTGCGATGATGCTCGAGCTTGACCCAACACTTACCGCATCAGAGATCCGGACGATGATCAGTGAGTCATCGCTCGATCTCGGCGACCTTGGATGGGATGGCTTCTATGGTGCCGGACGCCTCCAAACAGCACGTGCCCTTGAACTTGTTGGAAAGGGGCGAGTGGAGATCACATCACCGATCAATGAAGAAGAGGTCGACCTCGACACGGCCGCATCATTCGCTGTTGTAGGGTCGTCGATCGCAACGTTGTTCGAACGCGCCGACGTCTACATCGGCCGCGGTGTTGAGCCCGTGTCGTGGTTGGTAGTTGGTAGTTCATTGTTCGTTGTGAGTAATGATACACTTGCCGTGATCGATTCGGCAGACGTTGCCGAAGGTGACCATGTGGTGCGCTTGGTGGTCTCGCTCAAGGACGGACGAACACTCGAACATCGCAAACGTATTCGCGTCATCAAGAGCACGCCACTGCAGATCGCCTCGGCAGACGTCGTCACGGCATGGTTGGATGATCGCAAAGCCGCCGTGGTCACGATCACGGCAACACGTCCAACGTCGATGCGTGTGTTGGTCACATCTGCAACGGGCGACAGCGTGTGGCAAAGCGACATCTTGCGATTCACGCGACAGCACTCGTTGGTGATCCCAAACAGCAGTGCTGAATCTGAGTTCACGGTCAGGGCTATCTGTACGGCTGACAACGATGAACGCGTGGATACGACGTTGTCGTATTCGCTGGGAGAGATCGCGGCGCCAACAACGGGCTGGACGAGTCGCAGCTCGGCGCCGTGGACGGGATATGTGCTCGATGATGTTCGAGACCTCTATCAAGATGGAGGGAAGACGATCGCCTTCGCTGACTTGAGTGGTGGAAGCTTTGGCAACATGATCACCTCCCAGCGGATCGGTGTGAACTGGGTCGACCGTGATACGTCGTCGAACGTTTGGATCCCGCGCGGAATAGGCGACGCCAACGGCAACGGCCGTCTCGAGATCCTCGGTCACGTTGTTGGCAAAGCTGTGTTGTTTGAGTCGACAACACCCGGTGGTGATCCATTCACGACGATCATCTACGGCGACACGGTGTCGCGCAACAATGGTGCGGGGATGGCCGACATCACGGGCGATGGGCGCGAAGAGGTGTTGATGTTGTCGGATAGCGGCTGTATCGCCGTGACGTACCGCAACGGCCGGTTTGAACGCCTCGGCATAGCAACGAACCCCACGCCCCCTGCCCAAGGAAATGCGAACAATCGTGTTGATGAGATCAGTGTTGCCACCGGTGACTTTGATCGTGATGGACGCGTGGAAGTGGCGTTCGCTGATACTGATGGTGACTTGGTGATCGCTGAGTGGGATGGTTCGATGTTCACAACGGAGTTCACGCACACGGCTGAAGGTGTCGGCGGCTCCGGCTACGTTATCGCTGCCGACGTTGATGGCGACGGCGTCAAAGAAGTGCTTTATGGTGTGCCGGATGAGTCGAATGCGTTGGCGAATGGCGAGTATGGACGTCAGGTGTGGACGTATCGCATGTTCCGGTCGACATCTGCGAACACGTATGATCTCGTCTGGCGCGAACATTTCAGCGGTGTACGCTACGGTATTGGCTATCGCAATGGTCTTGGTGCCGGCGACCTTGATGCCCGTGGCGGTGAAGAAGTAGCCATTTGTGTGTATCCGCGCTTGTATGTGTTCAGGTGGGAACAAGACACCATGCGTCCGCTCTGGTATCGTCCGGACGTCGTCACTCCGCGATTTTTGACCTACGACTTCGACGGCAACGGAACGGCGGAACTCGGCTTTGGCACCACACTGCCGGAACTTGGCGTGATGACGGGTTTTGCCTTTAGTGAATATGGCGTTGACTCTACGCGGCTTGCAACGCCGCAGGGTCTGCGTGGTCGATCTCTCGGCGAGCGGACAGCAACACTCACGTGGATGCCGGTCGATGGTGCCGCATCGTACCGTGTGTTCCGCGCCAGCGATGATGATGCGGTCTTCCGTGTGATGGATACGGTGTCGACCACATCCCTGACCATCGACACTCTCGAGCTGACGCAGGGCTACCGGTTCCGCGTCAGCGCACTCCCTCCCGACGGTTCATCACTCAAAGAAAGCGAGCGATCGTCGATCGTCAGCGTTGGCCTGCACCAGCAGATCCGCCCGGTCACCCTCTTGCCCGGCATCATAGATGCCGGGAAGACTGCCGAAGGCGCGTCGGTCCAGGTGCAGTTTACGGGTGTAATGCTGCAGCGTTCGATCGAACCGGCATCCTTTGCACTCTTGGACCGGGACCAAAACGTCTTGGCCACAGCGCAGAGCGCTGTGCTCGCCACCGACAGTTCGATCGTCGTCAGCTTCCGCCCGACCACTTCGTTCAATTCGATCACCGATACCGTCACGGCATCGGTACAGATCGGAGCGATCCCCGCCGCACCGGCAGTCATGGATGCGATCAGCATGCCCACCGCACCAGCCACGTTGTCGCTGCGCATTGCGCCACTTGTAGCAACAACGGAGTTGTTCTTGACGCAGCTTGACGTGGTCAGCGCATCACGTCTGCAGTTGACCTTCTCCGAGTCCGTTGACGAAAGCGCAGATAGTCCGGCGAACTACACCCTCACGCCGATCGGCCACGTGTTGTCGGTCATCCGCATCGGTGACTCGGCCTTCGTACTTGACCTTGACCCCTCTGAACCCATCGCGCCGTTGGGATCGACCTACTACCTCACCGCCCGCAATGTTGTCGCTTCATCAGGAGTCCCCATCACGAAGGGGGCGGGCAGTACCCTCGCTTTTGTGTTGACCGCTGAAGGATCGGAGAACGCGTTTGTGTATCCGCATCCGGTACGACTCGGTGTGGATGAGCACATCACGATCGCCAACCTACCGCAAGACGCCACGGTGAGTATCCTCGACCAACGATTCAATGAGATCGCCTCGGTCACGGAGCGTGATGGCAATGGGGGAGTGCAGTGGGACCTACGCACAAAGGACGGCGTCCCGATCGTGCCGGGGTTGTACTTCTACCGCGTCAACGGTGAGGGATTACACAAGATCATGGTCAAGCGCTGACCAGCATCTGCCGCAGGCCGCCGACATTGCCGTTGCTTAAGATCGCGATCACATCGCCGGGCTTGCAGACCGACGAAAGCCACTGCCGGGCGTCCTGACCCCATTGTGGATCGGCGGCGCGCTCTGACGGAATGCTGTTGGCGCGTGTGCCGCGCTGTTCGATGTCGCTGACGAGCCGAACCGTGTCGAGGCGTTCCTCGACGGCATACCGCTCCGGTCGGTTGACGGGACCGATGCAGACCGTGCTTGCCCCCTGAAAACAGGAGCCGAGTTCTTCTTGAAAGAAGGAACGCGTCGTCGTGTTGGACCGTGGTTCGAAGACGGCATGGATCGAAGCTTGCGGATAGCGATCGCGCAGGGCTTGCAAGGTTGCGACGATGGCGGTAGGGTGGTGTGCGAAATCATCGATCACATCGCAGCCGTTGAACGTACCGATCAATTCGAGTCGACGTTTCGGTGGTGCATAGGCGCGGAGTGCCGCGGCTACTTCTTCTGCGAGAACATCGACGTGGGAACAGGCGGCCAAGGCCATCGTCGCATTGCGAATGTTGTGCAGCCCCGGCATCGGTAGAGCAAAGGTGCCGTATGGTTGGCCGTGATGGGTCACATCCCAAGTAGCGTGGCCGTCGGCGGACCAGGCAACGTTCGAGATACGCCATGTGGCATCGTCGGCAAGGCCCACAGTCTCAACAGGTGCAGGCGCGTTAGCAACGGCGCGGCCAACGTTGGCGTCATCGGCATTGGCAAGGATCACACCACTACGGGGAACGATGCGCAGCATCTGCTGGAAACTCCAGAGGATGGCATCGAGGTCTTTGAAGATGTCGGCGTGATCGAATTCGATGTTGTTGACGATCGCGATCGTTGGACGGTAGTGGACGAACTTCGATCGTTTGTCGAAGAAGGCTGTGTCGTATTCATCACCTTCGGAGACGAAGACGCCGGCGCGGGTGTCGTGCACATCATGAGGCACAGGTCGGCAGCCCGAGGAGAAGTTGCCGGGGACGCCGCCGATCAGAAAGCCCGGCTTACGATGGGCGTGTTCAAGGATCCACGCCGTCAAAGAGGATGTTGTGGTCTTGCCGTGCGTCCCGGAACAAACGATCGACGTGTTCTTCGAAATGAACATCGTGCCGATCAGTCCGGCCATGGAGGTGAAGTCCAGACGCTCGTCCAGGACGGCCTCAAGTTCGGCGTTGCCGCGACTGATGGCATTGCCCACGACCACAAGGTCGGGGTGGTCATTCAACAATGCCGTACCGTCGTAACCCTCCCGCCACGTGATGCCGGCCCCACGGAGGACGTCGGACATGGGTGGATAGATGGCCTCATCGCTACCGGTAACAATATGGCCCATCTCGCGGCAGGCAACGGCGACCGAGCCCATGGCCGTTCCGCCGATCCCAATGAAATGCAAGTGCATGATGCGCTGAGAAAATGGTATCTTGGAAATTGTACCAAGATAGCCAAGTCCCCACCAGGAGCCTCAATATGACGATGCGTTTTCTTGCCACCGTGGTCGCGATCGCTGTTCTTTCCATTCCGTCGACAGCGCAGTTCTGGCAGAACACAGAAGGACCGCCCGCAGCCACAAGTTGTCTTGCGACCAACTCGAAGGGGATGGTCTTTGCCGGCACACCGTTCAGCGCCGTATATCGCTCAACGGACCTCGGCGTCACGTGGGTACGCTTCGATAACGGCATCGATGACGGCGGACCAAACTTCGTCATCGTCAATATGATCAAGGTTGGCGCCAACGACGAGCTCTTTGCAGCCGTCAACGGCTTGGGTGTTCTGCGCTCCCGCGATGATGGTCAGACATGGCAAAAACTCAACATCAACATCGACGTTGCATCCTCAGCCCGTATCTCTGTCAGCACCAAGGTCGTTGGTGGGACCACGCAGGTCTTCGTTGGCTATGACGCGGGTGCCAAAGCCCTTTTGATGCGACTCTCTGAAGATGGCGGCGAAACGTTCGTCGAGATCCCGAAGTCGAATCTTCCCAGTGCAGCATCATCGCTCTTCGAGACCTTCCTTAGCCCGAATTCGAACAAGTTGTTCGTGTTGGTCAGCTATAACAAAGGACTGTATCGTTCAAGCAACCGCGGCACAACGTGGACACGTATCGACTCCGACCCTGCCTCGGGTGAGTCGGACGACAACTTCCAGACGATGACGGCCGACCGTAACGGTGTGCTCTTCATCGGCCGTAATGCACTGCCGGGTTCAACCAAGAGCCCGAATGCTGTCGTCATGCGCTCGAAAGACGATGGTGAGAAGTGGGAGTATCTTCTTAACGGCTGGGACAATCGCGACGTCACGAACAACAAGATCGGCGGCATCGCCTTCGGCAAAGACAACGACGTGTGGGTGATCACGGAAAAGACCTCAGGCGTCTTTCACTCCACGAATGGTGGCGACCTATGGGTATCACAGAACGACGGACTTCCCGGAGACGGTAGCGGCCAAGACATCGCCGTCACCTCGCGCAACCACGTCTTCGTGGCACCGAATGGTGCGCCGATCCATCGCCACATCGATCCAACAACGTCAGTGAATGATGAACTCCCGGCCGTTGTCCGCGAGACAGCTGCCTATCCGAATCCAGTTCGCGATCAAGTCTTCATCAACTTCGATCTGGCTACCGATGCCCTTGTCCGTATCGACGTCATGTCGGTAGGGGGCGAGCAGGTCGCCACTTCCTATGTCGAACGTCACGGCGTTGGACGTCATACCGTTTCGTTCCCGACAACAACGCTGGCCCCGGGTCTCTACGTGTGGTCCGTCACCACGGGCGGTGAGGTCAAACACGGTCGCTTTGTTGTGGCCAACTAAGGAGCGTTGTGAGGATCGGAGCGTATCTACTTGCCTTCGGTCTCTGTCTTACCCTCGCATCAGCGCAGGATCTTGAACCTCGTGCCTATGTACGAGTTCCGGTCGACTTTAACCTGGTCGGTGCGGGCGCGTCGTTCTCAGGCGGAAATGTCCTTACGGATCCAACCTTACCGCTGCGTGATCTCCGAGCTCAAGTGTTCACTGGTTCTCTGCAACTAGGGCGCACCTTCTCGTTGTTCGACAAAACAGCGCAAGCGATCGTCATGCTGCCGTTTAGTTACGTCGCGGCAGAGGCATCCATCGAAGGACAGCAAGAGTCGGTCGATCGTCGAGGATTCGGTGATATGCTCCTCCGTGTGTCGTGGCTTCCCGTCGGTGCACCGGCGAAAAGTATCGATTCGTTCAAGACCGTTGCACGAGCGCCGATCATCGGTGTGAGTCTCACGATGGTGGCTCCAACAGGACAGGCCTTCTCCGACAAGTTTGTGAACATCGGCATGCATCGCTGGTCCTTCAAGCCCGAAGTGGCTCTCTCCATGCCGATCGATGACCATGTGTTGTTCGACCTGTATGGAGGGCTGTGGTTGTTCACCGATAACACATCATTTTTTCCGGGAACGGCGACACGTTCACAAGATCCCATGGGAACAGTGCAGGCACATTTGAGCTACAACTTCACGCCGCTGATGTGGATCGCCGGCAGCTGTACGTATTACATCGGCGGCCAGAGCTACGTCAATGGGGTTGAGACCGGAGACCTTCAAAGCAACCTTCGGGTTGGCGGTACTTTCGTCTTCCCGCTCAGTAGGCAACATGTGTTGCGATTGGCAGCATCGACCGGCGCTATCGTCCGTTTTGGTGCGAACTTCACAACCGTTGCGATCGGCTGGCAAACGGCCTTTCAATAAGCGCAGTTGTTGCGCTACTCAACCGTTGCGACCCACCACTTGCCCTGCGTCTTCACGGCGCTGAACGTTACGTTGCGGATGTAGTCCACCTTCGTGCGGATCGTGTGCGTACTGTCGTTGACCGTGTCCGCAACGGCCGACGTAATGGGCTTGTTCTGCAGTAATGTCTTCCAACGTTTGAGATCGTCGGTCAGGTCATATCGTTCACTTGCCAACAACGGGCGGCCGCTGCGATGTCGCATGAGTTCTGATGCCGCCGTCAGGTTGTTGCTGTCGATCTCTGCCTTCCACAGGTAGACCACGCCGACGCTGCTGAGCTGGTTGCGCTCGATCACGGGATCACGCCTGCCCCCTCCAACTTCAAACACGGCACAGGACGATGCTGCGATCAGCGTCGTCAATAACAGTGCAACAAGGTAGGGGCGTGAGCTCATGATGCGAGGAACGAAACAGTGTGGTGGAGGACGTTTGCGAACGATGTGGTGACATGATCGATCGGATGCGACATTCCAAAACTATGGGTGGAGCCGTCAATGATGATCAGGGGGCCGGCAGTTCCCGCATTCGATCGTAGTTGTTCGATCTCCTTGATCGGCACCGTAAGGTCGCCGCCGGCGTGGATGTACAGTGCTCGGTCGGCGATCGATGCTGCAGCGGTCGGTATGTGCAACCGTTCTGCATGTTGTTCGATGTCGTCGAGCATGGAGGTCGACAGCGGAAGTTTTTGACCGGTGCGTGTGTTCTCGACCTCGATGGTGCCGACGGCGAGCCAGTGCTCGCGCTGTCGCGGTGTCCACCGCTCCCAATGTCCGATGGAGTTCCACATCACGTACTTCGACGTGGTGTCGCCGGCAGCGGTCCGTTCACGTCCAACCACCTGAATCGCGCCGCCGCCGCGGGAGTGTCCGACGAAGTGGACGGTGCCGTCCCACGTCTCGCGCAGGGCCACGAAGGCCTCATGTGTACTCAGGGCGTTGACGACTTCGTGCAGGTCTTCGATCTCGCGTGTCGGCGTGTTGTGGCTGAAGGCGTCGAGATCGACGACACGATCGTTGGTGCCGTTCATGCCGTTCATTGAGACGTCGACGCGCACCACGTTGAAGCCGGCATCTGCCAGGTGCTGCGCGGCGAAGGGGAAGAAGGCCCAGTTGCGGAAGCCTTTGAAGCCATGGATCAGGCAGACCGTTGGTCGTTGAGTTAGTCTCTGAGTTAGTCGTTGAGTTTGTCGTTGAGTTAGTCGTTGAGTTGGTTGTGTGAGGGTGCAATAGATGGTGCGGCCGATGCTGTTGGGCAGCTCGATGTTGACTTCGGGATGGATCATGTTAAGATCCTTCCGGGGTGTGGCCGTCGAGGAGGTCTGGGCGGCGCTGCTGCGTTTTTTGCAGGGCCTGATCGTGGCGCCAGGCCTTGATCTTGGCGTGGTCGCCGCTGAGTAAGATGTCGGGAACCACATGCCCCCTAAAGTCGGCGGGTTTGGTGTAGTGTGGTGCATCCAGCAGGCCGTGCATGAAGGAATCATCAAGCACGGAGCCGGCATCGGAGACGACGCCGGGGACGAGGCGGACGATGGCGTCGGTGAGGACGGCCGCGGCGATCTCGCCGCCGGTGATGACGTAGTCGCCGATCGAGATCTCGCGCGTCACAAGGACGTCGCGGATCCGCTGGTCGATGCCCTTGTAGTGTCCGGCCAGCAAGATGAGGTTCTGCTTCGTCGAGAGTTCGTTCGCCGTCTCTTGATCGAACACTTCGCCGTCAGGACAAAGGTAGATCACCTCGTCATATTCGCGTTCTGCTTTCAATTTCTCGATGCAGGCAAAGACGGGCTCACATTGGATGATCATGCCCGAGCCGCCGCCGTAGGGTGTATCGTCGATGTGACGGAAACGGTCCGTTGCATAGTCGTGCAGATTATGCACGGTGATCTTGACGTGGCCTTTCTCTTGTCCGCGGCCGACGATGCTCGTCGTCAGGAAACCGCCGAACATGTCTGGGACGGCGCAGACGATATCGATATACAGTTTTGGTTCAGGCATCGGATTCATCATCTGGAGATGCCGTATCTACGGATTCGAGTCCGGGAAGAAGTCGAACCGTGATCTGTTTGTTAGGAATGTCGACGTTGAGGATCACCTCATCGATCACGGGCAGAGGGATGGTGCCATTCGCTGTGGTCACGACCCACACGTCGTTGGCAGGCAGCAGCCAAACGTCGGTGACGGTGCCGAGGTGCTCGCCCCCTTCCAACACGACGGCGCAGGATTCGATCTCGGCGATCGAATACCGATCGGTGTCGGCTACGCCGATGGCCTCGGCGCTGGTGTAGACAGCTTGATCGATCAACGCCTCGGCTTGTTCGGGAGTGGAGACGCCGCGAACCTTCATCGTGGTGCGATGTTCATCGGCCGAAAATGTCTCGATGACGTATTCTTTGGTGAAGTCGCGTGCATAGCCGATGCCCACGACGGTCCCGGCAGGCAACGGCGTGCGCACACCGACCGTGTCGGATAACACAACGGTGCCATCGATGCCGTGGGTACGTCCCACAACGCCGAGATATTCGGTTAGGGGGCTGGGCAGACCGCTTATCCTAGATAGGAACGCAGGGCCTTGGAACGGGAGGCGTGACGCAGACGGCGGATCGCCTTCTCCTTGATCTGGCGGACGCGTTCGCGGGTGAGGTTGAACTTCTCGCCGATCTCTTCCAGCGTGAGTGCCTGTTGGTCATCAAGACCGAAGTACAGACGGATCACTTCTGCTTCGCGCTCGCTGAGGGAGTTGAGGACCTGTTGGACCTCAACGCGGAGCGATTCGCGCATCAGTTCGCTGTCGGGCGGCGGTTGTTGTTCGTTCGGAAGAATGTCGAGCAGTCGGTTGTCTTCGCCATGGACGAACGGTGCGTCAACGGAGAGGTGGCGACCGGAGATCTTGATCGTTTCGGAGATCTCGCTGATCGACATGTCGAGCTGTTCGGCGAGTTCGGCGGCGGTTGGTTCGCGCTCGTATTGTTGTTCGAGTTCGGAGAACTTCTTGCCGATCTTGTTCAGAGCGCCAACGCGGTTAAGCGGGAGGCGGACGATACGGGATTGTTCTGCCAGGGCCTGCAGGATGGACTGACGGATCCACCATACGGCATAGGAGATGAACTTGAAGCCGCGGGTCTCATCAAAGCGCTTTGCGGCTTTGATCAAGCCGAGGTTGCCCTCGTTGATCAAGTCGCCGAGCGACAGACCTTGGTTCTGATACTGCTTAGCTACGGACACTACGAATCGCAGGTTGGCCTTCACCAGTCGTTCGAGGGCGATGCCCCCTTCGATGCCGCCGCGTTTGATCGCTTGGGCGAGGGTGATCTCGTCGTCACCGGTGAGGAGTTCCACCCGACCGATCTCTTGAAGATACTTGTCGAGTGATTGGCTTTCGCGATTGGTATACTGTTTGGTGATCCTCATGGGCGGAACACACTCCGTAGATAAGGTGGGAAGCTACAAAGTTAGTGACTTTGGGCGAATCCGCCGCTCGTCAGCAGGTCTTTTGCGGCGCGTACCACGGGGTCGAGGCCCAATAATTGTTGATCGCGCTCCGCTTCGGTGCCAAAACGGCTGCGGAACTCTGCGTCCAACACCAATGCCGTCTCCTTAGACGTGCGCTTGAGGCCGTCGGTGATCTCGCGCTCCAAGGCAGCACGGGCTTGCTCCAAGGCCGAGAGTGTGCCCTTGGAATACGATGACTGCGAAGCAGATCGTTTGACATCCTCGAGGTCGGACAGCAGGGCGCTCCGACGTGGCGCCGGTTGCTTTCCGGTGTACGCCTGGAAGTCAGCGATCACTTTGGCGTCGACCTGAAATCCATCCGGCAACGAGGTAAGCGTTGCCATACGTTCGCTGGCAAAGTCCAAGATCACGCCGGTAGAGTCAAGAGTGGAGAGTGGAGAGGGGAGAGTGGAGCCATTGACCACGGAATCGGGCACCACTCCGGATGAAGCTTTTACCGTTCTTCCGGACTTGGTCACGAACACGGCAGTCTCGCCTTGCGTCGGGTCTTGACGTCGCCCCTTCTGAAGGCATCGTCCCGACGGCGTGTAATAGCGCGCCGTTGTCATCTTCAACGTGGCTTCATTGGGCAGTGTGATCACGGTCTGCACCAGCCCCTTTCCATAGGACGGTCTGCCGATGATGATGCCACGATCATGGTCTTGGATCGCAGCGGCCAGGATCTCGCTGGCACTGGCGCTTTGTTCATCGATCAACACCGCCAGGGGAAGGGAAGGGGCGAGTGGCTCGATGGTAGAGCGATAGTCGCGGCGTCGGCCCGACCGGTCGAGCGTGCTTACGATCAGCGAGTTCTTTGGGAGGAAGACCGATGCGATCTCGATGGCAGCTTCCAGCAGGCCGCCGGGGTTACCGCGGACATCCAGGATCAGCGCGTCGATCAGTCCGGTGCGAAGAAGTTGGTCGAGAGAGTCGCGCAGCTCACGCGCCGATGAGCGCGAGAACTGGGCCAGGCGGATGTAGCCGATCTTGTCTCCTAGTGACGTGGTGATGTCGACATTCTGCACCGGCATGGACTGCCGCGTTACCGTGACGTGCATGGTGTCACTCAGGCCGGGGCGCACGACGCTGAAGACGGCTTTGGTACCCTCGGGACCCCGCGTGAGGGGTCGGAGACTGTCGGTGATCATGGTATCAACGCGTACACCATTGACGGCCACCAGCCGGTCACCGCGACGGATCCCGGCCTTTGCTGCCGAGTAGCCCGGACGAATGTCCATGAAGGTCAACCGGCCATTGCGGCGGGCAATGCCGAAGCCGAAGCCCACGTAATAGCCCGTCGAGATCCGATCCACGGATTCCGACTCGTCACCCTGCATGAACACGGAGTACGGATCAAGCGTCGACAACATGCCCTTGATCCCGGCTGTAATGACTTCGTGCGGATCGGTCTGATCGATGTAGTCGGTCGTGATCTCACGAAAGACCGAACCAAAGGCCTCCATCGAGGTGGAGATGCGTCCGTAGTAGGGATCCGGCTGCGCAAGCAACGTTCCGGAGAGAATCAAGAATGCGAACGTGCCGGGGAACATTCTGGAGAACCTACGGGAAGCCCTACTCGAAGACCTACTTAACGACCTGCTCAACGACTGACTATTCATACAGTAAGGCGACGCCTGATCTCTGCTTCCAGTGCATCGGCGTGGATGCGGACCTGTTGCATGGAATCGCGTTCGCGTAAAGTGACGGTACCATCAGAAACGGTTTCACCGTCAACAGTTACACAGAACGGCGTGCCGACCTCGTCCTGCCGACGGTACCGGCGGCCGATGGCGCCGCTGGTGTCGTACTCTACACGGAAAGAACGCTGGAGGTTCCGGTGGATCTGTTGGGCAGCTTCGGGCATGCCATCTTTATTCACGAGTGGGAAAATGGCAACCGTGGTGGGGGCAAGTGATGGTGCAAAACGCATCACGGCGCGTGTCTCGGTCTTGCCGTCGCCGGTCGGTACTTCTTCTTCGTCGTAGGCATCACACAACACAGCCATGAATGTACGGGTCGCGCCGACGGCGGTCTCGATCACGTAGGGGACGTAGCGTTCCTTCGTGGCCGTGTCAACGAATTCGAGTTTCTTGCCGGAGAATTCCTGATGACGTTGCAGGTCGAAGTCGGTACGGCTGTGAATGCCTTCAACCTCGCCCCATCCGAACGGGAAGAGGTACTCGACGTCTTCGGCCGTCGCAGCATAGTGGGCGAGCTTCTCGTGCGGCTTGCGTCGCAAATGGTCGGCCTTGATGCCCAGGCGTGTGAACCAATTCCAACGCTCTTGACGCCAGAACTCGAACCACTCACCTTCGGTGCCCGGCGGGATGAAGAACTGCATCTCCATCTGTTCGAACTCGCGCGTGCGGAAGAGGAAGTTCTTCGTGTTGATCTCGTTGCGGAAGCTCTTGCCGATCTGGGCGATCCCGAACGGCGGCTTCATGCGGGCCGACTCCATCACGTTCTTGAAATTGACGAAGATGCCTTGGGCTGTTTCCGGACGCAGGAAGACGCGGTTCGCCGCATCGGCCACCGGGCCCACATGCGTCTCGAACATCAGGTTGAAGTTGCGCACCTCTGTCCAGTCCGTCGTTCCCGAGATCGGGTCGGGGATCTGCTCGTCCATGATCAGGTTGTACAGATCCTCATTGGACTGCGCTTCAGCTAGGCGTCTGCGGATCGCATCCGCCTTTTCGCCCTTTCCCTTTTTCTCCATTTTATCGGCGAAGTCCTCGATCAGGTTGTCGGCGCGGTGGCGCGACTTCGACGTCTTGTTGTCGATCATCGGATCAGAGAACTGCTGGACGTGTCCCGACGCCTCCCAGGTCCGCGGATGCATCAGGATCGATGCATCGATGCCCACAATGTCGTCGCGGTAGGTCATGGCCTTCCACCACGAATCCTTGATATTGCGCAGCAGCTCAACACCCAGCGGGCCAAAGTCCCAGCAGCCATTCAGGCCGCCATAGATCTCGGAAGATTGAAAGACGAAGCCCTTACGCTTTGCAAGGGAGAGGATGGTATCGAGGGAGACGGGCATTTGGTCTGTGGTTGGTGGTCTGTGGTTGGTGGTCTGTAGCGTACAAAGTTCCGCCAATGGTGGTAAGTTTACAAGGTTACAGGCCGTATATCGTTCCAAGCGGGTTATGATGCGCTCTTTATTCCTTACCCTAGTTATCCTCTTCGTTTCAATACTCGCCCTCTCCGGACAGGAGCGAGGTGCCGATTTGGTCAAGATCGCCCCCGTCCCGGTTCTAAAAGGGGCAGCAGGCGATACGGTTGACCTGGTCGTCACGGTAACGGTTAACAAAGGTTTTTACACCTATGGCATGGAAAAGGCTGTCGGCCCAGATGGATTGGGACCGGATGCGACAGCTCTGAAGATCAGACCGAAGAATATTCTTCGACAGGTAGGCAAGATCACTAAGCCCAAGGGCAAGGTCGTGTTCGACTCCACATACGAGGTCAACATCACCAAGCTTGTCGGGACATTTTCGATCACGGTTCCGGTACGTATCGAACCAACGCTAAAAAAAGGTTCCTACAAAGCTGCTCCAGTTCTTGAGACGCAGATCTGTGATCAAGCCCGTTGTTTCCCGTTAGACGAGATCGAAATTCCTGTGACCGTCGAGGTACTAAAGGAGGCCGATCTTACAACACCCGCCGCACCGGTAGAGTCTGACACCACATCCGAATCCGACGGCGCTTCAGCAACCACCGGTGGATCGACGAAGAAGACGGATGCAGTCGCACCGCCGGCCGACACACAGAGTGAGATCGCCCAACAACAAAGCAAGGGGCTGTGGAGCTTCTTCCTCTATGCCATGGGTGTTGGCTTTGTGGCGTTGCTCACACCGTGCGTTTTCCCGATGATCCCGATCACCGTGAGCTTTTTCACAAAGCGTCATGAAAAATCAAAAGGGAAGGGGCTGCGTGATTCCGTGGTCTTCGGTACCGGCATCGTCGCAACGTTCACGGCCGTAGGCATTGTGGTCTCAGCCATCTTCGGCGGCACAGCCGTTCAAGATCTGGCCGCGAATCCGTGGTTGAATCTTGGTATTGGCTTGTTGTTCGTCGTCTTGGCCTTCAATCTGTTCGGTGCCTTCGAGATCCAGATCCCGGTCTCGATCATGAATGCCCTCAACAAGAAATCACAGGGCGACGGAGTGTTGGCGGTATGGTTGATGGGACTGACCTTCGCCTTGACGTCATTCACCTGTACCGTGCCGTTCATCGGTACGCTGCTGCTCTCGGCTGCGTCTGCGCAAGACGCCAACGCCTACATCTATCCCGCAGTCGGTACCCTTGGCTTTGCCACGGCCTTTGCCATTCCCTTTGTCTTATTGTCGATGTTCCCGGCCCTGTTGATGCGCCTTCCGCGCGCCGGTGGTTGGATGAACAACTTGAAGGTCGTGATGGGCTTCTTGGAGATCGCCGCCGCCATCAAGTTCTTCTCGACGGCCGAATTCGTATGGAACATGGGCGTGTTGCCGCGTGAACCCTTCCTGGCTATCTGGGCCGGCGTCTGCTTTCTCATCGTGCTCTACATCCTCGGCGTCTTCGCCATGAAGCTGGATTCCCCGGTCGACCGCGTCAGCGGCATCCGCGCCTTCTTCGCCGTGATCTTCGCCTCGATGGGATTCTATTTCCTAGGGGGCATGATGGGCAAGCCCCTTGCCGCCGATCTCGAAGCACTCTTGCCACCGGATAATTATCTCGAACTGATCGAAGGGTCGGTAGGGGGCGTGATGGCACCACCCACCACGGGCGACAGCAAGACCGCCGACGCACCGAAAGAAGTGTGGCTCTCTAATCTCGACGACGCTAAGAGGATCGCCAAAGAAACCGGCAAACCCATCTTCATCGACTTCACGGGCTTTGCCTGCACGAACTGTCGGTGGATGGAAAAACGCATGTTCCCCAAGTCCTCCGTACAACAGCGATTCGAGAAGATGGTCCTCGTCCAACTCTTCACCGACCGCAAAGAAGAGCCATACATCACCAATCAAAACTTGATGCGTGAATATGGCACCGTTGCCAATCCGCTGTACGTGATCCTCAAACCCGATGGCTCATACGTCGGACAAAGCGCCTACACACGCGATGAACAGGCGTTCTTGAAGTTCCTCGACGCAGCGCTGTAGACGAATAGTCGAATAACCGAATAACCGAATAACCGAATAACCGAATAACCGAATAACCGAATAACCGACTTGGTTGTACGATTAACAGAGGATCGTTTCAACGACTTCATCTCCTTGGTAAATGCGTTGGCCGACTACGAGCACTTGGATCGTCCGACATCCGACGCGGTGGAGCGTCTGCGAGAAGCGGCCTTCGGTGTGCGTCCAAAGATCGAATGTTTTTTGGCGTTAGACGGCGATACAGCGATCGGTTATGCCATCACGCTCGAGACGTTTTCATCCTTCCTCGCCAAGCCGACGATGTATCTCGAAGATCTCTTCGTACTTGAGTCTCATCGTGAGAAGGGGGCGGGTGGCGCGTTGTTCGACCACGTCCTGAACATGGCGCGCGAGCGTGGCTGCGGACGCATGGAGTGGCAGGTACTTGACTGGAATCAACTGGCGCGAGACTTCTATCAACGGCGCAACGCCGAGTGGATGAAGGAGTGGTTGGTCTACCGCATCACGCTGTGACCAACATATTGTCGATCAACCGTGTTGTGCCCAGTCGTGCAGCGATCACCAAGGCGATCTGCTCACCGGGATGGATCGTAATGCACGGGGCGAGGTCGGCGCTTGAACAGGCGACGGCGTAGTCGATGTCGAACACAGCCGGGGCCGTAAGTACCGCATGCATGATACGCTCCACCTCTGTGCCAGAGGTCTCACCCAGGCTGATGGCGCGTGCACCGGCGACGAGCGCCTTGTAGATCGTTGTGGCGTGATCGCGTTCTGTTGCAGAGAGATAGACGTTGCGTGACGACATCGCCAAGCCATCATCTTCGCGTTTTGTAGGAAGCACGGTGACCTTCACCGGCAGTCCCAGGTCCCGCGTCATGCGCTGCACCACGATCGTCTGCTGCAGATCTTTCTGTCCGAAGTATGCTTCATCGGGCAACATCGCTTGAAACAACTTGCACACCACAGTGGCCACGCCGTCAAAGTGTCCGGGTCTGTGCGCCCCCTCCAAGATCTCGGTGACCCCATTTACGCGGATCGATGTTGAGAAGCCTTGGGGATACATCTCCGGGACGGTCGGTGCAAAGACATGTGTGCCGCCATGAGAGCGGATCAACTCAACGTCGGCATCAAGACTGCGCGGATATTTCTCGAAGTCTTCATTCGGACCGAACTGGGTGGGGTTGACAAAGACCGACACAAAGGTCAGTGGATGCTGACACGCAGATTCGGTGATCAATGAAGCATGCCCCGCATGCAGCGAGCCCATAGTGGGCACACAGCCGATGCTGCGCCCTTCGCGGCGCGCCTCGGTGGCGATGTGCTGCATTTCCGCGATCGTAGTGATGATGTGCATGTCACGTTTTGGGGTGGGTGGAGCACGAAGATAAAACAACCTCGTTCCGTTCCTCGCTCCGCTCGGAATGACATATGAATAACCATGTACTTAGCCATGTTTCTGATCTTCTTGATCCTGCTGATGTGTAGTACCTCGACGTATGCACAACATACGGATGCGGTCACGGGTATGTCGGATACGACGGATGTGATCGATCACCGTCGATTTGATTCGTTGTGGAGGGCGTCGAAGCGATTCGGCAAGATCTCAACGCAAGGAGTGGAGAGTGTGGTGTATCGTGAATATCGTGATGACATGAGTACGGCGTCGCCTAGTGCGTTCTTGCCGATGGCGCGTGTGGCATTCTGGGTGAACGCCTATCTGGCCTGTTTGATGGAGGTGATGCATCGTCGCGTTGGATATCGCACGACCGTGTGGGATTCGCTGTATCTGCGTCGTGACACCTTTACGATCGCCGCCGGACGCTGGACGTTGGACGATCTTCAGCGTAAGATCCTGGAGATCGGAAAGACGGTGCAACTGCGGAGCGTCTTTGCCACTGGCGGCAGTGATGCGCCACCGTTCCCGGCTCATGCATGGACGGCTAAGACGGTGCGAACGGAGCTGCGCGCGCAGATGCGAGCACTGTTCCGCAGCGAGCGTTATGTGCTCTACGACCCCGCCGGTGCCGTCCTGCAGCTCGCCGTGATGTTCGTGCCGTGGAAGTCGGGAATGGAAAGTGAAGCCGGAAGTGTCGAGGCCTTTGCCGGGCAATGGGTCTCCGAGGCCGTAGCAGCGCAAATGGCGCTGCAGCGTGAACAAATAACCGTTATTTATAGCGATCGGATGGTCTCATGGAAGCGCCGTCGCCCGTAACTTTGTGTCTATGACCATTCCAATTGACCGCACCGACAACGGTCGCCTTGATCTCGAAGCCGTGGCCTGCGGACGTCTGACCAATGTCCCGTCCGACCACATGTTCATGGCCGAGTATGCCCACGGTGAGTGGCGCAAGGCCCGCATTCAACCGTACCGCCCGATCCCCTTGGCACCGTTCGCCCTCGGTCTACATTATGCCCAAAGCGTCTTCGAAGGCATGAAGGCCTATCGGTATGACGATGGCCGCATTGCCGTCTTCCGGATGGAGCGGCACCATCAGCGCCTTCAGCGTACGCTGCATCGGATGTGCATGCCTGTGGTCCCGTTCGATCTCTTCAAGGGGGCGATCCTGTCCCTTCTCGACGTGGATCGCGGTTGGGTGCCGAATGGTCCGGACAGTGCATACTACCTGCGTCCGCTTGTCTTTGCCACCGAAGAACGGATGGGCTTGAAGTCAGCCGATGAGTTTGCATTTATGGTCATGGGCGGTCCGTTCCGCCCCCTATTTGCAAAACCGTTGCGTGTGAAGGTCGAACGTGAATACTCTCGTGCAGCACCGGGAGGGACGGGATTTGCAAAATGCGCAGGGAACTATGCTGCGGCGATGTATCCAACACAGATGGCCAAGGAGCAGGGCTTTGATCAGGTGTTGTGGACGGATGCATTCACACATACTCACATCGAAGAGTCCGGTGCCATGAACGTGGCCTTTGTGATCGATGATGTGGTGGTGACGCCGCCGCTGAGTGATAACATCCTGGATGGTGTGACGCGGGCTTCGGTACTCGACCTTGCGCGTGAGGCCGGTTATACTGTGGAAGAGCGCGTGGTCGAAGTGACCGAACTTGCAGAAGGTATCGACAGCGGTCGAGTGACCGAGGCCTTTGGCATTGGGACGGCGGCATCGATCGCACCGATCGAGACGATCTCGATCGATGGTATGGACCACACGTTGAAGATGACAGACGATGCAAAGATGTTCGAGCTCAAGCGTCGATTAAATGCTGTTCGTTTTGGAGAAGTTTCAGATCCACATCAGTGGATGACCATTATCTAAGGAGTTTGTGATGTTGTTGCGTATTGCTTCGCTGATCGCTGTTGCGGCTGTGATGATCGGTTGCTCGTCGTCCGGTTCATCCACCGGCAAAACAGGTACGTTGGACATGCACACCTGGCAGGTGGTGCAGATCGGTGCCGAAGGTTTGGAGCTTGTTCCGGAGGATCAGCGTCCAACACTGAAGTTTGACACAAAGACGATGAAGGTGTCCGGTTCCACCGGCTGCAATACGTATTCGGGCAGCTACGAACTTGACCTCGGCTTGATGCACTTCGGACCTCAAGCCGTCACAAAGAAGGCCTGTGCTAACGCCACCACCGAATCGGCCTTCCTCGACGCGTTGTCAAAGACGTCAAAGGTCGACTTCGACAATTCGATGCTCAAGCTTATCGATGCCAATGGCGTAGAGCTTCTCGAAGCAGAACCACAAGCAAAGTGATCGGAGTGAGGTGATCCTCCCTCTGCAATACATCAAGGGCGTCGGTCCGAAACGAGCCGAGGCCCTTGCTTCTGAAGGCATTGTCACGGCACGCGATGTTCTGCTTCGCGTGCCGCGCGCCTATATCGATCGCTCGGCAGCGCCTTCCATTGCGGCACTCTTTCAGCGGTTGCGCTCGCCGGACCTCTGGCAGGGCGATGCCACGTTGATCACGGCCGTCACGTCCGAAGTAGCCATCGTTGCCACCGTAACCAGTGCCCAAGAGCGTGTCGTCGGACGCGGACGCAAGATGTTCACGGCGTCGATCAGCGACGGCTCGGGTGCTTCGGCACAACTCATCTTCTGGAATGCGATCAACTATTTTAGCCGCATCATCAAGGTGGGCGATACGGTAGCAGTGAGCGGTATCCCGGAGTATGATCCGCGCTGGAACCAGATCACCTTCACGCATCCCGAAGTGGAGCGTGTTGATGAAGAGGATATCGAACGGTATCGGCAGGGGGCGATCCTGCCAAAATATCCCATGACGCAGGGGCTGCGCAATGCCGGCATCACCATGCGGTTGATGCGGCACATCGTGGAGAGCATTCTCGACGAGGCGCTTACCGATGAGCATGATGTTCTGCCCCCTGACATCATTCGCAAACATCAGTTGATGGACCGTCAGAGAGCATTGCGTGAACTGCATGTGCCGACGTCGATCCGCGATATCACCAAAGCTCGTGAGCGTTTGAAGTTTGAAGAGCTGTTCTTCTTCCAACTGTTTCTGGCGGCTCGCTCGAAGTCGAGGAAACGTCCCGACCGCGGATTGCCGATGGACCCCAAGAGTCCGCGTGCCCGTGCGTTGGTGGAGAAGCTGCCATTCGAGCTGACAAACGCGCAACGACGGGTGATCCATGAGATCATCAACGATATGAGCTCCGGTGCGCCGATGAATCGGTTGCTGCAGGGTGACGTCGGCTCGGGCAAGACGATCGTGGCCATGTTGTGCATGCTCAATGCCATCGACAACGGCTATCAAACCGTGTTGATGGCGCCGACGGAGATCCTTGCTGAACAACATCACCGAACCATCGCCAAGTGGCTGGAGGGAACGGGCGTGGTGGTCGACCAGCTCGTGGGCGGACAACGTGCGAAGCTCCGCAACGAGATCAAGTCGCGCATCGCCGCGGGTGAATCGCACATCATCGTGGGCACACATGCGTTGTTCGAGTCTGATATTCATTACCACAAACTCGGTCTGATCGTCATCGACGAGCAACATCGATTTGGTGTTGCCCAACGAGCGGAACTCAAACGTTTGGGGCGCAACTCACATGAAGAGCAGGCGCACAATCCGCACATCCTCGTGATGTCGGCCACGCCGATCCCACGAACTCTTTCGATGACGTTGTACGGCGACCTTGATGTTTCGGTGATCGATGAGCTCCCCAAGGATCGGACTCCGATCAAGACCAAGGTTGTCTTCGAATCGAAACTTGCCGAAGTGTTTCACTTTATCCGCGAACAGATCGCTGCCGGACGTCAGGCCTACATCGTCTATCCGCTGGTAGAAAAGAGCGAGAAGCTTGAACTCAAGAGTGCGGTCGAGCACCATGAACAGTTGTCGGCAGAGATCTTTCCCGATCTGCGCGTTGGCCTTCTGCATGGACAGATGTTGTGGTATGAAAAAGAAGATGCCATGAAGGCCTTCCTCAACAAGGAGTACGACGTCCTTGTGGCCACCACCGTGATCGAAGTTGGCGTCGATGTTCCCAATGCAACGGTGATGTTGATCGAGAATGCAGAACGATTCGGACTTTCTCAACTGCATCAGTTAAGGGGGCGGGTGGGTCGTAGCGGTCATCAATCATACTGCTTCCTAGCAACGAAGGATCACTTCCGGTTTGCCTTGTCGCGATCACAAGGTGCCGAGGAGCGCGCAAAGGCAGCCGTGCGGTTGAAGACCATGGAGGAGACCACGGATGGTTTCCGCATTGCCGAGGTGGACCTCAAGTTGCGGGGTCCGGGCGATATGATGGGCACTCGACAGAGCGGTGTACCCGAATTCATGTTCGCCGACCTGGTCACCGACGGACCGGTGATCGTGCAAGCGCGTGCCGAGGCCTTTTCACTCATGGAGCGCGACCCGCAGTTGAAGGCGCCGGAACATCAGGCCTTGCGGGAACGTCTGGTCAGCGATGCCACGTCGAGCGGGTTCTCGACCGTGGCCTAACTTTGTACGATGGAACAACTCACCTATAACGTCAGCGAGATCTTCTTCTCGATCCAAGGGGAGGGGACACGCGCCGGACGACCGTGTACCTTCATCCGCATGCAGGGCTGCAAGCTTCGCTGTGTGTGGTGTGATACGCCCTATGCTCTGGATCATCGCGTCAAAGAGCACATCATGACGTGGGACGACATCGTCTCCGAGATCGAGCGCATCGGCTGCCGCTTCGTTGAATTCACGGGTGGTGAGCCCCTTGAACAAGAGAACGTGTTGCCCTTAATGTCATATCTGTGTGATCAAGGATTTGAAGTGGCCGTCGAGACCGGTGGACATATCGATGTGTCGACCGTGGATGAACGCGTGATCCGCATCATCGATCTGAAGTGTCCGGACTCGAAGATGGTGACGTTAAATCATCTGCCGAACCTGGATCACCTGCGTTCGACCGATGAGATCAAGTTCGTGATCGCCTCACGAACGGATTATGAGTGGGCACGCGACATGGTGCGCACGTATCATCTGTCGGAGCGCGTCAATGCCGTGTTGATGAGTTGTGTTTTCGATGCGATCGAGTTCCGAACCTTGGTAGAGTGGATCCTCGAGGACAAACTCGATGTGAGGTTTCAGCTTCAACAACACAAGTTCGTCTGGGATCCGCAGACGAGGGGAGTATGACGTTGCTTCGACTTTGCATCGTGGTGATCATCTTCACAGCGTCGGTGGAGATGTTCGGGCAAGCGGCGATCGGCGGTGCGGAAGCGATCGACGGCGGAGCGCAGGCTGTGCCGTTCACAGAGCTGAACAGCAGCGCCGACGACCACGGTCCGTCATGGGATGCTGCGCGACAGCGGTTGTGCTGGACCACAACACGCAACGGCGTCTCTGAGATCTGGATCGCTACGGCTAGTGGCGCTAACGCCCACCGTGCAGACGGTACGTTCAACAGCAGTGGTCATCACCGAGCATTTGTTGCTTTCGGCAACGAAGGTGAAGGTGTCGGCGTCGCATTTGTCTCGATGCCCGATCAGCGACAGTCCTTTCCGACCATTGTCACCGTGCCATGCGACAACGGACATCTGAATCTCGGCCATCCGATCGCATCGATCCAAGGATCACATTTCGTTTCGCAGCCCACGTTGTCGCCCGATGGCACGCGCTTGGTGTTCGTCAGCGATCGTCCGGGCGGGCCCGGCGGACTCGATGTTTGGGTTTGCGACCGTCGCGGTTCATTGGATTGGTCTGAGCCCACGTTGCTGAGTGAGTTCGTTAACTCCGACGGCGACGAGATCACGCCGATGTTCCTCAGCAATGACTCACTCGTTTACGCCTCCAACGGCTACGGCGGCAAGGGTGGTTTCGATCTCTTCCTCACCGTCTTGAGGGAGGGGGCTTGGCAGGAACCGGAACCGTTAGCGGCGATCAACACCGAGTTCGACGAATCGGATCTTGCGCGCCTCGATAATGGCGATATCGTCTTCGCCAGTAACCGCCCCGGCGGCAAGGGCGGACTCGACATCTGGATCGTGCTCAAGGAAAGATCTAGCGCACAAAAACCGTAGAGGTGGTCGTCCATGCCTGACTTGTCGCAACAACGAGCATCCATCCCGACGGAATGTGTACTACTATCGGGTCTTGATGCATCGAGGTCGTGGTCAGACATACTCCGCGCACATCAAACACGCGAATCGAGATCGGCTCCGTTGATGTGTCAAGTCGCTCGATGAACAGCCGACCGCCGTCGTAAAGAAGACGCACGCCACTGGGTTCATTCACGCGGATACTTCGCAGTTTTCGTGTTGCACACACATCCAGAGCTTCGAACACTGTGTTGCTGGTCACCGTATTACACGGGCCATTCCACTCAAGCGGACGATCTACAGCGAATCTCACCGGTGTAGAGTTATTCTTATTCAGCAAGGTAAGTGCATGTACGGTACAGATCGTGTCGCCGCCCGTCCATAGTCCGGAGAGGACGATCCTGGAATACTCATTGATCGAGAAGGCATCACTGACGAGTGCCCCTTGAATCTGCGCGCGCTGTAGATCAAGGATGGCTGACTTTGCTTCCAAGCCAACAGTAAACGATCGAGGTGGCGTTAGGGAGGTCGCATCGGTAATGATAACGGCGATCGTTGCCACGTCTCCGACCGAACATGGTGTGGTAGCAAGTGTGACGTTAACACTACATGCGCCGGCTGAGTCATTGATCGATCTCCATCGGCGATCGCCTGCGACAGCAGAGTCGCAGCCGTTTGACGAGACGATGATGCTGTCCTGCTCTTCGCCTTGGGTGACCGCCACACGCAAGAAGATCTGGATCGAGTCACCGGGACTCAGTCTGTGTGGAACGTCCGGCAACGTGGAAAGGATCTCGATCCTTCCGTATCGTGCTCGAACATCGAATACGTCAACAGGGTGGGACGAGGTATTGACGACGTAGGTGGTGCTATCAAAGGATGTAAAGGAAGGATGTGTTCCAAGGTCGATAGGGCCTAACAATGTAACGTTCCCCACTGTGGTCGATGGAGTCACCGGCATGCGTACGCTGTCAAGAATCAACCCGTCGTTACCGTCTTCGGAATACCATGTAGACAGAGCACCGCTCTCAGCAACGTTGATACCATGTTGGCCGGCACTGACATCGCGAAAGAATGTTGTTGGGACGATGGATGGAGTGAACAGTATTGACCCACCACCACCGCCGCCACCCGGTCCGCAAGGTTCCGGATCACTCCCGTCAACATCGCCGCCGTTCCCACCCATTGCTCTGAGTTGGATCATCCCGATACAGGTGTCTGCATCGAGGATGATCGTCCCGGCACCGCCACCTCCGGCCGCTCCATTGTGTTTTGCGATCTCGGTGACACTCTCGCCATTTACTGAGACCAAGGATGCATGAGTGGTGAGGGTCCTGGTTGAAATGATGATGGCACCTCCACCATTGCCACCTCTGGATCCTAAACGGGCTTCGTCTTGATGTCCGCCACCACCACCACCTCCAAAGATCAATCGCGGATCTTGTCGGGTCTGTGGCACATCACTACCACCAAGACCATGTGTCTCTGCTGTCGGACATCCGCGCCAATTGCGTCCACCGTTGCCACCGGCGCCGCCATTCCCGCCACCCCCTCCACCAGAGTTGTGGTTCCCGCCACCCCCTCCACCGTTGGCAAGCTTGGCTCTACCAGCTCCCTTGTACGGTAATGCCTCCACGATGCCTTGGCCTTTGGCACCATAGAACGTGCTTGGAGCACCGGCAAACATTTCAAGTCCAGGGTCACACGTATAGTTATCCATCGACATATCGCCACCGATGAATCCTAGCCCCGTAGCATCGATGATGGGGCGAACCATGATGATGTCAGAATCTGCTTCGATGGCAATGACGCCGCCGCACGCTTCATCCCATGGCTTAGCTGTGATCTTTCCGACGATCTGCAACGATGGTGCATAGATCACTTTGACCAGTTGTACCTGGTTGTTGATGACATAGGTGTTGGCAAGTGGGTCACGAAGAGTAATGATGTTCCCCTGAATGTTTGCGATCCAGTTGAACTCAAACAGACCGGCATGCCCGATCGTGTCGAGTCTTCCATCATCATCGGCAAACTCTTGGAAGTTCTTTCCACCCCTGACTTGGTGAATCAGGACGCGATCTCCGACACTGAAGCCGGTTGATGTACGCAGGTGCAGAAGTGTAACACACTGCGATCGTTCGATGCGGACGACCTTTTCGGCGTGGCATACCGAGTCGTTGATCATGACCTGGCTCAACATGCAAGATGCCGACGCGAGAATCAGGCAGAAGCATAAGACAAGACGTTCTGGCATAGATGAACCTGCAGAACAACGGTCGAACAAGTGGTGCGTTCAACTTACACCCATCCACCTTAAAACGAAAGTGGCCGCAACACTCAGTTGCAGCCACTCTTTGTAGTCGGAGGTATAACGATTCGGATCACTGTCCGCCAAACCGGATCGCCGTGCTTTCGAAGCCCGGGATTGCCATATCCGGAATTGGATCAGAGGCGTTGATCACCGTCTCAGGTTGGGACTGCTTCACCAGGCCAACGTCCTTGCCAAGCCACACTGTTTGTTTCAGCGAGATAGGGATGCTGATGCTGAATGCAGCAACACTGATCGTGATGTCGAACGTGTTCTCGAACTTGACGCAGGACACGTTGGTGCCTGAGATCGTCATGTTCTCCGTGCCGGTCTTCTTACCGTTCACGCGAAACGAGATCATAGCAGGAAGTGGTAGGCCCTGGTAATCGATCGTCACCATTGTGTCAAGAGACAGGCCCGTCCAGGTGCTTGCATTTGCATCGCCGATCTGGATCCAGCGTGTGCCGTACGATGTATTCTCAACGCCTTCGATCTCGCCAAGTTCCAGTGGGAAGTTGAGGAAGATCTTCGAACCTTCTTGGGCAATGTCGATCGTGTCGATGACTTCTTCGTCCACGTATACTTCATGGCGAACAGAGGTCTTGGTTACGTTTGCGTCATCCTTGATGGAAAGTGTGCCGATAACGACAGTGCTGTCGTCTGAGACGTCTGTGGTAACGCCTTCAGACGTTTCTTTGTTGGCGTGAATGACATACGCTCCGGTCTTGCTCGGAACATAGGTGCCGGTGTCGCCATCAGGGTTTGTGGTGCTATCGTCGCTGCACGCCGTGAGGATCATGGTCGATGCGGCGGCAAGCATGAGCAGACGCTTCATGCGGGTCTCCTAGAAATGAAAAAGTGGTGCGGAGGGCGAGGGAGTCGAACCCCCACAGGCTTGCGCCCGGCGGTTTTCAAGACCGCTGCAATACCATTATGCGAGCCCTCCAAGACTACAAATATAGTCAGCTAGAATTGCATGTCGAGGAATGAGAGGAGCGAAGACGAAAAGAGCATCTCTTTTGTTTCATCCGAGAGGTCCTCCATTTCTTCAATGAACTTGCCGTGTTCCAGATCGCCGAGGGGGAAGGGATAGTCCGTGCCGTAGGCGATGCGATCGGCGCCCATGACGCTGATGAGGAAGCGAAGGGCTTCGGGACTGTGAGTGATGCCGTCGACCCAGAACTTGCCGAGGTATTCGACCGGGTCTTTCACGCTATTGACATTGCACAGGTCCGGTCGTGCATGATAGCCGTGGGAAATACGGCCGATGGTGAACGGCAGGGAGCCGCCGGCATGGCTGAACATGACGCGGAGTTTTGGAAATGCATCGAAGATGCCGCCAAAGATCATGGAGGTAACGGCGAGGGTGGTCTCGGCCGGCATCCCTACGAGCCACTGCTGAAAGTAGCGTCCGGTGCGATCCGAACCCATCATATCCCATGGGTGGACGAAGATGCCCATGCCGAGGTCTTGGGCGGCCTCCCAGAACGGGAAGAAGATCTTATCGTCAAGGTTGCGTCCGTTGACGTTCGTGCCGATCTCGATGCCGGGAAACCCAAGCCCCTTACAACGTTCCAGTTCTTTGATGGCCAGGGGGACACTCTGCATGGGCAGGGTGCCGAGGCCGATGAAGCGTTTCGGGTGGTCGGTGACGACGCCGGCAAGATGGTCGTTGAGGAACATCGACCAGTCAAGCGTGTGCTCTGGCTGAGCCCAGTAGGAGAACAGCACCGGCACAGTGCACAGGGTCATGGCTTGGACGTGATGAGCGTCCATGTCTACGAGGATGGCCTCGGGATCCCAGCAGTTCTGTTCGATCTCACGAAAGAACGTCCCGTCATCACGCATCATGCGGGCCCGTCCGGGTACGTGATGGTCGAGTTCGATGAACCCGCCATACCCGTACCGTTCCTTCAGCGACGGCCAGCGCTCTGGCAGGATATGAGCATGAGAGTCGATCTTCAGCATACTCACGCCTTCACCGGGGGCTGCATCACCGCACCGCACTTCGAACACGTGCGATGGTCGACATTGCTGTAGAAGCGCTCGAACAATGGCGGCAGTTCCGTGACGATGTCCTTGAGCGGCAGGAATTCTTCATAGAGCTTATTGCCGCAGGATTCACAAAACCACATGAAGGCATCGAACTCCTTGGGTTCGCGTTTGCGCTCGATCACGAGGCCGACGGTATTGGCCGGTCGCTGCGGAGAGTGTGGGACCTTACCCGGCAGCAAGAACACATCACCGGCTTTGATATGAATGTCCCGCGGCGCCCCGTCGTCAATGATCTTCACCGTGATATCGCCTTCCAACTGGTAGAAGAACTCCTCGCCCTCATTATAGTGATAGTCTTTCCGCGAATTGGGCCCGCCCACGACCATGATGATGAAGTCGCCGTCCTCGAACACCTTGGTATTTCCAACCGGTGGTTTGAGCAGTTCGCGATGTTCATCGATCCACTGTTTGAAGTTGAAGGGGGCTAGCACAGCCATGATGTCCTCTGCGGGGTGGTAGTTTTGGCGAAAATACGCAGAGGAGTAACTATGGATCTGAACTTGCATGGGAAGCGCGCTCTAGTTGGCGGCGCATCGAAAGGGATCGGTAAGGCCATCGCAGAAGAACTCGCCCGCAACGGAACCGACGTGGTCGTGATGGCTCGGAGTGAAGATCTGCTGGCAAACGTGGTCGGCGGACTCGACATAACCCATGGTCAGAAGCATGCCTACATCGTGGCTGATCTTGGGGACATCACCAGCGTTATCCACAGCGTGGAAAACCATGTGCATGACGCCGGCGATTTCCACATCCTTGTGAATAACACGGGTGGACCTCCAGGTAGCCCCCTTGTGGATAGTAGTGTGGAAAGTCTACTGCAAGCCTTTCACAATCATGTGATCTGCAGCCATCACTTGATGCAGACATTGGTGCCGGGAATGAAGCGTGCCGGCTACGGTCGCATCATCAACATCATATCCACATCTGTGAAACAGCCCATTGAAGGACTGGGAGTTTCCAACACCATTCGCGGTGCCATGGCAAGCTGGGCGAAGACCCTCGCCACCGAACTTGGCCCCGACAAGATCACCGTGAACAACGTCTTGCCCGGGGCTACGGAGACCGAGCGTCTTGAGGCCATTATCACCCGTCAAGCCAGTGGACGCAGTCTCTCTGAAGCAGAGGTCCGTGCTGAAATGGTGCGTGAGATCCCGGCGCGGCGGTTCGCCCAGGCACAGGAGATCGCCAATGCTGCGGTATTCCTGGCCTCGCCGGCAGCGGCCTATATTTCCGGCACCAGCATCTTGGTCGACGGGGGACGCACTCGCGCACTCAGCTAGGTTTTCCCCTTGGTGTGGATAACCTGTTAAAATTCCGGTGGATTTTGGGTCGATCACCTCTTGCATTAAGAGGCGGGAGGGATTACCTTTGTGCCAGTTGTAAGTCCTTTGTTTAGCGCAGGGATATCAACATCTGATCTCAGAGGCAGAGATCGGGGGGAATCGGAGGCCGGTCGGAGTTATCCACAGCGTGTGCATCTCTTCGCCGGTTATCCACATTTCGAGGCATGTAGTGACCCAGAGAGGAAGTGGCATCGAGGCGCGGCCTGAGGAACGTCGTCGTTCATCAGGGGTAGTGGTGTCTCTGCTCGCACTCACCTTTGCCTCCCTAGCCGCATCACAGTGGCAGTCCAAGCAGACGATCGAGCGTGCCAGCATCGTTGGCGCAAGTGACCTAAGTATCAGCAGTCTACAGCCGATCGTTGATTCCTGTTTGAAGCAAAAGCGTCAGTCCCTGACGTTAGCGGAAGTGCGCGAGCGGGTCGAAGCCGTCCCCTTTGTGCGGTCTGCTTCGGTCTATTTCTCCAGCGTTCGCGGCATCACCGTCGAGGTCGAAGAGCGTCGCCCTGTGGCCCACGTCGTCTTAGGAGATGGCTCCCTGCGGTATGTGGATAACACAGGTACGATCCTTCCACCGGGTGAGCGACGCACAATGCACTGTGTGCCGTTGATCCGCATGTCGGCGAATGCTGCGATGCAGCAGGAGCAGCTGAACGCTATGGTTGGCGTGTTGAACGCAGCCGAAGAGACTCTTGAGACATCACTGTACCAGTCCATCTCCGAGGTCATCCTCGAGCGAGACGGATCTATCCGCGTACTGACCGATCGCGCCACCTGGCGTCTGGGTCGACCCGATGCGACCGAGTCACGTCGTGCCTTTGCCGACATGAACGTCTTCTGGGACCGCATGTCGTCGCGACCCGGCATTGTGTTGACAACAGAGATCGACCTCCGCTGGCGGCATCACGTGATCCTTCGTCAATCATCAACGGCAGCGATCGCTTCATGACCACTCCTTCGATCCACGTAGGCCTCGACATCGGCACCACCAAGGTGTGCGTCGTGGTCGCGTCGACTGATGAGGTCACGCGACGCACCGTCATCTTGGGCACGGGCATTGCCGATTGCGACGGATTGAAGAAGGGCGTGGTCACCAACATCGGGAAGACCGCCGACGCGATCCGTATTGCCGTCGAGAAAGCCGAACAGCAGTGTGGCTTCCATATCGACCGTGTTGTGGTCGGCGTCTCGGGCGACCATATCTCCAGCTTCCCGACCCGAGCCATCGTGACGGTCTCGTCTTCCGAGATCACGCAGGCCGATATCGATCGGCTGCACAAAGAACTGGGACACGTCAACATCACCGCAGATCGCCGCATCCTGCATGTTGTTCCGCAAGACTATGTGATCGACGGACAAGACGGTGTGAGCGATCCGCTCGGCATGAGCGGCAAGCGCCTTGAAGCGAACGGTCTGGTGATCACCGCTTCCAGTGCCGCAGTCGACAACATCTTCCGCTGTGCCGATCGCGCCGACATTCACATCGATGCGTTGGTGCTTCAGCCCCTTGCAAGTGCCTATGCCGTATTGGAAGATGATGAGAAAGAGGTCGGTGTTGGTTTGATCGACATCGGTGGTGGCACCACAGATGTTGCCGTGTTCAAAGACAACGTCTTGCGGTTCACCAGCATCGTGTCGATCGCCGGACAAAAGGTCACCGACGACATCGTGACCGTGCTTGGCATTCGCAACATGGATGCCGAGCGCATCAAGAAAGATCATGGTCATGCCGACGCAGGGTCGATCATGCGTGACGAGGTCTTCCAGGTGCCGGCCGTCGGCGGCCGGACGCCGACAGAATTGAGCAAAACGATCTTGTGTCAGATCATCGAGCCTCGCGTTGAGGAGATCTATGAACTTGCCATGCAGCGTCTGGTCGATACCGGATGGGCACGCCAACTCGGCGCCGGCATCGTTGTCACTGGGGGGTGCGCGATGCTGCGAGGTGCCGATGCCTTGGCGAATCGCATGTTCAATATTCCCGTGAAGCTTGGACTACCCGGTGGATTCAGCAAGGAAGGTTTGGCCAAAGAGGTCAGCTCTCCGATGTATGCCACGGCCGTTGGTCTGGCCTTGTATTCGATGAAGCATGCGGGCGAGTTCGACGACAAGGTCGAAGAGTCGCTCAAAGAACAACATCAACAACAGCAACAACACACTTCGTCCGGAGAGCAGCACTCCGCTTCGAAGTCAGGCTTCCTTGGGAAGCTCAAAGATTGGTTTGAGAACTTATAGGTCAACGATCGGGGGGATCCATGCCGATTGCACTGGACTGTACAGAACAACATAGCGGAGCACGTATCCGCGTCATAGGAGTTGGCGGCGCGGGCGGGAATGCCGTGCGCACCATGATCTCGCGTGGCTTAGAACACGTGGAGTTCATTGCAGCCAACACCGATAGCCAAGCGCTCTTGCGCAATCCGGCGCAGACCAAGATCCAACTTGGCAATGGGTCGACGCGCGGTCTTGGCGCTGGGGCGAATCCTGACGTCGGACGCTCTGCCGTCGAAGAGAGTCTCGACGAAGTGCGCGACGCCCTTGCCGGGAGTGACATGGTCTTTGTCACGGCAGGGATGGGAGGCGGTACCGGTACCGGTGCTGCTCCGATCATTGCACGTGAGGCCCATGAACTGGGTGCTCTTGTGGTAGGGATCGTGACCCGCCCCTTCTCCTTCGAGAACAAGATCCGAGCCAAGGTAGCTGAACAAGGTATCCGTGAATTGCGTGACGCCGTCGATGCCTTGATCGTGATCCCGAACGATCGCATCCTCTCCGTCGTTGATGCATCGGTACCGTTCAAGATGGCCTTGGCTAAGGCCGACGAGGTGTTGTATAATGCCACGAAGGGTATCGCTGATATCATTCATGCAGAAGGCATCATCAATGTCGACTTTGCCGACGTGGTCACCGTGATGAAGAATCAGGGTGATGCCATGATGGGCATTGGTGTGGGCGCCGGCGAACGCCGTGCTCTCGAAGCAGCACAGAACGCCCTCAACTCACCGATCCTGGAAGGCATGCAGATCTTTGGCGCGAAGGGCTTGCTCGTCAATATCACCGGTGGTGAAAGTTTGACGATGCACGAAATTCATCTCGCCGTTGAGTGTATCCAAAAGGCCGCCGGCGATGAAGCGAACTTGATCCACGGCGTTGTGGTGGACGAGACCTATGAAGACGAGGTCTCGATCACCGTGGTCGCCACGGGGTTTCGTCGCCAAGAACACGATAGCCATTCGTCAAATGAACATAGTCGGTCGACCCCGGCGCTGACGATCATTCGCCCGGGTGCCGCAAAGGAAGAATCTGAGCCTACCGTCACGCCGATCACGGAACCATCTGCTCCGGCCGAGACACCGTATCGTCCGGCTGCTCAGTCAACGAATTCCGTGTTGAGTGCGCCAACAGGCATCGATCCAAACGATCCCGACACACCGGCTATCTGGCGCCATCAAAAGGGTCAGGGGGCAGGCGGTTCGTCAACAGGCAGCGCTCCGCAACAGCGTCAGGCCGCAGCATCGCCGGCACCGGCGCCTTCGTCAAGCACGCAGGCATACTCGCAGTCTTCAACAACATCGGCCTCAGCCCAGCCGGAAGCATTCCTACGTCCAAAGAAAACGGCCACAGGAAGCAGCGGCAGCGGACAACCAGCATTTCTACGGAAGATCATGGACTAGGCAGAACCTAGTTTCGCATTGACAGAATTCTTTTTCGTACACGAATGTGGGAGGGTGGAATGAAGAAGCTATTCGTAGTGGTGCTGACTGCGTTGCTAGCCGTGATGTTGATGCTGTCGGGCTGTGGTGGTCCACAAGACGCCAAAGGACCACAGCGGTGGTGGAAGGCACATGTTGCTGGGAAAGGCAAAGACTCTACACTGACGTTGCAAGTGATCGATCCAAGATCGAAGAGTTTGAATCAAACAGTGCAGATCTCTGCAGGTGATTCGGTCGCTGTCTTGCTCGATTCCGCTGCAGCTCCTGGTAAACCGGTCACATTGTGTCGCGGTACTGCTGTCTACTACTATGCAAATGGAGTACCGTATCAAGGCGTGTTGCTTACGTCTGAGAGGGTCGAACCCGTCATCATCGATCAATCGATCCCTAGTGACAGCACGATGTGCACCTGCTATGATTATCAGGCAACAACAACGGGAAGCGGCAAATTCTTCCCCTGGACTCCGACTGGGTGGTCGTCGACACCCATGCCCGCACCAGCCGGGCGTCGCATCTACGTTTCGTTCTGCGAAGACCTCTTGACCGGAGGACCAGTCGAAACGTCGGTGCCGTCAGGTCGACTGATCATGATTCAGATGGCCCCAAATGTACCTCCGACACCTGCGCTTGTGGAATCTCCTATGGACGTGACGGTGACGGGGCGTATTCGCTAAGACATAGGCCTTTCGTGAACATCAAAACGGCCGCCCTAGGGCGGCCGTTGTCGTTAAGTGTCGTTTGAAGGTGATCGTCAGATACCCTTATAGAGGTCGCACCGGAAGGTCTTCGAGCGATTCTCCGATACCGATCGTCGGCCCTGTTCCGTTCAGCAGGACATTTACTTGCGAGCCGCCGGCAATGTACTGCACGCCGCCAAGAACGACGATGTTGCTGTTATCGGTCTCTAAGATGGAATTAGCGCCTACGGTCGATGTAGAGCCATCGTGCCAACGCAGCGGTTTCGCTGCCAGGGACGAGTACTTCTGTAACATGGTCTGTGGATCCTGTGGGTGCGTGTATTCCTGCAAAAATACGGGAAAATTCGCCCCTTACCGACCCTTTGGTCAAGATTCTTGACCCAGTGAGCCGCGATGGGTGTCGGCAATGGCCTTGTCGACGTTGACCCGGAGGAGCAGGAGAAGCCCTGCCACCAGAAAGATGATCAGCGATAACACGGCGGCCCGATAGCTGCTGGTATAGGTCAGGGCCAAGCCAAAAAAGAGCGGTCCGAGCCACGATGTGCCTTTGTCGCTGATCTCATAGAGCGCAAAATATTCGGCCTCTTTTCCGCGCGGGATCATCTGGCTGAACAAAGATCGCGAAAGAGCTTGTGTGCCGCCCATGACGATGGCGATCACTACGGCAAGGACATAAAAGTGCATCTCTGATGCGACCACGGCATAGGCCGCGATCATCACGCCGGCCCAGCCGATCAGGCCGACGACAATGGCCCGTTTGGTGGTGATCACCGCAGCAAGTCGCTCAAAGATCAACGACCCGCCGACTGCGACGAACTGTACGATGAGAATGGCCTTGGTCAACACATCGAGTTCAAGATGTAATTCTTCTTGGCCATAGACCGACGCCATCGAGATCACCGTTTGCACCGCATCGTTATAGAGCAAGTAGGCCACAAAGAACAACAACGTCATCGGATAGGCGCGCAGACTCTTCAACGTCTGCCACAATTGCGTGAACGACCGCGCAATGTTCGGCGGTCCTTCTTCCGAGTATGGTGTCTCCACCCGCTTTGGCAACATCGTCAAGGGGGCGAGCGTGAATAGCGCCCACCACACACCGGCAGAACTCAAGATCACACGTACAGCGTCGCCAACAGCACCGCCGATCGAATCGATATGGTTGAAGTAGAGGAGGTGGACAAGGAGGAGCAACCCACCGCCGAGATATCCCAACGCCCAGCCGCGACTGGACACCTTGTCGCGCTCTTGTGGTGATGCAAGCACGGGCAAAAAAGCGTTGGCCACAACCATACTTGCCCCAAAGGCAAGGTTGGCGATCACAAAGAGAACGCCGCCCATGACGTAGTTGCCCGCGTCGACCGTAACAAAATAGAGCAGGGTTGTTGCGAAAGCCCCAATGAAAGCAAGCGTCCCCAACATGCGCCGCTTCAGCGTCGTACGATCCGTGAGCGCCCCAACGATCGGCAGCACCACTACCTGCAGCAACACACTTGCACTAACAGCATACGAGAACCACGCTCCCGGATGCATCGTGATCCCGAACGGCGCGATCTGTCCGTTCGCATCCGCCGCCGCCTTTGCCACACTGGCCAAGTACGGTCCAAGGAACACCGTCACCACCGACGCACTGAAGGCCGAGTTGGCGAAGTCGTAGAGGTACCAGCCGAGGCGAGGGAGTTTCACGGGGAATGGGGAATGGGGAATGGGGAATGGGGAATGTACACCGTTAAATTGCGCAAAGTTATCATTCCCCATTCCCCATTCCCCACAATGACCACCCTCCCTCCCTCCAAAAACTTCCTCGCCATCGAGGCGAAGTACAGTCAGCTTGATAATGCGATGATCGCCATCGTGTCTGCCCCCTACGAGCATACGGTGAGTTATGGCGGCGGGACGAAGAATGGACCTAAGGCCATCCTGGAGGCGAGCGCCTATGTGGAGTTTTATGATGACGAGACGGAACGCGAGTTGTGTTTCGATGAGGGGATCACGACGCTGAAGCCGATCGCCTTTGGAAAGGCCGCCGATGCCAAGGCGCTGAAGTTGATCGAAGATCAAGTGAATGAGCTGCTCGACATGGGCAAGTTCGTGGTGACGTTAGGGGGCGAGCATACCATTAGTGCGGCGCCGATCAAGGCCTATCATGCGCGTCATCCGAAGATGAGTGTGTTGCAGTTCGACGCGCACTCGGATCTCCGTGATTCGTATGAAGGATCCAAGTTCTCCCATGCGTCGGTAATGGCGCGTGTTGCGGAGTTCGTGCCACCAAAGCAGATCACACAGGTGGGCATCCGTGCGCAGTGCATCGAAGAGGCAGAGTTCATCAAGAAGAATAAGGTCAACACCTTCTATGCATCAGCTATACGTCGCGGTGTGCATGGAAAGAACTGGCAGAAGAAGGTCGTGGAATCCCTTGGCAAAGAGGTCTACATCACGTTCGACGTGGATGGCTTTGACCCAAGCATCATGCCCAGCACGGGCACGCCGGAGCCGGATGGCTTGATGTATAGCGAGACGATCGACGTGATCCGCGAGATCGTCAAGAGTGGACGTCGCATCATCGGTCTGGACGTTGTGGAACTGGCGCCGGTGGCAGGCGTGCATCATCCGAACTTGACGACGGCGAGATTGATCTATAAGATCTTGAACTTGGCGTTTAGTTGAACTGCGTTGTCTAGCTGCGCTGTTGAACTTCGTTGTCTAGCTTCGCTGTCGAACTTCGTTGTCTAGCTTCGCTGTCTAGCTGCGCTGTCGAACTTCGTTGAATAACTTCGTTGTATGGAGCAGGTAATGAACTTAAGTGAACGTATCGAACAATTGTATGCAATGCCGGCGCAGGAGATCCATTATGAGCCGGACATTTCGAATGTGATCACGGATTTTCTGGCGGGCCTGAACGACGGATCGATCAGGGCGGCGGAGCCGGCGGGGGATGGAAGTTGGAAGGTGAACCTGTGGGTGAAGCATGGGATCTTGGTGGTCTTCCGCCACGGAAGACTGGAAGATGCATCGCTTAACGACACGTTCCGTTTCTTTGATAAGCATACGTTGCCGACGAAGCGTCTCAAGCTTGAAGATAATGTGCGTGTAGTGCCGGGCGGCTCTACGATTCGCACAGGTGCTTATGTAGGGCATGGTGTGATCTGCATGCCCCCTATGTACATCAACATCGGTGCCTATGTTGATGAGGCGACGATGGTGGACTCGCACGCACTGGTAGGGACGTGTGCGCAGATCGGCAAGCGTGTACACATCAGTGCTGCGGCACAGATCGGCGGCGTATTGGAGCCGGCAGGGGCCCGTCCGGTGATCATCGAAGATGATGTGATGGTGGGGGGCAACTGCGGCGTCTATGAAGGTGTGATGGTCCGCAAGCGTGCCGTTCTTGGAAGCGGCGTGATCTTGAATGCGTCGACGCCGGTCTATGATCTGGTGAATGAGACCGTTCTGCGCTCGGCACCAGATGCTCCACTCGAGATCCCGGAAGGGGCTGTTGTCGTCGCCGGAGCCCGTGCGGTAAGCAGTGAATACGGTCGTGCCAACGGGCTTTCGATCGCCACTCCGATGATCGTCAAGTACCGTGATGAAAAGACCGATGCACGCACGGCTTTGGAAAATGCGTTGCGTTGATTTAGATTCGCATCCAATGAATTCGTCCGCATATATCGTTTCGTCCCCGGCAGTGATGTGCTCCGCCATGTCAATGTGTATGTGTATGCATATGCACGTAGGGGATGGAGCGCTTGGATAAAGCAACAAGCACAAACGCCATCCTCACACGGGGATGGCGTTTTTTCGTTTAACGCGCGACCGAAGAACGTCTCCCCGATGATGATGGCAACATCACCACCTTTTCCTTTGGGAGACGACAATGTCCGCAACCTATCGATTCGATACACTCCAGCTCCACGCCGGCTATACCGACGTAGATGAACGTACGCGCGCTCGGGCCGTACCGCTTTACCAGACGACGTCCTATACTTTCAAGAACGCTGAACACGGGGCGAACCTGTTTGCCTTGAAGGAGTTTGGCAACATCTATACCCGCATCATGAATCCGACGACGGATGTGTTTGAACAACGCATCGCACGTTTGGAAGGGGGCGTGGCAGCACTTGCAACATCAAGCGGACAGTCGGCCCAATTTCTTGCGCTTCACACCATTGTCGAGGCGGGACAAAACATCATTGCGTCTTTGTCGCTCTATGGCGGCACCTGGAATCAGTTCAAGGTCACGTTCAAGCGACTGGGCATCGACGTCCGTTTTGCCGATGTAAATGATCCGGCATCCTTCGCGAAGGAGATCGACGAGAACACGCGGGCGATCTACGTAGAAACGATCGGCAATCCGGGCTTCACGGTACCGGACTTCAAGGCCTTCGCGGAGTTGGCACATGCGAACGGCATTCCACTTGTTGTCGACAATACCTTCGGCGCTGCGGGCTATCTGTGCAGGCCGATCGATCATGGCGCTGACATCGTTGTTGCGTCGAGTACAAAGTGGATCGGTGGACACGGCACGTCGATCGGCGGCGTGATCGTCGACAGCGGACGCTTCAATTGGGCGAACGGTAAGTTCCCGCAATTCACTGAGCCGAGTGAAGGGTATCACGGACTTCGGTTCGCAGAAGTCTTTGGCGTCGATGGTCCTTTTGGGAACATTGCCTTCATCATTCGTGCTCGCGTTGAAGGACTTCGCGATCTTGGTCCAAGTCAAAGTCCTTTCAATTCGTGGTTGCTCTTGCAGGGTCTCGAGACACTCTCACTGCGTGTGCAGCGCACCGTTGACAATTCGCTGGCACTTGCACAGTGGCTCGAGCATCATCCCGACATCGAACGTGTGAACTATCCGGGGCTGGCGTCAAGTCCTGAGCGCGAACGGGCCGCGCGCTATCTCACCAATGGCTTTGGCGGTGTGCTGACCTTCGAGCCAACAGGAGGAGCGGAACGTGCACAACGTCTGGTGGATCAACTGCAGTTGATCTCACACCTCGCCAATGTCGGCGATGCGAAGACACTCATCATTCAGCCGTCGAAGACGACGCACCAACAGCTTACCGACGGTGAACAACGTGCCGCCGGTGTGACGCCGGCACAGCTTCGGTTGAGTGTGGGGATCGAACATCTTGACGATCTCAAAGAAGATCTGCAACAAGCGCTGGAGGCATCGCGATGACGGATGTTCTCCTTCGCACGGACGCAGCGCAGATCTTCGTTTCAGACGTCCCGTTCGAGCTTGAGAGTGGCCGCGTGCTCTCTCAGCTCCGCATCGCCTATCACACATGGGGTCGGTTGAACGCCTCGGCTGACAATGTCGTGTGGGTGTTGCATGCCCTCACCGGCAGCAGCGACGTCACCACGTGGTGGCCCGACATCGTCGGACACGGTAAACCATTCGATCCACAAAAGCACTTCATCGTTTGTGCCAACATGATCGGCAGTTGCTACGGATCTACCGGACCGATAGATGTCGATCCGCTCACTGGCGCACCGTGGTATGCTTCATTCCCGTTGGTCACCAACCGCGACATCGTGCGCGCATTCCAGCGTTTGCGTGACCACCTCGGCATCCAGCGCTTCGACACGTTGATCGGTGGATCGATGGGTGGACAACAAGCATTGGAATGGGGCGTGCAGGAACACGAACGCATCGATCGCCTGATCGTCATCGCGGCGAATGCGCAACACTCGCCATGGGGAGTTGCCTTCAATGCTGCTCAACGTATGGCGATCGAAGCCGATCGAAGCTTTGCAGAACCAAAGCCAGATGCCGGGCAGGCCGGTCTTGCCGCGGCCCGTGCCGTGGCCATGTTGTCGTATCGCTCAGCAGGGTTGTACAACCGCACGCAACGGACGCCCGAATCGTTGCTCGATGGTTTCCGAGCTGAGTCGTACCAACGTCATCAGGGTCGCAAGCTGGTACAGCGCTTCAGTGCGCACAGCTACTACGCGTTGACGAAGACCATGGACGCTCATGACGTTGGAAGAGATCGTGGCGGGACCGGCGCGGCACTCCGGCGCATCTCTTCAGACACGCTCGTGATCGGCATCTCTACCGACACGCTCTTTCCGGTTTACGAACAACATTTCATTGCCGACATGATCCCGCAAGCACGTTATAAGACGCTGTTGAGCAGCGTTGGACACGATGCATTTCTTACAGATCAACAACACCTAGCAACACTACTATGAACCTTACAATCGGACTTATCGGATTTGGCTGCGTCGGCAAAGGACTCTACGACGTTCTCGAACGCACACACGGACTGCGCGCCACCATCAAACACATCGTGGTCAAACACAGGGACAAGGATCGCCCCCTACCCAAAGAGCGTTTCAGTTATGATGTGAACGACATCCTTCTTGATCCGGAGGTGAATGTGGTGGTCGAGTTGATCGACGATGCAGATGCTGCCTATGAGATCGTTCGCAAGGCCTTACTCAGTGGCAAGGATGTTGTGACCGCCAACAAGCGCATGGTAGCGGAACATTTGTCGGAGTTGTTGGACCTGCAGCGCATCACCGGACGATCGTTGTTGTACGAAGCATCAACGTGCGGTAGCATTCCGATCATCCGCAACCTGGAGGAATACTATGACAATGATCTGTTGAGTGGTGTAGAAGGAATCGTCAACGGTACCACCAACTACATCCTGACGCGTCTCTCTGAATACGGCGGTGGAGATTATCACACGGCCCTGCAACAGGCCCAGGAACTCGGCTTTGCCGAGAGTGTGCCCACCTTTGACGTCGAGGGCTGGGATGCTGCCTTCAAGACCGTGTTGATCGCCGCCCATGCATTTGGTGCGGTGATCAAACCAACGGATGTTGTGCGACGGGGCATCACGTCGATCACACCCTTCGATATCGAAGTTGGACGTCGGCATGGGTGGACGATCAAGCTTGTGGCCAGTGCCTATGTTGCCGACGGTCAGCTCGTTGCCTCTGCCATTCCAACCTTTGTGCCTTCAGGTCATCCGCTCTCGACGGTGAACAACGAGACCAATGCCGTCCGTCTCCACGGCGCTTTCGCCGACGATCAGTTATTGGTAGGGAAGGGGGCAGGAGCACACCCTACAGCAGCAGCCGTGCTGAGCGACATCGCAGCGTTACGATATCAGTATCGCTACGAGTACAAAAAGATCGAACAGTCGGAAACCCCGCTCACGCTCACCACCGATCACACGGTACGCGTCTACGTACGCGGCTCCAATGACGTGCTCGATGCGATCACCTTCGATTCGATCGACGTCGATCATCGCAGCACAGAAGGTAGGTATGTGATCGGCACGACCAGCTTCGCAGAGCTCCAGCACTCGCAAGCGTTTGGGGATGAGGGGACGTTCCTCGCTTCGCTCGGAATGACACCCGCTCCCTCCCCTCAAGTTCCCCTTTAGGTCCCCTTCAGGTCTCCTTCAGGTCGCCTTCAGGTCGCCTTCAGGTCCCCTTCAGGTCACGTTGGGTCGCCTTTTTCGATATTCAACTTCACCGCACTTCTCACCAGTGCCTCGAAGGCATCGCGCTTGACGTCGTTGACGTGGCGGATGGTGACGTGGCGCATGGTGGGGAGTTCGCCGGTGAGGAGGTCTTCGGGGTCATCGAGCTCGTTGCCGCGCCAGAAGCCGAAGTTGACGTGGTCGGAGAAGGCCTTGATGTAGCAGACCGGGCCGTTGAGTGTGTAGACCGGTTGCGACCACATGATGGCTTCTTCGGCGTCGCGGGCTTGGTTGCGGACGATGCCGCGGAGGGTCGTGACCACTTCGCGCTGCCAGCCTTTGAGCTGTTTGATGTACGACTCAACATCGGTCGCTATCGGCATCGGAGCTGATGGCTCTTCCGTCTCCTTCGCCAGGGCGGCGTCGAGGTCTACGCTGCCGCGCGTGCTGCGACGCTGAAGAACGGATCCACGCGGGGCGCGTTCCTTCTTCTCTTGCGGCTGTGCAACGTCTTTTTGCGGCTGTTCACGACGCTTGTCGCGATTGCCTTCACGACGACGCTCCGGGCGGTCTTGGCGTTCCTGACGTTCCGGTTGTGGTTTTGATTCCGCCTCGTCGACGTCCGCTGATGCCGCTTCGACCGGTTGTCCTTCCGGACGCGGGCCCTTCTTCTTGCGACGGCGGTTTCGTCCACGTCGATCACCGCCCCCTTCCTGATCTTGAGGGGCCGAAGCGGTAGCAGAGCCGGGTGCTTCGGTGCTTTGAGCGGGGCGTTGCGGACGTGGTGTGTCGGGAGTTTGTTCTGATGTCGTTGGACGGTCTTCGGGGCGGCGGTTTCCGCGACGTCGACGTCGGCGGTTTCCACCACTGCCTTCAGAGGCACCGTCATTGGGAGTTTGATTGTCAACCATGACACAAATATACGGAGGCTTTACCAAGGTGTTGAATACCTTAGATTTGCGTATGCGCTACCGCTTTGTGATCGGGCTGTTTTTGCTTGGGGCCACTTCAGCCATGGCTCAATGGTCTGTAGGGCTGACGGGCATGGCCAATCAGGTCGGGTTCAGCGGCGACGCTCCACCACCGGCGGTGTGGTCGAAGAACTTTGGGTGGGGCGCCGGACTGTCGCTTGGATATGATCTAGGCAACAACGTCACGCTCACGCTGGCCCCTCAGCTTGAGAATCGTTCCTCAGCGCTGGAGGTGACGATGCCGATCGAAGGCACGTTTCCGCAGGAAGATTCGACGTATGACAGCGCCGTCGTCAACGCATCGTACTTCTCGGTTCCGATCGGAATGCGGGTGTACTCAAACTCCCGACGATGGTATTTCTCCACGGGAGCGACGTTGTCGTTCCTGCAAGAACTGGAAGTGGAATCAGCGTCGGGAACACGCACGTTAGACAATGCGATCAAGCCCGAAGATGTCTTGCTCTACCTCGGAGCCGGATATCACTTCGATCTTGACCCGATCTCTTTGAACCTCGAGCTTCGATACAATCAAGGCCTGCTCGATCTTATCACCGATCAAGAGACACAGTACATCAGCAACTCGCCGGTGATCCGCATGGACGGCATTCAAGCCATGGTCACGGCGGAATGGCGTTTTGGATCGACCTCGACCGCTACACATGACAGTTTGCGCACTGCACCACTCGGACCGCGTCTGGGTGAGCACCTTTTCACGCCCCTTGCCTCATCCCCCTTACCCTTCATTCGCACGAACGCCATGATGATGGTAGGGGGCGGGACCACGACCACATTACAGTTGCCCATCATTACCATCGGTGATCGGCTTGTGATCGCACCAACAGGCAGCTTGGCCTTCATGGCCATGACGGTGCGGCATGAACAAGCGGTAAAGTCGTGGATGTCGTTTTATCTCGAGGGACGTGTGATCGGCCGACTCGGCACGAGCGTCTCGTCGATCCTTGCGCAAGGCGTGAATACCGTAACGAGCGGTGACATCGGATGGAATGTGAAGATCGTTGAGGACGGTCCGTGGTCGGTGGTTGGTGGTCTGACGATGCGCATGGGCAACTACACCACGGTCGATGTGGATCGTTGGGCACAAGGGCTGATCGACAGCGGTTATGTCGCGCCCGGTAATGAGTTGGTGGATACCCGTCCGGCGTTGAAATTGATCGCCAACGTTCGCGGGGCCTATGCCGTATCTCCTGTCATTGGTCTTTCTGCGTTCATCAACGGTGGTTACACCGAACCGCGGGTAACAGTCGATAGCACGTACGATGCTTTGTTCGATGCAGGTCTTGCAGTCAGCATCAATCTCGACCCATGGTTGGAAGTACCGATCGGCTTAGCCATCGGCGGAGACTATCGCGAGATCCCAGAGATCGGAAGTTTCGACCAAGGGGAAACGAAGAGTGCACACTTCCGCATTGGCTATACCGGAACGGATGCATTTAGTATAGGTGCACAGACCACGCTGCAGTGGGCACCGATCCAAGGCATCACGGAAGAGGTGACCTTCTTATCGGCATTGATCGACTTCCGTTTCTACTTCTGATGCCGTACGCTACGTTCGAATCGGAGATTATCGTCCGTCCGGATGACATTGACGTGAACGCGCACGTTCACAACAGTCGATATCTCGACTATGTGTTGATGGCCCGGTATGACCAGATGGCGCGTTGTTATGGCATGCCGATGGAGGACTTCCTCAATCTCGGCTTTAGTTGGGTCAATACCTCAACCTTCATCGAATACAAACGCGAGCTGCGCATGGGCGATATTGCCGTTGTTCGCACGCGCATCGAAGAGATGCGTGTCAAGGGCGTGCGTGTGGCCTTTGAGATCTTGCGCAAAGCCACCGGCAAGGTTGTTGCCGATGGCTGGCAAGATTATGTCATGATCAGTACCGACTCCGGTCGCGCCGCTGCGATCCCGGACGAGATCCGGACGATCTATTCGATCGAGGAGCGCTAGAGCGTCCTTCTTCAGTCGTCCTTCGTCCCTCGTCCTTCGTCCGACGTCCTTCAAACTTTCGGTTATTCGGTTGTTCGGTTGTTCGGTTATTCGGTTGTTCGGTTGTTCGGTTATTCGGTCGTTCGGTTGTTCGAGTTCTCGGTTGTTCGGTTGTTCGGGTTTTCGGTTGTTCGGTCGTTCGATTCTTCGCTGCGTCTTCTGCCGACACCTTATGATACGGATGATCGTGGATCACCGGGATCTTCGACTTGATGAGCTTTTCGATCGCGCGAACATCGCCCTCATCTTCACCGCTGCTCAGTGTGATGGCAAGTCCTTCGGTTCCGGCGCGGCCTGTGCGGCCGATGCGGTGGACGTAGGTCTCGGGGCTTTCCGGAACGTCGTAGTTGATCACATACGGCAATTCGCTGATATCGATACCGCGGGAGGCGATGTCGGTGGCAACGAGAACACGAATGCGTCCTGCCTTGAAGTCCTTCAGGGCTTTTTGGCGTGCGGCTTGCGACTTGTCTCCATGCAAGGCGTTGACGGTCACGCCTTCGCTGGTGAGATCTTTCATCACGCGATCTGCGCCGCGTTTGGTGCGCGTGAAGACCAGGACGCTACCGGTGAGTACGTGGTCCAGCAAGTGGAGCAACATTTTTCGCTTGTTCGCTTTGGGAACGATGTAGCGATGTTGCGTCACGGTCTCTGTGGCTGACGACACCGGGGCGACGGCAACGTGCGTCGGTGTGCGCAGGATGCTGTCGGCCAGTTTGCGGATTTCCGGCGGCACGGTTGCCGAGAAGAACAGTGTTTGGCGTTCCTTGGGGATCTCGGAGATGATGCGATTGATCTGCGGTTGGAAGCCCATGTCGAGCATTCGGTCGGCTTCGTCAAGGACGAGTGTGTTGACGCGATCAAGACGGATGGCGCGTTGATCGAGCAGGTCGATCAACCGTCCCGGTGTTGCAACGATCACGTCGATGCCGCGACGGATGGTCGAGATCTGCGGTCCGATCGAGACGCCGCCGAAGACGGTCAAGTAGCGTGCACGCACTTGCTTGCCGTACGTCAGAAAGCTCTCGCCGATCTGAACGGCCAGTTCGCGCGTTGGGGCCAGAATGACCACGCTCGGTCCACCGCGTTGCGGTCCATCTTCGTGGAGCTTATGCAAGATCGGCAGCGCGAACGCAGCGGTTTTGCCTGTTCCTGTTTGGGCGCAGCCAAAGACGTCATGTCCGGCAAGCACCATCGGAATGGCTTGTTGTTGAATAGGGGTCGGGCGTTCATAGCCCGCAGCGCGCACAGCTTTTTGCACCGGTGCGCACAGGTGTAGGTCGGTAAAGGTCACGAGGGCCTTCCTTACGTAATGATAAATATTTCACGGTCACTTGTCTCGCGTGGCCTTGCGCCACATCATGCTACCGTGATCATTACCAACAGGAAGGAGAACGGGGGCAGGAGAGAAGTAGAACGCTGTCGAACACAAAACTACGAATGTTTCGTCTTCAGACCGCACGTATGACGAAAGTCACAGTATTCGCGTGTCAATTCTCCGATTTTTGACATCAACCGACTAACCGACTAACCGACTAACCGACTAACCGACTAACCGACTAACCGACTAACCATGGCTACCCATACAATCGACGTCCAATGGAAGAGCGACCTGCTCTTCGATGCCCATCAAAACAACGTGACCTTTCCGCTGGCTTCGCATGAAAGCCCGGCCGGGTCGGGCGTAAGTCCAAAACAGTTGCTGCTGACCTCACTTGCCGGCTGTACAGCGATGGACGTTGCGTCGCTGCTACCGAAGATGCGTGTGCCGATGACGTCGCTCACCGTCCGCGTGACCGGTGAACTCACGGAAGATCACCCGAAGGTCTACACTTCGATGCACATGATCTATGAGGTTGGCACTACGGAAGAATACCTGCCCAAGGTGGAGAGTGCCGTGCAGAAGTCGACAGAGAAATACTGCGGTGTACATGCGATGTTGGGGCAGGTGTCGAAGATCACGCATGAGATCGTGTTAGTCGGCTAAACAGCTAGATAGCTAGAGGGCTAGATAGCTAGAGGGCTAGATAGCTAGAGGGCTAGATAGATAGAGGGCTAGAATGCTAGATCTATATGAGAAGTTGAAACAGGTGCATTGTGGTGCGTCCAGCGGTTCAATGCTATCTGAGTCTCTACTGGCACGTCTACCAATAACTGTCCAGCGTTACGTGCAGCGTACGCATGCCGTAGGTGCACCAATCCCAGAAACATTCGAAGTGGAGTTCACCGGCGAGATGAAGGTGAAGGCCGATGGACCGTGGCTGCCGATCAGAGCATGGCAGTTCACGAATGTGCAGAAAAGGGTGCGACTGTTCTACATCGAAGCGAAGATGTTCGGTGTGCCGCTGCGTGGACTACACGTCTACCGCAACGGGACGGCAACGATGAAGATCAAACTTGCCGGACTGATCACAGTGGCTGATGCGTTTGGTCCGATCATGGATAAAAGCGAGACGGTGACCTTTCTCAACGACCTGTGCTTGATCGCACCCGAACAACTCGTCGATCCGGCGATCACCTGGACGCCTGTTGATGATCATACAGTGGATGCATCGTTCACGGTGAACGACAACACTGTTTCAGCACGGTTGTTCTTCAATGCTGACGGAGACCTCATCGACTTCGCATCTGACGATCGTTCGATGTCGTCCGATGGAAAGACGCACATCCAAGCTCGGTGGACAACGCCGGCAAGTCGCTATGCCGTCTTAAACGGAAGACGCCTCCCCACGTATGGAGAGGCGTACTGGCATTTACCCTCAGGACTCTTCTGCTACGCCCACTTCAACGTAACGAGGCGTTGATATTGTCCAGCCGTGCACTGCCCGGATTCAGTTCCGTGTGAGGAATGGCGTTCAGGGGGCGAGCACTCGACCCCAAGACTTCATGCAGTGCTTTCGACGTTTCGTTAACGTACAACAGCCCCGTCAGGATCTCACCTTTTGTGCGTGCTGAATGCAGAGCGTTCACCGCCGATGAACGATCCGTCGGATCCCAGTCTTTGGCAAGCTTGTGCAGCTCGATCTTGCTGCCATCGTGCATCGTGACGAGCTGGTTCGCCCCCTCAGAATAGGATGTTGTGATCTCGGTCTCGAGCGGGACGAAGTCGATGGTCGAGGTGGCTTCGACGTGTTCGCGGACGTAGTCGTAGCTCTTGGTGGAGCCGACGTTGTTGTTGAACGTGACGCATGGCGAGATGACGTTGAGGAAGGCAAAGCCGTTGTGCTTCATCGCAGCTTTGAGCATCGGGATGAGTTGCTCTTTGTCGCCGGAGAAACTTTGACCGACGAACGTGGCACCAAGTTCGAGGGCAAGTCCGGCGAGGTCGATCGCTTCGAAGGGATTCACGCTGCCGGCTTTGCTAATAGAACCGGCGTCGGCGGTGGCGCTGTCTTGACCTTTCGTGAGGCCGTAGCAGCCGTTGTTCATCACGATGTAGACCATCTTGAGGTTGCGGCGGACGGCATGGACGAATTGTCCCATGCCGATCGATGCCGTGTCACCATCACCGGAAACGCCGAGGTAGATCATGTCGCGGTTGGCCAGGTAGGCGCCCGTGGTCACCGACGGCATACGTCCGTGGACGGAGTTGAAGCCATGCGACTTGCCGAGGAAGTAGGCCGGCGTCTTTGAGGAACAACCAATGCCCGACATCTTGGCAACATGGTGGGGCTGAATGTTCAACTCCCAGCAGGCCTGGACGATAGCAGCGCCGATGCTGTCATGACCGCAGCCGGCACAAAGAGTCGAGAGTGATCCTTCATACTCACGCGTAGTATAGCCGATGTCGTTCTTCGGGAGGGCAGGGTGGCGGAAGGCAGGGCGGATGTAGCTCATGAGATTAGTCGACTAGGGTAGAGGGGAGAGGGTTGAGGGTTGAGTGGAGAGGGTTGAGTGGAGAGGGTTGAGTGGAGAGGGTTGAGTGTTGTCATTCCGTACCGTTGGAGGAAGGACGTTGGACGATGGACGAAACAATAAAATCAGCGGTAACGGGGAGGCCGTCGTAGTTCAGGATGGAGATGAAGCGGTGCGGGTCGATGCCGAGTTCGATGCTGAGCAGGGAGCGCATCTGGGCGTCGCGGTTTTGCTCGATCACATAGATCGTGTCGTGTTTGTTGATGAAGTGCCTGACGTCTTCGTTGAAGGGGAAGGCGCGGAGACGCATGGCGTCGACCTTGGTGCCTTGGGCGCGCAAAATGTCGCGGGCTTCAAGGGCAGAGTGGGTCGACGTGCCGAAGAAGATCATGCCGACGCTTGATTCATCACGCTGTTGGTAGAACTCCGGGGCATGGACGAGCGTGCGGGCTGTGTGGAACTTCTTCGCAAGACGGTCCATGTTGCGTTGATACGCAGCAGAGTCTTCGGTGTAGACGGCGTATTCGTCTTTCGACGAACCGCGGGCAACATAGGCCCCCTTCAAAGGATGGACACCGGGGATGGTGCGGAAGGGGATGCCGTCACCGTCAACGTCGAGGTAGCGGCCGAAGCGGCCGAGTTCTTCGAGTTCGGCAGCATTGAAGACCTTGCCACGGTCGTAGCGGCGGCTGTCGTCCCATTCGAACGGTGCACACATGTGATCGTTCATGCCGAGGTCGAGATCACTCATGATGATGATCGGCGTCTGCAAACGTTCGGCGAGATCGAAGGAGTCGGCCGTCATCTCGAAGCACTCTTTCGGATCCGACGGGAAGAGCAAGACATGTTTGGTGTCGCCGTGAGAGGCATAGGCGGAGATCATGATGTCGGACTGCTGCGTCCGCGTCGGCATGCCCGTGCTCGGACCTGTCCGCTGCACGTCGATCAACACCGCCGGGATCTCGGCGAAGTAGGCGAGGCCGAGAAATTCGTTCATAAGCGAAACGCCCGGACCCGACGTTGCGGTGAAGGAGCGTGCGCCGTTCCACGAGGCGCCGATGACCATGCCGATGGCGGCAAGTTCATCTTCGGCTTGGACGATGGCATAGTTGCGCTTGCCGTGTTCGTCGATGCGCAGTTCTTCGGCCCACTCATGATAGGCCTCGGCTACTGAGGTTGACGGCGTGATGGGATACCAAGCCACAACCGTGGCGCCGCCGTAGACGCCGCCAAGACCGCAGGCATTGTTGCCCGTGGTGAGAATGTGGTTACCCACTAGGTCGCGACGTTCCAGATAGAACGGTAGGGGATAGTCGAAGTTCTGATGAACGTAGTCGATACCCAACTGCAAGGCCTTGAGGTTCGGTGCGATGAGTTTCTCTTTGCCGGCGAACTGTTCGCTGATGAGCTGCTCAAGCACGCTGAATTCGATCTTCAATAATGCCGATAGTGCACCAACGTACATCACGTTCTTGAACAACAAGCGCTGACGCGGATCGGTGTATTCGCGATTACATGTCTCCATCAGCGGAATGCCGAGGAAGGTGATGTCATCGCGGAATTGTTCTTCGTGCAGCGGCTTGGTGCTGTCGTAGATGAAGTAGCCACCAGGACGCACACTGCGGATGTCTTGCGACATGCTCTGTGGGTTGACCGAGACCATGACGTCGACGCCGTCGCGACGTCCAAGGTATCCTTGCTCACTCACGCGCACTTCGTACCACGTTGGCAGACCCTGGATGTTCGAAGGGAAGATGTTCTTTGGCGAGACCGGCACGCCCATGCGGAAGATGCTCTTCGCAAAGAGGTAGTTCGCACTTGCCGAGCCGGTGCCGTTGACGTTGGCGAAACGAACGACGAAATCGTTGATACTTGACATGATCGATTATGCCCCTGCCTTAGCCGTGTAATACGAGAAGAGCTGCATATCCCATGCAGCGGTAGGACAACGCTCTGCACACAAGCCACAGTGCAGACACAGGTCCTCGTCCTTGACCATGATGCGTGTTGTTGCCAACGGCTCCGAGATCAACAGGTCTTGCGTGAGGTTATTCGCCGGTGCTTTCAAGCGTGTGCGAAGATCGGTTTCTTCACCGTTGGCCGTGAAGGTAATGCACGACGTAGGACAGATGTCCATACAGGCATCACATTCGATACAACGTTTTGCCGTGAAGACGGTCTGCACGTCACAATTCAAACACCGCTCTGCTTCGTTGAAGGCCGTCTTGCAATCAAAGCCCAACTCCACTTCCAGTTTGCGGTCCTTGAGTGTGAGCGTCTTTTCTGCTTGTGGCACCACGAAACGTTTGTCGACCGTGACCACGCTGTCATAGCTCCACTCGTGAATGCCCATCTTGGCACTAACGAGATTCGACGCCGGATGTGGACGTTCGATGAGCGACTTACCCTGACAGAACAGGTCTATCGAGATCGCTGCTTGATGCGCTTGCGCAACAGCGGTGATGATGTTCTTCGGACCGAAGGCTGCGTCACCACCGAAGAAGACCTTCGGAACCGTTGACTGATAGGTGAGCGGATCGACCACCGGCATATTCCACTTGTCGAACTCCATGCCGAGGTCGCGTTCGATCCATGGGAAGGAGTTCTCTTGTCCGATGGCGATCAACACATCATCGGCTTCGATAAAGACATGCGGTTCGCCGGTCGGGACCAGTTTGCGACGTCCATCTTCATAGACGGCATGAACCTTCTCGAACATCATGCCCTTGAGTACGCCGTCTTCCACAACGAACGACACCGGCACATGGTTGTCGATGATCGGAATGTCTTCATGCATCGCATCTTCTTTTTCCCACGGCGATGCTTTCATTTCTGCAAAGGGGCTGCGCACGACAACCTTCACCGATTCGCCGCCCAGACGACGTGCCGTACGGCAGCAGTCCATGGCGGTGTTCCCGCCCCCTAACACGATCACCTTCTTACCGATGTGATGTGTGTGTTCGAAGGCAACACTCTGCAGCCATTCGATGCCGATGTGAATGTTCGATGCCGCTTCTTGTCGGCCAGGTACGTCAAGGTCGCGTCCGCGCGGAGCACCCGTGCCCACGAAGATGGCATCGTAGTCTTGCTCCACCACACTGCGCAATGAGCTCACATAGTGGTTGAACTGCGTATGGATGCCCATGTTGAGGATGTAGCCGACCTCTTCTTCCAACACGGCATTGGGCAGACGGAAGCTGGGGATCTGCGTCCGCATCATTCCGCCGCCGGCCGGTTGTTCATCGAAGAGATGGATCTCATATCCTAACGGTGCCAGGTCGCGTGCCACGGCCAGTGATGCCGGACCTCCGCCGATCAAGGCCACCTTTTTACCATTCGATGGAAAGGGGCCGGCAGGAATGTAATTGAGCACTGCATCGCGCTCTTTGTTGTCGGCGGCTACGCGTTTGAGGCGACAAATGGCAACGGGTTCTTCTTCCACTCGTCCGCGACGGCATGCCGGTTCGCATGGTCGGTCGCACGTGCGTCCGAGGACGCCGGGGAAGACATTCGATTCCCAGTTGACGATATAGGCCTCCGAGTACTTCTCCGCCGCGATCAGGCGGATGTATTCCGGTACCGGAGTGTGGGCCGGACAGGCCCATTGGCAATCGACCACCTTGTGGTAGTATTCTGGATCGGTATGGGTAGGCTGCATCGTACTCTCTAAGTGCATTCCTGGAACGGGCACAATTTAGGGACAAGACTGTCTGATAATGATGACCGATGTCAGGTATATTCGTGGTCTATGACGACAGCTGAAGCTGCCCGACTCCTTGCCGAAGTTGGACCCAACGAGCTCCAAGCCGCCAAGCCGATCTCCGCCCTTCGGCTGCTGATGGACCAGTTCAAGAATGTGCTGGTGATCATCCTGCTCGTGGCCACGGCCGTGTCGGCTGCCCTCGGACATCAAGTCGAGGCCATCGCCATTACGGTGATCGTCCTGTTCTCCGTTGTCTTGGGCTTCATCCAGGAGTTCCGCGCCGAACGCGCCATCGAAGCCCTCAAGCAACTCACCGCACCTACGGCCACCGTCATCCGCGACGGCGAAGAGGTCGAGATCCCCGCCCGCGACGTAGTGCCGGGCGATGTGCTCATCCTTGAGACCGGTGATCGCGTCGCCGCCGACGGCGTCCTCACGCTCTCGGCATCACTCCATGCGATGGAGTCAGCGCTGACGGGCGAGTCCGTTCCCGTCCAAAAGCAGGCCCCTGAAGACCACGTCTTTGCCGGCACCGTCATCACGATGGGTAGGGGGCAGGCACTCGTTACCGCCACCGGGATGCACACGGAGTTCGGCAAGATCGCCACGATGTTGTCGAACGTCGAAGTGAGCAAGACACCACTGCAGATCACACTCGACCGAATCGGCAAGACCCTTGGCAAAGCGGCCTTGGTCTTGATCGCTGTTACGTTTGCGATCGGACTTCTTCGCGGTCAGGGTTTTCTTGAGATGTTCATGTTCGGCATCGCACTCGCCGTTGCCGTTGTACCTGAGGCACTTCCGGCCGTAGTCACCATCTCACTCGCGCTTGGCGTGCAGCGCCTCGTCAAACGTCAAGCCCTGATGCGTCGGCTGCCTGCCATCGAGACGCTCGGCAGCACGTCGGTCATCTGTTCGGACAAGACAGGCACGCTTACCAAGGATGAAATGACCGTACGCGTGGTATGGACGTCCGACGTCCATCGTCCATCGTCCAACGTATTCTTAGGGACGCCGGACGCCGGACGTCGGACGCTCTTGATCGGTACTCTCTGCTCCGACGCCCACGCCGTCTTCGAACCTGACTCACAACGATGGAAGGTCAAAGGCGACCCGACCGAAGGTGCGATCGTCATTGCCGCTGCCCATGAGGGGATCCACAAGCACGATCTTGAACGGGAACAACCTCGGATCTCCGAGATCCCGTTCACGTCGGAGCGAAAACGCATGACCACGATCCATCAATGCGCCGGTGTCCACATTGCCTACAGCAAAGGTGCGCCGGAAGTGATCGTTGCGTCGTGCGATCTTGATGATACTGACCGCTCCGCCATTCTCGAGCAAGCGCGCGTGATGGCCTCGCAGGCCCTGCGTGTGTTGGCGGTGGCAGAGAAGGTTGACATCGATCCGCATGCACCGATCGACGACCACGAGCAGGGGATGACATTTGTTGGCTTGATCGGCATGATGGATCCGCCGCGTGAAGAAGCCGCGCAGGCATTGCGTACCTGCGAGCAAGCCGGTATTCGCGTGATCATGATCACAGGCGACCATCCCATCACGGCTCAGGCCGTAGCGCGTGAATTAGGTGTGTTCCGTCATGAACGTGTGATCACGGGCACGGATCTCACGGAGATGTCGGATACCGATCTAGAGTCCGTCATCGATGACGTAGATGTATACGCCAGGGTCGCCCCCTCTCATAAACTTCGACTGGTAGAGATGCTTCAACGCAAGGGGCATGTGGTAGCCATGACGGGTGACGGCGTCAACGATGCGCCGGCGTTGCGCAAGGCCGACATTGGCGTGGCCATGGGCATTACGGGCACGGATGTGGCCAAGGAGGCGGCCGATATGACGTTGACGAATGACAACTTCGCGTCGATCGTGGCGGCCGTGGAAGAAGGGCGCGGCATCTTCGACAACATCAAGAAGTATCTGATGTTCGTGCTTTCCAGCAACGTAGACGAGCTCAGTCTGATCGGTGTTGCGCTCATCGCGGGATTACCGTCGCCACTCACGGCACTGCAACTTCTCTATATCAACCTTGCAACGGCGGGACTTCCGGCACTGGCATTAGCTGTTGATCCCCCCAAGGCGGATCTGATGGATCGAGGGCCGCGAGACCCGAATCAGGGTGTGTTCACGAGAAGCGTCTTTGTTCTCATGTTCTGGGGCGGCATGTGGTCCACGCTCATCAACGCTGGTATCTATACCTGGACGATCTCGCTGGGTGGCGACCCGGCCAAGGCAATGTCGATGATCTTTGTTGCTCTGATCTTGATCCAGTTCTGTAAGGCCTATGCGTTTCGTTCTGATCGTGTGAGCACGTTTGTGAGACCGTTCGAGAATCGCTGGTTGAATGCAGCCATTCTTTGGGAACTTGTGATGCTCTTCGGCCTGGTCTACATCCCGGCACTCCACATTCCGTTTGGCACCTATCCGCTCAGTGTTGAAGACTGGATCGTGGTGGTCTTCGGCGCGCTGACCATCCTGCCGTTGTTGGAGGTGGTGAAGAGACGTCATGCTTGAGATCTAGTCCGTAGCAACTCCAGGAGTGAAACCTTCTCTCGAGACCCGCGTACACTGCGCCGAAACTTCTTTCACGCAAACTCTCACGAAGTTTCTCACGAAGTTTCTCACGCAGTTTCTCACGCAGTTTCTCACGCAGTTTCTCACGCAGTTTCTCACGTAGTTTCCCCTGAAAGTCTCTATGAAGGCCCGCATCAAAAAAGTCGACGGCAAACACGTGCTGTTGATCCCCGACAACATGTTGCATCAACTCGGACTCTCCGACAAGAGTGTCGTAGAAGTGTTTGACCTCAAAGGCAACATCGTCGTCCAACCACAGACCGATCACACGCTGGCAGCTGCCGAGCGTTTTCATGACCTAGTCCACAGCGCTCTGGCGATGCGATAGTGGTAATTGCGTATGTTGAGACATGCGCATCACACTAGCTGCCTTCCTGGTCTGCTGCATGGTGCAGACAGGCCTGTGCGCCGATGTTGGCGTACACCTCGAGTCACTTGATTCGATCGATCGCAAGATCAGGGTGACCTATACGCCCCCTTCCACATCGATCTATGCGGAGACGACCTATACCGATACCGTGTTCTGTGCGTTGGATGCACAGTCGGCATGGTTCAAGCGTGCCATCGTGCTTCCGATGCGGCGTACGGATTCGATGCAGTATGTTGTTGAAGCGGAGCTTCCCGACTCGACGTATCATCTACGGATCGAGATCTGCATCCCCACGGACCGTGTGCCGGAGGGGATCGCAACGTATCAGATCCTTCAGGAGGGTGGCAATGCTTGGGTTGATAGTACGGTCGACTCTGAAAAGCTTCGACGATTGACAGCAAATCGTCAGGACGATCCGTTGTTGTACAACTACTATCTCTGGAACGACTACTTCTATCCTGTAGAAGTCGACGGCAAATACATCGTCCCGCAAGAGCGCTTCGACAGCACCTTCATCCTCGCAGTAGCATATCCGAGATCAAGTCTGGGTGAGTTCTGGATCGAGCGATGTAACACGCAAAAGATCACTGATACTACGGCATTACGAACCCTGATCAATGCTTGGCGTACATCGTGGAATGTAGACGCGTTGCATTCCATTGCCGGCAAGCTTCTTGATGAGAAGGGGGCGATCTACGATCCGGCAACTGCGTTGTGGTTCACAGAGCGAGCCGAGACGTCATGTCGTGAACAGATCGGTTTTCGTAGCGGCGAAAATATCTTCGGAAGTATGGGAAGGGTTGATGGGATCGCGGCAACGAAGGTTCAGGCACTTGCCGCTCTAGGTCAGTACGCTTCGGCCAAGGAGATCGGACTCACGGCCCTTCGAAGCGCGTCTCAGCAGTACGGCAGAGAGCGCATCGCAAAGGCACTCGTGAAGATAGCCACGAAGTCGGGCGACAGCGTTCTGCTGACCCAGATCGCTGCGTTGGAGAAACCCGCTATCAAAGACTTTAGCTACACAACGATCGATGGTGTCAAAGGTTCGATCAATGAACTACGTGGTAAGGTTGTTGTTCTGGACTTCTGGTTCGCCGGTTGTGTAGGATGTGCTGCGGAACACAAATCGCTGAATGAGCTCGCGATGAAGTACGCGGATAAGAAGGACGTTGTCTTTTTATCCGTGTCGCTCAATGACGCCAAGACACTGCACTATTATCTCTCAAAGAAGCCACTCGCGTTTCAGACGATCCCAGACGGACAAGACATCTGTGATCTCAACGGCGTGACGGCCTTCCCAACGCACGTGATCCTCAACAAGGATGGAACCACCGCCCTTTGGGAGACCGGCGGTTCCACCCTTGCTGTTGAGAATCTGGAGATCGGAATGATCATGGCCATGCGTCGATAGCGCTAAGGGCTTTCTGTAAGACCGCCGGAAGTATCGATGCATGTTCCTTCTTGAGATGTTGGAGGATCGCGACGATCACTTCACGTTCTGAAAGTGCATCAAGCATGAACCTCAGCCGGATAGCATGTGAAAGTTTTGTTAAACGTGTATCGGCAAAGAACTCTGAGAATGTCTGACTGTTGATAAGATCAACGTTGGTCCCCAGCACTTGCACGAGTACGTTGAGGTGTTGGTCAACAGTTTCAGCCAAGCGTTCAAGAATATCTCCGTGGTTTGGTGTTTCAAGGGTCCTCAAATACACGGGTCCATTGTTAGAACGAGGTGGAGGGATGGACTTGACCCTCGGGGTCGAGAATGAGGAGCTACTCCCGCCACCAACTGAATCGTATGACCGACATCCATCCATGCAATCCATACAAAGGGGACGCCGTCCATCGGTGCGCACATTGGTGCTTCCGCATACAGAACACGTTTCTTGCCGCGCTCCAAAACCGCCCCAACCGGCCGACAAGGTCTGTGCTACCCGTCGCAACTCCGGCAGTGAATGGGCTTTCTCCTCTGCTACTCGAACATCGACGACCAAACAACTCGTGTACTTGCTCAAGAGCTGGTGTTTGAGCGCCAGTGCCTTGGCTTCGTCAGGTCCAAGATCCTTCAACCGCAGTGAAGCGGCGATCCGTGCGACCTCTGGATTTGACGTTTGCGTCACGACAGCTTTACCCAGCGCGAATCCGTCGCTGCGCGTGATGCTGACAAGTCGAGGCATATCGCTGTAGACGGCAGAATACAAGATCGTATCGCCGTCATAGACAACGTCGCGCTGCTGATCGGTCCAGGTTGCGATCGTGTTTCCATGATGTTGCAGTTCGAATGCGGATGAACCGGTTTCGAGCATCCTGGCCGATTGGCGGTCTACGGCTCGCCCGACGTCTTCACTTGGTGAAATGAATTCAACCGCACCACCCGTTGATCTGGCAAGCTGTTCAACGAACGGCATGTTTGGGGCAGAGCCAATACCGATCGTGAAGATCCGAACGTTCCTCTGTTTTGCCGTCGAGACGATCTCTTCCCAATTATGGACCTCACCATCAGTGAGGAACAGGATCGCTCCGCGGCGCATCAATACGAGAGCATCCATCAGCGCATCATAGGCGTTCGTTCCGCCCATGTCGGCATCTAACTGAGAACACCAGTCAAGAAGTCGGTCACGGTCTGCTCCATCTGCTCGGATAGACGAATGCGAGAAGAAGGCGGTCTGACTGCCAAAGGCGATCGCATTGGCACGGTCGTTCGGTGTGAGTCGTTGGATCGATCGCAGCATGGCCGTCCTGGCCGACTTGATCGAGTCGCCGGCCATAGACCCGGAACAGTCGATCACGTACATCACCTCGATCGGTTTGCGCTCTGTACCAGTTGAGGGCACGGTAATGTGCAGTCCGGCAAGCACCGACGTCTCGTCGTCATTCTTTACTGCCAGTGCCCAGCTCCGTTCCTGTGTCTCTGATACGAAGGTCAGGATCAGATCTCGATCCATGACGATCGCACCCGATGATGTGGCAACCAGTTCGCCCCTTTCCGCATCAAATCGAAACTGCAATCGATGTGATGGGGAAGAGACCGATGCTTTTGCCAGGATGCCGCGGACGATGATCTTCGGACGCATCGTGTTCTTCTGAAACATCGAGATAACAGGTTCGAGATAGGCCGGCCTGTCTTTTGGCGGCGTGCCATATCGCGGTGAGATCGTCGACGGTAGCTGCATCCGTACGGTGTCGTCGTTCCATCGCAGAACCAATCCATACTTGATGGTCACGGTCACGGATTCACCGGCCATGATGTTGCCGACGCTCATCGACTGCATGCCGTCTTCAACATGTTCGACCAAGACGGCGCTGTCGCCATCGGAGATCGCTTGTTCGTATCGTCGTGTAGCTTGTTCTCGTTCGACGTAATATCCCTTCAGCGTTCTATCGCCGATCGTTGCCTGCATCAGCAGCAACACCGCTTCCTGCGGAACAGGAAAGGTATAGACCGCTTCGATATTCGTGTTCTCGTTATTCGTATACGTGTGGGTGGTCGTGATCGTCGCGATCATCTCATCGATCTCGATGTGCACATCGCTGTCCGAGAGCGTTAGATACGCACCCGTCGACGTGACCATTCCCGGTTCCGTCCAGCTCATGACTGTTCCTTGGTGATGTTATGAAACTCCTGCTGAACTCGTTTGACAAGTTCACGCACGTGTTCCGGAGTGAGCCCCGCACGACCAGCGTTGATGTGCACTTCGACGCCGTCGGCGAGGACCACATGACTCCATACCTCGATCGTTCCGGTTCGATCCTCAGGGATGGTAGGGGGCGGACTGGTTCGTAGATGGGCGATCCGCTCGAGCGAAAGCCCGGCCTGCGTCCACGTCCGTACCTCTACCAACTGCTCCAAGTGATGCTGGGAGTATTGCGCTCCACGTCCCAGCCCCAGAGGACGGTCCACCAGGCCTTGCTGGATATAGAATCTCACGGTGCGCACCGGAAGATTCGCCATGGCTGCCAACTCGTCGATGGTGAACTGTTTATCGGTCATGGTGCAAATATAACAGTAAAAAGTGACAGTACAAGTGGCGAGTTAGTTTTTGAGGGGAGAGGGTAGAGGGTTGAGTATGTCACGATCTGACATAATCCTGTCACTATCGCATTATGAGCGCAATTTATGCTTGGATTGATGAAAGTGGTCATTTAGATTGCAAAATGACCATTACAGTAACAGAGTTCAAAGCGCGGTGCCTGGAGATCCTTCGCCAGATCGAAGAAACAGGAACATCCGTAACGATCGTACGGCACAAGAAGACGGTTGCCGTGATCTATCCCGCGTCTAGCCAAGACCCAGAGGCCAAACCATGGCAACGGCTTCGGGGGACGGCAACATTGCTCGCGTCACCGGAAGAGTCCGTGATCTCTATGGAAGACTTTGAGGCGTGGCAAGAATGATCCTGCTCGATACGCATATCTGGATCTGGTGGCTCAGCGACCAAGAGAGTGGTCGGCTTTCAACACGCGAGATCGAGTTCTTGGAAGAACGTGCCGACCAAGGAGAGATCGCCATCTCGGCGATCTCTTTCTGGGAAGTGTATATGTTGGAACAGAAGAAGCGAGTGACGTTCACGATCCCGTTGGATCAGTGGTTGCATCAAGCCACTCAGCACGACGTGACGAAGGTCTTGCCGATCGATGTCAATGTGATCAAAGCCCTCTCAACACTACCTTCGTCGTTTCACGGCGATCCTGCAGATCGACTGATCGCTGCAACAAGCAAGGCACACGGCATCAAGCTGATGTCACACGATCGAAAACTGCGTGGCTTATAGATCTCTCTCGCCCAAGTTCACCGCATTGATCCAGCGCTTGCGGTCGAAGTTGGTGAGGTTCTTGTTGCAGACGATCTGGAAGGCGGTGGAGTTGCCCTGGGCGGCAATGTCGACGGACCAGCCGAGAAAGATCTCCCAGCAGCGGTACCACCACTGTCCGTATTCATCATAGACGGCGTCACGGTTTGCCATCCAGTTCTCGTACCATTGGGCAATGGTGCGGGAGTAGTGGATGCCGACGTTCTCGACACTGTGGATCTCGAAGCCGGCCTTTTCAAGACGGGCGACAACGAACGACAGCGGCATGCTGGCGTCAGCACCGGGGAAGATGTATTCGTTCATGAAGGCGCCCCAGATGAGCGACTCACGATGCACACCGGCCTTGAGTCCGGCGATCTGGAGATAGAAGATGCCGTCGTCTTTCAACAAGCCGTAGATCTGATTCATGAAGCGCTGGAAGTACTTCACGCCGACGTGTTCGGCCATTTCCAGACAGGAGATCTTGTCGTATTTGTCGGCCGGGATCGCGCGATAGTCCATGCGGATGGCCCGTGCACGGTCAGCCACACCCCAATCCTTGATCTGTTCGTTCGCATAATCTACGCCGGCCTGGGCGATCGACACACCGGTTGAATCGGTGCCGAAGTACTTGGCCGTGTGCGCCAACAACGTGCCCCAACCGCAGCCGATGTCGAGCAGACGGTCGCCGGCCTTGAGTTGCAGCTTCTTGCTCACAAGGTCCAGCTTGTTGTCCTGCGCTTGCGTAAGCGACTCGTCACCGGTCTTGTAGAACGCCGACGTGTAGATCATGCGCTCGCCAAGGAACCCTTTGAAGAAGTCGTTGCGTCGGTCATAATGATCCCGCACGATACGCTCATCCTGCTTCTTCGAGTGAATGGCGACTTGAGGAATGAACTTCTGAAACACGAACTGGGCATGGTGTCCCACCAGGTCGTAATTGAAGAACAAGGTCCGATGTTTCATCAATTCACGGATGTCGACCGTGACGTCGACCCGTCCGTTCATATAGTCTTCGATGAAATTCGTGATCGGCGTCTTCTCTCCGTTCTTGTACCGCGACTTCACCTTATTGTCCCGCACGACCACCACATCCAGGATCTTCTTCGTCGACAACGACTGATCTGACATACCCACTCCATTCTTGTTGAATTATTGATTCCCCATTTCCCATTCCCCATTCCCCATTCCCCGTAAGGATACGACATTTCCCCTCCCCACACTTGCATATGCAACCAAATGGTTGCATATTGCGTCCGTGAAACGCGACCCATTCCAAGCCATTGCCGATCCGACTCGTCGCGCCATCTTGGTGTTGTTGGCCTCAGGAGCCATGACGCCCAATGCGCTCGCCGAACACTTCGACTGCAGCCGGCAGGCCGTTTCGAAACACTTACACGTCCTGGCAGAGAGTGGACTGGTCCGCCCCTTACCGGAAGGACGGGAGATCCATTACACCTTGCAGCCTAAAAAGATCAAGGAGATCGACCGTTGGTTGGAGCAGTTCCGCGCGATGTGGGAACAACGCTTTGATCAACTCGATGAAGTTCTCAACACCCTCAAAAGGAAACGGCCATGAGCCTTCCCCGACATTTCTCATTCACGGTCAACGAAGACGGCCGTTCCATGCGCGTAGAGCGCGAATTCGACGCACCGCAAGAACTCGTCTGGGCTGCCTGGACCACGGCAGAACTGCTCGATCAATGGTGGGCACCCAAGCCCTACAAGACCATCACTAAGTCAATGGATTTTCGTGAAGGGGGCATGTGGCTCTACTACATGCAAAGTCCGGAAGGCGAAGTGCATTGGTGCCTGAACCAATACCGCACCATCGACGCACCGAATGCCTTCAACAGTCTTGACGCGTTCTGCAACGAAGAAGGGGAGATCAACATGGCCTTCCCGCGTGCGGAGTGGCATGCATCCTTCGCACCGTCGGGCGAGCGGACGATGGTGACGATCGTCACGACCTATGAAAAAGCCGAAGACCTAGAGACCGTCCTCAAGATGGGCATGCAAGAAGGCTTTACCATGGCGTTGAACAATCTTGACGAAGTGCTAGCTAGCGTACGCTGAGTACGACCTTGCCCCGCGTCCGACCCTTTTCTACATAGGCCACTGCATCACCCGCTTGATGTAGTGGCCATATGCGTTCGATGTGGGTTCTGATCGCCCCCTGACGAACAAGTTCGGCGATGAGGTCCAAGTCTATTGCATTGGCGCGAGCCATGAAGAGCTTCACGGTGCGTCCGCCTTTTTTGCTGTAGAGTGAGCCCAGCATCATCACGCGAAACAGGTACTTCATGTCGCCGCCCGTGAAGACGTACGTTCCTGTGGGCGTTAGTGCCGGCAAGATCTTGGTAAAGGGGCGTGTGGCTGCCACATCAAGGATCAGATCGTAGCGACCGTGGTCGGCGGCGAAGTCGGTGGTGGTGTAGTCGATCACCTGATGTGCGCCGAGTGAGCGGACATAGTCGACGTTGCGTGTGCTGCACACGGCCATGACCTCGGCGCCGAAGTGGACGGCGAATTGTACGGCCATCGAGCCGACGCCGCCGGAGGCACCGTTGATGAGGACCTTCATGCCGGGGGTGATGTTGCCGGTATCGCGCAGTCCTTGGAGCGCTGTAAGTGCAGAGCCGGGAAGTGCCGCCGCCTCTTCGAACGTGACGTTCTCGGGCATGCGGGTGATCACGTCTTGTGGTGCACGCACATATTCTGCAAACGCACCCATGCCGGTGAGCGACACATCGCCGAAGACCCGGTCGCCCACACCAACACGCGTCACATTGGAACCGACCGCTTCGACCACACCAGCAAACTCACTTCCGGCGATCTTGTTCTTGGGTGTGAACAATCCAAAGCCGAAGCGTACCATGAATGGTGATGCGCGGATCACGTGCCAGTCGCCGGCGTTCACGGATGCGGCATGCACACGCACGAGGACGTCGTTGGGTCCGGGCGTGGGCGTGGGGGCAGTGGCAAAGGATAAGACCTGCGTTGGGTCGCCGTAGGCGGTGTGGTGGATTGCGTTCATGTTACTCTCCCTCGGTCCCTCTCACCTTCGTGAGAGGGAAGCCATTGCGTAAATGAGTTCCCTGTTCCCTCAAAGCGACAACAGTACGTGGGAATCATCTCGTAGTTGCAATTCGGAGTGACGCACATTTCGCGAATCGTCGATCGAATTGATTGCGAGTGTAGGCAATCAGTGTCGCTGGTGATACCAGCGCGGGCTATGGCATTTGACGAGGCATATGGAGCGATGATCCGCACGGGTCCGGTGGCTTCGGAGACAAGTCCGAACTGGCGTCTGTGCATTGGCTTTGGTTATGAGAACAAGAAGGTCGCCGTGTTCTTCGGCGCCGATATGAACGTCTCGGTGCATACCAACGGTGTGAATGAAGATGGCGAAGATCTCATCTTGAATCTGTCGGGTATTGCTCTTGATCTTGGATACAAGCTCGTTGATCTCGGTTCAGACTTTACCCTCACCGTGGGTTCCGGGTTTGCATGGAAGACGATCTCCTATCAGGCGGGCTCGAGTAGTTCGTTTACACCGTCGCTCACCTTGCCGAATAATGAAGAGAATCCACTCGGCAACGCAGTGCACTTTGACTACACACCCTACACCCAGGTAGAATACCGAGTATCGAACGGCTTTGCCGTACTCTCACGATTCGGCTACGATCTCAATGTCGGCCCTGACTACCAAGACATCACGGCACGTTCCGTCTCCGGATTCTTCTTGCAGCTTGGCCTCAAGCTCGAATTCAGTCCAAGCGACACGGTCGAATTCTAGCTCCTCGTAACTTCGCTGATAACAACATCATCAAGGATGCCGTGCATCAGCGAACATCAGAAACCACAGCAGCGCAGATCCGCCAGATCACCCGTGAGGCCTACACCTATGCCTATCCCATGGTAGATGCGTACCGCATTGAATACGCCTACTTTGTGGCAAAGGGGAATCCTGAGTATAAGGGGGCGTGGAATGTGATCCACAACATTCCGCGTGTCTATACTCCCAAGGACAAGGCCGTGCAGACGCCGAATTCCGACACGCCGTATTCGATGGTGGGCATGGACCTTCGTACAGAGCCGATCGTGCTGACGGTGCCAAGGATCTCTGCGGATCGATACTTCAGTATTCAGCTTGTTGACGCCTATACGTTCAACTATGCCTACATCGGTACCCGTGCCACTGGGAATGACGGTGGATCATTCATGATCGTCGGTCCAAAGTGGAATGGTGCAACACCGGCGGGTATCACGTCCGTCATTCGCTGCGAAACAGAACTTGCGGTGGCGATCTATCGAACGCAGCTGTTTGATCCATCCGACCTCGATAACGTCAAAGCCATCCAAGCACAGTATCAGGTGCGACCGCTCTCGGCATTCCTTGGAGTGACAGGCCCGCCCCCTACAGAAGAGATCGTGTTTCCACTTCCCTTGAGCGTTGATGAGCAGAAGACGTCGTTGGAGATCTTTGGACTGTTGAATTTCTTGCTGCAGTTCTGTCCAACACATCCATCGGAAACGAAGTTGATGGAGCGGTTTGCATCGATCGGTATTGGTGCAGGCAAACCGTTTGACGTCGCACGGTTCTCTGACGAACAACAGCAGGCCATGCGTGATGGGATCGCTGATGCGTGGGCAGAGATCAGCGTGTTGCAGCAGAAGGTAATGTCAAAGGAGATCGCTTCGGGTGATCTGTTTGGTACGCGTGATGCCCTGAAGAACAACTACGCTTACCGCATGATCGCTGCGATCCTTGGCATCTTCGGCAATTCGAAAGAAGAGGCCATGTATCCCGTGTACACATCCGATGCCGACGGTGCACCGCTTGACGGTACGCAGAAATATACGTTGCGATTCGCACCGGGACAGCTGCCGCCGGTGAAGGCCTTTTGGTCCATCACCATGTATGAGATGCCATCGAGTTTACTTGTGGACAATCCGATCGACCGTTATCTCATCAACTCACCGATGTTGCCAACGCTGAACAAAGACACAGACGGTGGGATCACGATCTACGTCCAGAACACCTCACCCGGTGCCGATCGTGAGTCCAATTGGTTGCCTGCACCTGCCGGCCCCTTTCGCATCTTCTTGAGACTGTATGGTCCGCAAGAAGCAGCACTCAACGGCGCATGGCAGATGCCGCCACTGCAGAGGGTGGAGCGGTGAAGATCTTTGCGGGCGAGCACAGTCCGAGGTCGACCAGATCATCTGTTGGTTGACCGGCTACGATCACGATGGGCTGCAGCGTCAGATCGATGCCGGTGTAATCAATGGCGTTGTGTGCGGCATCCGCGTTGAAGATGTCGAAGACCCGTTGATGCAGAAGATCCTTCGGAAACCAAAATAGTTCCGACCTACTTCGTGATGATCAGTGTATGCTGATGTACTTCATGTGCCGAGGTGATCAGGACGCAGTACATCCCCGATTCAAGATCTGAGATGTTAATGGCATTGTTGAGCGGTACGCCAACGATTCGCGGCACGCCAAGAAGATCAATGATCGTGATCGCGCCAGCGGAAGCGTCACTGTTCACCTGTACCCATTGCGCGCCATTCGTCGGATTGGGATAGATCCAGCTGGTTGAACTCTTATCAAATTCTGAGACGGTGGTATTGATGTCAAACCCATCCACCAGCGCTTTGATCCTCTGATCGGCCGCATCGGAGACCTCGCCGTCGAACGTGAGAAGCAGAGCAATGGTTGTGGATGTATTTGGTTCAAGTTCGATTGGTGCAGCAGCGAGGATCGGCCGACTGCCACTGCCGGCGAACGTTGTAGAGGTGTCCAACCTGCCCCATGTCAGAAACGTGTACCGATCATGATCAACGTTCTCGATCCAAATCGGCCACATGGCACATGAAACAAGTTTGGCGTCACCATATGCATCGATGAAGGCGATCCCCATGGAGCCACGCGAACGATCGTTTGTGTCATGGGCGCGCAAAATGGGCGTCGGCTCTTCTTGCACGATACCGAGGTGTACGTGATCTGTCGATTCAGTACCGAGATCCATTGCCATTCCCACCACAAGATCTTTCAAAGCTGCGGTGGGGGACGTATTGGTCACCGTTGATCTGATCAACAGTGAGTTTGTGTACGGACCACTGGTCCAAGCGATCATCTCTTGTTCAACACGGACTCCGAGCGGATACCCTTGTTTTGCTCGATTCGCAGCCGAACCTTCGTACCGCTCGAGATCGTGATCGTCGAACGACCACGTCATTGATTCATGGTTAGCGCCATACGCATGTACAACTGGCGTGAGAGGATTAGCCCATGAAGCCCCGGAGTTCATGTTGTATGAAACGAAGACGATCGAATCCGACGAGCCGTTCGACTCGGCGCGTGCGCCGATCCAAAGGCCCGCACCGAAAACGAAGTAGTGCCCGCTACCGCGCGGCCATTCCAAGCCTGAACATTGCTCGGTTCGATTATAGAGCACAGAGCCCGTGTTCATGGCATAGGCAACAACGCTCGACTGCTGAGTCGAGTCGATCTCAGCCGGCACCTGTGACCACAACTTCATCGACATACTCAGGCATAATGCTAAGTATATGATGGAAGCAGTCGTTGTCCTGCTCGAACGTATCATGTGGGTATGGATGACGTAACTCGACAAATCGTTACATTGATAATCGGATGATGAATAGCGATACAACAAACAACTTAGTAATTAAACGTACGATGGTGTCAATCCATAAGCCACATGTTAGGTATAGGTACGATAAGCTTCAAGTTGCGTCGGTGTCCAATTGGTCGCAACAAGTGAAGGTTAGCCAGAGATTCTCAAATGGCGGACAAGTCATTCGTCAGTATGAAGTATGTGGTTGGTCGGTGTCTGATTATGACAGACTTAGCGGCGGCACTAACTCGGATCGTGGCAAATAAATCAGGGCATTCGTGCTAGTTATTGTCGCTGCTTGCTCTCATATCCTCTGTGGATGAGTACTCCGGCCATACCATGGAGATCAACTCAATTGAGTTTCGATCTGTTGCACTGGGCGGGAATATGGTTGTCAAAATGGCTAATGATGCATGCATCGAAATTCACAGACGAGATTCGATACTGAGAGCCGCCGGGGTTCAGCCTTCTCACTCGTGCATGTCTGCATGGGAGAAGCAACATCCGGAACGCTTTAACGCTTATGTAGAATCCACGAAGAAGGTTGGCAAGCGTAGACGTGAATGAAATTGGCAACGGCACAATTTACGTCGATTGCAGACATCAGCTTCAGTCCAACCGGCACAGTTGAATATTAGCAACTAAGTTTGCCTCATGAGCCACCGCATCTTTGCCATGTCCTTTGCCAAGGTCTATCCTGCTTACGTGAATAAAGCTGAACGTAAGGGGCGAGCACAGTCCGAGGTCGACCAGATCATTTGTTGGTTGACCGGCTACGATCACGATGGACTGCAGCGTCAGATCGATGCCGGTGTGTCGATCCAAGACTTCTTTGATCACGCACCGTTGTTCCATCCTAACAGCATCTTGATCAAAGGCGTTGTGTGCGGCATCCGCGTTGAAGATGTCGAAGACCCGTTGATGCAGAAGATCCGCTACCTCGATAAGCTCATCGATGAGCTGGCGAAAGGGAAGGCGATGGAGAAGATCTTGAGGACGCAATTGCCGGGGGAGGACTAGTTACGAGATCCTATCACAGTCCCAAATGCAGAATGGTATTGAGTAGCGAGGAAGCGCCTCCGGATACATCTGCTCCGGTGTAGTAGACGATCACGTGGAAATAGATCGGAGCTGAGAAGATCAGCGAATCAATGCGGTCGAGCACGCCTCCATGTCCGGCGATCATCGTACCCCAGTCTTTGACGTGGAGGTCGCGTTTGATGGCGGACATCACCAAGCCCCCTAGAAATCCAGCGAGAACGATGACGAGTGAGAGCATTGTTGCTCCGTACCAGGGGAATGGAGTGATCCACCACAATCCGGTGCCGATCCCGATCGCGCCAAGGCCTCCTAAAACGAATCCTTCAGTGGTTTTGTTAGGACTGATGACCGGGGCGAGGTGATGCTTGCCAAAGAGTTTTCCGAACGTGTATTGTAGCACATCACTCAGCTGGGTGACTAGGACCAGGAAGAAGATCAAACGTGGACTGCCGGTTGGCAAGCCCGGGAACTGGACGTGCAGTAGCATTGGTAGGTAGCTGACGAAATACACGCACATCAGAACTCCCCACTGAATGGTAGCACTGCGCGTGAGAAAACGGTCTGGATCACCGGCTAATGCCATACGAGCTGGGATAAGCACGAAGCAGTACACCGGCACGAAGATCAGAAACATCACATACCAGTTTGATGCCGCAAGCAGGAATTGGATCGGGATGATGGCAAAGAAGAGATAGGCCAGGGTCCGATGATCTGCCATACGCGTGTCCATCACGGAGATATACTCGCGCAGTGCCAACATGGAGAGGATGGCATAGAAGATGAAGAGACCGATCTGACCGATGAAGATGGTGACGACCATAATGGCAACGATCAACCACCAGGCCTTAGTTCTAGAGACAAGGTTGACTACGACGGGGTTGGATTCACCCTTTGAACGACGTGCGATCGCGAACACGATGATCGTGGCGACGATCAGCGCCAGGAATGTCATCAGGAGCACGCGCTCGAGTAGCGGATCATTCAGTAGCATCGGTTCTCCTCGTAATCAAACGTTGGATCGCTGATTGACATCGATTCAAGAACATCTCCTTGGACTCATCTGGATCTAGGAAGATGGTTTCGCCAAGACGTAAAGTGCAGAGCAATGGGATGGGAAGGACCTCACCCTTAGGCATGATCCGCTGCAGATTTTGCAAGCCGATCGGTAGCACGGGCGTTGGCTGCTCCATCGCTCGCACGAGGTGATACACTCCAGACTTGAACGGCTGGAGACTCCCGTCTCGTGATCGAGTCCCCTCGGGAAAGATGAGAACGCCATTACCACTTCTGAGTGTTTCGGCAAGGTCGTCGATGGGATTGTTTGCTCGGGAGACGTGTTGGCGTTCGATCGCCATGCCACTCAGAATGGTCGAGAAGAACCATCGGCGAAGGGGCGTTGCCAGCCAGTAATCGGCAGCGCCGGCGGGACGTAACCTGCTTCGGATCCCGCTGGGCACGGCAGCCCAAATGACCATGGTATCTAAGTGGGAGCTATGATTGGCGATCACGACGAAAGGTAACTCAGGTAGCACGTTCGGAGGAATGCCGTGGACGCCGGTATACAGGCGTATGAACCCAGCCACGATCTGTCTAAGGATGAACGTCACGAGTTGCTGCGCAGTTTTGTGGCAACACCCTTGAGGCGTCGGAAGATCGTCACGAAACTGCCGAGGATCACCACGGAGAGAGCCACCGTCATCACCCAGTGGGTGCCGACGAACAACTCCACTGATGCTCCCAGACCGGCGAGGGTCATCAAGAACATGCGATGCTGCTTTGCCATCGGTCCAGTATAGTCACTAAACCCGGTCAGTGCCGTCCCAAGTGTCCGTATGTAGGCCGTGCCAACTGCCACTACCGCGGCAAGCCAGCCGAGTTCCGGTGCTGTTGTGAGATAGCCAGCTGCAACTAACACGGCGACATCTGAGAAACGGTCAGGGACATCATTGTACAGGTCGCCGACAGCGCTCTTCATACCTCCTTCGACAGCGATCAGACCGTCGACGAGGTTGCACAGCAGTCGCAACTGAATAGAGATAGTTCCCAGCATCAGCAGGATCACTCTGGTTGTCGTCTCTGCCTCCCACAGGGGGATCCAACACAGGAACGTTGTCGCGCCGAACACCATGCTGGCGATTGAAACCATATTCGGCGTTACGCCTGCTCGTGCCAGCCAGCTTGCCAATGTTTTTGGCCACTGTTTCTTGCGTGTCTGCAGCTCTCGCCGCCCGATCTCACCCATAGGTCACTTCCAATCTTGCTACACGACTCTCTACACAGTTGTAAGATACTGAACGAGCGGGGATGGATGGAAGCGTCCATCAAGTGGGCTCACGCCAGATAAGAACTCGAGCACCAGCGAGAACTGAAGTCGAGCCGCTTATCTAAAGAGTTGATAGTGCATCCCTCCACTGCAAGCTGTGAGTAACAGTAGGGCGCTCCGATTTGCTAACCTTCGTCGATGCGCCAGCTTCGTCAATAGGCAGAACGTTGAACGGGAACTGGATTGCTAGCACCTAGGCAAAACAATTCAAGGTGCCGGTGACAAGTACTACCTTTAGGTCTCCTTCAGGTCGCCTTCAGGTCCTGTGGCCTCGAGAAGGTACGAAATGCATCAGCGCCTACCTGAGAAGTTAAGAGATAGTGCTGTCGGGAAATTTGGTGCTGACGATGCTGCTGACGGGACTGCTGACTAGAACGATCCTGTTGCGTGGCGAAGGCCTGTTTCCCGTAGTGCACTGCATTTAGGCCAGAAATGTTTCTGGTTCGATTCCTGTTTGTTTCAGAATAGCGCGAAGAGTTCCCTCTGGCATATCACCAGGATGGTTGGGAATTGTGGTAGACCCTTCGGCCTGTCGGTCAAACGCGAATCCTAACTGTTTCAATCGCTTGACAATATCACGGTAGCGAAATCCGGCGAGACGTCCCATGTTAACCGCTGATCACGAGCGGATAATCAAATGAGTCTTTCAAGACCGTCAATCTTGGATCATGATCACGCTGGGATTGTGATTCTAACAGTTTCTTGGCGACGTCACGTGCGATCTCAAGCGTTTCGGTGATGGTGCGTCCTTGTGCCACGAGACCCTGAATGTCGTCCGAGGTTGCCAAGTACATGCCTTCTGGAAGCTTTTCAATATGTACGTTGATGATCTGTTCCATGTTGACGATGGTTACCGTTGGGATTCATGCAATCTGAAGCGTGTCGGTAGTGCGAACCTACGCCAACATCAAGTTACGTTTCAATCTGAGAACCGCAATACTTCTCACGACACATCTAACGGAACACTTGCAGTTTGGCGAATGAGGAGAGGGGCAAGCGAAGATCATCTATGCCTATCTCCGCTTATTTTCCGAGGTAATCTTTGATGTTTGCTGCAATTGTGATTTTCACAGACATGTCGCGTATCTCCTGCCATAGGTTGGGATAAGCTCCGATATCATCGTAGCAGAAATTGAGTTTGCCAGCGAATGGCTGAGTGTCCGCCTGGTAGATCGACACACATGCTTGATACTCGTTTCGGGTTCTGCGAAGAAGTGTATCGGCAGACGTGTAGGCATTTCCGATAAAGGACGATCGTGGCGCAATCTGTCTCATAACTAAACAACTACCACCAGGAATCATATTAGAAACTGTCAATGCACAGTTTCCATATTCAAAGCCTTCATGATCACGTTGTTGTCGAAGAATAAGATCCCGACCTACCAACATCCATTTGGAGTCACTTCGATTTTCAAGCGTGTACATGATTGCCCCCCTTGTAGAATCATAAAGGATCGTAAGCTGGCAGTCACTCCACGTCATCGAGTATAGTGGCACGGAACGAACGGTGTCATACTGTAGTGGTTGATCTATAGTGTCCACTGAACGTAATTTGAAACCTGACGGAGTACAAGGACTGTACTGACCCTGCGATGTCGTTGAGAAAAACACCCCGCACACTAAGAGAAGTAGAGCTTTCATGAGGGGATGTCTGCTGGGTAGTTGAGAGTCATAAAGGCCCCGATAGACGTGGCGGATCAAGATACCACGGGTACAAAGACCCCCAAACATACATCAATGTCAGTAGAGAGATCCTGAAGCAGGTTCTTCAACTTGCGGTCAATCGATCAATGCATGATTCAAGCAGATTGGCTACGGGAGCGGGAGCTTCGCAGGCCAAATGAAGGTGCCGGTGACAAGTATACCCTTTAGGTCCCCTTCAGGTCTCCTTCAGGTCCCCTTCAGGTCTCCTTCAGGTCGCCTTTAGGTCTCCTTTAGGTCTCCTTCAGGTCTCCTTCAGGTCTCCTTCAGGTCTCCTTCAGGTCCTGTGGCCTCGAGAGGACTCGGAACACAACTGCTAAGTACATTCAGAACAACTGTGTTGTGTCGACCTCCAAATTACTGCTGACGGACCTGCTGGCGGAAATTATACTCTCAAAGGCAGTAGCGGTGGAGATAACGCCCAAATGGACCACCGTATTCCGCGTGAAACTGACCACCACAAACGGCTCCCGCCCTTCTAGACCCCTAAGTAACTGGACTGGGAATCTACTTATGTTAACACATTCGGTAGAGTGCCCAGATGGCACGAAACCGACGAACGTCTAGCACCAAAGAGAAGCTGGCAATCCTAGAAGAGATCGAGCGAGACGGCCTCGCCGTCACGCTGCGCTGGCATGGACTGTACGCTAACGGTCACGCAGTGGCGGCGTCACTTTGAGGAGGAGGTCCCCATAGAGGACCCCACGAGCGACTCAGCTGCACGCATGGAACTGCGGCGACTGCGCCAGGAGAACCAGCAGCTGAAGGAGATAGTAGCGGATAAGGAACTGGAGATCCGGATCAAGGACCCGCTGCTAAAAAACGACGTCTCGCGAGTGGACCGAATGATGACGGCGCACGAGTTCATCGGCACAGGTGTCCCTACGAGTGTTGTCCTGCGCCTGGTTGGCGTCAGTAAGAGCGCAGTTTACTACCGACCGAAGGAAGGCCGGCGTGGTCGGACGCCATCGACGGGCAGTAGGCACTAGAGCGGCGTGTTTGTCAGCAACGACACCATCCTCAACGCGATCCGTTGGCTGCTCAACCAGGAGTTCATTGTCTACGGCTATGTGAAGGTCACATGCTAGCTTCAACGCCTTGGCCTGATCATCACCAAAAAGAAAGTGCTCCGCTTAATGCGCAGCGAGGGCTTGCTGCTGGCACGTCCCAAGCGTCGAGGCTCCGGCAATACCTGGATCAAGGACCTTAACCCACAGGCGGACAGGCCGTTTCGCTATATGGAGGTGGACGTCAAGTACGTCCGGGTTGACGGCATCGGAAGGCAGGCTCTGTTGCTGACCGTCATTGTCGTGCACGGCCGCTTCAACCTTGGGCACCTGCTGCAGTACACGATGCAGAAGGACGACGTCAAGGAGCTCTTCAGACACATCTACGCGACCTACGACATGCCCGATGGCGTGAGGGTACGATCCGACAACGGCAGCCAGTTCGATTCGAAGGTCGTCCGATCATACTTCGCCGAGCAGGGCACGATCCATGAGTTCACCAAGCCGGCCACTCCCTAGCAGAATGTTCACATCGGACCGTATCACAGCATTCTTTAGCGAGTTGTATGCGATCAATACCTGTACACCGATCTGGTTCATGCTCGACTAACGCTTGATCGAGTCCGTGACTTTTTTATCTTCGAGCGACTGCACTCAGGTATCGGCTATAGGCCTCCAGCAGAAGCACTGGAAGACATGAACGTACACACCCCTGATTCTACCGGTATCAAATTGAACTCGAACGAGCACATCAAGTAAATTGTCCTAGGTTCACAGTCCTAACAATAGGGGACCGGTACATCGTGCCATTTCACTGGAGTTTCGGTATGATACACATAGTTCTAACCTTGGCCATGCTCCTTTGCGTTGCAACCGCGCAATCACAATGGGGCTTTCCCCTACCAGGAAGCACGGCTTCCCAGACCCTGACGCTCTTTGGTCCGAGAGCCCTATGTCCAAATCCGCCTTGGATACCTCAGGCTGACTTGCACTTGCACACCGAGGCGGATCCCTATGCACGTTGGACGTTTGGTGATTGTCTTCTCGGTCCCATGGCGGCCGGGGAAATCAGCCTGATAACGACACCGGGAAACATCACGGCCCTGTCGCAGCTGAACGACTTTGTAGTCGTAGCCAACGATACAGCTAGGGATCTCCGCCTAGCAGCAAACGCTCAGAACGCCAAAGTTCATGTTGATCTTATGAACCCGCCGGGGGCCATACCAACCGGCATGGTAGACCGAATGACAATTACAAACGAAGGGCGTTTCGACTTCCGCACGGGAAACTGGAACTGCAACAGCGGTCTTATTCGATTTGAAGGGCATGGGACGAATGAATCAAACCCGGTGATCAAGCTTTACAGGCCAACGGGAACTGACATAACCTGCCCTGATCCTCTTTCTTACGTGTGGTGGGTACACCTGTCTGCGAACCCGAGTGCCTATGAATACACAGGGGCACTAGAATTTGAGTCCGTGTCGACGGCCACTTTTCCGGGCATGGAGACAACTACGGCGCGCATGACGCTACTGAAAGATGGTCGTGTCGGCATCAATCAACGAGAACCTGCTGCTCTGTTTCAAGTTCAAAATGGTTCTGTCATGTTCCAGAACAACATCGGGAACACAGATGGTTCAACCCCGGCGTCCGGTGCGGGCGTGCGCCTCATGTGGATTCCAAACAAGAAGGCGTTCAGAGCCGGCGAGGCACTCCTCACCGAGTGGGACAATACTGCTATCGGCCAGTATAGTTGGGCAGGAGGTAAGGAGGTTCTTGCATATGGAGAGTACTCATTTTCTTTCGGCGAGGATATCGAAAACTACGGCTCGTACAGTGCCGCATTTGGTGTGGCGCACACGATCAACGCGGCGGGAGACTGGTCTTTTGCCGCGGGCGAGGAACACACAATCAACAAAGAACGTAGCGCCGCTTTTGGCATCTTCAACACCGTTGACGCAAAACAGAGCTTTGTCGCTGGTGTAGCGAACATCGTAGGTTCAACAACAGTGATAGACTGCCATGCAGCTACGTCGTTTGGTCATGATAACGAGGCTCTTCACTCCGAGACGTTCGCATCAGGATACGGACATTCAGTTAACTCACAGTATAGCCATGCATTCGGATTGGAGATCGACATTGATGGCACCGCCTCGATGGGTATGGGTACCTTTCAAGACATCAATGATCTCGACGTCTTGTTGTTTGGTTATGGTATAGATCCAAGTCACCTACTGACAAACACCTCACACGGGATGATTGAGTTTGGCATTGAGTCGATGAATCCTACTGTGTCTATTAGAAACTCATCAGCCTGCAACACCTGCTACGACGCTGTCGGCGAGGTAGGCATTGGTGTGCAGATGCCGGAAAATAGATTGGAAATTGATGGCGGCGTTGTAATCGGTGACTCTGGCACATACACAGGCATGACTACGGTTGACGCTGATGGAGGCAATAGGTTGATCGTACAGGGACAGACCATAATCGGATCTACCGCCATTCCAGTGGCAGCCACCATGCTACACGTCTCGGGCAACATTGTGGCGACGGGCACAATTACGCCATCTGACACAACCCTTAAGAGAGACATCGAGAGCTACACACGGGGTTTAGAAGAAATCCTTCAGATCAAGACCATCAAGTACAAGTGGAAGGATGAGTTCTTTGATGATAATGGTGCCAGGCATGTTGGCGTTCGAGCGCAAGAGCTTCGAGATATACTTCCAGACGCCATCGTTGCCGATTCAACCTATACGCTCGTAGAGGTATCGCCGCCGGTCTCAACAACCGAACTCATATACGACATTGACAGCCTGCATCCACGACCTTCCACGTCCTGGACGCCTGCTCTTACCCGCAAAGAGTACACGACGAAATTGCACATTCGCGAGTCAGATATTCTCTACACTCTGGTTAACGCTGTCCAGGAACTCAACGCTCGCGACTCAGTACAATCCGACACTCTCTCAAACCTCTACAGCATCATCGACTCTTTAGAGACTCGACTTGATGAGGTCGAAACCAGACTTGCTACTCTTGAAAGCCGCGTTCAGAGTTCAAACTCGTCCTCTAAAACACAGGCAACGGACCTCAACCGGGAGGTCTACCTAGAGCAGAACAGGCCAAACCCATTCTCGGAGACAACGGAGATTTCGTACTTCATACCTGAAAATGCTGGCGCAAGCGCTGAACTTATCATCCTTGGTTGGAATGGCCAACCAGCCGTTCCTCCAGTTTCGGCAGTCATGGGAAGACCGCACACAGTGACTGTTAAAGTAACCGACTCTCCGGCTGGGGTTTATATTTATGCGATCTCGATTGATGGGCGCATTGTAGCATCTAAGAAGATGATGGTTCAGAGATGATCGAGGTGCCGTTTATTAGAAACAAAGGGAGTATAACTATGAGAGCTATCATGTGGCTGGCGCTTGTCTCTATAGTGGCACTAGCTATATCGTGTAACGATGCCCATACCCCACTACCTCCGGAGACGCACGCAATTTCCGACGACAGAATCGAAGGCGTTGTGCATCTATATGATGAATACGCCAACGAGGTCTCGGACCGGTCGGGCGTACTTGTTACCGCAACGTCGACTAGCGGAGTTGAGTATACGGCCCAGACCGATGAATCTGGCGCGTACGCTTTAGAAGACTTGCCGGCGGGTAACTACAGCATAGTTGCAAGCCATTCTGATTATTCTGGATTGACAACGATGGCCAACGCCACCATAGAGTCAGTGCAATATGTCGGAGCGGACGTACTAACCGTAGTGGACTTAGCACTAGGTGATGACTTGGCGTCGGACCTGGTTGTGATCAATCAATTGAACGCATTCTGGACTTATGAAGAGGATCCGCACAACCCTGGTCTTCCATCTGACTCTGCCTTCAATGCTGAAGTTGAGATCACATGGAAACACGACGGTGCCGAAACATGGCCGATGTTCTATGTTGCAACTTCAGCAGACGACGACTGTAGCGAAGCACTATTTGTTGCTTCGGGAGTCAACATGACCGATGAGAACGGCAGCGCACGAACATATGTCATCGGAACTCTGCTTGACCAGATCCAAAGACACTACAGTGGGAACCCTGCAGGCGTGACTTTCTACCTACAGGTTAGACCATACATCCGAGAACGAACAACCGTGGGTGGCATCCCGACAGTCGGCTGTGGTGAGGCTTCTTCCGCCTCCTTCAGCCTGTAAGTCCCTGCCGATACTCGATTATCTGAACGTGAGCCCTGTTGCGAATGCAGCTGGGCTCACGCACTTTGTGAACGTTTCCCGGCGCATCCAGTATGATAGCAAAGTCAATGTCAGCTTGGCAGTTTTCGCGATCACTAACAAAGGCATCCCAAGCTATGTCAACCAGAAGTGTGTGCGTAATGATGCAGTGCGAAGTAACACGCGATATCTGCTGAGTTACGGCCATATACTCCTACCATGATCCTCTCGATCGCCTCACGTTCTCTCTGAACTGGATTCAGATACACCAAGTGATCTTTATAATCGATCTCTTTACCCATGGTTGCCTCCGCTTTACGCTTTCCCCAGAGCGAAAGTCTCGATCGTTCGTTAGATCTGGGGTGCACTCTGTGTGAAAGTTCGACCTTCAGGTCTCCTTCAGGTCTCCTTCAGGTCCTGTGGCCTCGAGAGGATTCGAACCTCCGACCCACGCTTTAGGAAAGCGTCGCTCTGTCCAGCTGAGCTACGAGGCCAGGTTAACCGGTTAACCTGTTAGTCAGTTAACCTGTTAGTCGGTTAGTCTGCTAACCAAACACGCTCTTCAACTTCAAACACATCATCTTTCTAGCAATCTAGCCTTCTAGCAGTCTAACTAACCGACTAACCGACTAACCGACTAACTGACTAACTGACTAATTCACCGAGTCAGATCCCAGCAAAAGGTTCCTACTCCCCGTCTGCGCAAACGGGCCTTGGTGCATGACGTAGACGGCGACGAGGGTGCGGATCTCGGGGATGTCGACGATGTTGGTCTCGGCACCCATGACCATGGCGCGCTCGATGATGTTCTCCAAGTCTTCGTTGGTCAGGAAGCCAAGGTCGCGGTAGGTGAGCAGCAGACCCCAGGCTTCGGGGGTGATGGTCTCGGCTTCGACGCCGTGCAGGATGCGGAAGGAGTCGGCATCGGAGGCGATGTCGTGCTCGCCCCGTTCCATGATCCAGGAAAAGGCGGCGGAGATCTCGGACTGCGTATACCCTTGGTTGGTGAGCTCCGTGGTGTCCACCTTCATCAAGGGCGTGCCGCTGCGGCGGATGCCCATGACGTAGGCGATGATCTCCATGATGCGCTCAACAGTGTATCGATCGTTCATAGGCCGGAAATATAGCGATTCTCAAGTTTGTGCATGATGGCTCGCTGCTCGTCCGTGGCATCGTCGTAGCCACAAAGATGCAGCGCTCCGTGGACGGCCAACCGACATAATTCGTTTGTGAGGGTGACGCCGTAGCCGGCAGCGTTGCGACGTGCCATGTCGACGGAGATGTAGATCTCGCCCAAGATCGGCGGCTCTTCTTCGATAGGGAAGGTCATCACGTCGGTCGCGGATCCATCGCCCATCCACTGTTTGTGGAGTTTTTTGAGGTAGGGATCGTCGACGAGGATGATGTCGACCCGTCCGTGTTTGATGCCTTCTTTTTTGAGGGCTTTGCTCGCCCCCTTCACAATAGCATCTTTTCCGCGATACCGCTGTCCGGAAGCGTTGGTGATGGTGACGTTGAGCATTACAACGTCTCGAGCAGCGATTCGGCAAGCGAGAGTTGCATGGCCGCCATCAGCAGCGTCGGATCAAGCTCCGTAAGGTCGGCCTTGATCAACGAAGCGCGGATGTTGGAGAACTGCGAACACGTACACGTCTTGCCCACGACGAGCGAGGTGAATCGATCGGCCTGTTTGGCGATGAACATCACTTCGTCGGGCTCGATGCAGAGATAGGCGGTGACGTCGTGCAGCTCGATATAGCCCTGATGCGTCTGGGCCGAGGCCACGACGGTCGGGGATTCGGTGCCGATCTCGACGATCGAAACGGTCAGTGCCAACACTCTGCCCGAGGCATCGCGGAGGTTCCAAAACCAGCTGTTTGCATCTAACGCCTGGGACGGACCCAGGACGTTCTCAATAATGCCGATGTCTTGTGCGGTCAACGTCATGCCCCAAAATACGAAGCATCTCAATCCGTAGATTGCACCCATGTTCACACCGTTCCTCGCTACGCTCGGAATGACAGTCCTCTTCCTTTTGGTAGGGGGCGGGTCGGTCTCTGCGCAGAAACTATTGATACCAATGGACTTAGGCCAGACGAACCACCTCAAGGCCTATGGGATCACGTACCTGGCGCTGACGAAGGAGATCCCGGTGGACTGGCTGCTGAATTATCGCGGCGGGTCGTTTGTGATGGATGCGGTGCCGGAGATCGTGACGGAATGTCGGATCCGCGGCGTGATGTTCGAAGAGATCAGCGGTGCTGCGGCGTCGGGCATCTATGCCGACGTCCAGGCCGAAGGCAGCAATACCGAAGTCGTGCGTCTGGAAAAGGCCCCGCGTATCGCCGTCTATGCACCGCCGGGTTTCCGTCCGTGGGACGATGCCGTGACGTTGGTGATGGAATATGCCGAAGTGAAATACGACAAGTTGTGGGATGAAGAGGTGATGCAGGGCAAGCTGAGTGAATACGACTGGCTGCATTTGCATCACGAAGACTTCACCGGACAACACGGTAAGTTCCTAGCGTCGGCTGCCGGACAAAGCTGGTACATCCAGCAAGTGGAGTTATTGGAGAACACCGCGCGCAAACTTGGCTTCTCCACCGTGCCCGATCTCAAACATGCCGTCGTAGAAAAGATCCGCGACTACGTCACCGCCGGCGGCTTCATGTTTGCGATGTGCAGTGCCACGGATTCGTACGACATTGCGTTGGCGACGATCAACACCGACATTGCCGACGTTGTGTTTGATGGCGATCCACCGGACCAGAACGCCAATCAAAAACTCGAATTCAACCGCTGTTTTGCTTTCGAGAACTTCGAGGTCTCGCTCAATCCTTACGAGTACGAATATTCGAACATCGACGTCGACGTCAACCGCGTCCTCGCCACCGAAAGCAGCGACTACTTCACGCTCTTCGACTTCTCTGCCAAGTATGACCCCGTCCCCACCATGCTCACACAATGTCATGTGAATGTGGTAAGGGGCTTTTTGGGTCAGACCACCGGTTTCCGCAAAGAGTACATCAAGAAATCCGTCACCGTTCTTGCCGAGCGCGACGGTACCAACCAGGTCCGCTACATCCACGGCAACGTCGGCCGCGGCACCTTCACCTGGTATGCCGGCCACGATCCCGAAGACTACCGTCACGCCGTCGGCGACCCGCCAACCGATCTTGCCCTGCATCCCACGTCGCCAGGATACCGGTTGATCCTGAATAACATTCTGTTTCCGGCTGCAAAAAAAAAGATGCAGAAGACCTGATACCCGTTACCGGTTATTAGTCAGCTAGACAGCTAGATAGCTAGATAGCTAGATAGCTAGATAGATAGATAGACAGATATTTTCACACTGCCGGATTATTACGTAACGTAGTTGTATTCTTTGGGGTACAACGACCTTGTTACGTCTGATGCGCACACTTTGTCCAGTATGCTCGGTGATGGCGATCGCGCTTTGCATCGCCGTTTTTGAGCCGACGGAAGTGCGCTCGCAGATGTGGACCCCTGCGGGGCAGATGGTTGGTCCGTTAATGTGGCCATTCCCACTCACGCTGCCGGATAGCACACACTTGATACCGCTGCGGTGGGTGAATGCAAGAGGTAACGACTCGTTGTACTGGTTTGAGATTGAATCGTTTCTTGAAGTGCCTGAAGTGTACGCGCGCCAACAACCGGATCTGAAGTTTGTCAATGATGTTGGAGACTATGATTCAGATGGAAGGCAGGACATCTTTGGAGGTACATACAGCGGGGCCGGCTTGACGGTCTTCAGCGCGTTCTCCGAAACTGAGAGGATTAGGGCTCATGAAGATGGAATGCTTTATGTAGCAGCTGGTGTTGAGACTCGCTTTCTTGGTGACCTGGATGGTGATGGGCTCAATGACGGATATAGTTGGGATGGGTATTCTTCGCCCAACATTGTGTATGGGCATCTGGATAATCCATTCATTGGACTGAGCTTCGTTGCAATTCGAGATAGTCGTAACTCAATGTATCCTGACCTACCACCCACAGAGGTTGTGGCATTGGGCACCCTTGACGGTATTGCATGTCTGGTGCAGGTGTACTACTCGAATCCGCAGGAGAAGTATTTCGAACTCCTGGAGCTCAATCGCGAAGATTTATCCGCACGTAAAGACACGATACGCACGACCGTCATTCAGCGCACATATCTCCCCGGTCACAGTTATGGTGCCGTTGTGTTGCGAACGCCCGGTGTATGGTGGCTATTCGGAGTTGATCATAACGGGAGTCGAGACCGAGGGCTAAAGGTCACTCGCAGCGGAATGAATGTCGTTTCCGTGCCGGAATACTGGCGAGCATACTGGGATCGGTATTTGGGGCAGGGTGGTGAGAACTCAGAAAGCAACTTCCCGCGTGTGATTGATTCAGACCGTCCGTTTATCCGGTATGACCGGCCTACGAACATCATCGATAGTCTAGGTGAAGTGAAGTATGCGGCACTTACGCTAACTCGACTGAAGGATCCTTCAACGGCGGAAGTTGAGATCCTTGGAACAGCTGTACCAGTCAAATCGCAAATGCAGGGTTCGTACTTGCTAGACTGTTCTGTCGTGGATGACATCGACCACGATGGCGTTCACGATATGATGGCAAACTTCAGTTACAAACCCGATGGTGCCACCGAAGAATCCAGTTGCGTCAACCTCTATTTGACCTCTCAACGTCCGACGGTCTCCGTCGAGACGGCGGTTGCTGATCGCACCCTTCATGTAAGCGTCATTGACGTGGGGACTTCATGGCGCTTAATAGGGGGAGGCTCCTGCACACTTGCTGAACGACCATCTGTTCAGTTATTCGATGTCTCTGGTGCGCGCTACCACAGCACACACGTGCAGATCGATGGGCTTGACCTTGTGATCGAGAAGCCTAAAGACCTGCCTGCCGTCTCCCTATGGGCGAGAGTAGGCGACTGCACCGTGAGACTGCAGTAGGAGTAGGTAGACCATCAACAACAAGCGCACCCTCAGGCGAAGGAAAAGAGAAGGTATTATGTAGTCACAGTGTTCTGTGTAAGTTCAAACAATCACGATGTTTTATAACTACGGATGCGCTAAAATGGTTGGTCGTGCTTACATGGTTAGCGGTTTTCGTTTCATGCGAACAGCAATGTTTGGTCTCCTGCTTCTAACTGCTGCTATAGCAGAGGCCCGAGCTCAAGAGTTGACGTTCTCCCAGATCGAACCGACGATCATTCCTGTCGACTTTCTACCTGCCGAGTCCGTGGAGCGGCTAGACGTTGTTGGCAGTGATACGATCGTGGTGACACGCCAGTCCGTGTTCAAGACACGGGTGTTGCAGAGCGTCGATGGAATGTGGAAGGAACTGTTCAGATACGGTAAAACAGATTCCAACATCATCTTCTCCGGACATCAACGCACTGTTGATGGTGTGTTACGGCTTACGTGCTTGACTCGCAATAGCATGTTGACGGCAGCGCATGGGACGTATGCTGAACTTTTGGTTGATCTTGATGGTGGAGCAGAACTCAAGATCCAGCAAGACACGTTCCAGACGATCTTGACGGGGTCATCATCGGTCACAGCATCTGCGCGTGGACACGTGCTGTGTGCCCGTCAGCGCGGTGGTGCACAGCTGCCGGAGCCGGGCTCACATCTTCTCTATCAGTTTGATACAACCGGACTGCAGCGAAGCGTCGGCGTGATCAATGCCGGAGTTCCTGATGTTCTCGACGGAGGGTTTAGTATTGCGTGTTTCACTGATGGCACCTCACTCGTCACAGGGATATCAGCATTCCCGTCGACGTCATTTTCCAAGGCTTGGGTTGTACCATTCGATAGAGATCTGAAACAACATCCAACGACGACCTTTATCACCAACGGATCGGAACGAGTCCTCGCGACACTGATCGAATCTCAACCACAACATGATACGGTGCTCTCCTTCACCGTCCTGCGGTCGGCAGATGCTGATACTTCCATCGTTCTTTCGTTCATCGATCGTAGTGGTGCCGTTGTTCGCAGCAGACGGCTCGACATGTCGACGGGATCCGCGTTCTATCCGATCGTCATCCGTCGGCACTCCGATACGTGGACCGCAGCCGGATATCTTCAGGTCAAGATAGGAGATGAGTCCGTGATCTATGCGGCGTTTGTTCGCATTAGTATTGAGGGAGATCGCATCTTCTGCTCAGGGTTTGTGAACCTCAAAACGACGATCTCATCCTTTGTCTCATACTGGACCGATCCCTCTGGACGCGAATACCTTGGAGGATACTCTCGCGCTGGGATGATGTTCTATCCCATCAACGAAACCATCAGCAGTGTACAGGAGCCGAGCTCAACCCCGATCCACACCGTGCACATTAGCCGACTCCTATGGGGCCAAGAGGGTGGTCCAACCGGAAACGTCCAGGTGTTCGATCTACAAGGCCGTCTGCTGGGTGTAGCCTCCAGTGCTGGTGAATTGCTGGCGATCTGCGCGCAACGTAGTTATGTGTGGGTTGTCTCCGCAGATCGGTCATGGCTTGTTGCTACTCAGTAGCGTTATTCGACGACACACCGAGTAGATGATTCGCACCGGCAGCGACGATCTGCTTGCCCCTTAACTCCGAGGCGTTCTTGATCTCGACCATGCCGAGGTCTTCGCGTCCGACCTGGACTTCATACATGGTGTAGGTGCCGTCGGCGTTCTTGGTGAAGACCCACGACTTTCCATCGTGTTTTGCAACGGCTGCCACGGGAACGGCTTCAACGTTGGTGCCGCCGGTCTCGATGATGGCCGTGAGCGTGGTACCCGGACGCAGCGTGGGATCGGCATCGTTCAGATGCGCATGGACGTAGACGGTGCGGTCTTCACCGATCTCCGTACCCACAAGATGGACGTGTCCTTTGCGATCGGCCTTCTCACCCGATAACCGCACCGTGATGGGCTGATCGATCTCCACTTTCTGCGCATCACGCTCGAACACCAGCAACTCCACATGCAGGTGCGTGGGATCCACCAACTCCAGGATCTTGTCGTTCGGCTGCAACGCCGAACCATTGTTCACATAGACCTTGGTCACATAGCCATTGAAGGGGGCGCGCATGGTCACGGTCCGTGTCATATTCGCTGCCGTCAAGTTCGATGCCGTGATGCCGATCATCGCCAACTTCTCAGCGAGTGCACGCTGTCGCACACGCAAGACCTCGGCATTGGCCGTGGCTTCTTGGAGCGACCGACGGGCGTTGACGTTCTCCTTTGCCAACTCTTCCTGTCGCTTCAACTCTTGCTCAGCAAACACCAGCTTGGCTTTGATGGTGAGATACTCTTCCTGCATCGTCACGAACTCCGGATCTTCCAGCGTGGTGAGTGCCTGCCCCTTACGAACATTCGTACCGGGCAGGATGGAGGTGTTCTTCACGATGCCGCCAAACGGTGCGGTGACGCTGAGTTGATATTGCGGCGGTACATGCAACATGCCGTGCACGCGCAGCGGATCATGCAGCGTAATGCTTCGCACACTGTCGAGCTGAATGTTGGCATTCTTCTCCTGCTCGGCTGTGAGCGTGATGGTCATGTGTTGTTGGGGTTCAACCTCTTTTGCAGCGGGCTGGGAACTTTCAGGGGAACATGACTGGAGAAACAAGGTGAGAAACAAAGCTGAAAAGAAGGAGAGGAGTTTGGTATTCATATTAGTTCTTGGTGAGGAGTTCGAGTGAGATGACAACGTCGTTGTAACGAAGCAACGACTCGAGGTGGTTGCGTCGGATCGAGACGGCTTGTTCGATCGACTGTTGATAGGCGAGCCAATCGATCTCGCCGGCTTCGAAGGCACGCTGGGCGTGCGTGGCAATGGTGGTGAGCTGCAGCGCGGCAGGACCTTCGTAGTGCGTGAGGACACGCTTGAGCACGTCGTGCTCGCGCAGCAGCTGGGCGCGCTGTTGCTCGCGCGCACGCAAGGCGGCAAGCGAGGCGTCGCGCGTGAGGTCGCGCTGGAGGACGGCTTGCTCGGCGCGGGCAGAAGTAGGGCCAAACCACAAGGGGACGTGCACACCAAGCGTGATGTAGCTGAAGCGGTCGTCGGAGGTGGCCAGACGTCCCGTGCCCATCGGCGTGCCGATCAACGATTGATTGGTGTAGCCGAGGGTGAGGTCGGGACCCCACCGCGCGTTGGCAAGATCGACCTCGGCTTCGGCGACATGCACGCGCTGTCCGATCTCTTGAATGATCGGTCCGGCTAATGAATCACCGACAGGAGATGTGCGCTTGATGAGACTGTCTTCGTTGGTCGTGACGGCAGAGTCGTTACACAGCTCACGCAGTTTGCGCTCGGCTTCGAACAATTGCAGCGTCACGGTCTCGCGTTGAATGGTGAGCTCGGAGCGCTGTGCCTGGGTGTTGACCAAGGCCAGCGTGGAGACGTCGCCGGTTTGATGTCGCACTTCGGCGACCTTCACACCACGTTCTAACAACGAGTCCAGCCGGTCGATCAAGCGCAACACTTCGCGCGCATAGGCGATCTCGTCCATCGTGCGTTCCGCTTCGGCCAGCACCATGCGCTGGGTCAGGACGGCGTTGAGGCCGGCATACCGTGTGCGCTCCGTGGCCAATGATGATGCCGACGTCATCTGCGTGATCCACGGCACCGTCTGCACAATGCTGAAGGCATTGTCCCATACGTTGGCGTTATACGAGCCACCCATCCATAGCAGCTGCGTCTTGCCGAGGTCTACAGCAGCCCCCTTCATCACATCGGCCTGACGTTCTTGATTGCGGGCAGTGCGAATGTCGATGTTGCGTTCGTTGATGAGGGTGCGTATCTGCTGTCGTGAAAATGTATCGGTGGCCTGTGCTGAGATCGCCGACAGACCAAGCAGTGCGATGATCAACATCGGTGCCGCCGTGAGTTTGCGTTTGCGCTCGCTCCACGTTGACACTGCGAGATACAATGCCGGAAGCACAACCAAGGTGAGCAAGGTTGAGGAGACAAGGCCGCCGATGACGACGGTAGCAAGTGGACGTTGGACCTCGGCGCCGTCGCCTTGACTGATGGCCATCGGCAAGAAGCCGAGTGAAGCCACGAGGGCCGTCATGGTGACGGGACGAAGGCGATCATACGTACCGCGCAAGACTGTACGCATTGGTCCGAGGTCGGCGTGTTTCTTGAACGCCGCCATCAAGACGATGCCGTTGAGGACGGCCACACCGAACAAGGCGATGAAGCCCACGCCGGCGGAGATGCTGAAGGGCATGCCGCGGAAGATCAAGGCCGCGATGCCGCCGACGGCAGAGAGGGGAATGGCGGTGAACACCAAGACGGTCTCCTTGAACGTGCCAAAGGTGAGATAGAGCAAGAAGAGGATGAGCAGCAACGCTGCGGGAACGGCGATCATCAACCGACTCTTTGCGGCGTTGAGGTTTTCGAAGGCACCGCCGTAGGTGACCTCGTATCCTTGCGGAAGATCGACCTCGGCGTTGATGCGTTGACGGATCTCGTCAACGACACTCTGGATATCGCGGTCGCGCACGTTGAAGCCGGCGATGATGCGACGTCGGCCGTCTTCACGTTGGATCTGGTTCGGACCTTCTTCCATGCGGATGTCTGCCACTTGTTGCAGCGGAATGAGTTGTCCGAGGCGTGTCGGCACCGTCAACCGCTCAAGGTCGGTGATCGACGTCCGATCTTCGGCGCGCAACCGCACTACGACATCAAATCGTTTCTCTTGTTCGTAGACATTGCCGGCAAGTTCACCGGCGAACGCAGCTCTGATGGTGCTGTTCACATCGTCGATGTTCACACCGAGAAGCGCACACGCTTCACGATCGGCACGCACGACGATCTGCGGAAGACCGGAGACGGGTTCTTTATACACGTCGGCAGCACCTTGCACTTGTTGAGCAATGGCGCCGATGCGATCAACAACGTGAACGAGAGAGTCGAGATCTTCACCGTAGACCTTGATCACCACGTCTTGTCGGGCACCCGTCATCAATTCGTTGAAGCGCATCTGGATCGGTTGTTGGAAACCGAAGGCAATGCCGGGCAAGGTCGACAATACTTCTTGCATCTTGCCGGCCAACTCTTCACGCGTCGAAGCCGATGTCCATTCCTTCTTGTCTTTCAACACCACGATCAAGTCGCCCGACTCGATCGGCATCGGATCCATGGGGATCTCCGTTGTACCGATCTTGCCGACCACGGAGATCACTTCCGGAAAGTTCTTCTTCAAGATCGCCGCTGCCTGCTGCGTTGTCTTGATCGTCTCCGACAGCGATGATCCCGTGATCAACCGCGTCTCCACGGCAAAGTCGCCTTCGTCGAGTGTCGGAATGAATTCACCGCCGAGGGAGAAGAAGCCAAAGAGCGAAAGGGCGAACAGGGCAATGGCCGAAGTCAAAAGTAGTGGCACGCGACGCAGCGCAGCATTCCGCACCGGTCTGTACAGTCGCTCGATCAGCTTCATGATGCGATCAGCGAACGTGACCTTATGTGTCGTCTGTTGCTTGAGCAACAACGACGCCATCATCGGCACATACGTCGTACTCAAGATGAAGGCACCGAGAATTGCAAACACCACCGTCTGCGCCATCGGACCGAACATCTTTCCTTCAATACCAACCAACGTCAGGATCGGGAAGTAGACGATCAAGATGATGAACTCACCAAACGCTGCACTGCGGCGGATCTCGACGGCGGCGAACTGAACGATCTCCCTCGCATTCGCTCGGGATGACAGGCCCTCGCTGTTGTCATTCCGAGTGGAACGAGGAACGCCCTGCAGTTTATGCAACACATGCTCCACCACGATCACCGCTCCATCGACGATGAGGCCGAAGTCGATGGCGCCGAGCGACATCAGGTTGCCCGACACACCAAAGAGCGTCATCATGCCGATGGCGAAGAGCATCGACAGCGGGATCACGCTTGCCACGATCAATCCTGCGCGCATGTTGCCGAGCATCAGCACCAGCACGAAGATCACGATCAACGCACCTTCGATCAGGTTCGTCGCCACGGTCGAGATCGCCTTGTTCACCAGCTTCGATCGATCAAGGAAGGGGGCGATGTGGAGTCCTTCCGGCAAGGAAGCTTCGATCGCCTTCATGCGCTCCTTGACGGTCTCGATCACCTCGGAACTGTTGGCCCCCTTCAACATATAGACGATGCCACCGACGGCTTCTCCGGAGTCGTTATAGGTCATGGCGCCGTAGCGGACGGCATGACCATCGCGGACGTCGGCGATATCGCGAACCAGGATAGGGAGGTTCTTATTGGTCGTGCCGACGACGATGTTCTCGAGGTCGGTGAGGTTGGTGGCCATGCCTTCAACGCGGATGTAGGCAAGGTTGGGACCTTTTTCGATGTAGGCGCCGCCGGCGTTGGCGTTGTTGCGTTGGACGGCGTCGAGGATGTCGGCGATGGAGAGTCCGAAGGACCGCAGACGTTCCGGTACGACGGCAATCTCGGCCTGGCGGAGGAAGCCGCCGAAGGAGGCGACATCGGCAACGCCGGGAGAACCGAGCAGGCGACGTCGGACCATCCACTCATGGATCGTCCGCAGCGACATCGGATCGTACATGGCCGTATGGTCCTTGTCGACCTCGAGTCGGTATTGATAGATCTCGCCGAGGCCCGTCGTGATGGGCATCATCATCGGCGTGCCGGCATCGGCCGGGATCATTTCTTTGGCTTCGGTCAGACGCTGATCCACTTGGGCTCGCGCCCAGTAGATGTCGACGTCGTCTTCGAAGACGAGCGTGACGACGGACAACCCGAACCGCGACACCGAGCGTCGTTCCGTGATGCCGTCGATCGTTGCCATCGTCTGTTCCACCGGAATGGTGATCAGACGTTCTACTTCTTGTGGTGCCAGGGCCGGCGTGAGTGTGACGACCTGGACTTGATTGTTGGTGATATCCGGAACGGCATCGATCGGCAGTCGTTGAAACGACACCACACCCCAGACAATGAGGCATGTGACGCCGATGGCGATGATAAGCGGGTTCCGGATCGAAAAGCCGATGATCCGTTCGAACATGGTGTTCCCGTAACTGAAGCTGATGAAAAGAACCTACCGAGGGGGTAGGTCAGCTTCGGGGGGGCTTCGCTGTCTTTGAGGTAGGCGCTGCGGGAGGCTTTGCGTTAGACGCTGTGTAAGTCTTGGGAGCTAGTTCTGTGAAGTTAGGTTGCACGTCAGACACCACTTCGACCCCCACGTAGACCCCCCCAGAGGCCCCCACGGAGTATAAGGGCAGTGCCTGGTGCTCGGCGTCCTGATGATCCGTCCCGCCAAAGTGATCCACCAGGTATTCCACAAACGACAGGGTGTTTTCCCCATGTTCGGTGCGGTGGTGTTGATAATGCTCCCAAATGGCCGGGATCTTGGGGAGATCCGGCAACAATGGTCCAAGTCCTATTGAGAACACGGACATCAGGACGATAAGGGGGCGAAACAGTACCACGCACAAAGATACGAGTGAGAAGTTTCCCTGACAATGAACTCGAATTAATTGGCTGCCTCCGCAGAACTACCGAGTTTTGCAGCCGATCATGAAGCGTTCTTTGACAACCACGATCGCCATTATTAGTTGTCTGTTCATCGTCTCGTGCGGTGGCCACAGGGCCTCCGACGAGCAGTCACTGACATCATTTACCTATAATGAACCTGACGGGATCGCCAGCTTGGATCCCGCCGTCGCGTCCTACCAAGCTGCTACCTGGGCCAACACCCACGTCTTCAACGGTCTGGTAGAACTCGACACCAACCTTGGCATCGCACCGTGTATCGCTTCCTCATGGGAGGTGGACGACGCCGGACGGAGGTGGACCTTCCATCTGCGGACCGACGTTTGGTTCCACACCGACGCCTGCTTCGGCTCTGACTCGACACGTCGGGTCACCGCTGAAGACGTCCGATATAGTATCGAGCGGATCTGCGACGCGCGCACGAAGTCCACCGGACTTTGGGCCTTCCGCAGCCGCATCGTTGGTGCCGATGTCTTTCATCAACACAGCAGGGCAGGGCGGTCCGGACATATCTCGGGGATCACGGTCGTTGACGACTCGACGATCACGATCACCTTGACCGAACCATTCGCCCCTTTCCTGGCTGTCTTGACCATGCCGTATGGATCCATCGTGCCGAAAGAGGCGGTGGAGCGATACGGTGCTGACTTTGGGCAACACCCGGTAGGAACCGGACCGTTTCGGTTCGAGCGCTGGGTGCCGGATGTGGAACTCACCTTGGCTCGGAATGAGCGCTATTTCAAGGTGGACACGCGCGGAAAACGATTGCCGTACCTCACGTCGGTACACATCACGTTTCTGCGAGATGTCAAGAACGAGTTCCTCGAATTCACCCGAGGTCGGTACGATGTGGTGAGCTCCGTTGATGGTTCATTCGCCCCTTCGGTCTACGACGTGGATGGGACCTTGAAGCCTCCGTATACGAAGTTCAGGATCCATCGCGCCGCAGCCCACTCCATCGAATACTACGGCATCATGCTTGATACCACGTATCCTGCAGCACGTGCCGTCCCTCTTGCCTCACAACGCTTGCTTCGGCAGGCGCTCAACTATGCTATCGACCGGCATCGCATTGTCACCTACGTCCTACACGGACGAGGCATTCCCGCCCATCACGGTGTGTTGCCGCCGACAATGCCCGGTTTTTCCGATACCGTTCGCGGTTATCAGTATGATGCCGACCGTGCCCGCGATCTGCTGGCACAGGCCGGATACCCATACGGTAAGGGTTTGCCACAGCTGTTGTTGCAGTTAGGCAACAACCCACGTACGGCCTCAGTGGCCGAAGCCATTCAAGAGATGTGGCGCGAGATCGGCGTAAAGGTCGAACTCCGCCAGGTTGATTTTCCGCAGCACCTCTCGCAGGTGCGATCCGGTGAGTTGGCCATGTGGCGTACCAGTTGGATGGGAGATTATCCGGACCCGGAGAACTTCCTCGCCCTGTTCACGTCGCAAAACTTCTCGCCGTCGGGACCGAATACGACGCATACACGTCGTGCCGACCTCGACGATCTCTACACGCGGGCCTTGTCGCCCAAACTGACGTTCTCTGAACGTGCCGCGCTCTATCACGAGATGGAACGCATTGTCCTTGAGGAGAGTCCGTGGATCTTCTTGTACCACGATGTCCTCATCCGCCTTACGCAGCCGAATGTGCAGGGCTTCCTGCTTGACGGTTCCGGACGGCTTCTTTTGGAGCGGGTGTACAAGACGCCCCCTACCACCTCACAACAGTTGAACTAACTCACAGGAAACATGAAGCATAACATCTTCAGCGCCTTCTGTGCGATCTTGATGACGCTCTTCGCCCTCTCGACGTTCCAACCCACGGACGCAATTGCCGCCGTGCGCTCGAACACCGTGAAAAAGTCGACCTCGGTCGGCAAGAAGTCCAAGCGTTCATCACGCAAATCGCGCCGTGGCCGTCGGTATGCCAGCAAGTGCACACCGGCAAATCGTACCAAGGGCAAGCAGCAGGCACTCGACCTGGTGCGCACCCAAAGCCAGACCTTGTGCAAGCTCACAGGTTTGGAATACACGTCCACATCGGACGTGTTAGACTCCGCACGACGCCTCATCGCTGAAAGCAGCGAACTCACCGAAGAAGAAACAGATTCGATCCTTGCCGCATCGGGTGACGAAGCCCTGTTGCAGGATGAAGGTGAAGACTTGACCGAACTTGAGCAAGAGGACGACGTGCCGGTGGACATCGACACCTTCCGTTCCTTGTGGCTCAACTACGTCGACTCCGATGGTGATGATCTTACTGAAGGGGGCGTAGAAAAATCCAAGATCATCGGTGTTGTCATGGACTGGCTTGGCACGCGCTATCACTTCGGCGGCACCTCCGAGAATGGCATCGATTGTTCGGCCTTCACGCGCATGTTGTATGCAACATCGGCAGGCATCGAACTCCCGCGTACGGCGGCCATGCAAAGCACCGTCGGCCAACCCATCCGCGACATCCACAAGCTTCAGTTCGGCGACCTTGTGTTCTTCCACACGCGTCGTCACGCCCGCGTCTCCCACGTCGGCGTCTACCTCGGCGACAACCTCTTCGCCCACGCCTCCTCGCGTTACGGCGTCACCATCTCGTCGCTGGAATCAACCTACTACGGCAAGCGCTTCCTCGGCGCCAGCCGCCTGCAAGAACGCGACATGGTGGCACTGGCCATGCCGAGTGCGGTGAGCGGGGATTAGTTCCTCGCTTCGCTCGGAATGACAGGGCTTCGCTCTCTTCTTTGTGTGTTTCTCGTTCCTCGGCCTTCGGCCTCGGAATGACAGTCCACCTATCTTTCTTCGCGGTGTCATTCTGAATGAAATGAGGAACGGAATGACAGCACGGAACTTTGCTTGAGGTATGCGTAGTTTCGATACCCACAAACGGTGAAAGATTATGCGTACGGTGCTATATATCGCGACATCGATCGATGGACGCATTGCGGATGCAACGGGCGGCATTGCGTGGTTGAATCCGTACTTCAGTGAAGAGTTGGGTTTTCACCAGTTCTTCGAAAACGTTGGCACCGTGATCATGGGACGCACTACGTATGATCAAGTGCATGGATTTGGCCAGTGGCCATATGCCGGCAAGAGAAGTATTGTGCTTACTTCTCGCCCCCTACCAGAGACCGAACATGGCATTGAGTCGTACAATGGACGACTGGTGGAGTTGGTGCCGAGATTGAAAGAAGAAACACCCGGCGACATCTGGATCGTCGGCGGTGCGCAAGTTGGCCGCAGTTTTCTGGAAGCGAACTTGCTCGATGAGATCGAGATCTATGTTGCGCCGGTGATCTTGGGTCAGGGCACAACGCTGTTTGGTGCAGGCACACTCCGGCGGACGCTTACACTGTTGGAAGCGAAAGCTCACACCAATGGTGTAGTGAAGATGTTGTACAAGGTGTAGGGTTCCTCGTTCCTCACTGCGTTCCTCGGCCTTCGTTCCTCACTTCGTTCGGAATGACCTCTCTTTCTTCGTTTTTCATTGAAGAGATGTCACGTTTAGGCATGGTGGTTACACTATGTCGATATGAGTACAACCAGCCGAACAAAACGATACTACGTCTACATCCTTGCAAATGAGGACAGGTCGAAGACGTACATTGGCGTCTCGAATAACGTGTGGCGTCGAAGGTCTGAACACCGCGGCGGACAAACGAAAGGTTACGCTCACACGCACAAGTGCTTTGATGTGATCTACATGGAAGAGTTCATTGAGGTCGCAGATGCGATCATCCGAGAGAAACAGATCAAGTCATTCAATCGTGCAAAGAAGCTCGATCTCATTCGCAAAGAGAATCCGGAGCTGACATCTCTAAAGAGTCCGAGCGAAAAGCAGGCCGAATGGCTTAGTCTCAGCCATGAAGAGCGGCTCAAACGCATCATGGAAATGCCGGATGCAACAGATACCGGCAAAGGCGAGTGAAATCCGTGATGTCATTCCGTTCCTCGCTTCCCCCTCGCTTCGCTCGGGGCTTCGGCTCGGAATGACAGCGCATTCGTTTCCTCATTTCATTCTGAATGACACTTCCCAGGAACGTTGATTAGTGTCATTCCGAGCGAAGCGAGGAACGAGAAAGAAATGGAGAGGCCCCCTGTCATTCCGAGCGAAGCGAGGAACGAGGCCCCCTGTCATTCCGAGCGAAGCGAGGAACGAGAAAGAAAAGGAGAGGCCACGTGTCATCCCGAGGCCGAAGGCCGAGGAACTACTATTTTCGTAGATGCACTATTCTCTCCTTGCCCTGACCCTACTGTTCACCGCGCTTCCGCTGACGGCGCAGACGGATGTTCCATTGCAGCAACGCGAAGGTGAGCGACACCGCAGCGATGCGGAGCGCTATTTCGAGTCGTTGCATGTAACGCCCCCTGACATGAATTGGAAGGCCGTGAACGAAGAGGTGCGCGAAGCGCGCCTGCAACGGCTGGTGAAACGGGCCGAGGGTATGCAGGCCGATACGCCGTCGGTGCGTGGGACGTGGCGTGAAGTGGGCAGCAGTAATCAGGCCGGACGCGTGATGACGATGGAGTTCGATAAAGCGTCAGGACGTCTGTGGGCTGCCGGTGCCGGTGGGACGGTATGGAAAGGGAAGATCGACGGAACGGAATGGACGTGTCTGACGGATGCGAAGAGGATCAATGATCCGGTGTTGCTCAAACATGTGTTGTTGAGTTCCGGCGTCGAACGGTTGATCGCCGTCTCCGCAAGTGCCCGTTGCTTCTTCCTCGATGGTGAAGGATTGGCATGGAAACAATCCGATGGGTTGACGGAGATGCAGCGCTGGGGTTGGTTCACTGATGCCGTATCGTACACACGAGAAGGTGGCCGACTGGAGATCGTTGCCGTCGGTGTAGAATGGGATTACGGTCCGGCATGGCGTTCACGCAATGTGATCTATCGCAGCATCGATACCGGCGCAACCTTTCAACGGTTGATGTGGTTCGATGGTAATGCCCGTGCCGTGTGGACGCCGGGTGACGAGTGTTATGTGATCCACGGCGATACGATCTCGACGGTGAATGAAGATGGGACGTTTACAACACAACACGTGCAGACAGAACTGTGGAATGCAAGCAACGTCCGCAGTGTGATCATGGCGGGTCCGTTCACGAGCTATGTTGGTCTTGCGCTCACACGTAGTGACTCCACGACGTTCTGGGTTTCACAAGGCGGTGACCTGACGTCGTGGGAGCAACGTGGTACGATCAAGATCTCACCGTTCGATGCACAATCCTTCGAGATCGATCCGAATTCATATGCCTGGATGTTTGGCGGCGTGGAAGTCCATCGCTCGCTTGATGAAGGGTATACCTTCACGCCGATCAATCGTTGGGGTGAATATTACGGCGCACCGGCAACAAAGCTACATGCCGACATTCCGCAGATCATGAGTTGGAACTTCGGTGAGAGCGATGATCCGACATTCATTGCAACCGATGGCGGTTTGTATGTGTCGCGTGACGGCGGTACGACGGTGCAGAACCTCTCGCTCAAAGGACTCAACATCAGTCAGTACTACAGCTCCTACACCAGCCGCGACAACGTCGATGTTGTCAGTGTTGGTTCGCAGGATCAAGGATATCAACGCAGTCGTGTCGACTCCGGCGGTGTGCGTGCGTTCCAACAGATGATCTCCGGCGACTATTCCAGCATGGTCTCGGGCGACGGCGGTCAATCACTCTTCTGCGTCTATCCCGGCTTCACCATGTACGTGCCCGCTGCCGAAGACGGCTGGGGTCCGCACATGCTCGACTTCCCGCACAAAGGCCACATGTGGCTTCCACCGCTCACGACCGGCCCAACAAATCCGCAACAAGCGTGGTTAGGGGGCGGTACACGATCCACAGGGGCAAAGGTCTACACATACACGTTCGAACAAGTGAAGTTGTCGATCGACTCTCTTGCACATGACTTTGGTGAAGGACAAGAAAACGTCAACATCACGGCGCTCATGCTCGCCCCCTCCAATGATAACATCGGTTATGTGGTGGCATCACATGGCGTGGTGTGGCGAACGTTGGATCGCGGTGCATCATGGCAGAAGTTTGCGCGTCCGGATAAACTCAACGGACACTACTTCTCCGGTAATGCATTGACAGCCGATTCGCGTGACGCTTATCGCATCTACATCGGCGGTTCAGGATATGATGGGCCGGCAGTATATGCCAGTGTCGATGGTGCAGCAACGTGGACACCACTCAACGGTCTGCCACCGTGTTTGGTGTTGTCGTTAGCCGTTTCTGCAGACGGACGATTCATCGCTGCTGCAACGGATGTCGGCGCCTTCATGTATGATACGCTCGCCCAATCGTGGACCGACATCACAGCCCAAGGCGCACCGGACCAAACGTATTGGCACGTAGACTATGTGGCTCCGTTAGATGTCTTCCGGTTTTGCACGTATGGGCGGGGGATCTTTGACTTCAAGGTCGGTGAAGTCACGGGGGTTTCGCCTTCGGCTCATGCAGGTCTACGTGTAGGACTTCGTGGGGGT
>CAYXQJ010000002.1:222179-227019 GCA_964467455.1 uncultured Hyphomicrobiales bacterium | reverse complement strand
GCTTGGTCTTGGCATGCAACACCCGCCCCTTAACAATGACCACGGGATCGGGGAGGAGGGCTCGGGTGGCAGCATCGTTGGGTAGGTCGACGCGGCAGATGCCTTGTGTGTACCCATCGCTGGTATTCATGTAGGCATATCGACCGGAGGGATGAATACAGAAGTAGGCATCCCAGCCAACGGTGTTGATGGTAGGACCAAGGTTGACACGAGGGGACCAGTTCAGCCAGGTATCATCAAGACGCTTCGAGACGAAGATGTCGGCGTCGCCGAAGGTATCATGGTAAGAGTACCAATACAACGTGCGATTGTCGGCGGCAAGAAAGGGGCCGTTCTCACTGCCGATGGTGTTGATGTTGGTGCCGAGGTTGGTCAGCGGACCATACGATCCGTCGGCCATGCGAAAGCTAACATAGAGGTCTTTGTCCCCGGTCGTGTTGCCTTCGATCTCACGGGCGAGGATCGCCACGGATCGATCAGCCGAGAGACATTCTTCACGTGTTTTGGACTTGCTTGGTGCATGGTTGGTGTTGATATCGCCGGGTTGGCTCCAACCGCTGGCTGTTCGTCGGGAGGTTGAGAATCCCGATGCTTTGAACGAACCGTCAGGATTGTACTGTCCCCACAACAACAATTCATTCCCATCTTGCGAGACCGAGACCACATTGTTGGCGGTGGCGTTGTTGATCGGCTTGCCAAGCGGACGTCCTACCGACCACGTCGAATCGGTGACGGCGTCGGCAACCCAGGCATCATCCGACGTCACACTGTCTGAACGCACGTAATACAACTGTTGCCCGTTCGGCGACATCACCGGATACCGGCTTCCTGGTCCCTCAAGTTCTTTCACGATCGACTTGCGAACGCCGATGAAGGCATTCTTGACCTGCTTCACGTCGCGTGACGTATACGACGAAGCGAACGTATGCATTCGCCCCTTAACAGTGCTGGAATAGAACACCCCCAAACCACCAAGGACACCGCTGAAGGGGGCGAGTGGTCCGCTCAACGGATGTTGATCGACCTCGACACCATTGATCAGGAAGTACATGGTGTTGTTCTTGACCGAGATCGAGAGTTCGTTGCGTTGGCCAAGCGGCTTGATCGCGTCTACGAACCGCACATAGGTACTGTCGGGCTGTTGCTTGATCACATTCGTCCACACATTGCCATTCTGTTTCCACGTACCGATCCAATAGGTTCGTGGTGCGGCCTGGATCTTGAACATCAAGAACAGGTCACCGCTTTGGGCGATCACACCAAAACCGTCCGAGCCGTCGGCTTGATCGATCGTATAGGTGAGTGATGCTGACCACGGAAACCGCGGGTCGTAAGCCCAATACCGGATGAACCAAGCGTTGTTGTCGATCCGATTGTCGATTTCCAACGATCCGTTGCGGAAGACCCGGTCGTGGTTCTGGTCATGCCACTCTTTGGCCCATGACATAAAAGGGGGCTGCTTGTCAAACGTGATGTTATAGGTCTCTTGGGCCTGGCCAACGATGGAGGCAAGAAGGAAGGCGCAAATGACGGCAACGGGCATGGCGGGGGGTAAGCTATTGTTTGATAACCACTTGATTTAGATAGGCAAGATTGCGTAAGTTTGCTGTCCTATACAACTCGGAGCCAACACGTTATGCATCCCAAGGTCAAAAAGATCGAGAACACTTCGGCCGCTGCCGCATTCGAAATGCGCAAGGCCAAGGCCGGTGAAGCTTCGCCGGAAATGCCCACCTTCCGTCCCGGTGACACGGTGAAGATCGCCGTGCGCGTGGTCGAAGGTGAAAAAGAGCGTATCCAGAATTTCCAAGGCATCGTGATCGCACGTCGCGGTTCGGGCATGAACGAAACGTTCCGCGTTCGTAAGATCTCGAACGGCGTCGGCGTGGAGCGGATCTTCCCGGTCAACTCCCCGACGATCCAAAGCATGCAGGTCATCAAGGAAGGCGATGTTCGCCGCTCCAAGCTCTATTACCTCCGCGGTATGAGCGAGAAGAAGATCCGTCAAAAGACGTCCTAAACACTCTGAACGCGGCCATCATCACCATCGGCGACGAGCTGCTGATCGGGCAGGTGGTCAACAGCAATGCAGCGTGGATCGCTGCAGCGTGTACGCGTATCGGAGTTACCATTACCGCACAGAATACGGTCGGCGACGAGGAGAAAGACCTCATCGCCGACCTTTCGCGTTTAAGCCAACGCAATGATGTGTTGTTGTTGACAGGGGGCTTGGGGCCCACACACGACGACATCACATTGTCGGTCCTCAACAAATTCACCAACGACACCTTCGCCCTGCATCAGCCGTGGTTGGATCATCTGCACGCATGGATGCAGGAGCGCGGCCGCGAGCTTACGGAGCGCAACGCCGCCCAGGCCCTAGTGCCGTCGCGTGCCACGGTGCTGCACAATCCCATCGGCACTGCGCCGGGCGTGCTGCTGCAACACGGGAACACCATCATCATTGCCATGCCGGGCGTACCGCCCGAGATGCGCGGCATCATGACGGATCATGTCCTGCCCCTTCTCCAACAACGGATCGATGCCGAACGGAAACCGGTACGTGAATATCGCGTGCTGCAAACAACGGGCATCGCCGAAAGCAACCTTGCCGATCTGATCGGCGAACCGTCGCAGTTTCTCGGCACATCGACGTTGGCCTTCTTGCCCAACTATCAAGGGGTACGGCTGCGCATCGGCGCGTTGGGAACAACGTTGCGCGAGCGGACGACCGAACTTAACCGCATCACGTCCATCATCACGGAACGTGCCGGACGATTCATCTTCAGCACCGGCGAGCGCACGTTATCTGCCGCCGTTGGTGAACGTCTGCTCGAACGCCATGAGACCGTCGCCGTGGCCGAGTCCTGCACCGGTGGTCTGTTGGGTGCTGCCTTCACCGACATTCCCGGCAGCTCTGCCTGGTTTGAAGGGGGCGTCCTGACGTATAGCAATGCGGCCAAGACACGTGAGCTCAACGTCCCGACGGCTGTGCTCAACAACGTCGGCGCCGTCAGCGAAGCAGTTGCCGTCCTGATGGCCATGCGTGTGCGCGAGAAGTTCGGCACCACGTGGGGCATTGGCGTCACCGGTGTGGCCGGACCTGGCGGAGGCACCGAAGAGAAGCCCGTCGGACTTGTGTGGATCGCCGTGGCCGGACCCGACGGCGTCAAAGCCGTCAAACACCTGTTCGGCACCGACCGACGCATCAACCGTGAACGCACCGTCGGCGCGGCCCTCGGTATGTTGTGGTCGCAGCTATGAACATCCTGGCCATCGAAACCTCCTGCGATGACACGTCGGCTGCCGTGATCAGCGACGGCGTCGTCAAGAGCAACATCATCTCGTCGCAGCCGATCCACGATCACTGGGGCGGCATCGTTCCCGAGCTGGCATCACGCGAACACATCAAGGCCATCGCGCCGATCGTGACGGCGGCGCTACACGAGGCCGGTCTCGACATCACCGACATCAACGTCTTGGCCGTCACCAACGGTCCGGGCCTTGCCGGCTCGTTATTGGTCGGCACACAATTCGCCAAGGGGCTGGCACTGCGTCATCACTTGCCCGTGATCCCCGTCCACCACATCGAAGCCCATGTATACAGTGGCTACGTCGACGATCCTGCTCGCCCCTTTCCATCCATTGCGTTAGTGGTGAGTGGGGGACATACGAGCATCTTCCTTGTGCGTTCATTCACCGACTATGAGGTGCTGGGTTCCACGCGTGATGATGCGGCCGGCGAGGCCTTCGACAAGATCTCCAAGATGTTGGGTCTGGGTTATCCCGGTGGTCCGCACATTGATCGTCTTTCGCGCGACGGTGATCCTACGTCCATCACCTTTCCGCGTGGCCTCATCAACGACGGCACCTATGATTTTTCCTTCAGCGGTCTAAAAACGGCCGTGAAGTATCACCTGCGTGATCATGCCGAGACGATGAACATCAACGACGTCTGTGCATCGGCACAACGCGCCATCGTCGATGTCCTCGTCACCAAGACCATGGCTGCAGCAGCGGAGCACCGTGTCCCGCTCATCACCATCGCCGGCGGCGTGAGTGCCAACAGCGAGTTGCGTCGCACCATGCAAGAGCGCTGCGACCGCGCCGGCATGCAGTTCGTCGCCCCCAGGAGCGAGTATTGCGTCGACAATGCCGCGATGATCGGGTTTTTGGCAGCGCAACGGGCAAGCGAAGCAACGAAGGAGTTGGGGTTTGAGGTCAATCCCGTCGCTTTGCGGTCAGGGACGACGTAGTCAGGGACATCTAAGTCAGGGACATCTAAGTCAGGGACGACGCAGTCAGGGACGTCGAAGTCTGGGTGATGTCACGAATCTTGTGGGTGATTACACTATAGACAGAAAGCGGGAGAACCCTTTATGTCTGTAGATAGTCTTCGCATCTATCAGGATGCACGCATTGCCTCACAAGAGATCTATGCGATCGTCAAGGAGTGGGATTCGTTCAATAAGAACACACTCGGCACTCAACTTGTGCGAGCAGTTGACAGCGTCTGTTCAAACATCTCCGAAGGATATGGTAGGTCTGCTACCGGAGAGCGATTGCAGTTTCTATTCTATGCTGATGGATCGCTTCAAGAAGCCAAGGCACAGCTGCGCCTAGCTGCCGACCGTGAACTTCTTGATGTTGAACTCGCGAAAGATCTAATCTTTCTCTTGAAGCGAGTCAGTATCGGCATTATCGAGTTCTGCCACGTCCTACTCGAGCGAGACGACACGTATCACGGTGGCTATCGCAAACGTGTGGAGGATCGTCGCAAGTGGCGCGCTAAACAAACTAACGCCAACCCTGACTTAGATGTCCCTGACATAGATGTCCC